>NZ_CALFBQ010000071.1 GCF_937951745.1 uncultured Chloroflexus sp.
TTAGCGGGATGGTGCAGCGAGTGGCCGATATGTGGGCCGATGCCAACCTGCCGACCCATTATGGCATGTGCGGCGGCATGGCGTTCGCCGCTGCCGACTATTTTCGCGCGGGTACGCCATTGCCGCGCGGTAAGGATTGGAACGATCTGCCACTCGATGACTCGCCTCGCTCGCGCGCGTTGCGTGACTATCTCTGGCAGCGGCAGGTCGAGAGTTTTGTCACCAATGCGCCGCAACTGTTGGCGTGGATGGTAATGCTGCATATGCCATTGCCGTTCGCCGGTCCGGGCTGGCTGCTCGAACGCACCAAAGCCCAATGGCGCACGCTGAAGGCCAAGATCGACGCCGGCGAGCCATGGCCGATTTGTTTAATCGGCAGTTCCCGCTCGCCGTTTGATAATCATCAAGTACTGGCGATTGGCTACGACGAAACTAGCCCCGATACCAGCGTGATCAGCCTCTACGATATGAATAGCCCCGGTCGCGCGCAGACTATCACCCTCGATATGCGCGGGTGCGAATTGATCGCGTTCGAGACCAGTCCGAGCCCGGCTCGTGGCCAATTGCGCGGCTTCTTCGTCGAGCAGTATACGCCGCAACCGCCGCCAATCTTGCCGGCAGCATAGAGAGAATGCAACGGCCCGGCAAGGGTTTGCCTTGTGCGCACATTACGTCTTGACGGCTGCTCGCTGCGTTCCGCGCAAGATACGGTATACTAAAGGCCGGAATTGCATAAGGGAGCAGAACTATGCGCTACGCGCTCGAACGCTTCATTACCGAAATTACAGACGCGATTGCCGCCACCGGCAAAGTGCCGGTCGAGCTTATCGAGATTACAACCCCTAAACCGAATATTCCCGCCGACCGCACCTTTGTCGCGTTTAAGGCAGCCAAGACGCTCGGCGTTGATCCGGCAAAGCTGGCCGCTGAACTCGCTGCCGCTATCGCGCCGCCCGCCAGCTCACTGATCGGTGAGGTGACGGCCACCGGCGCCTTTCTCAACTTCTCGCTGCACCCGCAACGGCTGGCGGCGGCTGTCTTGACCGAGATCGAGACCGCCGGTGAAGCGTATGGCACTGTGGCCGATGGCGCCGGGCGCACGGTGGTGATCGACTATTCCTCGCCCAACATCGCCAAGCGCATGCACGTCGGCCACATCCGCTCGACGATCATCGGACAGGCGCTCGTGCATATCTTCCGCGCGCTTGGCTATCGCGTGATCGGCGACAACCATCTCGGCGATTGGGGGACGCAGTTTGGCATTATTTTGGCCGCAATGCAACGCTATGGCCGTCCGCAAAACGAGGGTGAAGCGGCGATGGCCGAACTTGAGGCGCTCTATGCCCGCTACAACGCCGAGATGAAAGACAATCCCGCCCTCGAAGACGAGGCCCGACGCTGGTCGCTGGCGCTCGAACAGGGTGATCCAACCGCCCGCGAGCTCTGGCAGTGGTGCGTTGATCTCTCGCTGCGGGCGGCGCAGCGTAACTACGACCGGCTCGGCATCCGCTTCGATTACGCCTATGGCGAAAGCTTCTACGAGGCGATGCTGCCCGGTGTAATCGAAGAGGCGCTTCGTTCCGAAGCAGCCTTCCGCGATGTTGATGGCGCGGTGGTGGCCGAACTCGATAAGCTGCCCAAGTTTATCATCCAGCGCAACGATGGCGGCACCGTCTATATGACCCGCGACATCGCCACGATTAAATTCCGCCTCCAAGCGTTTAACCCGTCACACATCATTTACGTGGTCGATGCCCGCCAAGAACTACACTTCCGCCAGCTCTTCGCGATAGTGCGGGCGATGGGCTATGCCCGCGATGTCGAATTGGTGCATGTACCTTTCGGCGTGATTACCACACCCGATGGCCAGCCCCTCTCGACCAAGAAGGGCAATATGGTCTACCTCGAAACCCTGCTCGACGACGCGGTAGCGCGAGCGCGCGCCTTGGTCGATGCCAAGAGCGCCGATCTGCCGCCTGCAGAGCGGGCCGCTATCGCCGAGGCAGTGGGCATTGGCGCGGTGATCTACAACGATCTGTATCAAGACCCGCGCCGCAACATCACCCTCGATTGGGATCGCATGCTCTCGATCGAGGGCAATAGCGCAGCGTACCTGCAATACTCGCACGCGCGCTGCCGTTCGATCCTACGCCGCGCTGCCGAGGAAGGGGCAACGCTGGCTGCTGCCGATCCTGCCTTGCTCACCCACCCCAGCGAGCAACGTCTGATCCGCCATCTGGCCCGCCTGCACGAAGCGGTACGCGAGGCCGGCGCGCGCTACGCGCCGTTCGTCATCGCCGACTGGTGCTACACCACTGCCCGCGAATTCGGTATCTTCTTCGAGCAGTGCCCTGTCTTGCGCGCCGAAACGCCAGCCCTGCGCGCCGCCCGGCTGCAATTGGTCGCAGCGACGGCTAATGCTCTGCGTAATGGCTTGGCCCTACTGGGCATCCGCGCGCCCGACCGAATGTAACAAGGGAGATGGGCATGCTCGCTTTCACTACCATCCGCGCCGTGTTGTTCGATATGGATGGCGTGCTCTACCGGGGGCAAACCCCGCTGCCCGGTGTAGCCGATCTGTGGCAGTTTTTGACCGAACGCCAGATCGCTTTCGCCTGCATCACCAACAACGCCTCGATGACGCCGCAGCAGTACGAGGCCAAGCTAGCGGCGATGGGCATCGCGCTGCCGGCTGAGCGCGTGATCACGTCGGCACAGGCCACGGCCCGCTATCTGCGCGAGCAGTACCCACCCGGCACGCGAGTGTTTGTGATTGGTATGCAAGGCTTGCGCGAGGCGCTCTTCGCTGACGCTCACTTCGTCGAGGATGATCACGCGCCGGAGTTGGTCGTGCAGGGGGCCGATTTTACGCTCACCTACGAGCAGCTCAAGCGGGCAACGCTGCACATCCGGCGCGGCGCTCGCTTCATTTCCACCAACCCCGACCGCACCTTTCCCAGCGAAGAGGGACTGATCCCCGGCGCCGGTGCGATCGCCGCCGCTCTCAGCGCCGCCACCGATGTTACGCCGCTGGTCATCGGCAAACCGGCTCCCACGATGTTTCTGATCGGTGCGGCTATGCTCGGCGTAACCCCAGCCCAAACCCTCGTCGTCGGTGATCGGCTCGACACCGACATTGCTGGCGCAATCGCCGCCGGTATGCCATCGGTATTGGTCTTGACCGGCGTCAGCACAGCGGCGGAAGCGACTTCCGGCCCGATCCATCCTGATCTCATCGTCACCGATCTGCCCGATCTCTTGGCCCGCTGGCGAGCGGCGGCGAGCCATGGGTCATAGAAACGGATAGCCACGACGCTGGCGAGCCGGACGGCTGGTCGGCTCCAACAACGGACGCAGGGGAATTGGTATCATCCTCTGCGTCCTCTGCGGTAAACTATTCCCTCTTCACGGCGGGAGAGTGGCCTAGATACATAGACCAAGCATTCATGCTCGGCACCTGCACACACCCGCACCGCTCTGCGCTATCATACATGGGTTAGCTCCATGCCACCATTCCACCCAGAGGGCTACGCATGCATAAGCCGACGCCAAAAGGCTGGGCGTCGAACCTGACCCTACCGGGCCAGACGCAAGCACAAGAGCACAGCTATGATTCAACCTGCTATTGTCAGTTATAACCGCGCACAGGTGATCGAAATCATCCGCACCCAATCACCCGAAGCGATTCGCGCTCGCTTGCGCGCCGGCGACTTCGATCAGGTACTTGACCCCGACGGCCATGCCCTGCTCGATGAGTTACTGACGGCATGGATTCAACGTGCGGTTGGCCCGCTGACACTCCGCGATGCGATGCTGATCGATCCCTACCGCGGCCGGCAGGTATACGGCATTCTTTGTGCAATGACTGTTCGCCAGCGGGTTGAAGTGCCGGCGGATATGGCAATCTATCTCCCCGCCGCACCAACCGATCTGGCCCAACTGCCACCGCCCTTAGCCGGCCTGCCGGAATTAGCAGCCTTGGCCGCCCAAGCCGCCCAAACCGGCCTCACCCTCGCGTGGCAGGCTCAACGCTACGACTTTGCCCCGCCCTCTAACTTGCTTGAACTAACTCCACCGCCGCCAGCGCCTTATCGCAACGATCTCGTCTTTGAACAACCCACCGGCTTGCGCCGCTGGATCGCCATCGTGTTAGCGGTATCCGGGGTGATTGTGTTGATCGTACCACTGCTCTTCGGCCACATTCCCGAACACCCGGCAAGCTGGCCACTAGCCTTGCTCACACTGGCCTTGATGATCGGCATCAAGGCCGGCCCGCTCGGCTACCTCGGCGCATTCTGCATCTGGTTGGTCGCCAATTTACCATCATTGCGCCAAGGCACGCCGCCGATCAGCCTCTGGCCGGATATCCCGCTCGTTGCGCTAGGATTGCTGCTCTTGTGGCGTGATCGCCGGGTGCGCGCGATGTGGCAGTTCATCCGCCGCCAATTCAAGCGCCGGCACGACGTAAGCGATGCAGACTAACTTCAGGTGGGCAGCCAAAGCGTAGTGGTAGCCCGCCTACCCCGCGCGTAACGAACAAATGCATCGCACCGACGCGGAAGTGGCCCATATCGTAGCGCCAGCCGTGCCGCGGCAGGCAAAGCGGGCCGAGAACCGGTATGCGCACGTGTCCGCCGTGGGTATGCCCGGAAAGTTGCAGGTGGAAACCGACTGCCGCTGCTTCATCAGCAATATCGGGGCAGTGCGCCAGCAAGAGGCGAAAGTCGTGATCTGGCGCGCCACCCAATGCCAACCCCAAATCAGGCTGCCCATCCCAGTGATCATCAACCCCCGCCAGCAACAGCCGCGCGCCATTGCGCTCGATCAACCGGTGGCGATTAATTAGCAGCTGCACTCCATGCTCGCGCAAAAGCTCGGCAATGTGCGGCATCCCTTCCCAGTAATCGTGATTGCCGGGCACGGCATACACGCCAAGCGGTGCGCGCAGCCGACCCAATACCTCCGGCAATCGCGTAATGGCCGCCCGCGTCTGCACCAGATCACCGGTCAACACGATCAGCTCCGGCTGCGCCGCCAGCAGATGCTCGATCGCGCGCTGAGCATTAGCAAAGCTGTAGCGATGGCCGAGGTGCAGATCACTCAACTGGCCGATGGTCAACCCATCAAGACCGGCGGGTAAATCGGCAAATGGCAATTCATGCTCGACCAACTGCAACCGCCGCGGCTCAATCGCCAGTGCATAACCGGCCCCCGCCGCTCCTGCCCCGACCAGCGCCGCCGCCACCACCGGCCCGCCGTAAACACTGGCCACACCGGCCAGCACCCCGCCCGCTAGCCCGACCCCGATCCAGCGCGGCGAATAGCGCAACCGCGGTTGCGGTTTTGGTTTCGTTGTCGGTTGTGATGATGAAATAATCGATGCCATATCCACACCTGTCATGTGGTGACAGAATATCATCCCTCTGTAGAGCCGCACCGCCGTGCGGCGTCATCACGAGCCAGCACCTATCACCCCGCCCGGACGACCACCGCCACAAATAGCGCGCAGGATAGGTCTGTCTCATCATGCAGCCCATCCTGCGCCATTACGCCCCCTCGCCATTGACAATATACCACGAAGATGAATAATACCTGAATATGAGGGGTAACACGTGACATTGTGACTGGATCGTCATCGCTGGCCGTACCTTCCCCCTCTCCCAGTTCACTTCAAGCGCGGACAGCAAACCTGAGCGAAGATACGGTTTATGGCTTTGGGATGTGCTGGCTCAACCTCACCCCTGTCCCCTCGCCCGCCAGCGCGGGAAAGGGGCGCTGCTGCGTTCGGCTCAGCTATGCCTCTCCCGCGTTGCAGCAGCTCCCCCTCGCCCGCCGTCGGGGGGGAGAGGGGGCCGGGGGTAAGGGCCATCAGCCCGCGTAGCAGGTTCGTAGGGTTCTCTCAGATCAAAGGTTCTGTCTGCTCTTGAACCTCATTCACGGGAAAAGGGGCTGGGGGTGAAGGTGCAACCCTACCATTCATTGGTAGCTACATTCGCCGAGAATTCGCTCGTTTTGGATTATACTACCGCGTATGGATCTCTCTCACACTGCTGTGCGTGATCACGCCGCTTTTCTCGAGCGGCTCCGCTTAGTGCCCGATCAGCCGGGTGTCTACCTTTGGAAAGACGCCACCGGTCGCTTGCTCTACGTTGGCAAGAGTAAGCGGCTGCGTGACCGCATGCGCTCGTATTTCGGCTCGCCGCGCAGCCTTACCGGCAAAACGCGCCGGCTGGTCAGCCATATCGCCGATTTTGAAATTATCGTCACCCAGAGCGAGTTAGAGGCGCTGCTGCTTGAGATGAATTTGATTAAACAGCATCGCCCGCCGTATAACATTTTGCTTAAAGACGATAAAACGTATCCGTATATCAAAGTCACCGTCAACGAAGAGTGGCCGCGCGTCTTCGCCACCCGGCAGGTGCTCAACGACGGCGCGCGCTATTTTGGCCCCTACGCCAGCGCCGGCTCGGTCTACCATGCCCTTGATATTCTCAATCGCCTGTTCGCCTTCCGCCCGCCCTACGAATGCAAAGACGACAAGTTCAACCGCCACCGCAAGCTCGGCAAACCCTGTCTCTACCACCAGATGCGCCGTTGTTTGGGGCCGTGTGTACCGGGGTTAGTGACGAAAGAAACCTACCGGCAGGCGATCGACTCCGTCTGCCGCTTCCTTGAGGGCAAGAGTGACCAAATCGTGCGCGAGTTGCGCGCGCAGATGGAAGAGGCCGCCGAGCGGCTTGAGTTCGAGCGCGCCGCCTATCTGCGCGATCGGATTCAAGCTATCGCCAAGATTTCCGAGCGCCAGCAGGTGTTGCGCACGGTTGATACCGACCAAGATGTGATCGCGTTTGCGCGCGAAGACGGTAGCGCCGTAGTGCAGGTGCTCTTTATTCGCGGCGGCAAGCTGATTAACGCCGAACCATTTACCTTGCAGGGGGCCGAAGACGAGAGCGACGAGGCGTTGCTCACGTCGTTCCTTACTCAGTTTTACCAGAACGCTCCCAGCATTCCGCCGAGCCTGTTGCTAGCCGATCATGTCGAAGAGCCGCTGATTATCGCGTCGTGGCTGCAACAGAAGAGCGGGCACCGAGTCGAGATTACCGTGCCCCGCCGTGGCGAGAAGAAGCAATTGGTTGAGATGGCTGCTGCCAATGCCCGCCAGAAATTGCGCGAGATTCGCGAGCAGTGGCTCAATTCCGAGCAGCGAGCAGTCGCGGCATTGAGTGAGTTGCGTGATCTGCTGGAGTTGCCTGCCCTGCCGCGCCGGATCGAGTGCTACGATGTCTCGAATACCCAAGGCCAGCAGTCGGTGGCCAGCATGGTCGTCTTCGAGCACGGCGAGCCGCGCCCGGCCCATTACCGCCGCTTCAAGATCAAGACGGTCAGCGGCGCGAATGATGTCGCCTCGTTGCGCGAGGTGATCAGTCGCCGTTTCCGCCGTGCCGCCGAGGCTCTCGGCGAAGCGCAGCAGGCCGCTGCCGCCGTCGAGATCGAAGGCGACAGCGAGCCATCAGCTACCGAGACAAGTGACGCCGATCGGCAGGCGCTCGAACGCTGGGCCGATCTGCCCGATCTGCTGCTGGTTGATGGCGGGCCAGCGCAGGTGGCGGCGGCGCAGGCCGCCTTGCACGAATTGGGTTTTGCCCAGATTCCAGTAGTTGGTGTGGCCAAAGGCCCCGATCGCAACCGGTTTGATCTGGTGCGCGCTGGCAGCGAGCCGCTCGTGTTGGCCCGCGATAGCAAAGCACTGGCGCTGGTGCAGCGTATCGACGAAGAGGCCCACCGCTTCGCTATCGCCTACCACCGCAAACTGCGCAATAAGGCCGCTCTGCGCTCACCGCTCGAAGAGATTCCGGGCATTGGCCCTAAACGCAAACGCGCCTTGCTCAAGGCGTTTGGTTCCCTTGACGGTATCCGCCGGGCAAGCGTTGACGAGATCGCCGCTGTGCCCGGCATGACCCGCAAAGCCGCTGAAGAGTTGAAGAGTTTGCTCTAGCCGCCGGAGGCAGCGATGTCGATCATTCATTCGCACGTGCAAACCAACAGCCCCGATTTTCAAGCCAATTTCGCCCACCACCAAGCATTGGCTGCCGACCTGCGTGAACGGTTGGCTCAAATCCGGCAGGGTGGCGGCTCCGAACAGCGCCGCCGCCACGAAGAGCGTGGCAAGCTTTTTGTCCGTGACCGGATCGACACCTTGATCGACCCCGATAGCGCCTTTCTCGAAATTGGCGCGCTGGCGGCCTACAACGTCTACGAGGAAGAGGTGCCCGCCGCCGGAATTGTCTGCGGCATTGGCCGCGTCGCCGGTCGCCCGGTGATGATTGTCGCCAACGATGCCACCGTCAAGGGCGGCACCTACTTCCCGCTCACGGTCAAGAAGCACCTGCGCGCCCAAGAGATTGCCCGCGAAAATCGCTTGCCCTGCATCTATCTCGTTGATAGCGGCGGCGCCTATCTGCCCTTGCAGAGCGAGGTCTTCCCCGATCGCGACCACTTTGGCCGCATCTTCTACAATCAGGCCCAGATGTCTGCCGAGGGCATTCCCCAGATCGCCTGCGTGATGGGCAGTTGCACCGCCGGCGGGGCCTATGTACCGGCCATGAGCGATGAAGTGGTGATTGTGAAGGGCAACGGCACCATCTTCCTCGGCGGGCCGCCGCTGGTCAAGGCCGCTACCGGCGAAGAGGTCACCGCCGAAGAACTGGGCGGGGCCGATGTCCATACCCGGATCTCCGGCGTCGCCGACTATTTCGCCAACGACGACCGCGAGGCGCTCGCGATTGTGCGCGATATTGTCGCCAATCTGGGGCCGCGCCAGCGCGCCCAATGGGAGCTGCGCGATCCTGAACCACCGCGCTACGATCCGTGCGAAATCTACGGCATTTTGCCGCGCGATTTCCGCCAGAGTTACGACGTGCGCGAGGTGATTGCCCGCATCGTTGATGGTAGCCGTTTCCACGAATTCAAAGCTCGCTACGGCACCACGCTCGTCTGTGGGTTTGCCCACATCGAAGGCTTTCCAGTTGGTATTCTCGCCAACAACGGCATCCTGTTCAGCGAAAGCTCGCTCAAGGGCGCGCACTTCATCGAGCTGTGCAGCGCGCGCAATATTCCGCTCGTCTTTTTGCAAAACATCACCGGCTTTATGGTCGGCAAGCAGTACGAAAACGGCGGCATCGCCAAAGACGGGGCCAAACTGGTGACGGCGGTGAGCTGCACCAATGTGCCGAAGTTTACCGTCATCATCGGCGGCAGCTTCGGGGCCGGCAACTACGGCATGTGCGGGAGAGCCTACCAGCCACGCCAGCTCTGGATGTGGCCCAATGCCCGCATTAGCGTTATGGGAGGAACGCAGGCCGCGAACGTGCTCCTCACGGTGCGCCGCGATAATCTGCGCGCTCGCGGCCAAGACATGACTCCCGAAGAGCAAGAGCGGTTTATGGCGCCAATTCTAGCCAAATACGAACAGGAGGGCCATCCGTACTACGCTAGCGCCCGTCTGTGGGACGATGGCGTGATCGATCCGGTCGAGACGCGCCGGGTCTTGGCGCTCGGTCTAGCTGCCGCCGCCGAAGCGCCGGTGCAACCGACCCGCTTCGGCGTCTTTCGCATGTAGGCGCGCGATGACCTTCCTCCGCGCCATCACCATCGTTCTGCTGATCTGGCTGTTCTTCGATTCTAAGCCGGTGATCAGCCTGACCGTGTATGTTTTAATCGGTGTGCAGGTGATCGCGTGGCTCTGGCCGCGAATCGCGGGTCAGCAGATCGAATGGCGGCGGCAAGCGCCTCTTGTAGTATCACCCAACGAGCCGGGCGAAATCACGATCACGATCACGTACCGGGGTCGCTTGCCACTGCCATACCTTGTCATTACCGAAGACATCCCGCCCGCCCTCAGCACCGACGCGCGCAAGCGGTGGGTGATCAGTCTCAAACCCGGCCAACAACAGGTGTTGCGCTATACCATCCAAAGCCGCCAGCGTGGTCTCTACTGGCTTGGGCCATTGCGGATATCGATTGGCGCTGTGCTCGATCTGAACGAAGTCCAGTTGGTCGAACAGCAGCAGACCCCGGTGACCATCATTCCCTCGGTGGTACCACTGCCGCTGCTCGCGCTGCCGGCTGGGTTGCCCTTCAGCCACGAACGGCAGCGCCTAAGTCTGTTTGACGATCCGGCGCAAAAGATGGGGGTGCGCCCCTACCGTCCCGGCGATTCGCCGCGCCGGATGGATTGGAAGACCAGCGCCCGGCTCGGCGAGTTGCAGGTGCGCGAATTGGCGCCGGTCATCGCCCGCGAAACACTGATCGCGCTTGAGTTTAGCGAAACCGCTTACCGGGGTCGCTTCGCCCGTGATGATCGCGAGCGAGCGGTGATCGCCGCCGCGTCGCTGGCAACCGCGCTGATGAACCGCCGCCAAGCGGTTGGTCTGTGCAGCAACGGCTACGATCCGCTGACCGATGATCGCATCGCTCCGTTACCACCGGCGGCTGAACTCGAACATCTCCGCGAGATCTTAGCCCGGCTCGGACGGATTGAGCCTGAGCGCAGCAGCCCGTTCCTTACCGATCTCATTGCCGCTGACCGGTACTTGAGCTGGGGTGGTACACTGATGATTATCACCGCCGCGCTGGATGAACGCTGGCTGGTTGATCTCACAACGCTCAGCCAAAGTGGTTTGCGCATCGCCGTAGCCTTGGCCGAACCGGGGCCAACCGATATCTTACTGGCGCGCCGCTATGGCCTGACTGCCTATCGAATTGATCGCACCGGCGCTATCGTACCGGAGGCGTAAAAGCGCCGCCACCCGTCGTTTATACCGGTGCAGCATTATTGCAGGAGGTTCCGTATGCTCCGCATCGCTGAAGAGGTTGCAACTGCTCTGGAAGAGGCCCACGCCGTCGTCGCCCTTGAAAGCACCCTGATCAGCCATGGATTGCCCTACCCCCATAATCTGGCCGTAGCCGAAGGGCTTGAGGCCGAAGTGCGTGCAGCGGGGGCTGTGCCGGCGACTATCGGCCTGATCGAAGGCGTGCCAGTGATCGGGTTGAACGGCAACGAATTGGAACGGCTAGCCACCGGCGGCGAGCAGGTGCGCAAGCTGAGCCGGCGCGACATCAGCGCCGCGATTGTTGATCGAGTTGATGGCGCCACCACCGTGGCAGCGACAATGGCGCTAGCTGCCGCTGCTGGTATCGAAGTCTTCGCCACCGGTGGGATCGGCGGCGTTCATCGCGGCGCCATCCACAGTTGGGATGTGAGCGCCGATCTGACCGAACTGGGCCGCACGCCGGTGCTGGTGGTCTGCGCTGGCGCCAAGGCGATCCTTGACCTGCCGGCTACCCTCGAATACCTTGAAACGCAAGGCGTACCGGTAGTTGGCTATCAGACCAACGAATTCCCTGCGTTCTATACCCCGCATAGCGGCTTACCGGTCGCCGCCGTTGCGGCTGACGCGCTAGCAGCGGCACGGATGTGGCGCATGCAACGCCGCTACCGCACCTTTGCCGCGCCGGGAGGTATGCTGCTCTGTGTGCCGCCCCCCGAACGTAGCGCCCTCGAACGCGAAGCGGTCGAAGCTGCCATTGCACGCGCACTGGCGCGCGCTGAAGCGGAAGGGGTGCGCGGGCCAGCGGTCACCCCCTTCCTCTTAGCCGCAATGGCCGAAGAGACCAGCGGCGAAAGTATCGAAACTAACATTGCCTTGCTGCGAAACAATACCCGTGTCGCTGCTGAAGTCGCCGTTCGGATCAGTGAATTAGGATAAACGAGCATGTGAACAAATGGTGTGCAAAGTACTTGACAAATTGCGTTATTACTCGTATACTAACACTCGCTGTTACCAGATAGAGCAGCAAGTGTCGCCATATCCTTGGCGGTTCTATCCTCACACGTTACCCCGTTTTGTTACGTGCTGGGCGCCTCTGATGGCATCTCCGCTTGCGCGGAGATAAATGGTATTTTGTCCTATCATAGCTGCATAGTTCAGGCAGGAGTGCCCGCCAATGCTCAAGCGACGACCATCAAGCTGGGAACACGAAGATGCGCCGCTCTCTACGCACGAGCGCGCTGACCGTTTCGGGCACGAAGAAGATTTGCTCTCACCCGATCTGAGCGAGGTTGAGCGGATCGAGCCATCCCTCGATGCCGTACAGCACTATCTGCAAGAGATCGGTCGTGTCTCATTGCTCACCGCTGCCGAAGAGATCGAATTGGCCGAGCGGATCGAGCGCGGGAATGAAGCGGAAGCGCGTCTCGCTTCCGCAACCGATCTCACACCACGTGAGCGGTGTGAACTACTCAAAGCCGTGCAACAAGGCGAAGATGCGCGCCGCCACCTGATTCAGGCCAACCTGCGGCTCGTGGTCAGTATCGCTAAGAAGTATGTTGGCCGCGGCCTCTCGCTGCTCGACCTGATCCAAGAGGGTAATATCGGCTTGATGCGGGCCGTTGAGAAATTCGATCACCATAAAGGCAATCGCTTCAGCACCTACGCCACATGGTGGATCCGGCAGGCCGTCACGCGCGCTATCGCCGAGCAAGGCCGCACCATCCGACTGCCCGTGCATATGAGTGAGTCGGTTGGGCAAGTTAAGCGTATTGCTGACCGCTTGGCCCAATCGCTCGAGCGCCAGCCGACCGCCGAAGAGATTGCTATGGCCCTCGGCCAGCCGGTCGAGCGCATTCAGCGCGTGCTTGAAGCATCACGCCGGCCCGTCTCGCTCGAAACGCCGGTTGGCGATGAGGGTGAGCATACGCTTGGCGATTTCATCACCGACGAGGAGCTGCCAACTCCCGGTGAAGTGGCCGCGCAGAAGTTGTTGCGCCGCGATCTGTGCGCTGCGCTCGACCAGCTCAATGAACGCGAGCGCCGGATCATCGATCTGCGCTACGGCCTTATTGATGGTCGCCGCCGCACGCTCGAAGAGGTCGGGCGCGTGCTCGGCATGACCCGCGAGCGCGCGCGCCAAATCGAGGCTGAAGCTCTCCGTCGCCTACGCAGCCCCGAAGTCGGTCAGCATCTGCGGGATTATCTTGAATAAGGTTGTGACCGGCGGGGGATAGGTTGCCAACCTATCCCTCGCCGCTGTCCCTCACCGCATCCACTCGAGCGCCAGTCCAACCCATGGATCAGCCTCTAACCGGAAGCGTGTCCAGTCACTGGTTGGCTGCACGTCAGGCTGCACCCCGTGCCCTTCTAAATCAGAACCGTCATTGAGCCGGAAACCTTCCTGCGCTACCCACAACCGCGCCCCGCCAGTAATTTCGTAGGCGTAGATCGTCTCGGTGTTGCCGGCTGATGGCATTCCAATGACAATCGCGCCCGCTTCGCGCTGCAAGATTGCTGCCAGTAGCTCGGCATACGATGCTGTGCCGCGATCGATCAAGACGGCAACTGGCAGGCCGCGCAGATCGGGATCACGCGCTGCCACCACCAACGGGATTTCCCCTTTCCGGCTGATAAATGCGCCTACCTCGCCGGTGACAAAATGGCCGAGCAACCCGCTCAAGACATCGCGCCAGCCCCCCGGATTGCTGCGCAGATCAAGGATGACGCCGCGCAACGGGCGTTCAGCGCCGAGTTGTTGCAACGCTGCTGCCACCTGATCATGCATGTCGCGCACCCACAACGTGCTAACGGCTACATAAGCGATATCATTGCTCAACCGCAACACCAACGGCTCGATCCGGCCTTCGACCCGTTCGCGCACTAACTCCAACTCGCGCGAACCACCCTCTGGTTGGGCGACAAGCAGGCGAACACGACTCCCCAATGGCCCTTCAATCGAACCGAGCGTGAAGGTCTGCCCATCAATCGCTACGATCCGGTCACGCGGGCGCAAACCGGCCTGCGCCGCCGGACTCGCTGGAAAGACATGTTGGATCAGCAAGCCATCACTGAGCCGCAGCGTCGTGACCCCAATCCCAACCTGCTCTTCCCTCCCACTCGTCAGCCGATCTTCGGCCACCACCGCCTGCGGCGGCACAAAGCGCGAATGATCGTCGCGTAACAGTGCTACCATCGCGCTGATCACGTTGAAGAAGGCAGAGTCATCTTCGGCTGCCAACGCTCGCGGGCTATATTCAGCTCGCACTGCGGCCCAATCAACCCCGTTAAAGGTAGGGTCGAGGTAGTGCTCATTAATTGTCGTCCAAACCTCGGTAAAAATCTGTTGGCGAAGGGTGGCATCAAGCGGCGGGAGTGGTGTTGGTGTGGCAACGCTGGCCGCCGTAACAGCCGGCACTGGCAGTGCGGTCGCTGTTGGTTCTGGTTGAACCGTGGTTTGCCGCCCACAGGCGATCAGGCTGCCAGCTACCACCCAGAGGATTGCCCAACGGAGAACTGTGACGACGACGGTTCGTATGCAGCGCATACAATCTGAAGCCTCCCCCCTGCGGGGAGAGGCACGGGGTGAGGTATGCCAACGGTGAGTGATGCTACGAACTCGGTCTCGCACCCTACGAACCTTGCCAGTCTGTACCATGCCCATCACCGGCGCGCCATCATTCCACTGCAAAGGCCGCCGCCAACACCTCGCCAGCCAAGCGGGCAGCTGCGCCGCTCCCCTCGCCACCCTGCTCAATGATCACTGCCACCGCGTAACGCGGGGCATCGATCGGACCGATCGCGATAAACCAAGCATGCGGCGGCGCGCCGGGGACATGCTCGGCAGTCCCCGACTTGCCACCCACTGGTTGCGGCACAAACTGCGAAATAACGCTGCCAAAACCGTACTGGGCAACCGCCGCCATATAGTCGCGCATCCGGCGGGCATTCCCGCTCGACATCACCCGGCGGATCCCATTCGGCGACGCTCGCCAGATTTCACTGCCATCAGGGCGGGTGATCCGCTGCACCAAATACGGTTGCATCATCACGCCATCGTTAGCGATCGCTGCCGCCACCAACGCCATCTGCAACGGTGTCACTAATAACTGCCCTTGCCCGTAGCCGGTATCGGCTAATGCCCGCGGCTGATCGAGAAAGTCAGGCCGCACCGCCAGCAGACTCGGCTCAGACGGCACATCACGCAACGGGCGAAATCCTGTGGGCACCCGGTCGGGTGTGAAGATATTAAAGCGTTGCGCGACTTCAGCCAAACGCTCGGCACCAAGCCGCACGGCGTATTGGGCAAAGGCGGTATTGCACGAGAACGCGTATACCCGCTCTAAGGTGGCCGGTTCGCCAATCCGCGCGCCGAGGTTGTCAACCGCATTAACGATAGGCGGTGCGTCAGGTTGCGGGAAATATTCATTCGGACAGGTAATCTGGTTTGGTTGCCCTTGCAGCGGGTGTTCCAACACCGCTACTGCTGTCACCGTCTTGAAGGTCGAACCCGGTGGATAACGACCCTGCGTGGCCCGGTTGAGCAATGGCTGCCCAGAGTCATCACGGTTCAACTGAGACCAATAGTCGCTCACCCGGCGCCGCTCGGCGGCTAGATCGGGCGCTGCCGGATCAACCACAAGCTGGCTCGGATCGAAGCCGGGCCGGCTAACGAGGGCCAAGATTGCACCACTACGCGGATCGAGCACTACGACTGCGCCGCGTCGATCGCCAAGCAACGCTGCAACCCGTGCCTGCAATTCAGCATCGAGCGTTAGGGTCAACGAGTTACCCCGTTGCCCTTCCCCTGTCCATTCACTAAGTAGCATCTGCCATTCGTTACCGCGCTCACCTGACAGATAGGCATTGTACGTGGCTTCAAGACCGCTTTGCCCGTAGCGAGGGCTAAAAAACCCCAACACCTGCCCAAAGGCGGTCATGTCATATTGAGCAGCGAGCGGATAGGTACGGCGGGCAATGCCGTTGACCGAGACACTCTCGGCGAGCGTGCGTCCTCGCCGGTCGAGAATCGCGCCCCGCACCACGCGCTGCGTCGCTAAGACTGGGCGAACATTGCTGGTGGTGCTACCATCGGCACTCGTGACGATATAGTTGCTGATCACACCCGCCTGAACAAACTGTTGGCGGAGCAGTTGCAGGCTCAGCATTAGAAAACCAATCATAACTACTGCCCCCAACCGAGCAACCGTGCGCGCAAGATCACTGCCCGGCGGGGTGTCGCTGAACCGGCTGATCAACACTAACCCGGCCAATGGCCCGCCAATCCAGAGGAAGAGCAACCAACGGGATTCTTGCTCAACCGGTAGTGAGATGCCGTACCCTAATAACGCCAGCGCCAAGACGAGCGCCGGCGCATGCCAAAAACGGCGCGGTCTCATGCGTTTAGAACTCCTCGCCAATTCCTCCACTGCTAGCGCAGCGAGTGCCTATCGGCATGATACCGCAACTTCATGGTTCGAGGGGAAGCGTTACCCGCACGGTCAGGCCACCCTGTTCGCCTTCAAAGACGGCGAGCTGGCCGTCGAATTCCGCGACTCGGTAGCGCAGTGCACGCAGAGCATGCAAATGCGGACGCTCATAGGTGCCATCGAGCAAACCAACGCCATCATCTTCGACTTGCAACGTCGCCGCCTGATCATCAATATGGAGCCAGACCTTACATGACGAGGCGTGGGCATGGCGGCGCACATTCGCCAGCGCTTCTTGAGCGGCGCGCAACAGCACCCCTTGTTGGGCCGCCGTCAACTTCTGCACCGCACCATCAATCTGGCACGCCACTTGTAAGCCGCCGCGCTGCCGTTCACCATCAACTAACTGGGTGATGGCAAGGCGCAGGTCTGGCCGTAACGAGACCGCAGGCGCCAATTCGGCCCCGCGCCGGCTGCCAGATCCGGAAATGGATGGCGGATACCATTCCGGCGCTGTCCCGATGTGCTCGCTACCCGGTAACGTTGGGCGGCGCAACGCTGCTGGCGGGGCTGAAGCATCGAGGTGTAACAGCGTCCGCCCTCGCGCACGATCCGGCGGCATGCGCCGCCACGCCGCGAACGCCGCCCAACCCAGCGCGAAGAGCAGCGGCACACCCGCCCGCATCCCAGCCAGATCGGTAATGCCGAGGATTGAGCCGCCGATCAAATGCAACAGCCCAGCTCCGATCCCGCTGATCAGCGCGCCTTGCCAACTAAACAGTAACGCTGGCGCAATCAGGCTGCTCAAGGCATACGGCCCAAACGGCAGCAAGCCACCGCCACTCAAGATGACCACCAGCCAGCCTAACAACACATCAAGGATGAGTAACACTGGCCGGCGTTGCATCAGGCGCAGATAGCCCTCTGCTTGGCGAGTAATCACGAGCGTGACTAGCAATACCACTAGCAAGAGACCAGCGTGTTGGGGAAGACTCGCAACTGCGTAGCCGGGTAAGGTCAACGCAAGCCCGGCAATGAGCCATGCCAGCCAGCGATAACCGGCGAAGAGAAAGACGGGGTTGAGGCGCTGTCGCCACTCATCAATCATGTGTCGCACGCGCTTTCTCCCGGCGGCGGCCGGAAGGATGAGGTCGCCGCGATGAATCTGGGGTACGATCAATAAAGCATGAGTAAGTGTAGCAGAAAGCCTGCAACGCGGCAAGACCGATCTTCACGACACTTGTTTGGAAGATTGATGATGCCTAGAGCTAGCCCAAACAGACGGCGCTTCAGTGATCACAACCAAGCGACAAGCATCGCGTTAAGAGTCTTTATTGCAATCACTACCAATCTCAGCTATGGCCCGGCGCAGTCGCCACCACCTTAGCGCAATGACATATATGCCACACCGCCTACCAATGCTATCCCCACAAGGCTGTATTCAAGCAGAAGCCGACGATTCAATTGACCGATACAGGCATAGCCCAACAATCCGACGACAACATACAATACCGTCACCAACACCACTCCCGCCAACAGAAAGGTGGTCTGCCAATAGTTGAGAGCCCACATCAGCTCGGCGATCCCGATGCCGGCAACCAGCGCCACCCCAAACGAAACCGGCCGGCGCTGGATGTTGAGCAGCGCATAGATGAGGAACGCAGATACCAACGCCACCATTGTCGCCGAATAGAGCGTGCGATAGCGCGTATAGTAAATCGCGCTAAAGCTGCCAAACGCGATGAGATAGCCGATGATATGCAACACGATCTGCGCCGGCGTATGGATCTCGGCCCGCCGGTCGAGACTAAAATATTGCGCCGCGAGTGTCACGATTAACATCCCGGCAGTGACTATCAACGCTAGCAAGAAGGCCGTCCCGCCCAACACTGAATTGAAGAGTTGCCAGAAGGCGTAGGCTGCTACCACACTCAGCCCCGGCAGGAACCAGAATGCTGGAGTTACACTGCGTAATGGCCCGAACGAACGGACAATCCAGTTCATCGGGTGCGGATGCGAGCGCGCAACCCAATCGGCGCCCATTGCCGCTAACAATGCTAGTGAGCCGATTAACAACCATGATAGGCTGATTTCAGGTAGATCGCCGCCAAACGCAAAGCGTGGATTGACCGTACTGGTGTCGATGAGAAACACGATTACCAGCCCGATTGTGACGATAAACGCAATCGTAACAATCTGCTCATAACGCGGTTGTGGTGATTGCACGCCCCGTTCTCCTTAAATGAGTAGAAACTGTTTCATTTGAAACAATATTGACACGCCAGTCATAGTCATGTTATAGTTGCATGTAGCAGGAATTATACGGTAGACAACTATTACTCCTGTTTGCCTAGTGACACTATTTTATTTGACTCCTACCCCTGCGCCTCCAGCGCACTAGTGAGGAGACAGCGATGAGCCTCTCCACCGAGCCTACCGGACGGCAGCAGAGTAGTGAGACGACGCCTGAGCTTGAGGCATATACCTTGCTGCGTCAGGTTCACTCGATGCTCGAGACGTACAATCGCTACGATCTGCGCGGTGAGGATTTGACGGTTCCGCAATTTATGATCCTGAATTATGCGTCGCGTAGCGGTGTGCCGCTCAGCGAGATCAGCGCACGCATGATGTGCGACAACTCCAATTTGACCGGTATTGTCGATCGTCTGATCGCCAAAGGGTATGTCGAGCGCCGTCCCGATCCGAACGATCGCCGGGTGAGCCTCATTTGCCTCACCGAAGCCGGCGCTGAGAAATTGCGTAATTTGCGCCCGCGCCATCACGAACGCTTGCGCAGGCGGATGCGTTCGCTCTCTGAGCACGAGGTGCATCAATTGCGCGAATTGCTGCGCTCATTGTATAGCGGGTTGCTTGCGCCAGTTGAGGATGACCGCAATGGGCAAGAGGCGAACGACTAAGCCCTGCCATTTATCCCACGCTGAGATAATCCCGGCCCGGTTGATAGCCCATCTCCGCTAACCAGCCATCGATCAAGTCGCGCGCGCCATGGTTGGTGACGTACACCAGCACGAATGGCCGTGGCTGGCGGTCGAGCCATTTCGGTGCATGCACCGGCGCGCCCCAAATGGTTTGGCCGATTTTGGCTGGATCAATATCGATCCATGCCGCTGGCGGAAAGCCGCGTTCGATCAGCCGGCGCGCCCGTCGGCGCGTAACTCGGCCTGCCCCCCAATAAACCAGCGCCCGCCCGCTGTGTAGCCGTGGATCATTGGCTAAGAAACAAGCCCGTAATTCGTCAAAAGCGGCGCGGGCATAGCGCGGATCGGTGCGCGTCGCGCGATCGGGTCGCTCGCGCCAAGCCAGCAGATTGCGCGGTAGTTTGGCCATCTGCAACCCCGCTGCATGCATCCGTAGCCACAATTCGTAGTCTTCGGGCCACGGTTCATTAGTGTAACCGCCCAATCTCTGCACTGCCTCGCACCGGAACATCACCGAGGGGTGAGCAAAGGGCGACTCAACGTAGATCTCAGCCGCCACCTGTTCCGGTGTAAGCACCCGATTCTGCCAACGCAGGTATTCGCGTAAACCGGCTCGCACTTCCCGCGCCGGAAAAGCCACCACCCGGCTAGCAATCAGAGCGAGCTGAGGCTGCGCCATTAAGGCCTGATATTGCAGCGCCAGCCGATCTGGGTGCATCACGTCATCAGCATCCATCCGGGCAATGATCGGCGCGCGTGCTAACGCAAGACCGAGATTGAGCGCCGCCGTCAATCCGATCCGTCCGGCCTTGATCGGCACGATCCGCGCGTCACCCGCCGCCGCTGCGGCGACAATGGCCGGCGATTCGTCGTCAGAACCATCGTCAATCGCCAGCACTTCGTAGTCTGTGAAACGCTGCCGCGCCAGCGAACGCAAACAGGCCGGCAAGGTCGTTGCCGCATTGCGGATGGGCAAGATGATTGAGATACGTGGTACAGTCATGAATATGTAACGCAAAGGCGCAACGAGCGCCAAGGACATTGAGGATGGTGACTAACGAGTGGAAAAACCACCCCAATCCCAACGCTTTGCGCCCTTGGCGTCCTCTGCGCCTTCGCGTTTCACCCTCTACGGCGTAGGGAGACGGACGAACGTCCGTCTCTACATACCACGCTCATCGCCGGACGCCGTGCCGCTAACGCTCTCTAACAACATTTCGGCCACATCGCGCCGCTGCAACGTCTCGGCGCGACCGGTGTTCTTGGCCGCATCTTCAAACATCACCATGCAGAATGGGCAGGCAACCGCCAGCGTCTGCGGTTGCGGCGCAACGAGCTGTTCCAGCCGGATCACATTCACATTGCGCTCACCCCAGCGTTCTAGCCAGACGTTGCCGCCGCCGCCGCCGCAACACATTGCCCGCTCGCGGTTGCGCTCCGGCGCTTCGACCAGCTCAAGGCCGGGGATGCTACTCAGCAAGCTGCGCGGATCATCGTAGATGTCGTTGTAGCGCCCGATATAGCAAGGATCGTGGTAGACTACGCGCTCTCTCACCGCTTTGGCCGGCTTGAGTTTGCCCTCGCGCACCAAGCGGGCCAAAAACTCGGTGTGATGGACGACCTCGTAATCAATGCCGGCCCGCCCGCCGAACTGCGGGTACTCGTTCTTGATACTGTTGAAGCAGTGGGCGCAGGTGGTGACGACCGTGCGGAACTTGTATTGGTGCATAGTCTCGATCGCCTGTTGGGCTTGGGCTTGAAAGAGCATCTCTTCGCCCATGCGACGGGCCGGGTCGCCAGTGCAGCACTCCTCTTCGCCGAGGATGGCGAAATCAACCCCAGCTTGTTGCAGCAGTTGCACCATGGCCCGCGCCACTTTGCGCGATCGTTCGTCATAGCTCGGCGCACAACCAACCCAATAGAGCACCTCGACCTGCTCTTTCTCGGCTAGCACTGGCACATCTAGCCCTTCCGTCCACGCGCTACGCTCGCGGGCCGGCAGCCGCCATGGGTTGCTCTGCCGCTCGATCCCTTCTAGCACCCGCTTAACGCCTTGCGGTACCTCGCTCGCGATCATCGTCAAGTGGCGACGCATGTCAACGATGTCATCAACGTGCTCGATCATCGCCGGGCATTCATGCACGCAAGCATTGCAGGTGGTACAAGCCCACAGCTCCTCAGGTTCGATCAACGTGCCAATCAATGGCATCGTCTCGGCAGTCACGCCGTTACCATTCAATTCGGCCAGCTTACGCACCGTGCCATCTTTGAAATGGATAGGATCGCCGCGCTGCAAGTCGGCTAGCTTGGTGATGATGTACTTCGGCGAGAGCAACGCACCGCTGGCATGAGCCGGGCAGACACTCTGGCAGCGACCGCAACGCATACAGGCATCAAGATCCATCCGCCGCTTCCACGTCAGATCGGCCAGCGTCGTCACACCTAGACGCGGCTCGTCTTTCTCGATCTCAGCCTCAAGGTTGGGGATCGGATCGAGCGCGCCTTTTGGTTGCAAGTCGCGGAAGAGTGTATTCAGCGGCGTGTAGATAATATGGCGGAACTTGCTGAACGGCAGCGAGGCCATGAATAGGCCGGTCGCGGCAGCGTGGGTATACCAAAGCACCGGATGGATGGCGAGCGCCACCGGACTACCGTCACCGAGGCCGATTGCGCGGAAGATGGTGGCTAGCGCAAAGCCAACATACGCCAGCTTGGCCCACTCTTGCTCGTAAACCGGCACACCGCCGATAGTCTGGTTCGCGATCCGCAACCCCTCGATGAGAAAGCCGCCAATCCCCAAAAACAACAGCACCCCCAACACCCAACTATCGGTGCGCCGGTTATCGAGCCGGTCAGGCTTGGTGCGGTAGCGCCGCCACGTTGCCCACAGCAAACCGGCGACGAAGGCTAAACCGAGCGTATCGAGGATGAACTCATACGCCTTGTAGAAATCGCCGACCAAAATCTTGCCGGCCTGCTCACCCATCAGCGGAATGGTAAAATCTTCTTCGACCGCAATAATATCGGTGCCGATGAACAGAGTGAGAAAGCCAAAGAAGATCAAAGCGTGCATCACGCCGGCCCGGCGGTCGCGCAGCACCTTCTTTTGACCAAGACTCTGGCGGGTAAACTCAAGCAAGCGGGTGATCGGATTGCCGATCCGGTTGGCGGGCCGTCCGCGTCGCCAACGGGCGATATCGCGCAGGATGCCCCATGCCATCACCGCAGTGGTAATCAGAACCGTCAAGTAGAGGAACGTTGCGCCAATCGTATGGTCAATGTTCCAATAGATCTCGCGGATCGCGATAATCTGCTCTTGCTCCATTGCCTTTCTCCGCACAAATGCCGGCGCCCGGAACTGGGCCGATCATAGCATTCGTGCTGCAAAGCGTCAATGCGACAAGGATGGCATACGACATCACGCTCGAAACGCCGCCAGTACCGGCACCCTTCTGCATCACTCGGCAAAGGCCACCAACGCCCCCCGCACCACGACATTGACCCGTGTGCCCACTGGCACATCGTGCCACGGGGCCAGACGCGCTGTGATCATAGCACCGTCGCTCAGGCGCACCTCGTATCGCACATCGGCACCGAAATAGTTACGCTCGACGATCTGGTGCGGCGATTCGTCATCGACCTCTAATTCGATCGCTTCGGGCCGGATCATTACGCTGACCAAGCCATGGTGCGGGGTCAGCAACGGCAGGCGCCCGATCACGCTCTGCGCAACCAGACCGTGCGCTTCCGCTGGAATAAAATTAGCAGCACCGACAAACGAAGCGACGGCGCGATTGGTCGGACGCTCATACAGGTCACGCGGCGGTGCAACCTGCACAATCCTCCCGTTGATCATGACCCCGACCAGATCGGCAATGCTGAGTGCCTCTTCCTGATCGTGAGTGACGAAGAGAGCCGTCGCGCCTTCGCGGCGCAGAATCTGGCGTACTTCATTGCGCACCGCCATACGCAATCCGGCGTCGAGGTTCGAGAAGGGTTCATCGAGCAAGATCAAGGTCGGACGGGGAGCCAAGGCGCGTGCCAGTGCCACTCGTTGCTGCTGCCCGCCCGACAATTCGTGCGGCATGCGCCGGCCAGCATCAGCCAACCCCACCAACGTCAGCAACTCATGCACCCGCGTCTCGCGTTCAGGACTACGCGGCAAGCCGTAGGCCACGTTTTGCGCCACGCTGAGATGGGGAAAGAGGGCGTAATCTTGAAACACCATCCCCACTCGACGCTGTTCGGGAGGGATGCCAGCCCCGCATGGCCCCACCACCGTGCGCCCGCCGATCATAATGACACCGCTATCGGGCTGCTCGAAACCGGCAATCAGGCGCAGCAACGTGGTCTTGCCGCAGCCCGATGGGCCGAGCAGGGCCATAAACTTGCCGGCAGCCAGCTCGAGACTGACTTCATTGACCGCCGTGAGCGATCCGTAATGGCGGCTCAGGCGTTGAATGGAGAGCGCGGTTGTTTCGATTGAGATCATGGTTTACGGATGGCGTAGAGGGCAGAGCGGCGCTCGGCCCGCACAATACGGATAGCGTAGAAGGCAGAGCGGCGCGCTGCCTGTACCGGTCTTTCGATTCGGATTGTAACATACCCGTGAAAGTTGTTACCCATTTACTTCGCACAATACAGGCGCATGGTATAGTTGAAGATAGAGAGCAGCGAAGGCGCTGCTCGTGACGAGGCGTCAGGGAGGTAGCGTTATGTTTGTTGGCGAGCGGATGTCGCATCCCCCGATTACGGTAACTCCAGAAACGTCGATCCACGATGCAATGCACTTGATGCGTACCGAACATATCCGGCGCGCGCCGGTGGTTTCCCACGGTCGTCTGGTCGGTATTGTCTCGCTGAAAGACCTGATCAACGCCTCGCCTTCGCCAGCAACGACGCTGAGCGTGTGGGAATTGAACTACTTGCTAAGCAAGCTGACGGTTGACCGCGTGATGACCCGCGATGTCTATACGGTTTCGGTTGACACGCCGATCGAGGAAGCGGCGCGAATTATGGCCGACCGACGGGTAGGCGGGTTGCCGGTCATGCGCGGGAATGAGCTGGTCGGTATTATTACCGAGACCGATCTATTTAAGATCTTTCTTGAGCTCATGGGCGCACGCAGCCCCGGCATCCGGGTGACGGTGAGCATGGCCGATGAACCGGGATCGCTCGCCAAACTCACGGCAGCGATTGCCAATAGCGGCGGGAATATCATTGCGCTTGGCACCTTCGCCGGCGAGACGGCGGCTATGTCGGAAGTGACCTTTAAGGTCAGCGGAATGGCGATCGATCAGGTGCGCGAGGTGATTACGCCAGTGGTGGCGAAAGTGATAGATGTGCGCGAGACGCATCCATAATAGCAGCGCGGTAGGCACAACGTCTGCGTTGCCCCTACCGCGTGACCCACGGCAACATTGCACGGTAAATCGTCATCGCGCTATCGACCCGCAATGGCAACGAGAGGATTTCGCTCTCGTTGCCGTTGGTATCAATGGCCTGATAGCGCAAGCGGTATTCGCCATCGGCCAGCGCCTCGATCTCGATCACGTTATCAGTCGTGGTAATCCACGTTTCGCCATCCCACGAGTAGCGTAGCCGCGCGCTGCCGCCGCCTAAATCAGATGCACTTAGCCGTAGACCGGTGAGTGTGCGGAAATGTGATCCAACCCCCTCACCTTGGGCCAACCCATCACGCACAAGCTCAAAATCGTCAGCCCCCGGCGCTTTGACCCGGTAGCCAACCGCTGCTCCGCCCTCCAACTCAAAATATTTGATCGCAAGCGTATGCAACCCGGCAGTGAGCGAGATAGTGCCGGTCACCGTCGTAAAGGGATGAATACCAGCATTTGCGACAACCAGTTGCTCGTTGACCCACAGCCATGCCCCGTCGTCGCTGCTCAGCTCGAAGGTATATTCACCGCTCACCGGCGCGACAAAGGTGCGAGTCTGTTCGATCAGAAAGTGGTTGCTCAGGCCGGGCAACGGCCCGCCGCCACCCCAATCGCGCAACTCGCCATACCAGACGAAACTGCCGAGCAGTGCGCCACGCCGGATGCTGAGCGGGTTTTGCGTGCGGGCAAGCAGCCGTTCCGGGGTGTTGGCCAATTCGTACACCATCGCCAGCGGTTGCAAGCTCTCATTATAGCGGGCCGGCTGCGGCGGCTGCCGTTCCGGCGTGATCGTAATCTGCTGCTCAGCTTGTGCCGTGGTCACGTAGGCCACATACTCTTGGATCGCGCCAGCCCGCAGCGTCACCGTCCCCGGAGCCCGGAACCGCACATAGCCGACAATGGTCTGGGTTTGGCCGGGGTCAAGCCGCCCGCTGATCCCCCATCGCCACGGGTAGCCACCGGTTGCGCCGGCGCAGCTTACCTCGCGATCTACCGGCCCCAACATCACCCGGAAGGACCCAGCTTCTTTGGGAAAGGTTGGGTAACTCTGATTAGGCGCGCCAAGGAAGCATTCGCCTTCATCGTAGACGTACCCTTCGCGCTCGAACGTGCCGGCGCTGAGATCAAACACACTTCCCCCCAGTGGATCTTGGCCATAGATCGGTGCTGCGCCGGCATTGCGCACGGTAAAGCGCACCGGCAATACCTCGCCAGCGGCAATGGTTGTGGCGCCATACTCCACCGCTACTAGTTCAAGGCGCTGGTTAGCGGTATCAATCGGCTGCCATTGCATGGCATCAAACAGCACGGCCCGCCGGTCGCTTAACGGTTCGCCAGTCAGATCCGAAAGAGATATGCTCGCAGTGCTGCCGGCAAAGTTATACACCCCGAGCTCGACCCAACCTTGCTGAGTCGCTTGGTCAACCACCCGTTCGACCACCCCGTTGGCAGTCGTGATCCGGTAGCGCGCTTGCCGGCTGGGATTGAGATTGGCGCAATTGGCCGGAATATGCACCAGTACCCGATAGACGCCGGAGGCCGGCAGATTGGGTCGCCACGTTGCCCAGTTGGCACTTGCGGATGGTTGATTGGTGGCGTAGGTATAGAGCGCGCTGCCGCCATAGCCGCAGGCGCTCTGATACCACGTAGCGTTGCTGCGCGTAAAGCCGCTCTCGTGTTCTTCGATCACCAGATCGCCGTTGTCGGGTTGGCTTTCGCCGGCAAGCCGGGCCTGCACCCGCTGGCGAACCAGCGGCAACAGGTTAAACAACCGGTCGCCGGGGCAGGTAGTGTAGCCGTTAGGGGTAACCTGCCGGTGGCCGCTGATATGGTCAATCACGGCGCCGGGATTGAAGGGAGCACAGTAGCGCGAGATCGAGCAGCCGTAGTAGAAGCTGCGCCCCATCGGATCGATCCGCTTTTGATCTGCTTTCCACGCCAGTAGCGCCACGAGCGAGTCAATCGCAGCCGCGGTTGGCTCAACCGTGCTATAGTTACCGATCAGCGAGACCCCCATTGAACCGTAATTGGCCGTATCGTGAAAGCCAACCACATCATCGCCGCCAGCCCGCCCTTCGTAGATCACGCCATCGGGGTCGATCAGATAGTTATAGCCGATGTCGCCCCAACCACGGGTATACGTATGGAACGACCAGATCGAACGCACCACATCAACCCACGTCTGGCCTTCGGCCAAGGTATTTGAGCCAGCAGTATGGTGAACCACCAAATGGCGCACCGGGTAATAGGCTGGCGGTGCTTGCGGGCTGGTCTGGCCGTGCGGATTGCCCCATGCCGTGCGGCTCACTACCGGCGGGCGCGAGACGGCGGCGACTTCCGCGGATGGCGTTGCCACCGGAACCGCCGGGCCAAACCGGCTATCGACCGTGTTGACCGCAACCGAGCGAAACGCGGCAGGATCATTAGTTTCAACCCGCACCTGATACCAGTTCCGATCTTCACCGGCATAGACAATCTCGCTCCAGTGCAGATCATCGCCATCACCAGCCTGCCAGAGTTCCTCATCCTCGGCCACAATGGCCCAATCACTCCACATCACACCATCGCTGCTCACCCGTACCATCACGACCGGCGCACTAGCCGGATCAGCCGTCCAGTTCAGCAGCAAATGGGTAAACGGGCGCGGCGCGGGAGTCGGCGCAGTTTGATACCCGCTAGCGGTTGCCAACAGAGGCAGAGCGGCTGCCGGTGCGGTCGTCATATCGGTGGCAAAGAGCTGCGTATCGGGCCGGCCATCGGCATTGGCAGCCGGGGCTGCCGGCACCGGCGTTAACGGCAGAAGCAGCGCCCAGAGGAGGCCGATGGAGAGGAGAAGACGAATGCCCGTAATCATCGTACACCTCGGCGAATAGGTTTTCATCTGCCCTCATTCTAACGATAGCTCGTCGTAAAAGCGAGAGGCTGGGGTGACGAATCGATGACAGCCACCCTGTAAGCCATCCGTCATCTGCACCCGATTGCTGATTGGGGAAACTTCTGTTACCATACACAAAGGTTTAATTAACCAGTCAACCAAACCGTGCTCTGAGCTTCATCGCCATATTTGCCAGCGTTTATGAACGCCATTCGCTCAAGCATTCAACTCAAAATCCTGCTGCTGCTGCTCGGTCTTGCCTTACCACCGCTGATTATCGTCGGCTGGCTCGGACTGAGCAGTTTGAATATTGCCCGTGAAACGGCGGTAGTCGAGGGCACGAATGGTCTACGCCAACAGGCCACCTCCAGCTTGCGCCAGCGCGCCGCCGACAAAGCGCAGTTGTACGATACGGCGTTGATGAGCGTGCAGCAACAAGTCGAGACAGTGGCCGGGTACGCACTCGATCGTTATAATGTGCCGGTCATCGCCTTCAGCAGCGACCGGGTATGGATCGCGCCGCGCCCCACCGATGACTTGCTGCGCCAATACGCCAATCAAGCAGCCTACGTGCGCCAGATGATCCCCCTCCTGCGTGAAATGGTTGCGAAGAATCCACTCGTCAACATTGGGTACATTGCGCTGGAAGAGGGTGGGATCCTCGCGTTTGACAACGAAGCGGTCATTGACCAACTACTGACGCTCGAAGCGTTCGACCCGCGGGTGCGCCCGTGGTATCGCAAAGCGCGTGACGCCGGCGCAACGGTGTGGACGGAACCATACGTTGATGCCAATACCGGTTTGCTCGCCACAACCTGCGCCAGCCCGCTCTACGACCGGCAGGGCCGGTTTATCGGGGTGGTAGCGTTCGATCTCCTGCTCAAGACCATCCAGCAAGACCTCCTTACTGTTGATGTTGGTTCAAGCGGATATGCGTTGCTGATTAATGCCGACGGCGATGTGATCGTGCGCCCAGATATGCGAGCTAATGTGCGGTGGGATCAACCGTACCGCACCGAGAATCTGCTCGAGTCAACCAATACCGATCTGCGCGCTGTGGCTGAAATGATGGTTGGCCGCCAATCGGGGGTGCAATTGATCCAAGAGCAGGATCAGGCGAGCTATGTCGCCTTCGCGCCGATCACCACTGCCGGCTGGAGCGTAGCTCTGATCATTCCCGCGAATGAAATTGACGCCCCTGCGATCACCGTCGGCCAGCGCCTCAGCGAGAGCCAGAGCCGGCTGTGGAACCAATTAGTGGCTGTGTTGCTGATGATCATTGTCACCATCAGCATGCTTGGCCTCTTGCTTTCGCTCTCGTTCACCAACCGGATCAGCGTGCTGCGCGAGGGTGTGCAAGCGGTAGCCGGCGGCGATCTGACTCAACGCCTTCCCGCTGCGGGTAGCGATGAGATTGGGCAGTTGGTCGATGCCTTTAACCGCATGACCGACACTTTGCAAAGCAAGATTGCCGAACTCGAAGAAAACGCGCGCCAATTGGCCACCCTGAATGCCGTCTCGAACGAACTGAAAGGCATTCTCTCGTGGCCCGTCTTGCTCGAAACGATCCCTAAGGCCGTGCGCGAACGATTTGGCTTCGATCGGGCCGTGCTCTATCTGGTTGACGGCGAAGTCCTGCGCGCGGTCAGCGCCTCATTCGGCCCCGGCAACGAGTTGCAAGCGCAGCAGTTTCTGGCGGTGGCAAACGCGAAACCGCTGCGGCTCGATGGCAATAGCGTCGAAGCTGATGTGGTGCGCAGCCGGAAGGCGATAATCGTTGATAATCCATGGGAGAATCCTTGGGTTGATCAGACCAAGCAGGCTGCTTCGGCCAGCCGGTCGTATGTGCAAGCCCCTATCTTCGGGCGCAACGATGCGGTGATTGGGATCATTTCCGCCGATTACAAACTGAGTCAGCGTCCGGTGCAGACCCGCGACGCCGCGCAATTGCTGATGTTTGCCAGCATGGTCGGCCTGACGATTGAGAACGTACAACTGTACAACGACCTCGAACAACAAGTAGCGCAACGTACTGAAGAGCTGCGCGCTGCGCTCGAACGGGCGCAACTCGCCGACCGGCGCAAGAGCGATTTCCTCGCCAGTATCAGTCATGAATTACGCACGCCGCTGAACGCGATCATCGGCTTTTCGACCGTCTTGCTCGACGATACCGACCAACCGTTGACGCCGACCCAACGCGAAGATGTGCAGAGTATCAATCGCAATGGGCGGTTCTTGTTGCACTTGATCAACGAACTGCTTGATCTGGCACGCATTGAAGCCGGTCACCTAAATCTTGAAATTAGCCCAGTTGATCTGCAACAGGTGGCCGGTGAAGTGTGTGACACGGTGCAGACACTGTTGCGCAACCGTCCGGTTACGCTGCGCAACGCCTTACCGGCGACGCTGCCTAAGGTAGCGGCTGATAGTGACCGGTTGCGCCAGATTCTGTTTAATTTACTCTCGAATGCGATCAAATTTACCGAACGTGGTACTATTACAGTAAGCGCGCAAATGTATGATGAGGTCAATGGCGATGGTAAAATTGAGCGGTACGTGGCGGTAAGCGTCTCTGACACCGGCATCGGTATTCCGCTCGAGCGGCAACAAGATATCTTTGGCGAGTTTGTGCAGATCCATGGCCGGCGTTCACGCCTCGGTGGCACAGGGCTAGGGTTGGCGATTACCCGCAAGCTGGTGCTAGCCCAAGGCGGCCGGATCTGGGTTGACAGCACACCGGGTATTGGGTCAACGTTCACCTTCACCTTACCCGTTGCCCAATCAGCGTTGCTTGCTGCGCCGGTTAGGGCCAATGTCGTCATGTCATGAGCCAACCAGCACAGATCTTATACATCGAAGATAATCCTGATAATCAACGTCTGGTGCAGCGGGTGCTCAGCGCTCGCGGCTATCAGGTAGTGATTGCTGAAGACGGGCCAAACGGGTTGGCGCTCGCCCGTACAAGCCATCCGACGCTCGTGCTTGTCGATCTCGGCATTCCCGGCCTCGATGGCTACGAAACGACCACGCGCCTACGCTCGCTGCCGCATTTGCGTGGCGTGCCGATTATTGCCTTGACCGCTGATGCATCGCCGGGCTCGCGCGAGCGGGCCTTGGTCGCGGGGTGCGATGGCTATTTGAGCAAGCCGATCGATGCCCGTGCACTGCCGGCCCAAATCGCCGAATTCATCGAGGGGCGGCGCGAACGATTGCCGGAAACGATGGAGACGGCGCTGCTGCGGTCGTATAACCAAAAACTGGTTGAGCGGCTAGAGGCGCGGGTACGGGAGTTGACAATCGCCAATGCCCAACTGCAAGACCTCGACCGGCTTAAAGATCAGTTCCTCGCCACCCTCTCGCACGAATTGCGCACCCCGCTTACCTCGCTGCTTGGTTATCTCGAACTCTTCGATCGCGGCATGCTTGGCCCGCTCAACCCGCAACAAGAAGAAGCGGTGCGCGTGATGCGGCGCAGCGGCGAGATTTTGGCGCGTCAGCTCAACAATTTGCTCTACTTTCAAGAGATCCGCAGCCGCGCGCTCAACTTTGTGGCCTTGCAGCCGCTTGATGTGCTGCGTCCGCTGATCGCGATGTTCCGTGAACGAGCAGCGCAGGCGCAGTTGCAGTTCGATGTGGCACTCTCGGATATCCAACCGATTGAGGTTGATCGATCAGCATTTGAGCATTTAGTGCGCAACTTGCTGGATAATGCCTTCCAGTACAACAAACCGGGTGGGAAGGTGTGCTTCATTGTGCGCGATGAGCCGACCCGCTTGATTATGCGGGTAGAGGATACTGGGATCGGGATCGCGCCCACCGAACACGAAAAGATCTTTCTCCCCTTCTATCAGGTTGATCATTCGTTGGCCCGCGGCCATCCCGGCAGCGGACTTGGGTTGGCGATTGTGCGCCATATCGTCGAAGCGCACGGTGGCCAAATCGCGTTGCGCAGCGCGCCGGGTGAGGGCAGCGCGTTCACCGTCGCCATCCCGCGCCGGTCGGTAGGGGTATAGCACCGTTATGCCCCTACGTCAGCAAATTGCAATTGGTAGAGCCGGTAGTAGTAGCCACGCCGAGCCAATAGCTCGTCGTGGGTGCCATCTTCGACCACCCGCCCCTTGTGCAGCACGATAATCCGATCCACGTGGCGGATGGTGCTAAGGCGGTGGGCAATAATGATACTGGTACGGTTGCGCATCAAGCGAGCCAAGGCCGCTTGAATCAACGCCTCGGTTTCGGTATCAACACTGCTGGTCGCTTCATCGAGAATCAGCAACACTTCAGGGTTAAACGCAATCGCGCGGGCAAAGGCGAGCAACTGGCGCTGGCCGATCGAGAGATTCGCACCACGTTCACGCACTTCGTACTCGTACCCGCCGGGCAGCCGTTCAATGAAGCGGTGCGCACCGACCAGCTCGGCGGCGGCGCGCACCTGCTCATCGCTGATCGCGTTGTTGTGCAGGCGAATATTGCTGGCAATTGTCCCGCTGAAACAGATCGGGTCTTGGGGCACGGCGGCGATATGGCGGCGCAACTCGGTTTGTGCGAGCTCGCGAATGTCGATGCCGTCGAGCATAATGCTCCCGGCTTGCACATCGTAGAAACGCGCCAGCAGGCCAACCAGCGAACTCTTGCCGGCGCCGGTCGCGCCGACGATTGCGACCGATTGGCCGGCAGGAATATGTAAGTTGATCCCGCGCAGCACCGGTTCCGCCGGATCGTAGCCGAACACCACATTGCGCAGCTCGATTTCGCCGCGCACCGGCGTGGGCAGCGCACGGGGATGGGCCGGATCGCGCACTTCGGCTTGAGTATCAAGGACGGCAAAGATACGCTCGGCGGAAGCCATCGCCGATTGCAGGATGGTATACCGCTCAGCGAGATTGCGAATCGGCTGAAACGCGCGCTCAAGGTACTGGATAAAGGCCGCCAGCATACCAAGCGATGCCCAACCGGCCAGTACGCCGTTGCCGCCGCCCCACAGCAGCGCCGCAGTGCCGATCGCCGCTAGCAAGTTGACCGAGGGGATAAAGATGGCAAAGATCAAGACTGAGCGAATGTTGGCTTGCATATAATCGTCGCTCAGACGGGCAAACGCAACGCGACTGCGCCCTTCACCGTTAAAGAGCTGCGTCACAAGCATGCCGCTGATCTGTTCACTGAGGAAAGCGTTGATTCGGGCCAATCGCTGCCGCACCAGCCGGTAGGCCGAGCGCATCAACCGCTGGTAGATCGCAACGATCACCACCAGCACCGGCAAGGTGGCGATGCTGATCAAGGCCAACCGCCAATTGAGCACAAACATCACCACGATAATGCCAATCAAGGTGAGCAGATCAGCCACGATCATCACTACCCCTTGGGTGAGAAACTCGTTGAGCGCATCGACATCGTTCGTGATGCGGGTGATCAAGCGGCCCACCGGGTTGCGGTTAAAGAACGACAGGCTCATGTGCTGAATGTGGCGAAAAATTGCCACCCGCAAGTCTTTCATCACCTGCTGACCAACGCTGTTGATAAAGTAGGAATGGCTATAACGAAAGGCGAAATTAGCCAACAGTGCGCTAAGAAAAGCGACGAAATAGGGCCAGACGCCATCAACCGCACCGGCGCTGATTGGGCCGTCAATCGCCTGCTGAACGAGCAACGGTGGCAGCAGATCGGTCAAAATCGCACCGATCAACAACCCAATGGCAACGCTCAACCGGCCCCAGTACGGGATCACGTAACCGGCCAAGCGGCGCACCAGTCGGCCATCGTAGGCTTTGCCAAGGATGGTATCGTCATCAAACCCGTGTGACATGAGCAACTCCGATATGTATTTCGTAGTCGTAAGGATACAGCGGCACTGTATCCCTACTCTTCGCGTTCGAGTTCAGCGGCGAGCAACTCACGGCGATACATTGCGGCGTAGCGACCGTTCAGCGCCAACAACGCCTGATGCGAACCCTGTTCAACAATCCGGCCCTCATCGAGCACAATAATCTGATCGGCGTCGCGCACGGTGGCGATCCGTTGGGCGATGATAATGGTGGTGCGTCCGGCCATCTCGGCGCGCAAATCGGCCAGAATTTGGGCCGCAGTATGGGTATCGACACTGCTCAGCGCATCGTCAAGAATGAGAATACGCGGATCGCGCATCAGAGCACGGGCAATCGCTACCCGCTGCTTTTGGCCACCCGACAACGTCACGCCACGTTCACCAACCATCGTCTCCAAGCCGCCGGGAAACTGGTCGAGATCGTTTACAAGGCGCGACACGGTAATCACGTGTTCCAGCCGGGCAGGATCGATCGTCTCGACGCCGAAGCCAACATTCTCGCGCAGTGGGATGCTGAACAGAAAACTCTCTTGTGGCACATAACCAATCATGCGGCGCAAAGCGGCCAGATCCAACTCACGCACATCAACACCATCAACCAACACCTGACCCACATCTGGATCCCGTACCCGGCCTAGCAGATGTACCAGCGTCGTCTTGCCGGCACCGGTCGCGCCGACGATGGCCAGCGTTTTGCCGGCAGGCACGGTAAACGACAGATCGCGCAATAACCAGCGATCGGCGGAGTGATCGGCGCGAATGCCCACCTTGCGGAACTCGATCGCGCCATGACCGGCGGGCTGGCGCGGCGCAGGAGGCGACGCAATCGTCGGTTGGCGACGTAACACCTCACCGAGCCGTTCGAGCGAGGCGATCGCCTGCTGCGACAGATTGACCATCCAACCCAGAATGATCATCGGGAAGGCCAGCAGCGCCAAATAGGCATTAAACTGCACCAACTCGCCGATCGTCAACGTCCCGGCAGCCACCATCCGCCCGCCCACCAACAAGATCAGCGCGGCAATCAGGCCAAGGCAAAGGGTCATTGCCGGCCACAACAGGCCAGAGAGCAGCACATAGCGCAGATTAAGATCGCGGTACCGTTCGTTATCGGCAGTAAAGACGGCAACTTCAGCCTCTTCTTGGGCAAAGGCTTTAATCGTGCGAATGCCGGCAAAATTCTCTTGGGCGCGGGTTGACAGCACCCCAAACTGATCTTGCACCCGGTGAAAGATCTGGCGCATACGGCTGCCAATCGCGACAAAGACAACAGTCGCGATCGGCAACAGCAAGATAACAATCAACGCTAGCAATGGTTGGACAACCAGCATCAGCACCGCCGCGGCCAGAAAGGTCAGCAACGCCGTCGCCGCGCCATTGAGGCCGGGGCCGAGAAACTGGCGCACGGCGCTGAGATCGTTGGTCATACGAGCCATCAAATCGCCAGTGTAGTGCTGATGGTAAAACGCCTGATCAAGACTGAGCAAGCGGTCAAACAGATCGGCGCGCAGATCGTTCTCGATGTAGTACGAAGTGACGGCAATCAACATCCGTTGGGCGAATTTCATCACTCCATCGACAACAGCCAGACCAATCAACGCACCGCCGAACCAAAGCAACTGCTGCGAGGAGAGATGGCCACTGGCGACACTATCCACCGCTATGCGCAAGACAAGCGGAGCAAGCGCGCTTACCGCTGCGCCGAGCGCGGCAACCAGCCCGCCGAGCAGCAGCCGGCGGCGGTAACGGCGCAGATAAGGAAACAGCAGGCGCAGATGAGTCATAGCAACTCCTGACAAAGCAAATATCGCCCTTGCAGTATAAAAGATTGCCAACCGGGTGTCGTCAGTCGCAAGGTGGAAGCGAGTTGCGCTACGCCACGCAAATCGCAACCTACAATTGTCTTTTTTCTTAAAAGCAACGGATTGACATTTTTCGTTGACTTCTATATAATTTAAGCAACACACCACTGATGCATGGTCTTCACCAAACGCCGCTGAGGGGCGCAGAGGAGAGCGGAAGCGTTGTGGAAGACTGGCCGGGTGTCAAAGGAAGTCGTGTTGGTAGCAGAAAAGTGGAGGTTCGCCCATGCGCGACGATGACGATCTGGTTCCACCGAAATGGCGTTCTCTGTTCAACAACCAAGACTGGCTGTTGCATGACATCGTGGTGAAGTCGTTCTACGGCTTCGGCGCCATCGCGGTGGTCGCGCACTTGCTGGTCTATCTGTGGAAGCCGTGGCTCCCCTAAGCAATGGCCTATAGTGTGAGGAGGAACAATTCATGCAGCCTCGCAGCCCGGTGCGGACGAATATCGTCATTTTCACCATTCTCGGTTTTGTGGTAGCGTTGCTCATTCACTTCATCGTGCTGAGCAGCCCAGAGTACAACTGGCTGTCGGATTCAGGCGGCGCTCTGTTGCTGAGCACAGCGCGTGCGCTGTTCGGGATCTGATCGATGGCGGGCCGGCCACGGCTCGCGTGAGACGGCAACCGCCAGCAGAGACGCTGCTGGCGGTTGTTGTTCGTAAGCAGCAAGGAATCTACGCTTTTTTTGCACATAGATAAAAAATTGACCTTCTGAACCAATTCGTGTATACTTAAGATCAGGCACGAAGTGACAGGCGGCGTAGCCCTTCCGCCGCGATCTCACGTTTGCATCGGCGCCGGCATCGTCGGGCAGCCGATCTGGAGCAGGAGAGACCCATGCAATCGTCACGACCAAGTGATCGGCAATTGGCGATCGTTGTCTCGGTGGCGGTGGGAATTATTGTTGCAGTCATTACCACAGCCACCTTCTGGTGGGTCTACGATCTGACATTGGGCCGCGCACAACGGGTAGCGGCACAATTAGCGGGCGTACGCTGGAGTCCGAGCGACGGCATTAAGGTAATCACAGAATCGCAACCAGTTACCCCCACCGATGGGCGGCAGAATTGGTTGGGCCAGCAAGCATGGACGGAAGGTGTACAAGCTGGCCAAGCTTGGGTCCAGCAGTATCCTAACACCGTAAACGTACAGGTGCTGGTCGGCATGAGTTCAGCGCAGATCTGGACGTACATGCAACAGTATGTATCTGGCGCGCTTGGTGTAGGCTGCCAATATTGCCACAACATTAACAACTTTGCTAGCGATGAGTATCCTCAAAAGATAGCAGCGCGCAACATGCTGCGGCTCGTTCGTGATGTCAACGCCGAGTTTATTGTCAATTTGCCCAACTGGAAGGGCAACTACGTGCAGTGCGCCACCTGCCATAACAATGCACCCAACAATCTTGAGAGCTTTGGCGCACAGTTTATCAATTCGGTTCCACCGATTAAGGTAACGGTTGATCCGCTCGATGCAAACGGCCAAGCGATCCTTGATCCCGCGCTCAAACCGGAAGCCATCCGTGATCAGGTGCTGCTCAAGGATGCGGTTCTTTACTACATCTATAACTATCAGGTCTGGAAACCGTTCGATCCGGCAGTTCCCGACAGCGGACGAGGATCGCTGGCGTTGACCTACGATGGCGGCCGAACGCAGGATCAGGTGACGATCAACCAGAACGTGATGAATTATCAATCTTGGTCGCTCGGAGTCGGTTGTACCTTCTGCCACAATTCGCGCAACTTTGTTGCCTATGAGCTGAATCCGGCCGGCGATAATGTGCTTAATCCGGCCTACGCTTACAACAAGTTGAAGGCGCAGCGCATGCTGTTGCTGACCACATGGCTGGCTGAAAATTGGACGAAGTATGGCGCGATCGGCAAGCCGGAAGTGCCAACTGGCCGCGACGCTGCCAGCCGCTATTCGTACCAACGGCTTGGCGACGGGCAGGTTTACAATGTGCCCGGCTGCTATACCTGCCACCGCGGCAACAGTATTCCGCTGGCCTCGATCAATCAAGCAGACATTCCCAACAACGATGCTGGCGTGGTGATTTTGCCACCGCAGATCCGCGGACGTTGACAGTATGTGCCGGGGGCATTGGTAAGCTCCCGGCGATCCTACTTTGCGATGGGTTGACGCGAAGACGCAACGGCGCACAAGTTGCGCATGCTGGCTACTGCTGGTATGCAAGCTACGGTATTGGTGATCGACATCGCTAGCCGCGGCTTCTGAACTAGAGAGCACTCGTTATGAGCGACATGAGCGACCGCACCGGATTGAATCCTCCACCGTCGCTGCCACTAACTGATCAGCCCCAACCGCGCTATGCGTGGTTCACCCGTTCCATCCAATTAATGAAGCCGGTCACGTGGTTTGCACCGACGTGGGCGTTTATGTGCGGCGCGATTGCGAGCGGCGCGCTCGGATGGAACGAGTCGATCGGGCGCTTGCTGCTCGGTATGTTTATGGCTGGGCCGGTGTTGTGTGGCTTGTCGCAGGTCGTGAATGATTATGCCGACCGCGAGGTCGATGCGATTAACGAGCCACACCGGTTGATCCCCTCGGGCAAAGTCTCGCTGCGCCATGTCTATATTCTGACTGCCATCTTGACGTGGATCGGGGCAAGCATTGCGCTCTTCCTTGGCCGGAACGTGGCGTTCTTTGTCGCTCTCGGCTTGATCTTTGCGCTGGCCTATAGCCTGCGCCCGGTGCGCGGCAAGCGAAATGGCTGGATCGGGAACGCACTGGTGGCGATCTCATACGAAGGGTTAGCATGGATGGCTGGGCATGCCGCGTTTGCTCCGCTGACCGGTGAGAGCGTAACGATTGCGCTGCTCTATTCGCTCGGCGCGCACGGGATTATGACAGTCAATGATTTCAAGAGCATCAAAGGCGATACCCTGATGGGTATCCGCTCGATTCCGGTGCAGTATGGCAAGGTGATGGCGGCGCGCATGGTGGTGACGACGATGGGCGTAGCCCAGATCGCGGTGATTGGGTTGCTCTACCATTGGGGTCACCCGGTGGCAGCTACCGTGGTCTTGATCTTGCTGGCGGCACAAAGCATTCCGAACGCGCGCTTTATCCGTGATCCCGAAAACAATGAGGTCTTTTTCAACGCCACCGCGATTATGCTCTACGTCTGGGGCATGTTGGCGGCGGCGATCGGTCTGGCGGCGTGATGGGCGTAAGCCCCTAGAAGTGTGATGTTGATGGCACCACGAGTTCTCGTCGTTGGCGCATCGGTCGGCGGAGCGACCGCAGCAATTACGCTGCGGTCGTTCGGTATTGAAACCATCATGATCGAGAAGGAGTTGGTGAAGGCTAAACCATGCGGCGGCGCAGTGCCGCCGGCAGCCTTTCACGAATTTGATTTACCAACCAGCTTGATCGACCGCAAGGTGCGCCAGTGTCTGATTGTATCCCCCTCTGGTCAAGAGACTCACGTGCCGGTGGCGGGGACGGTTCCGAGTGACGATGATTATGTCGCGATGGTGCGGCGCGAGGTGTTCGATAGCTTTTTGCGCCAGCGCGCCCAAGAACGCGGCGCTGAACTGATCCACGCCCAGTTGACCGGTTTGCGGGTTGACCGGCGCGGGGTAGAGGCGACGTACCGTACCCCAACGGGCCACGAGGGTTCGGTGTGGGCCGACGTCGTGATCGGGGCCGACGGCGCGTACTCGCCAACGGCTAAATTCCTTGGCCTGCCCAACTTGCCGCGGGCAGTGGCAATGCAAGAGCGAATTAAGTTGCCGCCCGACAAGATGGCGCGCTGGGAAGAGACGGCTGACCTGTACCTTGGCCGCGAAGTCAGCCCCGACCTGTACGCATGGGCCTTCCCCAAACGCGACCACATCGCAGTCGGCATTGGCGCTGGCCCCGGCCACGGCTCAGCAGCCAAGCAGTTGCTGGCCAATCTCAAACGGCGGCTGGGCCCGGCCCTCGATGGCGGGCAGGTGATTCTGCGCGAGGCCCACGCCCTGCCGATGGAACCGCGCCCACATATGGCTTTTGACCGGGCAATGCTGATTGGCGACGCGGCCGGACTAGTGGTGCATACCTCTGGTGAAGGCATCTATTGGGCAATGAAGAGCGGGCAGATGGCGGCGCAAACGCTGGCCGAGTATCTCGATGTGCCGAGCGCGGCCAATTTGCGCCACTACGAACGGCGCTGGTGGAAGCAGTACGGCACGATGTACCGCTTCCTGCGCTTTTTGCAGATCTGGGGCTATGGCAACGAGCGGCAGATGGAGGTCTTTACCGAAATGTGCCGCAATTACGATGTGCAACGACTCACCTTCGACAGCTATATGCACAAGAAGATGGCCCCGGCGCCGTGGCTGGCCCAGTTGCGCATGACCGCCGAGATTATTGCCAGCGAGGTGCGCAATTATGTCCGCCCACGCACACCGTTACGCGAACAGCTCGGTTTGATGGTGGTTGAAAAGGCACGGGCCATGGCGGCTGACGAGGCGATAGCGGCCAATTCAGCCAAATAGCGCGCTACCATCTCGCTACCGCCGAACAGGCAAGGTAGCGCGATTTTTTCATTGGGCGCGTGCAGGTTGTCGTCGGGTAGGCCAAAACCGGTGATGATTAACGGCGCGCACAGGTATGTCTGAAATGTCGCCGCAATCGGCAAGGTGCCACCGTCAATGGTAAACGTTGCCGGATTGTCAAAGGCGGCGGTGAAGGCATCTGAAGCGGCTTGTACAGCGGGGTGGCGATAATCAACCAGCACCGGATGCGAGGTGCTCAGCACTTCAACGCTTAACGTGACGCTCGGTGGCGCGAGCCGCTGCAAAAACGCATGCACGAGTTCGGCAATCTCATGCGGGGCTTGCAGGGGAACCAGTCGCATTGAGAGCTTGGCTGTCGCTTGGGCTGGATCACCGTCTTCTTCCCCGGCCCGGTAAAGCCGCCGCCAATGCCGTGAATGTCGAGCGTCGGGCGGATGCTGGCCCGTTCGAGCACGGCACATTCGGTCTCGCCAGACAATGCCGGCGTGCCGGTCAACGCCAGCCATGCCTGCTCGCTCACCGGCAGTTGGGTGATCAATGCGCATTCGGCGTCATCAACCTCACGAACGTTGTGGTAAAAGCCGGACACTAACACGCGCCCCGTGTCACCGTCTTGCAGAGCAGTCAGTAGGCGCACCAGTACATTGAATGGATTGTCTACCACCCCGCCAAAGGTACCCGAATGGAGATCGGTCGCCAGTCTGCGCATGGTCACTTCGAGATAGCAGTTGCCGCGCGTGCCGTAAAGAATGAGCGGCTATTGCGGGCTGAGCATCATCGAGTCGACGAACAGAACGGCATCACAATGCAGCCGCCCGGCAGCCGCAACGACAAAGTGGTGGAGCGCGGTGCTGGAAACTTCCTCTTCGCCTTCGATGAGCAGCTTAACGTTGACCGGCAACCGGCCACTCGTTTGCAACCACGCTACGAGCGCGGCCATCACGGCCATCACCTGCCCTTTATTGTCAGAGGCGCTGCGGACGTAGAGGTCATCGCCGATGATGATTGGGGTGAAAGGCGGCGTGCGCCATTCGGCGAGAGGATCGGCGGGCTGAACGTCGTAATGGCCGTAGATGAGCAGAGTTGGCACCGCCTCAGCGCCAAGTCATTCGCCGTAGACAGTGGGTAGACCACCCTCAGCTATGATCTCAGTGTAGCGCATGCCAATCTGGCGGAGATAGGCGGCTAGCTATTCGGCGGCCTGCACTATATCGGCCTGATGAGCCGGATCTAGGCTCACGCTGGGAATGCTGAGGAATGCGCACAGCGCCTCAACGTTGGCGAGCACGGTGTTCGGCGAGATAGGCGAGAGCGGCAGGTAACGCGGTCACTGTGCTTCTCCTCTCAGGTACTCAACAATACTGCTCGGTTGGCTGGGAGCGTTAATCACGTTGATGATCGCCAGCAACTCGCTCGCGAAGACGCGGCAGAGGGTGGGAGCGAGCTGATCAAGCTGGCGCACCAGCTCACCATACCCGCCCAAGGAGCAGACCAATTCGCCGTAGCCGGTGAGGCGAGCGTCGTGCTGGCCATCGCCTATTCAACCCAACGTGGCTATTGCGCATACAGAGGCAACAACTGCTTAAAGGCAGCCACGCGGGCCGGATCAGCGAGATCGAGCCGGATTCCGGCTGGATCGAGCGGGCCACCGATAACATAGCCGGAGAGGATCCACGTAAGGCTGTGGATGATGAGGCGAAGATTGGGAACAGCCGGCGCGATCGCGCTGGCAGTCTGCGCTCGTTGCCACAGATCGAGCGCCAGCGTAGAGAGCGGCAGCGAAACCTCAACCTCAATCGTCGCCAACGAGTCGTCTTGTTGCAGCCACCGCTGTAACCAAAAACGGCGCAATTCAAGGTAGGGCAAGGACAGATCGACGAGGGCATCAATGATGAACACGTGTTCGCGCTTGACCAAGCGACCCAAGACGGCGCGATACCGATCGAATGTACTACCGCAATGACTATGAATTGGCACGACCGAGCGACTGGTGGCAGTTGCTAGTGTTCGCATCGAGATGCAATGATAACCATCACCGGCAAGCAGCGCGGTCGCCGCAGCCATCATCCGCCCGGCGCTGCTCTCAATTGGGTTCAACGTCTGCCATTGCTGAGCATCTCCGGGCAGGATAAACGATAACGCAAGACCACACTACGTCACGCTAGCCCAACCACGCCTCCCGCAACAGGCGCTCATCCGGCGATGACAGCATGCCAGCGTGAGCGTTCGTTCGTTGCTTCCGCACCATTGCGTTGCGCCATGTCATCAATCGTTCGATGGAATGATGTTAGTATGAAGAGCAGGCAGGGGCGCGTCAAGAGGCGATACCTGAGAAATGCCACAGGCGTACAGCAGCGCTATACGCCTGTGGTTTACGCTCACTTACGACTGAGATTTACGGTTGCGCCACTTGCAACGTACCCGACATCCCGGCGGTAAAGTGGCCTTCGATGCCGCAGAGAAATTGATATTGGCCGATCTGTTCAGGTGCGGTGAACGTAACCGTTGTCGTTTCACCGGGTTTCACTTCAATTTCCCAATAGATATTTTCTTCATCTTCATCACCAAAATTCTCGCCAACGTTTGTACCATATTTCATAATTACAAATTCATGCTCTATTGCACCTTTATTAGTAATGTTGAGAGTAATCTCTTTCCCCGGCGGAATAATGAAGGTGTTTGGTTCATACTTATAATCGGTCATAACAACATCGATCACCGTTGCCGGCGCTTGGCGACGGCCACAAGCGGTCAGCGAAATCATCGCGAGCACTAACGCGAGTAACACCAGCCCGACTTTGTTCATTGTCCTCTCCTTGAGAAAACGATGCCAATCATTGGCGTCAATTGTGGAGGTTACGGCAATCGTCAATCCGACCTTTGAAACCCGTGATCAATTTAGCGAGGGCATAGATATTCCTCACCGCACAGTGATCCTGTCCCTCCTTGCTAGGTAGCGACTGGGGTGAATCGCATGCAAAATTCGATGAAAGAACATCATCCTTCATCGCTTAGGAATGGTTGCCCCTCATTCCCTACACAGCATATTTGGTTTTCCTCATCAGGAACCGATATAGTGAATATACATCAATCCATTTCGATTGTCAAGTGTTATCTGAATATACAAATATCTGAATATATCAAAATGATTTCATATCGTAACCACCGGCCAGCAACAGGGCGCGCGTCCGTCTGTCATTGCGAGGAAGCGGCGGCCCCCAGCCGCGCTGAGGAGCACTCGACCGCAGCGATCTCCCTCTTCAGGGGAATGGGTCGCTGTGCGGATATACCCCATCCTCGCGGGAGATTGCCTCGCTACAGGGCAGGGCTGCGCGCTGCCCTCGTAGCGAAGCATGACAGCGGGGGAGCGGGGGCACACAATGACAGAATTCAACGCGAAGAGCGCAACGCCACGGAGTTTATCCGGGGCGTCGCGCCCTGCCCCTCTTATCGGATCAGCGCAACGTCATACCTCATCACCAAGGAAGGGGTACAACATCCGACCGGTCAGATCGTTATGGCTACCGATGGCGTAGGGTGGCCGGTAATCTTCCAGCACGCGGATGTAGTTCGCCCGCTCGAAAGCTGCCGGTTCGGCGACCGCGCGCTGGCTCATACTACCGCGCAACTGCTCGATCGACTCGTATTCGTGTTCGGTCAGCCACAACTCTATATCGCGCAGCACGTTGCGCACAATATCAGGGGCGCGCCCGCGCAGCAACGCCGAGGCCATGGTGGCTACGCTCGCCCCCGCCATCAATCCTTTGAGGGCATCGATAGCGCTATGCACGCCGCTGCTAATAGCGAACTCGACCGGAATGCGCCCGTAGAGCAGCGCAATCCAGCGCAAGGGCAAGCGTAGATCGCCTGACGTGCTCAGTTGCAGATTGGGCCGCACCGAGAGCTGTTCAAGGTCAAGATCAGGCTGGTAAAAGCGGTTGAACAGCACCAGTGCATTCGCGCCGGCCTCCATCAAGCGCCACGCAAAATTGGGGAGGGCGGTGAAGTAGGGACCAATCTTCACCGCCAGCGGGATGCTGATCTCGGCGCGCACCGCGCGCACCAGCTCGATGTAGATGTTTTCGAGTTCGGAGCTGGTGATGTTGGTGTCAATCGGCAAAAAATAGATATTCAGTTCGAGAGCATCAGCCCCGGCCTCTTGGATGAGACGCGCGTAATGCACCCAGCCACCTACCGAAACGCCATTGAGGCTCCCGATCACCGGAATGCTCAGCGCCTTCTTCAAGGCCACGACCTGCTCGAGATAGCGTTCAGGACCAACACTGTACACACCGTGTTCGGGTAAGTAGCTGAGCGCCTCGGCGAAACTCTCGGCCCCATGGCTGAGCATCCGATCGAGTTCGAGACTGTTGTGAATGATCTGCTCTTCAAAGAGCGAATACATCACGATCGCGCCCAACCCGGCCTCTTCGAGCTGGCGAGCCAACTCGACATCACGGCTAACAGGTGATGCGGCAGCGACCAGCGGCGATCGGAGCCGCATCCCCAGATACGTGGTACTCAGATCGATCATCGCAGCCCCTCCTTCGTCTCGACAGCCAGCTCATTGGCCATCCATTGCAGATGCGCCCACTTCAGCGCCACTTGCCGGCGCAAGCTATTGAGCAATTGCTCGTAGCGGGCCGGGTTGGCTTGTTGCAGCATCTGGAAGCGACCCTCGCCGCGCACATAGATTTCGGGATCGATGCTAGGGGCCTTCGAGTCGATGGTCAGCGGCGAACCTTCATGAATTGCCGGGTTGTAGCGGTAGAGCGGCCAAATGCCCGATTCAACCGCCAACCGCTGCTGTTCAAGCCCGCGGCGCAGGTCGTAGCCATGGGCAATGCAGTGGCTGTAGGCAATGATCAGCGAAACGCCGGGATAGGCTTCGGCCTCTTGGAAGGCGCGCAAGGTTTGCACATCGTCAGCGCCAAACGCAACCCGCGCTACGTAGACATCGCCATAAGTCATTGCAATCTGGGCCAAATCTTTCTTGACCCCGCCTTTACCGCTGGCGGCAAACTTAGCCACTGCGCCAGTTGGCGTTGATTTGCTGGCCTGCCCGCCGGTATTGGAATAGACCTCGGTATCGAGCACGAGAATATTGACATCGCGGCCAGAAGCAAATACGTGGTCGAGACCGCCGAAACCGATGTCGTAGGCCCAGCCGTCGCCACCAACGATCCAGATGCTGCGTTTGATGAGGACATCGGCCAGCGCCAACAGGTCGCGCATCTGAGCCGCTTCGGGCAGGTTATCGGCCAGCAGCTCACGCAGGCGCTGTTTGAGGATCGCCACCCGCTCGCGCTGCTCGCGGATACCGGCTTCGGTATGCTGATCGGCGCGGAGCAGGTCTTCAACAAACTCGGCGCCAAGAGTGGGGCGCAGCCGGTTGAGCAGCATACGGGCATGTTCAAGCTGCTGGTCAATGCTGAGCCGCATACCAAGACCAAACTCAGCGTTATCCTCAAACAGCGAGTTACACCACGCCGGCCCACGTCCATCGGCATTGACCGTCCACGGTGTAGTCGGCAAGTTTCCACCGTAGATCGACGAACAACCGGTGGCGTTCGCGATAATCGCCCGGTCGCCAAAGAGCTGGCTGAGCAACTTGAGGTAGGGTGTCTCGCCGCAGCCGGCGCACGCGCCGGAGAATTCCATCAACGGCACGAACAACTGGGTGTGCTTGACGCTGCCCGCCGGAATGAGGGTGCGATCGACATCAGGCAGGCTGAGGAAGAAATCCCAGTAAGCGGCTTCGCGAGCGCGAATGGGCGGTTGCGGCTGCATATTGATCGCCTTGCGCCCCACCGCGCGTTTATCTTTGACCGGGCACGCCTCGACACAGAGACCACAGCCGGTGCAATCTTCAGGCGCGACTTGCAACGTATAGCGCTGACCGGGAAACTCTTTGAAGCGAGCTGGTGCGCTCTGGAAACCTTCGGGAGCGCCAGCCAGCGCCTCTTCGGGATACACTTTCGCTCGAATGGTCGCGTGCGGACAAACGAAGACGCACTTGTTGCACTGGATGCAGATATTCGGATCCCAGACCGGTATCTCAAGCGCAATATTGCGCTTCTCCCACTTGGTCGTACCGGTGGGGAAGGAGCCATCGATCGGGATGGCGCTCACCGGCAGCTCATCGCCGCGACCGGCGATCATCATGCCAAGCACGTCACGCACAAACTCCGGCGCATTGGACGAAACTGGCGGGCGCATCGGCAAGCCGTTGTCTTCGCTTGGTGGCGGGATTGGCACCTCGTAGAGCCGGTCGAGGGTGCGATCAACGGCGGCCCAGTTTTGCTTGACGACCGCCTCGCCGCGACGGCCATACGTCTTCTTGATCGACTGCTTGATGGCCGCAATCGCGTCTTCGCGCGGCAGCACACCGCTGATCGCGAAGAAGCAGGTCTGCATCACTGTATTAATGCGCCCACGCATGCCGACTTCATTCGCTACTGCGGTCGCGTCGATCACATAGAAGCGCAGATTGAGTTCGCGGATCTTGCGTTGCACGACGGTCGGCAACTGATGCCAGACCTGATCAGGGCCGTAGGGGCTATTGAGCAAAAAGACGCCATTGGGTGCAGCGTATTGCAACACATCAAACCGCTCGAGGAAACTGAAATGATGGCAAGCGACGAACTGAGCTTGACCCTTGCCGATCAGGTATGGCGTCGCCAGCGGCGAGGGACCAAAACGTAGGTGCGAGATCGTCACCGATCCTGACTTCTTCGAGTCGTAGACGAAGTAGCCTTGGGCATAGCGTTCGGCCTCGCCTTCGCTGCTATCGCCGATAATTTTGATGCTATTCTTATTCGCACCGACAGTGCCATCAGCGCCGAGTCCCCAGAAGACACAACGCACCGTACCGGGAGGATCGATGCAGAGGTCGGGATCGTAGCTGAGACTGCTATGGGTCACATCGTCGTTGATACCCACGGTAAACCGCTCTTTGGGCTGCTCTTTGGCCAGCTCGGCGAAGACGGCGGCTGCCATCCCCGGCGTAAACTCCTTCGACGACAACCCGTAACGTCCACCGATTATCGTGATCGGCTGCCCACGCAGCGCATACACCACATCAAGCAAGAGCGGCTCGCCGGAAGCGCCGGGTTCTTTGGTACGGTCGAGCACGGCAATCGCCTTCACAGTCGGCGGCAACACGGCGCGGAAGGCCTCAGCAGCAAAGGGCCGGAAGAGACGCACCTGCACCACACCCACCTTCTCGCCCTGCTGGTTGAGATAGAAGGCGGTCTCGCGAGCAGTTTCACCGCCCGAACCCATCACCACGATCACCCGCTCGGCATCGGGGGCGCCGAAGTAGTCAAACAGGTGATAACGGCGACCGGTGATTTCGGCGAAGCGATCCATCTGGGTTTGCACCACGCTGGGGAAGGCATTGATAATGGGCTGGATGCGCTCGCGGGCCTGAAACGCGACATCGGGATTCTGAGCTGAACCACGCAAGACCGGATGTTCGGGCGAGAGGGCATGGGCGCGTTGCTCATGCACCCACTCATCTTTGATCATCGCCCGGATTTCCGCTTCTTCGAGCAACGTAATCGAGTTCACCTCGTGCGACGTGCGGAAGCCGTCGAAGAAGTGAATCACTGGCAACTTGCCGGCCAACGAGCTCGCATGCGCGATCAGGGCCAAATCCTGCGCCTCCTGCACCGACGCCGAGGCCAGCATGCCAACGCCGGTCATCCGGGCTGCCATCACATCCGATTGATCGCCAAAAATCGACAGCGCCTGCGTGGCAATAGCGCGAGCGGCGACATGAAACACGCCGGGAGTCAACTCGGCGGCCATCTTAAACAGGTTGGGGATCATCAAGAGCAGCCCCTGCGAGGCGGTGAAGGTTGTGATCAGTGCACCCGTCTGCATCGCGCCGTGCAACGCGCCGGCAGCGCCGCCTTCTGACTGCATCTCATATACGGTTGGCACGACTCCCCACAGATTGGTCTTGCCGGCGGCGGCCATTGCATCGGCCTGCTCGCCCATTGGAGTCGAAGGGGTAATCGGATAGATCGCTATCACTTCACTCAGTTGATAGGCAACGTTAGCAACCGCTTCATTGCCATCAAGCGTTACACGCCGTGATCCCATTGCTGCCTCCTTGGCTGTATGCAGGAAAAACACTGCCTGCTCCATTCAGTATAGAAGCAGAGCGGCAACGCTTCAGATGAAACTCAGGCAACCTTCAGTGATAATTGCTTCATTCTGAGACCATTCCGACCGGAAAAGATTCATCGAATTTTTAACTTTAGGGCACCGTTTCTGTCGTTCAGAACGATACGACGTTCTATAATAGGTGCGATTTCGCGTACTACACAAATGGAGTAGCGCATGCAGCGCACAACCCTGATCCTCGAGCGCACCGCCGCTCTGCGGGAGACATTCGGCGTTGAAGCGAGTTGGTGGTCAAGCGCGTTTCTGGCCGATACACAGGCATTAGTGATGCGCATCACCGGCGCTGTCGCCATTGTCACATCAACTATCCACATCACCGCCGAGACCATCGATGGGCCATTCATCGTCATCAGCGGCGACACACCGCACATCCCAGAAACGCGGATCCGCGATACGTTTACCTTGCTCGAGCGCGGATATGATGTGGTGGTCGGGCCATGCGATCGGGGCAGTTGGTACATCTTGGGCCTGCGCCAAGCGAGCCTAGCGACCCACATCCCGCTCAGCGAAGGCGGGTTGCTACCGTGGATTGAACAGATACACCAACGCGGCGTGCGCATCATACAATTGCCGCTCTGGTTCCGGATCGTCCACCCAACTGATCTGGCGACGCTCGCGATCGCGTTACGCACGATGCCGGCTTGGTATGCGCCAGCCACCCGCCATCTGCTCGGCGATAACGAGGGTTCGTTGGCGCGGGAGTGGGGGGCATAGGGGGGTGACAACAGCCATAACTTATGGTATACTCTTTATCGGCGTGCATCAGATGCACGCCAACCTTTTACGTTAGAAGCCTTAGCACTCTCGCCTCACGAGTGCTAACCATCGACCAGCGAGGCAGGACACAGCGATGAGCGGACCTCTGACCGAACGCCGGCAGACGATTCTCAAGCTGGTCATCCAAGAGTTTGTTGACACGGCCACGCCGGTCGCATCCGAGACGTTAGTGCGCAAATATCGTCTGCCCGTCTCGCCAGCGACGGTGCGCAACGATATGGCTGCGCTCGAAGAGTTGGGCTTTCTCACCCACCCGCACACGTCGGGCGGGCGGATCCCGACCGATGCCGGCTATCGCTTTTTCGTCGAAAATCTCATGGAGCGCACGTCGCTGTCGCCCGCCGAGCAGCGTATGATTCGCCACCAATTTTACCAAGTGCGCGGCGAGCTGGATCAGTGGGTACAACTGGCCTGCGCAGTGTTGGCGCGCACCGCGCACAACGCCTCGGTGGCAACCGCGCCGCGCGCCGAGCAGCTCCGCTTCAAGAGCCTTGAGCTGATCGCGATCCACGAGACGATGGTGTTGGCGGTGATGGTCTTCCACAGCGGAATCGTCAAGCAGCAGACGCTGCCGATCGAGCCGGGCCGCACGCCAGAGGATCTGCGCCGCGCCGCCGGCATCGTGAGCGATCTATTGGCTGACACGACCCTGAGCCGGGCCGAAGAGCTCGCGGCGACAGCAACCCTTAACGGCGTCCCGCTCAGCGATTTCGAGCGCGGGCTGGTCGATCTGGTAGTGCGGGCCATGCAGGCGTTTGAAGAGCAAGCGCAAGAGCAAATCTATTCTGATGGCTTGCTCGAAATGCTCAGCCAACCGGAATTTTTGCCGGCAAGCGGGCGCGATGACGCTGAACGCGCGATTGAACGGATGCGCCGCACTCTAGAAATCTTGAAGAGTGGGCGCGGTCTAAGCCCGCTAATCCCGCAGGCGCTCGCTTCGGGTGGCGTGCAGGTGATTATCGGCGGCGAGCATGGCGAAGATGCGATGCGCGACTATAGCGTGATCCTTGCTCGCTATGGCGTCGAGGGTGCGATTGCCGGTGTGCTTGGCGTGATTGGCCCTACCCGGATGGCCTATCCGCGCTCGATCTCGACTGTACGCTATATCGCGTCACTGATGAGCAATTTGTTGGCCGAACTCTATAACGTCAATGCGCGCCCCTCTGAGGTCGAGACCGATCCTCAAGATGATCAGCACGCATAATATCATAATATATTGTCTATGAACGAGGAAGCTATGTCGAACCCGGAAGAAGTCAAACCCGACACAACCACCACGACCGGCGATGACGCCGCTGCGACGACGCCAGATACGGCTACCGTCGAGACGCCGGACGATCCGGCAGCGGTGATTGCCGATCTGCAAAACCGATTGGCACAGGCTGAGGCGCAGGCGGCTGAATATAAGGATCAGTGGATGCGGGCGGTGGCCGATTATCGCAATTTCAAGCGCCGCACCGACACCGAACGCGCCGAACTGATCCGCAACGCCGGCGCGGCGCTGATTCTTAAACTGCTGCCGGTGCTCGATGATTTCGAGCGCGCCATTGCCAACATTCCACCTGAGATCGCCAGCACGCCGTGGTGGCAGGGGACGCAACTGATTGCCCAGAAGTTGCGTACTATCCTCGAAAGCGAAGGCGTGAAGCCGATCGAGGCGTTGGGGCAAGATTTTGACCCCAATCTGCACGAGGCTGTCATTTACGAAGAGGCGGAAGGGCAAGAGGGCAAGGTGATCGCCGAATTGCAGCGCGGCTACCTGCTGCACGATCGCGTGATCCGGCCTAGTATGGTCAAGGTCGGACGCGGATGATAGCGGTATAAGGCGGTACCTCCATACGGGCGGGGTTGAACCCCGCCCGTACACCCATCCGTACCAGCGGGGTTAAAACTCGCCGCTCCCTATGCCATAACGAGAATCACGATAACGGCCTGTGTCATCGCATATTGTAAAGGTTCTTTCATGCCGAAGGTTATTGGGATTGATTTAGGCACAACCAACTCAGTGGTGGCAGTCGTCGAAGGCGGCGATGTGGTGGTTATCCCCAACGCCGAAGGCGCGCGCCTCACCCCCTCGGTGGTGGCGATCACGAAGTCGGGCGAACGGGTGGTCGGCCAAGTTGCTCGCCGGCAAGCCGTCACCAACCCCGAAAACACGGTCTTCTCGGTCAAGCGCTTTATCGGGCGCAAATTCACCGAGCCGTCAGTGCAGCGCGATAAAGATCTGGTACCGTACCAGCTCACCGCAGCGCCGAATGGTGATGTGCGGGTACTGATGGCAGGCCGCGAGTATGCCCCGCCGGAGATTTCGGCGATGGTGCTGCAAAAGCTCAAGGCTGATGCTGAAGCCTATCTGGGCGAGCCGGTCACGCAGGCAGTGATTACGGTGCCGGCCTATTTTAACGATAGCCAACGGCAGGCCACCAAAGATGCCGGCAAGATCGCCGGCCTTGAAGTGTTGCGCATCGTCAATGAGCCGACTGCCAGCGCGCTGGCCTACGGCCTTGACAAGAAGGGCAAAGATGAATTGGTGGTCGTCTATGATATGGGTGGCGGCACCTTTGATGTCAGCATTCTTGAGCTGAGCGAAGGGGTGGTCGAGGTTAAAGCGACCAGCGGCGACACCCATCTCGGCGGTGATGATTTCGATCAGCGAATTATCGATTGGCTGGCTGAGGAATTCAAGAAAGAATATGGCATTGATCTGCGTGATGATCGGGTAGCCCTGCAACGCTTGAAAGAGGCGGCTGAGAAGGCAAAGATGGAGCTCAGCTCGCTGATGCAGACTGAGATTAGTTTGCCCTTCATCACTGCCGATTCCAGCGGCCCCAAGCATCTCAGTGCAACGCTGACCCGCGCTAAGCTCGAACAGCTCTGCGCCGATTTGATCGAGCGCAGTATGGGGCCGGTGCGGCAAGCCCTGCGCGATGCCGGTCTCCAACCGAGCCAGATCGATGAGATTATTCTGGTTGGCGGCCAAACTCGGATGCCGGCCATTCAGGCGGCGGTACGCAACTTCTTTGGCAAAGAACCGAACCGCAGCGTCAACCCCGACGAGGTGGTCGCAATTGGGGCGGCCATCCAAGCCGGCGTGCTTGGCGGCGAGGTGAAGGATGTGTTGCTGCTCGATGTGACGCCGTTGACGCTCGGCATCGAGACGCTCGGCGGCGTGATGACGCCGATTATCGAGCGCAATACCACCATTCCCACCCGCAAGAGCCAAGTCTTTTCGACCGCTAGCGATAATCAGAGCAGCGTCGAGATTCACGTCTTGCAGGGTGAGCGGGCCGAAGCGCGCTACAACAAGAGCCTTGGCCGCTTCGAGCTAGCGGGCATTCCACCGGCGCCGCGCGGTGTGCCGCAAATTGAGGTAACGTTCGATATTGACGCTAATGGCATCGTGAGCGTGAGCGCGCGCGATAAGGCCACCGGCAAAGAACAGCGCATCACGATTACCGCTTCGTCGGGCCTCTCGCAAGACGAGATCGCGCAGATGGTGCGCGACGCCGAGCTGCACGCCGAGGAAGATCGCCAGCGGCGCGCGTTGATCGCAGCCCGCAATCAGGCCGACAGCGTGTTGTACGCTGCCGAAAAAGCGCTGCGTGAAGCTGGCGAAAATCTTGACCCGACGCTCCGCAGCAATGTGGAAGAGAAGGCGACGGCCCTGCGCAGCGTGCTCGCTGACGACGACGAGCAGGTGATTCGCAATCGGATTGCTGAATTGGCGGTTGCATTGCAACATGTGACAGCCGCCGCACCCAATGGCGCTGCCGGCGTCGTTGATGGCGAAAAGGTCGAAGAGTAGGTCCGATGGCGGGCCGGTACGCATCGGGATACCGGCCGGCAGCGTGCGTAACGAGGAAACCGTATGACAGCGGGAGCCAAACGTGACTATTACGAGGTGCTCGGGGTGAGTCGCAGTGCGACGCCCGACGAGATCAAGAAGGCATTTCGCCGGCTAGCCCGCCAGTACCACCCCGATGTCAATAAATCGCCTGAGGCTGAGGCGAAATTTAAAGAGATTAACGAAGCCTACGAGGTGCTGTCTGACGAGCAGAAGCGGGCGATGTACGACCGCTTCGGCCACAACCCGCCCGGTTTCGGCGGCATAGGTGGCGATCCATTTGGTGGCGTTGATCCATTCAGCTCGATCTTCGACGCCTTTTTCGGAGGGGCTAGTGCGGGACGCAGCACCCGCGGGCCATTGCGCGGCGCCGATCTGCGCTACACGCTGCGCCTGACCTTTGAAGAAGCGGTGTTCGGTGCCGAAAAGGAGATCGAGTTTCGCCGATTGGAAACCTGCGCCGCGTGCCATGGTTCCGGCGCCGAACCGGGCACCGAGCCGGCGCGCTGCCCGCGCTGCGGCGGCACCGGCGAGATCCGCCAGCGTGCGCCGATTTTCAATATGGTGACGGTGACGACATGCGACACCTGTGGCGGCACTGGCTACGTCATTCCCATCCCCTGCCGTGAATGCCGCGGCGAGGGGCGCGTGCGCAAGAATCGCAAGATTACGGTGCGGGTCCCTGCCGGCGTCGATGGCTCGCAACAGATCCGGATCAGCGGCGAGGGTGAAGCCGGGCCGCGCGGCGGGCCGCCCGGCAATCTCTACGTGGCGCTCGATATTCAACCGCATCCGATCTTCGAACGCGATGGCAATGATATTATCTTGCCGTTGACGATCAACGTCGCCCAAGCGGCACTGGGCAGCGAAGTTAGTGTTCCCACCCTCGAAGGCATCGAGAAGTTGCGCCTGCCGCCCGGCACCCAGCACGGCCAGACCTTCCGCATACGCGGTAAGGGGGTGCCTTTCCTGCGCCAACAGGGTCGCGGCGATCTGATCGTGGTCATCCGAATCGAAGTACCAACCAAACTTACCGATCAGCAGCGCCGACTGTTCCAAGAACTGGCGCAAACTTTTGCGCACGATGGCGACCAAGGTGATAAGGGGTTGTTCGGCCATATCAAAGACGCGCTAGGGTTGTAGCCGGATGGAAACAACCCACGCCCTGTTGCGGCCATATGTAACAGCGAGTGAGTAGATTATGACGACCGAGTTGCTCTATGGGCGCAACGCGGTGCGCGAGGCTCTCCGCGCTCGCCGCCGCGCGTTGCGCCGTTTAGTTATCTCGCGCAGCGTGCAAGAGAGCGGCATTATCGCTGATATTATCCGGCTGGCCGAACAGGCCAGCGTGCCGGTAGAGCGGATCGAACGGCAGGCGCTCGACCGCCAGTTGCGTGACGCCAACCATCAGGGGGTGATGCTCGAAACCGGCCCCTATCCATATGTCGAGATCGACGAATGCCTGCAAGCAGCGGCTGACCGGCGTGAGCCTGCGCTCCTCTTGTTACTTGATCATCTGCAAGACCCGCAAAACATCGGCACCCTGTTGCGTACCGCCGAAGCAGTCGGCTGCCATGGCGTTGTCATTCCGGGCCGGCGCGCCGCCGAAATTACGCCGGCAGTGGTCAATGCTAGCAGTGGCGCAGTCGAGCATCTGCGAGTGGCGATGGTGACTAATTTGGCCCAAACGATCGAAGATTTGCAACGCACCGGTATTTGGGTGGTTGGGCTTGAGCAAGATGAAGCGGCCCAAGATATCGACACAGTCGATCTTGATCTGCCGCTAGCCCTCGTGATCGGTGCTGAAGGAACGGGCATAGCCCGCTTGGTGCGTGAACGGTGCGATTTTCTCGTGCGGTTGCCGATCGTTGGGCAAGTGGGATCGCTCAACGCTGCCGTGGCTGGCAGCATTGCTATTTACCACGCATGGCGGCAGCGCTTCCGTTCGGTGGCGGAATAACCTTGCCAATGATGGCAGGAGCCGGTTGACGTGGACTTGATTTCTACTTGAAGCCTCGCCGAGCCTGCGCTAGAATACAGTGCGGCAGAGCAAGGAGGAACTATGCGTTGGGTAACACTGGTAGCGTTGTTGGCAGCTCTTGGCTATATCGTCTTCTTGCAGCGAAAGTTGGCCGTCGCCGAGCGGCGCGGTGATATGTACCGTGATATTGCTAGCCGGCTGGAATTGCGTGTGGCCGAACTGACGGCACGCTAAGCAGGCGTAGGCAATGTACGCCGTCGCGACTCCTCCAATTGGCGTGCCTGCCGATAATGTAGTGATTCGACCGGCCCGCCTGAGTGATATTGAAGCAATCGTCGCCCTCCACCGCGAAGCTTTTGCTGACACGTTCGGCGCAGCGTTTGGCCCACGCGATCGGGAACGTGGCGCGCAAGCGTTGGCAACCGGCTGGCGGCGGCAAGGGCCAGCGGCGTTGCGCGGCATGCTGGTAGCAGAGTACGCTAGCCAACTCATCGGCACGACCAGCTTGCGCACCCGTGATATGATCGGCGATGGCGGGGGGGTTGCCGAGGCGGCTTTTTTTGAGATATTAGGCGTCTGGGGGGCGTTGCGTTCCCTCTTTGCCCTTTCGCTGCTCGATCATCAGATCGAACGTGGTGAAGGGTTTATCGCCGATGTCGCCGTTGCCCCAGAATGGCGGCGACGCGGCATTGCACGCGCACTGCTGCAACGTGCCGAAAACGATGCTCGCGCCCTCGCCCTCGCCTATCTAGGGTTGTACGTGCGCGAGAGCAATCACGGCGCCCGCGCGCTCTATGAGCGGCTTGGCTTTCGGCCACTGTATATCCGCCGCTCCCTGTTCGCCCGGTTGTTCTTCGGTCAGGACGGTTGGATCTATATGCGAAAGGATCTGGCCTGATCGAGAGGAGATACAGCTTGAAGATCAATGAAGAGGGGAAGACAATGACGTCTCACCAGATCAACCCGTTTTACGTCGCGCAACAGCAGTTCGATCAGGCTGCCGATATGTTGCACCTGCCCGATGATGTGCGGGCGATTCTGCGCGTGCCCCAACGCGAATTGACGGTCAATTTTCCAGTCCAGATGGACGACGGCTCGACCCGCGTCTTTACCGGTTATCGGGTGCAGCACAATCTCAGCCGGGGGCCGGTAAAAGGCGGCATCCGTTATCATCCTAGCGTTGACATTGATGAAGTGCGCGCGCTGGCGATGTGGATGACATGGAAGTGTGCGCTGGTCAATATTCCCTACGGCGGCGCGAAGGGTGGTGTGATCGTCGATCCCAAGCAGCTCTCGCCGGGTGAGCTTGAACGGCTGACGAGGCGCTTCGCCACCGAAATTAGCATCCTGCTTGGCCCCGAAAAGGATATTCCGGCGCCCGATGTCGGCACAAATGCCCAGACCATGGCGTGGATTATGGATACGATCTCGATGCACCGCGGCTATACGGTGCCGGCGGTGATCACCGGTAAACCGGTGAATGTCGGTGGATCGCTGGGCCGCGTCGAGGCGACCGGACGCGGGGTGATGCTGATGGTGCGCGAGATGGTGCGCAAGCTCAATTGGCCGCTGGCGGGGTTGCGCGTCGTCGTGCAAGGGTTCGGCAATGTCGGCAGCACGGCGGCGTATCTGCTCCATCAGCTCGGTTGCACGATCATTGGTGTGGCTGATGCGTCAGGCGGCTATTACTGCGCACATGGGCTTGATATTCCGGCTATGCGTGCCTACGTTGACCGCCATCCGTTCCACTTGCTGGAAGGCTACAATGCACCCGGTGTTGAACGGATCAGCGGCAGTGAGTTGTTGGAACTTCAATGTGATGTCTTGATCCCGGCAGCGTTGGAAAATCAGCTCACTGGCGCGAACGCAGAACACATCCGCGCCAAGCTGATTGTCGAAGGCGCCAACGGGCCAACCACACCGGAAGCGGATGCGATTCTGGGTGAACGCGGCATTATCATCGTGCCTGATATTCTGGCCAACGCCGGCGGTGTGATCGTCTCGTACTTTGAATGGGTGCAGGGCCTGCAAGAGTTTTTCTGGGACGAACAAGACATCAACGAGAAGCTGGAACGAATTATCGTCGGCGCCTTCCAGCAGGTGACAACTATGGCCGAACAGCGCCGGATCCCGCTGCGCCTTGCAGCCTATCTGCTTGCTGTGCAGCGAGTGGCCGATGCGAATATGACCCGTGGGGTGTATCCGTGATGAATGCTAAGCCGCTACAATGTTAAGCAAAGACCGGCTGGCGCGTAAGGTTGTTGCCAACGCCGCTGAACATCGTGGCGGTTTGTGCTGATTGCGCAGGAGACCGTATGCAGATTGTGGTCGTTGAGGATAATCCACTGATGCAACAATTGTTTGCGATCTTCCTGCGCGGGCAGGGCTTTGAGGTAACGGTCGCCGCCACCGGTGCGGCCGCATTGGCCGCGCCGGTCTCATCACCAGCCCTTTTTCTCATCGATCTGCGCTTGCCCGATTGTGATGGGGTTGATCTCTTGCACCAATTGCGCACCCACCCTGAGCTGCGCCACTGTCCGGCCATTGCGCTTAGCGGCCTTGGCGAAAGCGATCGGCGCACGGCGCTCGCTGCCGGTTTCGATCGCTTTCTCACCAAACCGACCGATCTCGATGAATTGATCCTGACGATTACCGAGTTGTTGGGCGGCGCGCCAGATCGTTAGGCTGCGCCGCAGTAGGAGTGATGATGAAGCGGTTAGTGTTGTGGGATGTTGATGGCACCTTGCTCTCGACCGACGGGATCGCCGCTAACGCGATGCGCACCGCGCTGCGGCAGTTGGTTGGGCCAGAGGTTCGGATCGAGCGCACCTCGTATGCTGGCAAGACCGATTGGCAAATTGTGCGCGATAGTCTGCCTTCGTTGGATGAAGCAACTATTCAAGCCCGGTTGCGCGAGTTTATCGCTCTGTACGTCGCCGAACTCACCGCGCAACGCGAGGCGCTGATCGCGCGTTCGACCGTCTTTGCCGGCGTGATGGCCGCATTAAGCGCGCTGACCGACTATGCGTACCAAGCCCCGCTCACCGGCAATGTCGCCGCCGCGGCCCGGATCAAACTCGAATGCACCGGTCTGTTACCGTGGCTCGATGTCGAAGCCGGCGCGTATGGCGATGACCACTTCGACCGGCTGGCCTTACCGCCCATTGCAGCCCGCCGCGCCGAATCCCGTTATCGACGCGCTTTTACCCCCGCTGAAGTAGTGATTATCGGCGATACGCCGCGCGACATCGCCTGCGGCAAAGCTTTCGGCGCGCGCACGGTCGCTGTTGCCACCGGCCCCTTCTCGTTGGCCGAATTGGCCGATCACCGTCCTGATTCGCTCTTGCCCGATCTGAGCAATACTGATGCTGTGCTGGCGGCAGTGTTGGGCTAAGTGTATAGCGTTTGCGGCCAAAAACGAAGGGAGGGCGTTAATAGCAAACGTGCCCTCCCCTTCGCTGCGGACCGGCAATCACACCTTACAATGCGCGCGGCCCGCCATGGAGTTCCTCAACCAAATGCGCGCGCGCCTCAACCGTGGCCATCTGCGCCGAAGCGTAAATTGAAGCGGCGCGCATAATCTCCTTCGCCTGCTCTGCTGGCATGGCACGCACTTGCTCGAGCGTAAGCCCTTGGCTGCGCAAATACTCCTGAATGTAGGCTTGCTCGAGGTGTTCATAGCTTTCACGAGCACCGGTATCGGTCAATTCAGGATCTGTAGGGGGCGTCGTTGCCATAGCGCACCTCCTCGGTGTGGGTTGACGCTTTTACTATAACATACCGGTGCGCTTCGTTTAGAAAAAAGTTCACAACTATCTGTAAAGTAAGGGTGGGTTGGTAACGGCAGGTTTGCAACCCACCGCTACTGGCGACCTACCTATGACGCCGTGGCGGTTGCAGTCGCCTTGGCGCGGGCATGCTCTTGCTCGGCAAGGTACCACGTCGCTTCCATTGCAGCGCGGCAACCATCACCGGCAGCGGTGATTGCCTGCCGGTAAACGTGATCGGCCACGTCGCCGGCGGCAAAAATGCCGGGGATATTGGTGCGGGTACGCCCGTCGGTCACAATATACCCGCCCTCATCGAGATCAAGGATACCGCGGAACAGCTCGGTGTTCGGCACGTGGCCGATGTACGGGAAGACACCATCAACCGGCAGCTCGCTGATCTCGCCGGTTTGCAGGTTGCGCAGCGTCACCGACTCGACCTTGTCGTTGCCGTTGATCGCCACGACCACCGAATTCCAAATGAAGCGCACCTTGGGGTTGCTGAAAGCGCGCTCTTGCAAGATCGGATCGGCGCGCAAGCTGTCGCGACGATGCACGATGAATAACTCATCAACGTAGCGGGTGAGGAACAGACCCTCATCGAGCGCACTGTTGCCGCCGCCAACAACTACCACCTTCTTGCCGCGGAAGAAGAAGCCGTCACAAGTGGCGCAATAGCTGACGCCACGATTAGCCAGCTCTTCCTCGCCGGGCACACCCAGCTTGCGCGGCGACGCGCCGGTACTGACGATGATCGTATCGGACGTGATGGTCTGGCCGCTGTCGGTATGAATCACGAAGGGACGTTGATCAACCTCAACCTTCGTTACCATCGTTTCCAGATACTGAGCGCCGAAACGGGCAGCTTGCTTCTCCATCGCCTCGGCTAGCTCAAAGCCGCCAATGCCTTCGGGAAAGCCGGGGTAGTTCTCTACTTCGCTCGTGGTCGCAATCAGACCACCGGGTTGCATCCCGCGAATCACCAGCGGCTCGAGGTTGGCGCGCGCTGCGTAGAGGGCAGCCGTCAGACCGGCTGGACCCGAACCGATGATAACAACTTTGTGATGCATAATGAATAATCTCCTCGCCTTTGCGTAATGACACACAGATCAAACTAGCGGCGCGACCAGCAGCGCGTCGCTCACAACAGGGAGTATACCATGCTGTGGTATCGTTTGTCTGTAATCTAGATTACCCCCCGGGGGTATGGGGGTAGTAGAATAGGATACAGATGAACTCGGCGCTCACGGATTAGCACGGCTGCCCGATCCATGTTCATCCATCACATGAGCATCCTAATCCCACCGATCACGGCCTCACACGGGCACCATAGATGGTCACGGTTGCCTACTCCGTGTCACTTTCACCTTTATCCATCACCTTCACCCTTCCGCGGCACCCAATGCACCTGCACGCCGGGCACCGCCGACGGCGGCGCGGTGCCGCAATAGATCCAGACTACCCGGAAACCCAATTCCCGCAAGCGCAAGAGCGTCGCGCGGATCGGCTCAGCGGCCACAGCGCCGATCAACCCAATCGTCGCGCCGGGATGAAGTTCGGGTGTAATCAAGCGCAACAAACGCGCGCCGGGCAACACCGAGTAGGCCGTCAACCGGGCCAGCGTTTCCATGATTTGGCTCAGTTGGTTAGGGCTGCGCCCGGGTGGCAGTCGGACGAGATGTTCATCGGCGGGGGGCGCACCGTTGGCGTAGAGACCAACCGCATGACCGGCGGCAAGGCTGCTACGGGCCAGCGTTGCCGTCACACTAATCAGATGCTCCACCAGTTCGGGATCGATGCCTTGAAAATAGAACTCGAAGGTGTCGAGATCAAGCACGAGGGCCAGCGTATGCGATGTTGTCGGCTCGTAGACACGGGTCTGCAACGTGCCGGTTCGCGCCGTCGCCACCCAATGCACATCTTTGAGCGGATCAGAGGGCGCGTAGTCGCGCACGCCAACCACTCGCAGCGGGTCGCGCAACAACGCCGGCGCACGCATCAATCCCAGCGGGTCACGGGCCGGTAGGCCAAGTTCGGCCAGCGTCAGCAGGCGCGGATAGACGAGGAGGGTCGCATCGGCAGGAAAGGTCGCGTCGCTGCGATAAAGCCCAAATGGATCACCACTCTGGGCTTGGGCCGGCCCCAAGTGAAACGCGCCACGCCGCTCGCACCGCAGCCGGTAGCGCCAGATCACCCGTTCGTACCAGCGTAATCCGGTACTGCGACGAAGCAGGCTGGTCTGGCGGCTGCCGCTGAAGATGACCGGAGCATCAAGTGCGCGCAAACCGTTGGGAATAGCGTCGAAGATTTGGATCTGGGCTAGCGGTAACGGTTTACGGTTCGTGATCGTAATGGTCAGTGTCACCTCATCGCCGGGAAAGGCGCGGGTCTGGCTCAGCTCACGGCGATATTCGACCCGGCGCAATGCCCACCGCTGCCAAAGGCGGGCCGCGCCAAGACTGGTTAACAAGGTGACGGCCAGCAACGCCAAGGCTGCTTGGCGCGCGAGCAAGGCAAGGATCAGAATGGCGAAGAGAGCAGGGATCATGGTGCAACAACGTTCTTGCGCGGTTACGCAGCGAGAAAACAGGACACGGGGCGACGGATGAGCCCAGATCAGGCCAAAGGAGGCAGACCAGTGTCCTATCTTCACTCCCAAACCTTGCGCATCCGTTTTATCCGTGTGTATCCGTGTCCCATTCCAAAACTGGGATCATCCATCACTCTCCCGGCAGACGGCGCCGGCTGAGCGGCAAGGTAAAGAAGAAGCGCGAACCGCGCCCGACTTGGCTTTCGACCCAGATCCGGCCACCGTGGGCCTCGACAATAGCGCGGGTAATAAAGAGACCCAACCCGCTGCCCGGCTGATCGCGGCGCAGACGGGTATCAACACGGTAAAACCGCTCGAAGATCAACTCCTGCTCTTCGGGGGGAATCCCGATCCCCTGATCAGCGACATAGACAATCGCCATCTCGCCCTCAGCGCGAGCACCGATCCGGATCGTGCCGCCGTTGGGGCTATATTTGACCGCATTCTCGATCAAATTGGTGAACACTTGCCGCAGTCGCTCGTAATCGGCATACACCGGCGGCAGATCGTCCGACACCCGGATCTCAAACTCAATCCGTCCGTCGACCTGCGCGGCAAAGCGGCGCACTACCTCTTCGACCAGCAGGCGCAACGACACATCACTCCGTTCGAGGCGCAACCCACCGGCGGCAATCCGCGACACATCGAGCAAATCTTGAATTTGGCGGGCGAGCCGGTCAGCTTCTTCGCCAATCACTTGCAACGCCTCGCGGTACTGTTCAATCGTAAACTGGCCATCGGGGCGCAGCATCGTTTCTGCAAAGCCCTTGATAATACTCACCGGCGTGCGCAACTCGTGCGAAATCACCGATATAAAGGTATTCTGGCGCTCTTCCTCAACCTTCTGGGCCGTAATATCGCGCACATTCGCGATCGCGCTAAGCAAATGGCCATGGGCGCCGCGCTGCGGGGCATAGCGGTTTTGAATAAACAGTTCGCGCCCATCGCGCGTAGTGATCCGGCCCTCGACCACAGGGTTCGTAAGTTCGGGATAGCGTTGCAACGGGCACTCATTGAGACAAATATTCACCCCTTGCGCATTGCGAATAGCGAGCACCTCGGCGCAGGGGCGACCAATCGCCTCTTCGCGTGACCAACCAGTCAATTGTTCCATCGTATGGTTAAAGGTGGTGATCCGCCAGCGGCCATCGATAATCATCACCCCATCGGCAGACTGCTCGATCAACGCATTGAGATGCTGCTTTTCACGCAACACACTCTGGAAAAGGCGAGCATTGCCGACCGCAATCGCCGCTTGATCGGCGAAATCCTGCAATATCTGGCGATCATCAGCCGAAAACGCAACATTGAGCGCGGCGCGAAAGACATAAATCACGCCCAGCGGCGTCTCGCGCACTGTGAGCGGCAGCGCGATCATTTGGCGGAGGGGAATGCCGGTGTCGAGCGAGATTTCGCGTAACGTTTGCGGGCCGAAGCGACTAAGGTCAGCGATTGGGATGCGTAGCAAGGGGGTGAACGCCGGCCAATTCTCGCGCGGCAGGTGCGCGGAAGCCCGAATGCGCAGTATCCCATCTTCGTCGTCGAACAGAGCAATAAAACCGAGCGTACCGGCAAGCAGCTCGACAGCGTAGGTGATGACCAGATTGAGCACGCTGCCCAAATCGAGCTGGGCCGTTAGGGCACGGCTAATCTGCAACAAATATTCGTGTTGGCGCAGGCGGAGATCAGTCATCGTTGGGTATTGTACCACAGCCGGCATGGGCCGGGGCCATCATCGCCCAGTGTAAACTTTTACACTCATCAGCATGCATGTTCGTGCTAGCTGTCAAGGATTACTAAGGATCAAGCAAGCGCAGATTGCCGCGACCATAGCAGCGAGCTTGATCTCATGCGCTATCTTAACGACAAGGCTATGCGGGCGGAGCAAGATAACATTGTTACTATTTACACACCGACTCGACAATCTCAGTTATGCATGATATGATGATAAAAAATTACACCCCAGCACGCAAACTTGGTTTCGCACCCAGTTCGTTGATGGCACGAACAACACCAAGCGATCGGGCAGCGCAGTAAGCGACTACCTACCCCATCGCCACAGCAACAGTGCAACTCGTGCCAAGCTGAGCAAGATCCGGTGGCGATGCCGCGAAACGGGCGCCATCGCCTAGCACGAGGAGAGGCGGCATGAAGTTGGACCTGAGCGGCAAGCGCGCACAAAAGCTGATTCGCGAACACAATCTCACCCCCGAGGAGATCCAGCAGATTGTGGCGGCTGCCCGGATCAACCTCGCCACCTTTGACCCCGGCTACCGGGCGAATGTGACCCAGATCGCCGACGAATTGCGCAAGAGCCGCCCAACCATTTACGGCTGGGCCGATCGGGCGCTGGCCGCAACCATCGACTCGTTGCGCAACATTCGCACTGGCCGGCCTCCCAAAGATCGCGAGCGCTCCAGCCCGCTCAGCGAGGCGTAGGGCACTTTGGAAATGGCATGGTTCCACGACAGTGTATAATAGGGATTGATGCGCAGAGGGGGGAATCCCGGCGCGAGAGTGAGGCAGCATGAGCAGTGGGCTGAAAGAGCTTCTCACCCGGTTCCGGGCGGTCGAGAGCGTAGAAGCAGCCGCCGTGGTCGCTACCGATGGGTTACTGATTGAAAGCGTGGCCCGCCCCGGCGTCGATATCGATGCCGTGGGCGCAGTGGCCTCCAACGGGTTAGCGATGGCTGATGCATTGGGGCGTGAAGTAGCCAAAGGCAGCACCGTGCAGGCGGTGTTGGAATACGATGACGGGTTGGTCTTGATCGAGCCGATCAGCGATGATGCAATGCTCTTGTTACTCACCAACTCGCGCGATGATCTTGGCTTGCTCCGGTTTCTCGCCGCCAAACATCGCGACGAGATGATCGATGCGCTGAGCGCAATCTGACAACGGGTATGCTATAATTTTGAAAAGCGACGCATCGACTCTCGCCATTCTCAGACGTGAAGGTAGGCTGCGATGGATCCTCAGTTGACTAGTATCATCGTGCCCTCAGAAGAGATCGCTCAGATTGAAGAGTGTCTTGCCCGTTTGGTGGAAGACACCGGCAGCGATTACGCCCTTTTGCTCGACAAAAGCGGCCAAGTCATCTCTTCAAAGGGCGATGGCGACCGGCAAGACATTACTGCGCTCGGCGCATTGATAGCCGGCGTGTTTGCTTCCTCGCGCGAAGTTGCCAAACTGCTGCGCGAACGCGATTTTCGCGCCTCGTTCCAACAAGGCGTGCGTGAAAACATCTTTATCGCCCTGATCGAAGAGCAGTGGATTCTGTGCATCATCTTTAATAAAGGGACGCATATTGGCTTGGTGAAGGTCTTGACCAAGAAGGCGACCGATGAGTTGGCCGCCGTGCTCGAGCGGGTGCGCCAGCAGCACAAAGCCCGCGATGAAGTGCTTGGCTCGGCATTCCGCACGTCAATGGAAGACACAATCGATCTGCTGTTCCGCGATTAGCCGCGCTCATGCCCTGCCGATTGGCCGTGTCGGCGCTCGCGTTCGACCGGCTACGCGAGAGAATGTATGGCTCTGATTAATGTCGCTGCGCGTGAAATACATTGCAAGATCGTCTACTACGGCCCCGGTATGTGCGGCAAGACCACCAACTTGCAGTACATCCATAGCCAAGTACCAAAAGAAGTAAAAGGCGATCTGCTCTCAATTGCGACTGAAACGGAACGAACGCTCTTCTTCGACTTCTTGCCGCTTGACCTTGGCAAGGTGCGCGGGTTTCAGACCCGTTTTCACCTTTACACCGTGCCGGGGCAAGTGCTCTATGAACGCACCCGCGTCGCGGTGCTGAATGGCGCCGACGGCGTGGTGTTTGTGGCCGATTCGCACAAGGGCAAGATGCAAGAGAACATCAATAGCTTGCGCGAGTTGGCACAAAATATCACACGCCAAAATAAGCGGTTTGCTGATTTCCCGATCGTATTGCAATACAACAAGCGTGATTTACCGCCCGATGTGTTGGCGCCGGTGGCAATGATGGATCATTTCCTCGGCGTGAACAAGATGAATTGGCCGCGGATTGAGGCGATTGCAACCAAGGGGGTGGGGGTGTTCGAGACGTTGCGCGCTATTAGCCGGGTGGTGATCAGTAAGCTGTAGCGCTAGACGAAGCAGCGTTGCAGCCGGTAGATGAGGTGAGGCGCACCTATGGCGCTGGCAGGCGATCTGAGTGAGTTCTCACTCACTGACATTATCCAATTATTACAATTGAGTAAAAAGACCGGCGGAGTTGAGATTGATGGCCGCCGTGGCGGGCAAAAACTGACAGGCTGGATCTTTTTTCGAGATGGCAAAATTGTCGATGCGAAATTGCCCGGTTTAGAGCCGCTCGAAGCAGTCTATGCCTTCTTTACGGTCACTAGCGGCCCCTTCCGCTTCCACGAAGGGGTGACGTCGCCGCAGGTCACCATTACCGCGAGCAACGAGTCGATCATTATGGAGGGAGTGCATCGCCAAGAGACGTGGTCTCAGCAACAAGAGGCTGGGCCAACGTTGGCGATGGTGCCCCGGCTGGTACCAAACCCGGCCTCCGGTAGTGTAGAGATTAGCCTTGGCGCAGAAGAGTGGCGCGTGCTGACGATGATCAATGGCAAGCAGACAGTTGGTCAAATCGCCCAGCGCAGCGGCCTTGGCGAAGTGCGCACGTGCGAGATAATCGCCAAGCTGATGCAGAGCGGGTTGATCGAGCGGCGCGAGGCCGCCGCCGGTGAGTCGTTGGCGCCGGAGTTTGAGCAGATTGCTGCCGGCTACCTTGGTGCCGACGCGAATGTGCTGTTGCAAGAAGCGTACCGGATCGCCGGTGTGATCGACCCCTCTCGCGCTTCGGCGGCCGAGATGCTCGCCGCCGCTGATGCTTTTGAAGCTGAAGCGCGCCGGTTGATCGGCGCTGATCGGGCAGGGCAAGCCGCTGCCCAACTCCGCGAGCGCGCTCGCGAGTTGCTCGTTTGATCTGTGGTACAATGGCAACGCGCGACCCTGCCCGTCGCTTCGGGCAGGTTTTTGATTCTGGGTGCCGCAGTTGTATATTGAGGAGCGTGTCGTGCGCGCATTAATGAGCGTCTACGATAAGTCGGGCATCGTTGAGTTTGCACAGGCGTTGCACGCATTGGGCGTTGAGATTATCTCCACTGGCCAAACGCAGCGTGTGCTCCGCGAAGCCGGCCTTCCGGCCCTAGCGGTAAGCGAGGTCACTGGCTTCCCCGAAATTCTCGATGGTCGCGTCAAGACGCTGCATCCGGCCATTCACGCCGGTCTGCTCGCTCGCCGTGATTTGCCGGCGCATTTAGACGAATTGGCTGCTCACGATCTCAAACCAATCGATTTGGTGGTGGTCAATCTCTACCCGTTCGCAGCAACGATCTCCCGGCCCGGCGTTTCTATGGCTGAAGCCCAAGAGCAGATCGATATCGGCGGCGTCGCGTTGTTGCGAGCAGCCGCCAAGAATTTCCCGGCAGTGCTGGTGCTGGTCGATCCGGCTGACTATGACGCTGTCTTGGCCGGGTTGCGCGCCGGCGAGGTGCCATTGGCAGAACGGCAACGACTGGCGGCCAAAGCTTTTGCCCATACCGCCGAGTACGATGCCACGATTGCCGCGTATCTCCGCACTGAACCGCTGCCCGACGTGTTGCCGCTGGCATGGCGCAAATACCAACCGCTCCGTTACGGCGAGAACCCGCATCAGGCAGCAGCCCTCTACGGCGATTTCGGCGCCTTCTTCCAGCAGTTGCACGGCAAAGAGCTGAGCTACAATAACATCCTCGATACAGCCGCAGCCCAAGAGTTGATCGAGGAATTCCCCGCTGCCGAAGGCGCAGCCGTGGCAATTATTAAGCATACCAACCCTTGTGGCGTGGCTATTGGTCGCGATCTGCGTAGCGCGTGGGAGGCAGCGTTTGCCACCGACCGCGAAGCGCCGTTTGGCGGGATTATCGCTGTGAACCGCCCGGTTGACCTTGCCTTCGCTGAGGCGGTGAATGAGATCTTCTCAGAAATTATCATCGCGCCGGAGTTTATGCCTGACGCGCTCACACTGTTGCAGCGCAAGAAGAACCGGCGGCTATTACGCAGCCTGCGCCCAGTAACGAGCGCCGGGAATTGGCAGATCCGCAGCGTGCCCGGCGGGGTGCTGGTGCAAGAACCGGATCACGCGCCCCTCGCTCAGGAGGAGTGGCGCGTTGTGACCAAGCGCGCGCCGACCGATGCTGAAGTGGCGGCATTGCGCTTCGGCTGGCGAGTGGTTAAGCACGTTAAATCGAACGCGATTGTTTATGCTGCCGCCGATCGCACCCTAGGCATCGGCGCGGGCCAAATGAGCCGGGTTGACAGCTCACGCTTGGCGGTGTGGAAGGCGCAACAGGCTGGTCTCGATTTGCGCGGCAGCGTGGTGGCAAGCGACGCCCTCTTCCCCTTTGCCGATGGGGTCGAAGCGGCGATTGCCGCCGGCGCAACCGCCATCATCCAACCCGGTGGTTCCGTGCGCGACGAAGAGGTTATTGCCGCCGCCGACGCCGCCGGCGCCGCGATGGTCTTCACTGGCCGCCGCCATTTCCGCCACTAGTAGGGCCGCGCCACACGGCCGTGCGGCCTAAACCCACGGCGGTGCGCCCGCCAACACAAGCGGATCATCCGCACCAATACGGAGAATTGAGACTCTATGATGGTACAGATGCGTGACAACGAACTCTTACCAGTCATCGTGCAACATGCTCGCAGCGGCGAAGTGTTAATGCTCGGCTATATGAACACGGAAGCGCTGGTCGCAACGCGCGAAAGCGGCTTTGTCACCTTCTACAGTCGGTCACGCCAGCGCCTGTGGCGCAAAGGGGAAACCAGCGGTAATACCCTCCGCGTCGTCGAAATGCGGCAAGACTGTGATGGTGACGCGCTATTAGTGTTGGCAGAGCCGGCCGGCCCAACATGCCATACGGGCCGGCCAAGTTGTTTCTTCCGCGATCTCGATGAGACCGAAGTCGCCGGCCCGGTACCGCCGGTCGCCATCGTGACCCGGCTAGCCGACCGTATCCACGACCGCCGTGATGTGACCCCTACCGAGTCGTATACGGCTAAGCTGTTACACGGCGGCGTTGATCGGATCGGCAAAAAGATTGGTGAAGAAGCGGCAGAGGTCATTATTGCCGCCAAGAACGGCAATCCGGCAGAAGTCGCCTATGAGCTGGCCGATCTGATTTATCACTGTCTGGTCTTGCTTGAGAACCAAGGCATGAGCGCCGAGGCAGTGTGGGCCGAATTGGCCCGCCGCTACGCTTCCTCGTAATCAACGGAGATTACTGGCTAACGCTATGAGTAGTTGGGCTGGGCGAGTATTAGTCGTAGACGATGATCCGCAGTTGCGCGATCTGTGCCGGCAGACGCTGGCGCGAGCCGGGTTTGTCGTCACGACAGCGGCAAATGCGCCAATGGCCCTTGAAGCGCTCGACCAGTCAAGCTTCGACCTCATCATGGTTGATCTCGCCATGCCAGAGGTAAATGGGCTGCAACTACTCGAGCAGATCCGGTTGCGAGACATTAGCGTGCCGATATTGATTGCCAGCGGGGTAGCCTCGGTTGAACAGATCGCCTACGCAATGCGGCTAGGTGCGCGCGGTCTGCTCATCAAGCCCTTCCGCCCGCATGAGCTAGCTGAGATTGCCCGCGAGCTGGTAGCGAAACGGCAAGCAGTGCGGGTAAGTGACCGGGTCGCTGCACTGCGCCCCGTTTTACAGATCAGCCAGCACCTGTTGGCCGACTTAGATCTGGCACGGCTCTATGCCCTGATCATCGAGACGGTACGGGTAGAGATAAACGCCGAGCGCGCCTCATTAATGTTGCTGGAACCTGACGAACAGGCATTGCGGATCGTCGCTTGCACCGGTTTGCCTGACACAGTGGGCATAGGCACGCTTGTGCCAGTTGCGCACAGCTTATCGGGATGGGTGATTCAGCATCGTCAGCCATTGCTGATCGATACGCAAGTAACAACATCACCGTGGTTTGCCGAACTCCACCAACACTTGCTCGCGCCGGAATTGACCACGGCGCTGTCAGTGCCGATTATGGCCGGCGAGCGGGCGCTTGGGGTGCTTAATGCAGCCAAAGCTACCCCGCACGCTGCCTTTACTATCGCCGATCAAGAGCTGTTGCAGCTTTTGGCCGGCCAAGCGGCAGTTGCGTTGGAAAATGTGCGCCTCTATAGCAAAGTATCGCGTTCAGAGGCGCGCTACCGCGCCCTCTTGCGCCACGCCAGCGATGCGGTGCTTTTGCTCGATGCCACCGGCACAACGGTGCTCGATGCCAATCTGGCGCTGGCTCGCTTATCGGGGTATAGCAGTGAAGAGTTGTTGGCGCTCGATCCGCGCCGTTTCTTGCCGACCTTGCCCCAATTGCTAGGCACCGCCGTCAATGGCCGGAGCGAGCAGAGCGAGATCGAAACGATGCTCTGCACTGCTGCCGGCCACGAGACGGCGGTCGCCGTAAGCGTGAGCGTTGTCCCCGATGGTGATCAACGGCTTTTTTTGGTCATTGCCCGTGATATTAGCGAACGCCAACGTATGGCGCGCGAGCTGGCTCAAGCCGAAAAATTGGCCGCCATTGGACGCTTGTCAGCCTCTATGGCGCATGAGATCAATAACCCGCTCCAAGCCCTCTCGAATACGGTGCGGTTGTTGCGCAATCACGATTTGCCCCCCGATCGCCGTGATCTTTACCTGACCAAAGCGGCTGCCGAACTCGATAGTCTGATCCACCGCGTGCAGCGCATTCTCGACCTTTCGCGCCCCAACCTCGACGGGCGGCGACCAGTGGATCTCAATCAGGTGGTGCATGATGTGATTGCTACCTATCGCGCCACAATGATGGCCCGCGGCATCAAGTATATCGGTGAATTAACCTCAACGCTGCCGTGGGTAACAGCCGTGATCGGGCATCTCAAGCAGGTCTGCCAGACTTTGGTGCAAAATGCGATCGAGGCTATGCCCAACGGCGGCACACTGCGCATCCGCACCTACCTGCGACCGCCTGACGGCGAGCCGGATCGGGCGCTCTTTTGGCGAGCCGGCGGCGGGACGCGCCAACCACTGCCCGATCCAGCCGTCATCCTTGAGATCAGCGACACCGGCGTGGGCATTGCGCAAGAAGAGGTACCAAAGATCTTTGAACCCTTCTATTCAACGCGGTTTGACGGGCTAGGGCTAGGGTTGCCGCTCTGCTATAGCATCATTGACTTTCACGGCGGCGATTTGCTAGTGCATTCCCAACCGGATCAAGGTACCACCTTCCGGGTTGTGCTGCCGGTGTCACATTAGCAGGCCCTAGTCAAGCAAGCCGTCAATCGGGCGAATGACAAGTTGGCGGCCACCGAGGTCGATCGCGATGATAAAATCGCGCACCATGGGTACGAGGGCATCAGGACGACCGTCACGCGCAATCACGGCAATCTCGCCCGCGCCGGTTTCGAGTATCTCGCGTACCTTACCGATCACATCGCCGGTATCAGTCACCGCGTGCAGCCCTATCAGATCGTGGTAAAAGAACTCATTGGCAGCCAGCGGCGCGGCATCAGCAGCGGCGATGTAGACCTCGGCACCGCGCAGGTCGGCAGCCGCATCGCGATCGGTAACGCTCTGCAATTGGATGATAAGTAACCCCGGTTTGTGTAAAAAGAGGCGTGTCACCTGATGCGGGATGCGCTTGGGGCCGATGAAGACGGTGCGCAGATGGCGAATCAGGTATTCGGGATGGCTCGAAATTGAATGGAGTTTAATCTGGCCGCGAACGCCAAACGGAGCGCCAAGCGCACCAATGTACAAAAGATCGTCCATATTTCGACATGCCAAAACAGCCGGACAGTCGCTTGCGCCGGCCGGCTGTCCGCTAAGTACCGTTATTCAATATCAACGTGAACCCGCTTCTTCTGGCGAGCCGCTGCCACACCCATCAAATCGCGGATTGCCTTAGCCACCCGCCCGTTGCGCCCGATCACCTTGCCGGTTTCCGAGGGAGCAACGGTCAATTGGTAGGTAACAGTAAAGCGACCAGTACGCTCTTTGATGCGCACGGCTTCGGGGGTGTCAACCAGATTACGGGCAATATATTCGAGGAGCGCCTTCATCGAGCTCTCTCCATCGTTGACGATTAGGCTTCCGTTATCACTTTACCCTGCTCATCGAGAATGTTGCGCCGTTGGAACAGCTTGACTACCACCTCGGTCGGCTGCGCGCCGACGCTGAGCCAGTAGCGAGCGCGGTCGGCATTCACCTCCAGCACTTTGGGCTGGCGCGTAGGCAGGTAATAGCCAATGGTCTCAATAAACTTCCCATCGCGCGGTGAACGCGCATCGGCGACGACAATGCGATAGCTGGGCTGCTTGGTTTTACCAGTGCGGCGCAGACGAATTTTAACCATAGATCGTATCGTTCCTCATTCGTAGACCAATATCACACACTTATCACACACTAGCCATATAGTATAGCATAAATTGGCGCGAGCGTTGCAAACAGGCGCGTAGACACAACCGGACGGCCTTAGCGCAACCGGCGCAGCAGCTCGTTGGGATCGATGCTGCCGCGGCCCTTGCCGACTTTGCCGGCGATCTGCTTCATCATGCGCTGCATCTGTTGGAACTGCTTGACTAGCTGGCTCACCTCTTCTTCCGACGTGCCACTACCGCGCGCAATCCGCTTGCGCCGACTGCCTTTAATGATTTCCGGGCGGCGCCGCTCTTCCGGCGTCATCGAGAAGATGATCGCCTCGACCCGCTTGACATGCCGCTCATCGAGCAATTCCTCGTTGCGGGCCAACTGGTTCAGGCCGGGGATCATCGCAATAATCTGTTGCAACGGCCCCAACTTGCGCATCTGATGGAGCGAGGTGAGGAAGTCTTCAAAATCGAACTCACCCTTACTCAGCCGCTTCTGCATCTTCTTGGCCTGCTCGGCGTCGTAGAGCTGTTCGGCCCGTTCGATCAGCGAGAGCACATCACCCATACCGAGGATGCGCGACGCCAACCGGTCGGGGTGAAAGACCTCCAGTGTATTGCCGTCAACCTTCTCGCCGGTCGAGAGAAACTTGATCGGCACCCCCGTAACGGCACGCACCGACAACGCCGCGCCACCGCGGGCATCACCGTCCATCTTGGTCATCACTACGCCGGTCAGCTTGACGCGCTGATTAAACGTCTCGGCGACGCGCACGGCCTCTTGGCCGGTCATGGCATCAACGACCAGCAACCGCTCAGTAGGATGGACGCGTGCCTCGATCTGCTCCAACTCTTGCATAAGCGGTTCGTCGATCTGCAAACGACCGGCGGTGTCGATAATCACTACGTTAAACAGCTCTTTACGGGCATGTTCAAGCGCATGTTCAGCAATATCCGGCGGGCTGGCCTGCACCCCCTCACTATAGACCGGAATGTTGAGCTGGCGGCCCAAGGCCTGCAACTGGGTAATTGCCGCCGGGCGATACACGTCGGCGGCCACCAGCAGCACGCGCTTACCCTTCTTGCGCAGATGCAGCGCTAGCTTCGCGGCGAGGGTCGTCTTGCCGGTACCTTGCAAACCGACCAGCATAATCACCGTCGGACCGGGGCGCGCCTCTTGCAAGGGCACGTTTTCAGTGCCTAACAGGTTGATCAGCTCTTGATGGACAATCTTGATGACCTGCTGGTGCGGGGTAAGGCTCTTCGTTACCTCTTCCCCAATCGCCTGCTCGGTCACTTTGGCGACAAAATCTTTGACCACGCGGAAGTTGACGTCGGCTTCGAGCAGGGCTAAGCGCACCTGCTTCATCGCCTCGCGCACATCTTCCTCGGTTAGGACGCCTTTGCTGCCTAGTTTTTGAAAAACGGCTTGCAATCGATCGGACAGGCTTTCAAACATAGTTTATACTCGTTTCGTGATAGTTATTGGTTATGCTGATTGCATTGTACGAGCGAGCGGCGCTGGCGTCAATCTCAGAGTGAATGAGGTTGCTTGATACCCAGCGGAAGACATTCATATTTAGGCTGTCGGAAGCGGGTTGGCCCACAGGCAGGATAATCCATCATACCTTTGACGCACAGTCTACCCTCTGCTATACTTGTTTATGTCTTCGGCCGCGTTTGCCGGTTCTCTTCATCTCTGCTTTCCCCCGCCACGTCGCGTCCATCTGCTTTCCGCTTTTCCAACCCCACTTGACAGGAGGGTCGTCATGGCGCTAACCGACCTTACCACATTGCAGGCTGAAAACGCGCACTTACGCGAGCGAGTGGCGCAGCTTGCGCGTTTTCAACGCATCGTCGAGACGACCGATCAGCTCATCACGGAAGTTGACGCGCAAGGAGTATTTACGTATGTTAATCCGGCGGCGGCCTACTATTTTGGCTACCCGCCGGAAGAGGTGATTGGCCGGCAATCGCTCGATTTTCTTCACCCCGATGACCGCGAACGAGCGCAGCAAGCCTTTATTGAATGGGTGCAACGCGGTCAACGTACTGTAACCATCGAAAACCGTATTCTGCACCGTGATGGCCGCGTCTTCCACAAACAATGGGCGATCACCTTGCACTACGACGAGCACGGCCACGTCTGCGGCGCCACCTCTCTTTCCTACGACATTAGCGAACTGCAACAAGCTCGGCGATCGGCGATAGAGAGCCGGTTAATGTTACAAACTCGTGATTGACAACCTACCGCAAGCGGTCTTTTGGAAAGATCGCGAGGGCCGGTTTTTGGGCTGCAATCGGCACTTTGCCGCTGATGGCGGATTACAGACGGTAGAGGAGATTGTTGGGCGCACCGATTTTGACATGCCGTGGCGCGATCGGGCAACCGAGTATCGGGCCGACGATCAGATGGTGATGGAGCACGGCCCGAAATTGAACGTCGAAGAACCGCTGCGCCAAAGCGATGGTTCGGTGATCTGGCTGCGTACCGGTAAGATACCATTGCGAGACGATGGTGACGTGATTGGGATAATCGGCTTTTATGAAGATGTTACTGCCCTCAAGCGCCAAGAAGAGGAGCTGCGCACCTTTAAGCTCTTGGTTGAGAATGCGCCGGATGGGATTGCGATTGCTGATCTGAACCTGATTATTACATATGCCAACCCGGCGCTCTGTTCCATGTTAGGGCACGAAACATTGGTCGGGACATCAGTTGCAGAATTGATATACACACCGGATTTGGACAAACTGGCCAAGATAGCCGAACACGTCACCCAAGGGCAGACGCTGCGCGAAACGGTGCGCTACGTGCGCAGCGACGGAGCATTAGTAACCGTGCAAGCTTCAGCATTAGCCTTGCGCGATCGTTATGGCAATATGACCGGCTACGCTTCGCTTAATCGCGACATTACCGAGCAATTAGTCGCCGAAGAGGAGCTGCGCGCCAGCGAGCGGCGCAACCGGGCATTGCTTGAGGCAATGCCTGATCTGATGTTCTTGCTCAGCAACGACGGCGTCTTTCTCGATTACAAAACTGATCGCAGCGGCACCCTTATCGTGCCGCCAGAGGTGTTCTTGGGTCGCCGTGTCAGCGATGTGTTACCGCCAGCATTGTCCGAACAGGTGCTTTATCACATCGAGCAACTGCGCCGCACCGGTGAAATGCAATCGTACAGTTATCAGATTGACTTTGGCGATCACCTTGAGGAATATGAAGCGCGCATGGTCGCGAGTAATGATGATGTGCTGGTACTGGCACGCAATGTGACCGAACAACGCCGGATTGAACGTGAGCGGGAAGCGATGCAAGAGCAGGTGATCGCGGCCCAACAGGCAGCATTGCGTGAATTGAGCACGCCACTAATGCCAATTGCCGATGGCGTGGTGGCAATGCCCCTGATTGGCGCAATCGACAGCAGCCGCGCCCAACAGGTCATGGAGACGTTGCTCTACGGCGTAGCTGAACATCACGCACAGGTGGCAATTATTGACATTACCGGCGTGAAAGTGGTTGACACCCAAGTCGCCGGTGCGTTGATGCGGGCAGCGCAGGCGGCGCGTATGTTGGGCGCGCAAGTCATCTTGACCGGGATTAGCCCGGAAATCGCGCAGACCTTGGTGCATATTGGCGCGGAATTGCGCGAGGTGATCACCAAAGCGACGTTGCAAGAGGGGATTGATTATGCCCTGAAGCGGCGTATGCTAACAGCCCGCCAACCCGTAGCGAGAGCATAACCGGCAGCGGTTGCGTTTCTTCTGGTATAATCGCCATGGTATGCAACCGCTTGAGCTACAAACAGGCCAGCGCGTCGCGGTGGCCGGCACGATCCTCAATAACAGCGCGCGGACACTGGTCGTAACTCCCGTGCTGCACCAGCCCGTGGCAATTACTCGCGGGCAATTGTTGGTGCTGTGCGAACCGGTTGGGCCAACCGAGCGCGCTGAACATGCCTGCCGGATCGTCACCAAGACCATCCGCCAGACCTTTTATGAAAGCGACGCTACCAGCGCCGCATCGGCGCTGCGATTGGCGATTGTCGCCGCCAACAAAGCGTTGTATCAGGATAATATGCGCTGCGCGCCAGACCGCCGGATTACCGTAGGCGTGACGGCGGCAGCGTTGTTGGGCAACGATCTCTTTATTGCCCAAGTGCAGCCGGCGCAGCTCTTCTTGCGCACCGGCAACACATTGCGCGCTATTCCAACCCATCCGAGTTGGGATCCGGCCCAAGTGAATGTAGCGCATGTAGCGCTGACCGGAGCGCTAGGTGCCAGCCTGTTTGTCGAACCGGAGTTTTTCCGGGCCGTGGTGCAACCGGGAGACGCGCTGTTATTGAGCAGCAGCGCGTTGGTAACCCGGTTTGACCCACCAACGATGGCGGCCTTATTAGCTAGCGGCGACACAGCGGCGATACTAGACGCTGCTTATGAGCGGGCAAGCGAACTGGCGGCCATCGAACTGCTCGCGTTAACCTTCAAAGCGCCTCAGCCGCAACCGGTTGCACCACCGCCACCAGCACCCGCGCGCCGATTAGCGAACTGGTTCCGGCGCGCGCCCGATCTGCCAGCCCACCAACCTACACCGGCGCCTGATTCGCTGGCAGCGCCACCACCACAACCGACCTTCTCACCAAACCCGTTGCCACGCCCCGCCCCAATTGATCTCGGCGAACCCCTAGCCGAACGGGTTGCGCAACGGGCAACGCCGTTACCGCCGTCAAGCACGTTGGGCGAAGACCCGCCACCGCTGCCGATCGATCTTGGCGATACGTTGACCGATGCCCGCCCGTATGGCTTACGCCAGCTCGTGCGCCCACCATCTACAATGACGTGGCGCGAGCGACTAGCATGGCCATGGTTCGCACTCAACGACATTGTGCGCGAATGGCGGCGCGAGCGCCAACTACGCCGTAAATCGCTCACGGTCAGCAGTTACGTTCCACGTGGACGAGGCCTCACTTACCGGCGCACAGCGCCGCCCTTCCCGTGGCAGTTGTTGCTGATCACGGTGTTAGTGGTGGCTGGAGCCGTGGTATATGGAATGAATCTGTCGCAGCGCAATAACCTGCAATTAGCCACCGAATATCTGGTAGCCGCGGAAGAACGGGTAGCAGCGGTGCGCACCGCACCCAATGAAGTCGCCGCACGTGAGGCATTACAAATAGCCCAACAGGCGATCGAAGCAGCCCGCGCGAGCGCTGAGATAACAGTGACTAATCCGGGGTTATGGCTGCGCTTTGGCGAACTCGAACGCGAGTACGAACGATTGCTGGCCGCAGTGGATCGGGTGTCGTTCCTTGAACCGGTTGTACTGGCGCGACACCCGTTGCCGAATGGTGTGTTTACCACGGTAATTGTGCCGCCAGCCCTCAGTGGCGTGAGCGATCCCAACCGACTCGAAATCGTGCGCTACCTTTACGCGCTCGATAGCGATCGCGATGCAGCGCGATTGTACCGGATTCCACGCGATGGCGGCCCGCCAGAACCTTACCTCGAACCCGGCCAACCGGTTGGCGCATCAATTGTCGGGTCGCTGCGCGCGGCGCTCTGGCGAATTGATCAAGTAGTTGCCATCGATCAAGCGCCAAACGGGTTCGGCTACTATTTTCGCCAGAATGACACGTGGAACTACTCGAAGCTGGGGAGTTCGGAAATCTGGCCCACCCCAGAGCGGCTAGATGTGGAAGAGTACGCCGGCAATCTCTATGTGTGGGGGGCACAAGCAGGTGAGGTGTTGAAGTTTGCTTCCGGCCGTTACGGCGACACACCGGAATTTTGGCTCAACCCCGGCGTCACCCGCGATGCTGCTGTATTGTCTGCCATTGATATGGCAGTGGATGGCAGTATTTATCTATTGCAAACCAACGGGACGGTGTTGGTCTTTAGTTTCGGGCAACTGGTTGGTCAGATTGTGCCGGCCAACGTCTCACCGCTCATTACAGAAGTGACACGCTTTGTGATCACGGGCGCACCCGATGCCGGCTTTATCTTTATGCTCGAACCGGCCAACGAGCGTATCTTACAACTTGACAAGCGTACTGGCGCATTGATCCAACAACTTCGCGTGCGGGCTGATGGTGAGATCAACCTAAGCCAACTCACCGCGTTGAGTGTAGATACCAGCGGCGCGCGACCGGTGATCTACTTTGCCAGCGGCAACGTAATTGCGCGGGCGGAATTGCCGCCGCCACCGCGGAGTTTTCGAGACGAAGCGCAGCCATGAGTTGAACGCACCGGCGCGTAAAGGTGATGGGGTTCAATTGAATGATGCACAGCGACCTTTGGCGCAACACAGCCAGTATGGCAATGGTTCTCTGGCTCGTACTTGGGTTCTTCCTCGGCGGTTGCGGCGCAGTGGCACTCGATGAGAATGTTGGTCTAGGCGGCGTGACTCCCGAAGCGGTAGTTGAAAGTTTTCTCGAAGATATTAATGCTGCGCTGGCTGACCCCGCGCTCAACGAGGCAGCAACGCGACAGATGTGGGCCAACCGGCTCGCCAGCTATTTTGCCCCCAGCGAGCGCGCCGATCAGCGACAAGTCATGCGCGAGATGCTTGATGGGTTTGCCAGCGCAAACACCCGCCCGACACGCGGCAGCCGGGCCGAGGTAACAATTAGCTACGATCGCACCCGGGTGCTGCGCGCCGATGACCGCACCGCGTTGGTGAAGATCGCGAATGCCGTTATAACGGTGCGTTGGCGTGATAATGAGGGAAACCTGCTGCTTGAGCGTAACGGCGCTTTATTGCGACTAATCGGGCGAGAAGAAAGCAGCTTGCCAGTCATCCGGGTTGATGGTCGCTGGTATCTGACCGAGGCGGGATAAGACGACTAGCGCCATAGCGATCACTAAGGGCGGGTTTGAAACCCGCCCTTACACCTACATTCCAATGGTCATCTCTCGGGTGCACGTCACGCTGGCAGCGGATTAGGCCCACCCAGACCCATCTGCGGCGCATCGGGCTGGGCCGAGCGATCACTGCTGCGACCGTTTGGCGTTGTACCACCGGTCTTGCTCAGATCGAGCGCCAGCGGCTTCACCCGCCGGATCAGCTCTTCAAGCTGTTCGCCGTCGAGCGTCTCATACTCGATCAGCGCATTGGCCATATCGTCGAGCACAGCCCGGTTCTGAAGCAGGATCTGCTGCGCCGTCTCGTAGGCTTCACTGACGATCGCATGCACCTCTTCATCAATCTGGCGGGCCACCTCATCGCCATAATTGCGCTGCTCACTAATCTCGCGGCCAAGGAAGATAAGCTCTTCCTTCTCGCCGAAGACAATCGGGCCAAGGCGCTGGCTCATCCCGTAGCGAGTCACCATTGCGCGGGCGATGCGGGTCACCTGCACTAGATCGCCGGAAGCGCCGGTCGTCACCTCTTCACTCCCAAAGACAATCTCTTCGGCAACCCGACCACCCAGCGAGACGGCCAGCCGCGCCTTGAATTGCGAGACCGTGCGCAGGCTCAGGCTATCTTCATCGGGCAGGAAGAGGGTATAACCACCGGCCTGCCCACGCGGGATGATCGTCACCTTCTGCACCTTGTCGGCCTTGGGAATAGCTGCGCCGACAATCGCATGCCCAGCCTCGTGATAGGCCACCACCAACTTCTGGCGGTCGGTCATCACCCGCGAGCGACGCTCAGGGCCACCGATCGCGACGCGCTCAACCGCATCTTGGAATTCAGCCATGCTAATCTTGCGCTTTGAGCGACGCGCAGCCAGAATTGCCGCCTCATTCACCACGTTCATCAGATCAGCGCCAGAGAAGCCGGGAGTCTGGCGAGCGATCACTTCGAGGTTGACATCCTCAGCCAGCGGCTTACCCTTGACGTGAACCTTCAGAATCTCGATCCGGCCCCGCACATCGGGCGCATCGAGCACAACCTGCCGGTCGAAGCGGCCGGGGCGCACCAACGCCGGGTCGAGCACGTCAGGCCGGTTGGTGGCAGCAATCACGATCACGTTGGTATTGGTATCAAAGCCGTCCATCTCAACCAGAATTTGGTTGAGCGTCTGTTCACGCTCATCGTGCGAACCACCTAAGCCAGCACCGCGCTGGCGGCCCACGGCGTCAATTTCGTCAATAAAGACGATGCAGGGAGCGTTCCGCTTAGCCTGATCGAACAGATCGCGGACGCGCGAAGCGCCAACGCCGACAAACATTTCGACAAACTCGGAGCCAGAGATGCTAAAGAAGGGCACCCCTGCCTCGCCAGCTACCGCCCGCGAGAGCAACGTCTTACCGGTGCCGGGCGGGCCGACCATGAGCACGCCGCGTGGAATGCGCGCACCGAGGGCAGCGAACTTATCTGGGAACTTGAGGAACTCAACCACCTCGGCCAAATCTTGCTTGGCCTCTTCTTGGCCGGCAACATCGGCAAAGGTAATCGTCGGCTTATCGCCAGCAAACATACGGGCCCGGCTCTTGCCGAACGACATCGCCTGATTGTTACTGCCCTGCGCTTGGCGCATAAAGAAGACAAAGAAACCGATCAACAACAGGGTTGGCAAGAGAATGGTAAAAATGCTTAATAAGCCGCCCCACGCCGGCGCCGGCTGCACAATAACGTTAATCGTGCGCTGACCTTGCTCGTTGCGCAGCGGCACGCCATAATCGGCCAACAACCGCATTACACTATCAGCCGACTCAAGGCGCGAGCGGTACTTCTTGCCATCGTTATACGTCACCACAATCTGCTCATCGCCGGCTTGGGCTTGAATTTCGCGCACCAGACCAGCCTGAGCATCGGCAATCACATCAGCAATGCCTTTTTCTTCCGTCTGGCTTGCTCCCGGCCCTAGATACTGGAAGAACAGCGCCAGTGCAGCGACCAGAATGATGAGGTAGACAAAGCTATTCTTTAACCAACGATTATCACCCATACATCATCTTTCTAGAGGGGTTGCCTCAGTACCCGATTCTGATACCATGCTGGATCAGTCGATTCAGAGGGACATGCCCCGACTACGAGGAATTTTAGGTTGCACGTGACAACATGGTGTTACGCATGCCATCCGTATTGGAATTATAGCATCAGCCGATCGGCAGAGGCAAGGGAACAGATCACAGTCAGAATGTGATCTGGATCACATATATACGGATGGACGACCGGGCAAGCGGCGGTTCCATCCCAACGGTTAGTCAACCGACGGGTGATTAGGAGTCGCGCTGCCGTGCGTCTGGTAATGGTGCCGCACTGCCGTGCGGCTTGGGGACATTCCGGTGTGTTACGACAGGTAGACCTCGGGGCGCAGAACACCGATGAACGGCAAATTGCGATATCGTTCGGCATAATCAAGGCCATAACCAACGACGAAAGCATTGGGAATATTGAAACCGACATAATCAACTGGCACATCGGCGGTGCGGCGTTCAGGCTTATTTAGGAGAGTGCAGATGCGCAGACTAGCCGGATTGCGGCGTAACAGTTGACCACGTAGGTAGGCAAGAGTTAAACCACTGTCGATAATATCTTCGACAATAAGCACATGGCGATTAGTAATATCGGTGTCAAGGTCTTTGATCAGGCGCACGACGCCAAATGACTCAGTACTGGTGCCATAGCTGGCAACAGCGATAAAGTCGATGGCTAAGGGCAAATCGATCGCACGTGCGAGATCGACCATAAACATTGCACACCCCTTCAACACCCCCACTAAGAGCAGGTCGTGGAGCGGGCGATAAGTGGCGGTGATTTCGGCGGCAAGCTCGGCAACGCGCTGCTTGATCTGTTCCTCGGTAATCAATACATAGTCAATGTCTTGGCGCATACTTACTCCTGTTTCGTAGCGGGAGCAACCATTCCGATCCACATTGTAGCCTGATTTGGTTCAACTGCGGCAATCCCAGCAGCGACGCGCAACCCTGCCAGCCAGAGGATCTGACCGTCGGCAGCGACGAGCAACGGCCAACCATCACGCAACGCGCGCGGTACGTGCAGATCGACAAAGATATCTTGCACACGACGACTGCCGGGCGCACCGGCGGGGCGCATACGGTCGCCGGCGCGGCGCGGGCGCAGCGAGAGTGGGCCAACCGCAGGGCGGGCCAACCCTAGCCACCAGCGATCGAGGTGAGCAGGGGGATAATCCTGCACGACACATTGCCAGCCGTTGGTCAACGGCACGCTGCCATTGTCAGGCAACGACACGGGTTCGGCAATCTGCGGCACGGAAGACGGTTCGGCGGTAGGCAAGCGCAGCGTTACCACCTGTTGATCACAAACGAGCGTCACTTGCGGGGTAAGCCGCATCTGGCTGCCAGCGTGCCCGGCCACCAGATACAGGGCCGCATCAATTTGGGCAAGGCTCGGCTCTTCATCGCCGAGTTCGGCGATCGCGCGGCGCAGGGCATAGCGGCGCAATGATGGATGCAACGCGCGCAGAGCAGCGCGGTCAAATGCAATGAGACCACGCCGCTGCTCGGCGATGAGCAGCGGCCACTGTGCCGCCAGCGCCTGTTGGATAAAATCGTAGTCTTCGGCGCAGATGCGGGCGGTCCGGCCAAGCGCAGCGGTAATATGCCGGTTTTCGGCGGCCAGTTTTGGTAACAATTGATGGCGGATGCGAGCACGTAAGGAGTGTAAGTTATGGTTTGTCGGGTCTTGGCGAGGAGTAAGACCGTGGTCAGCACAATAGGCAGCGAGCGCAGCCCGCCTGATCGCAAGCAGGGGGCGGAGCAATGGCGGGCCATGGAGCGGCGCTTGGCCCGCGGCAATAGCCGGCGCGGCCCATTCCGGCCACTCGACGCGCGGTCGCATACCGCGTAAGCCAGCTGGCCCCGCGCCGCGCAACAGATGCATCAACACCGTTTCGGCCTGATCATCGGCTTGATGAGCAACGAGCACCGCATCGACCTGCTCGACAGTAGCAGTCCGAGCAAGGAACGCATAGCGAACCGCACGCGCCGTCGCCGCCGTTGTCCCCGCCGGGAGGTTTGCCGACTCAACGATGACGCGCAGCCCCCATGAAGTCGCTGTTGCCACCACGAACGCTGCATCTGCCGCCGACTCGGCCCCGCGCAACCCGTGATCGAGGTGAGCGACGATTGGAACCGGCCCGCCAGTCATGTGCAGCGTGTAGAGCATGTGGAGCAGAGCGAGCGAGTCGCCACCACCGGAAACGGCTACTAACAAGCGGGTTGACGACTGCCCGAAACCTTCAGTACACAGAAACTGGCGCAGGTGATTGAGCATAGATCAGCGGCTATTTTCAATTGCAGGGGAAGGTAGTTAGGCAGCGTGGGTTTGAACTGAAACGCCGGTGAGCAATGCTCACCGGCATTGTGGTGCCGGAGGCGGGATTCGAACCCGCGACCTAACGATTATGAGCCGTTTGCTCTACCGCTGAGCTACCCCGGCACAGCTCCCAAGTGTATCACTGATGTGAGCATTAGTCAAGCGTCGGCCTCACCTCCCTATCATTGCATAGAGGGCCGGCAGAGGCGGGTTTCAAAGCCACCTTCCCCGCTCTGCTACACCATTGCGCAATTCCCCCTCACCCCCCTCTCCCCGCTGGGGAGAGGGGCACCCTTGTCTTGGCGAGAAGGCGCCCCCCCGATACAATCGCCACCTTCGTCTGCCCCAGCACCTCGCCCGGCGCGCCCCCTCACCCCCCTCTCCCTGCTGGGGAGAGGGGCACCCTTATCTTGGCGAGGAGGCGCAGCGCGTAGCGGTAGGGGCGGGTCTGAGACCCGCCCCTACCGGCACCGGACGCAGCACGTAACGGCACACTGCTGTGCGCTCCTACGGGGTATCAGGCTCAAGAGGTGCTCCGACGATACATC
>NZ_CALFBQ010000072.1 GCF_937951745.1 uncultured Chloroflexus sp.
CGGCACGCGTCCAGTTGCGACCATCAGTTGAGACGAGGTAGCCAGTGGTGTAACCTGTATCGTAGCCGTTGGCCTCGAACCACATCCGGTAGATCGCGCCGTCTTTGATCACCATTGGCACACCGACGTTGTTGTCGTCAAAATCGCCGAAGGGGCCGGGTTGTACCGCCGAGCACCGAGCCATCGCTAAACGTCGCAATCCGCGTCCAGTTGATTCCATCTGGCGAGGTCGAGGCGGCATCGCGTATGACACGGGAGGCAGCGATATGCGATAGCAGCGGCCGCCGATGCGTCCGCCTTCGCAGGGAGCGGTCGGTGAGGCTTCGTCGCGGATGAGGGTATGACCGTAGATTTGGGTGGTGTCAAAGCTGGTGCCGCTACCGCCGCAGGCGTCGCCGGCAAGGCCGAACACGGCCCCCTCTAGCGTTGGGGGGCATGTTCCCGGTTGATGTACCCACGGCTGCCGGTTCGGAATCGTGGCTGAAACTGAGTTAGGTGGAACCAAACTGCCGATCAGCCAAAGTAGCGCTATCGTGCTAACCAGCGAACCAGCGATCCGGTCGAGTTTTGGCGAGATGTATCTTAACTGCACGGATGATCCCCTCCTCTGCGTAAGTGACGCATATAGTGTAAGGGGAGGAGTTTAATAGCTTTTGAATCTTTTCCAAACTCTGGTGAAGATTCTGTCATTGTTAAGCGCCTCGTCATGGCTGATTCGGCGCCAAGGCTACGATTGCGCCGTCAACACTGCGCCAGTACAACACGCCATCATGAAAGATGGGGCCGCGCACCGGGGGATGCCAGAATTGATCGTAGACGTTTCGGTTGTGATAGTACAAATAAAATCCCGGATCCAGCAGATAGGTGTCTTCTGGCGCTTGATGCGCTTCCGGGCAATAGCGCAGCACGCTGTTACGCTTTGGACATTGCCCTTGGGCAAGGGTATTGGTCATCAACAGGTATTCAGTGGTGGGAATCGGATTGGCAAACGTATCGCCGCCAATTGTGCGATCGGTAATCCGCAGCGCGGCGAGAGCCATCCAATGTGAGTGGAACAGGACATTTCCCACCATGGTGATCGCGCTTTGTTCATCGGTGGGCAGCCGGATCATCCCCTCATCCTTGTGGTCTTGCACGTAGCGAATAACGCCGGTTGTGAGATTCATTTCGCCGAAGGTCGTGTCATCTAATCTAACACAACTCGGTGGCGAGCACGCCGATCGGTTCCTCCAGTGCAGATACGCTACGTCACTTCCATCGGGCAAACGTTTGACGACGACGGCTGGTGGTGATGAATAGAAATAACCGCCATTGCCGATCCCGCCGCCGAACACGGGTGCCGTGAATCGGCGAGCACCATCATCGAGATCAAGCACAAACAACGATTGATGGTTCGGATTCTGCTCAAGGAATCGCCGGATTTCGTTTTGATCCACCGGCGCACCTTCTCTGATTGTCCACTGGAGGTGCCAATCGAAATATGAGCGAACAATCACCACGTCAGCTTGTTCAGCAACGACTGGGTAGACATCGGGAAAGCGCCGCGCTGGCCGTTCTGGCGTAGTTGCTGATGCAGCCCGGTATGGACGGAGCGCTGCGTTTACCGCTACCCGCCATACTCGTTGGCCATCGACGGCGCGCACCGCATGGACAAACCCATCTTCTGATGGAAAGATGATCAGGCCGCCGTTTTTACTGGCATAGGCCGCAGAAGCGCTAATCGCAGCCCCGGCGTTGTACATCCAGCGCTGCTGCAAGGTTTGGCTATGAAGCGCGTACAGCCGTCCAATCATGTTACCGATATAGACTGTGTCATTGACGAGGAGCACCGCCTGCTCGATCGAACCGCCGGTGTCAAATTGATTGAGGATTTCGCCGGTTGTAGCGCGCAGCCGTGCAATCCGGCCATTGGTCGAGGCAAAAAAGACAGAGTCGGTTAGCGGATCATACGCACCGGTATCGCGGATGACCCCGCCGATCGTGGTGCTCCATACCACTTGGCCATTCGCGATATTAATGGCCCGTACAATGCCATCGCTATGACCAACGTATAGCCGGCCGTTACCAGCCACCGGCGCGACGCCATCGGGAAGGCTTAGATGATCTGGCGTTGCGCCACTGTCGCCATTCGGGCCGTTCCAAATCCAGCGGATGCTCCAGTCTTGATACATTGCGCCCCGCCGTGGGGGTAAGGTGGCTTCGACGTATCCGGTGCGTTGGGGATTGCCGCCAAGCTGATTCCAACCACTTGCGCGCGAAGGGCTAAAAATGATCGGAATGTTGACGACGATAGGTGTTGGGGTTGATGCAACGTTGATCGTAGGTGTTGGTGAAGAAGTAACTAACGCGGCTGGCGCAGTGACGCCGAGGCCGCAAGCGCTACTGAGCATAGCCAATGCGATTAGGAGGCTCAAAATGCGTCCCATATATATCCCTCCTCGGTCGGGCAATTATGGTCTTGCTAGAATCTCAAAGCTTAGAACCGGCACTGGGTCTGATCCAGCCATTCTAACAAACTCGCCATCGCCCCCCGATGATAGCGCTGCACCCAGTTCGGGTTGCTCCAGTCGATCGGGCCATCACGAATATCGAAGAGGGTATGCTCGGCGCCTTCGGCAATGTAGAGACTTGCCCCGTAGGGCCAGCGCGCGTTGTGGGCGACGACGGCGTCTGGGCCGATGTGTTGCAGATCGGGTTCGCTGTCGGCCACGATCACGTGAATAGGTGCAGCAATGGCAGTAATCTCATCGGGGCCGAGCAAATTTGAGAGCAGTGCTACCCCGCAAGGCGACGTCGCGGCGACATACTCAGCGAACGAGGCCGCGACATAGCGCGTGCCAATACTCTGCGCCACAAGAAACACCCGCCGCTGGTTGATGCCGGGTTGGGCCACCGCTGCGCGATAGGCGGCTAGCGCGTCTGCTGCTTCACAACAGCCATACGCGCCACCGCTCGCACCTGTGCCGCGTTTGTCGAAACGAAAGACGGCATAACCGCGCGCAACCAGCAGCTCGGCCAGATAGCCGTAAGCGTCACGATCAACCGGCCCGGAATGGTGAATGATCACCACCAATGGTGGCAGGGCGGGTTGGTGTGGTAGGGTCAACTCGCCGGCAAGGGTGATGCCGTCATCAGCACTGAAGCGCACTTCGCGCCGCTCGGCACTGATCGGGTCGAGGTGAGGGGTTGGCCGGGCCTCCGGGCGGGCGGTGGCAGTGCAGCCGGCAACGATCAACAGTGTGAACAGCCACCACACGACGCTACAGAATCGTTGTGCTCTGTGGGGCCAAAGCGATAATCGCGCTATCAACACGCTTTCGAGCGATACCGTCGCGCTCATTCATTGCTAGGCGGTAATGAGCGGAATTGATGCATGTTCATAACAGCAACTCCTATTTCGTAAGAGCTTCGGTTGAGAATGGCAATAGCGAGTTGGGAAGAGAGAAGTATGCTTATAATAACCGCCTATGTGTGATATTTGAAATAGTACTATAGTACTTATTTGATGTTGCTAGAGGATGAGATTGATAACAAGTTGGTAGTTTATATAAACGATACTCGTTCCATTCCTGTCGTCTTATCACTGCAATGCTATCGCCAATACTGATATTCATCGTTTTCGCTGATAGATAGCTACTGATCCTTGATTAAAAACGAGTGTTAATTCTGAGTTAGTTGCTGCGTTAAATTGTTCGCGGTTAACGTCCTGCTCGCGGACAATAATGTATCGTACATTGTACATACTCAAAATCGTATTACGTTCCGCAGATGGTGTATTTGGATCGAGTACTTTAGCTACCATGTCAATCTTAGCATAGTAATCAAGACTGCCGGCCCAATGAGCGAGAAACGCATGGGCATCCGTCCATGGTGGTACATGTTGGTTAATTTCGAGCACACCTAGTACCACATCGTCTTTAGTGGTATGGTTGGCCAGCCATTCTAGCGCTGCAACCTCGTCGCTACTCAGAAAGTAGGGTTGCTGATACCGGCCAAGATCAATGATCCGCCATGCGACAAGGTATATATTTGTGATCATAGCGAGCGTGAGAATCGCCGTTGTTGTAGTGATGACCCCCATCTTGCCAAACCGTTGTCGTGCCCAAGGCCAAAGGTTGGTGTGGATGAATCGAGCGGCTAACGCTGCAATCGGTACTTGCCAACCAAGGAGAAGGTGGATCTGAAAACTAACCGGTAAATAGGCCAATACAAAATGAACTAAAAACCAAGCAGTAAACAGTAATTCAGCGTTGTCTTGACTGCGCAGCATCCGTGGACGAAAGCTGGCAAGGGCCAGCAGGAACGGTACTCCTAACAAAATGGGTAGATGCAACAGGTTTGGCGTCCACGCGCCGGCATTATCAAATTGGGCTAGCTTACCGCCCCACGTGACATCGTTAAGCACCAGCCACGATAGATAGGCGCCCGGCGGAACTGTGAACATAGCGATGATGATCCCGCATTGAAAGAGAAACGTGGGAAACCGGCGGTCTCGCCACCAAATGAGTATGCCAAATGTGCCGAGCACGGTAGCAATGGTCAGTATGTCGTAGGCATGTTGTAATCCGATGAGGAAGCCGCAGATACCGGCAGCGACTGCGTAGCGTAGTTGCTGCCGTTGGTAAGCAAGCAATGTGAAACCTATTACCCCTATGATCAGCGATAATGCAATGGCAAAGTGGGGAAACGCTAGGGCTAAAAAGAAACTATTGGGTTCTGATGTGTATATGTCAAACGGAAACGGCGCTTCTTCTAGCTGTTGGATGTATTTGATAACAACCCAAATCATACCTAGCCCACCGCCAGTGGCAAAGAGTATGAATGCAAGTTTACGTTGAACTGGATGGGTTATGGTGAAACGAAAAAAGAGGTATCCGGTTATAAGTAAGGTGATCCCGCCTATAATGCGGAGAATATTGAACATTACACTAAAAGATAAATTGAATAGAGCGCTGAATTTACCACTTACCCACCATAACAGATGGAATAGAGCTGGTTCATTTGGTTCAGCCGTTAATCGATTGGCGGCTAAATGTTGGTGTTGAAAATCGCGCAGCCATGCAAAATATTGATTGTGGTCGGGAATGTTATAGACAACACCGGTGAAAAACCGATCATCCGGTGTGGTCATATAGGCGAAGATCGTTGGAAGTGCAGCGATGATGATAATGCATGTGATAAACATCGTAATATACGTAATTTCTTGATCCCAGAATCGTACTTTCACGACGGTGTGTATATCTGATTGGAGCGGTTTGCTCTGCATGCTCATAGTGTTTCCCTGTCAGTTACTGTCTGGTTAATCGCCAGCGGACAAATACGATGAGGCTAATGAGTGCAATCGGTATCAGCAGTGAGCTGCCAATCACGATAAGCGCCGCGCTTTCCCAGATGGGCCTGCTTGTCATAGGTGGCGCTTGCGTAATGTTGGCCGGCAATGGTGTCGCAGTCGGTGCGGGGGTTGGTGTAGCTGTGATGGGGATTTGGTTGAAAATCGTTGCAGTCGGTGTAAAGGTCGGCAGCGCCGTCGCTGCTGGTATGTTCAAACTACGCTGGCTGTACCAAACGCGGTACTTTGACCGTTCGCTGGTGAAGATATCGTCTCGGTTGCGCGTAAACCAAACGACGTGCAACTGATTGCCGTTGCTCGTGATGATCTTTGGGTATTCAGGGTATAGCTCATTCTGCATAATGACTTCACGCATGCTCCAGCGCTGACTGCTCCAGACCAGATGCCATAAGGTGGGTGGCGTGAAGGTGTCGATTTGTTCGTTCGCTTGGTAGGCGCACGCCGCAAGGTGGATATTGCCGGCGTTATCAGTAGTCAGCGAATAATTGTCATACGTGGTTGCTCGTGCCACAAGACCGATCAGTTCTTGCGCCGGTAGCCAGTTGCGTCCGCCGTCTGGTGAGAATTGGCTGAAGATACGGTCGTAATGCGCGCCACGGAAGACGACCAGCGGGTTGCCTTGGTTGTCGACACCGAGTGCAGTTTGTACGACTGCTTTAGGATAAGCTAAGGTCGTTGGTGATATGCCGGCGCTTGCCATTTGTCGGAGCAGCGCATTGTATGCCGACGATGGCAGCTCGAAGTAGTATCGATCAACCCACGAGTTGCCGCCGTCATCAGATCGGATGTACACGCCGCGATGGGGTTGGCCGCTACCTACAAACGTATCTATTCCTTCGTTCCAAACGATGTGAATCCGATCGAATGCGTCAATCTTGATTTGCGGATGTGTGATCCCATCGGGTGATTGAGATAGGTTGATAGGGGTTGACCATGTTTGCCCACCGTCAACCGATCGCCGGTAGAAAAGATCACTGCATCCGCTACATGCCGTGTTTGGCTTGCTAGGATCGTCCGGGACATTTTCCGAGTAGATGACATGTAACCCTCCCTTACTATCCGTCGCCGCCGCAACATAGTAGGTTGGGTCGCTCCCGCTGATCCGTTTTGGTTCGCTCCACGATTGGGGGAAGCGGGCCATGGCAAATGGCGCATTGGTGTACACAATCGCCATCCCTAGCCGGTAGAAGAGATGTAATTTGCCATCCCGCCCAGCAAGGATGCTGTGACGCACGGTGAGTCCACCGGTAGCTGGGGCAAACAGTTCTATTGGGGCTGTCCATTGCCCATTCCTGTATTCCCGATACATCAAGAGATCGAGCACGCCCCCTTCTTTGGGATCAATCGCGATGCCACTGTACCACGTGACCGCCAGCCGGCCATTATGGTCGGTGGTAATGTCAGGAAACCACGATGAGCCATAGCTCCGCGTTTGGTCCGTGTTGGCGGCTGAATGAGGCGGCGACAGCTCGATAGGTGTGCTCCAGTTGCTACGCTGAGCGGCCACGGAATGTGTTATCCAGAGTATGAGTGTGAAGCATGTTATACACAGGGTTTGAAAAATGTTTTTATTCATGATTGCTCAAGAGACAACTTGTCGATTTTCTGCCTTATACTGATCAAAAGTCCGACAAAGACCCAGCTATGCATCGTGTATTTGAAGCCGCCTACCGTTTGGTTGTAGAGGAATGGGAGTACCCAATCACCTAGCATCATTGAGAATTGAGCGGCGGCCCAGCCGGAAGTTGCTACGATCGCAGTCGTGCGCAAGATACCCGGCGGTGCAAGCTGAATCGTGCGCCAGCCGTACCAGAGGCTGGCGATGGCGAACCAGATCCAGATGCTAAAGCCAACCACACCAAATTGCGCCAAAATATCGAAGTAGTTGTTGTGGGTTGAACGAGCATCTTCCCGATAATAGGTCATATTGTAGGGGGCATAGCCGGCAACACCGGTGCCGAATAGCCAATGCTGCTTTACAATCGAAAGGTTTCGCTCCCAAATTTCGAGCCGGCCTAACCCTCCCTCCTCAATGTTATCGTTGATCACTTGATCAATATAGACTTGGCCCGGTCCAATCGCTACATTCAAGATAACAATCGCTACTAAGATGAAGAAGATGCGGCGAGAGGCAAAGAAGGCCATCGCCAATAAGCCCACGATTGTCGGCAACCAGCCTGAGATCCAGAGCGAATTGCGCACTGCTGCTAGCCAGAGATGCCACATTAGGAAGGCGCTGCCAGCTAGTCGCCAACCCCAGTGGACGTTGGGTTGCAAGTAGATGATGCCGGCGAGCGACAGGGCAAACCATAATCCCCAAAGACCTTGGGCGACGAGGAGGTATTCATTGATCCCAAAAATGAGGAATATGGTCATTAATCCGCCACAGACGATAAACATGCCCAAATAGGCTTTGATTTGCCATTCATGCTGGATAAAGCGACCAACCAAGAGCGGTATGCTCAGTAGGCCGAGAAATGATAACAACGATGCGATCTGGGCAAAGCGAAAGTTGCCCATAATCCGCCAGTTGAGAATAGGGTCGGCCCATAAGATGCCCCATAGTACAGAGAAGATGCAGATGAACATGAAAGCCAGAAGTGGTTTGTTGAGCGGCGACGGCGCAAGTAGCCACGTCCGCCGTGTGATCATGGCTAAGATCCAGATACCGCTGAGGGCAAGTGTTAGCAACATACTGATCGGTAGCTCACTACCGTTGCCTGCCGGTACAGAGATTGGCCGCATGGCGAGGCCAGTGAGCGGTAAGATCAACACAAACCATTCAAACCGGTAGAGGAGGAGGGTGAGGCCGATCAGTCCAAGCGGTAGCGCCAACAACGCTAACCCAATCAGCTGCCGATTGGTACCGAACATCGCACCGATGGCGAGGCTGTACACGGCTAATCCGCTGACCACGCCGCCGATGATCAGCGGGCGCGGCAGGCGTTCGAGCCAAGGCGGGGTTTCGATATGACGGAGGAAAGAAAGCATAGCTATTAGGTACGGTCTTAATTTACTATGTTGTCCTTGAGCGCCACCGGATGTGCCAAAGACATCTTCTACGCTCCCAATTGTCATTGCGCGCCGAGTAATCGATCCCCGTTCCCCAGCGGTGAGTGGCACCCCCTCCTAGCAGGGGAAGGCTGGAGCGAGGGCTATGCGACAATGCCCTTAAAACTGCTCCGGTGCAACCGGTTGCTGCACTCGCCGCCCAATCGCAGCCCACAGCAGGCCGCCATCGCGCACAAATTGCTCGCCGGTACGATGGTGGCCGCCGCCGGTAGCAACCAAGACGCTGCCAATCGCGACTTTGCCGAAAAAGATGATTTGCAATCCTATTCCTAACAGCAACGCCGCAGTTTGGCCGTAGTGTTTGGCGAAGAAGCGCAGTTTGCTGAAGTACAGCTCGGCTTTCATGCGCGTGACCGCTTGTTTGCTGCTCTGGCCGCCGAAATGGATGATCGAGGATGAAGGAAGGTAGCAGATCTGCCAGCCGGCCCGCTTGATCCGGTAGCACCAGTCTACCTCCTCAGTATACATAAAATAGGCTTCGTCCAGCAAGCCGACCTGTTTCACGACCTCGCGCCGCAAGAGCAAAGCCGCACCGTCAAGCCAGTCGGTTGCGTATGCCGTCGCGCCGTCTTTAGTGGGGTACCGCCGCCGCCACCGGATCTTTTTGCCAGTCAGTTCGGTGAGGAGGTTCGGGAACATGGCCCATGACGGCTGCAATGATCCATCAGCGTTGAGTAATTGCGGCCCAACCACGCCAACTTCGGGGTGAGCGTCGAGGAAGTGTACCAGCCGGGTGATCGATTCAGGTTGGGCAATGGTGTCGCTGTTGAGTAGGAAGACGTACCGCCCGCTGCTAGCCCGGATGGCCTGATTGTTGGCGGTGGCGAAGCCACGGTTGTCGGGGTTGGCAATGATGAAAACGTCGGGGAAGGCAGCGGCCACCGCTGCAACGCTGCCATCACGCGAGCCGTTGTCAACCACCCAGACCTCGCTCTCGATGCCGGCGGTAGCCGCCGGTAGCACTGCTAGACAGTCGAGTAGAAGTTGGCGGGTATTCCAGTTGACAATAATGATGCTGATATCAGGCACGGGCCATGTCATAGCGGAGCTTCCTTGGTTGGGCAACTTCTTCCAGCATATCGTTTAAGCGTGGCACAATCACCCGCCAATCGTAGCGCACTGCTACCGCCTGCCGTCCAGTTTCGCCGAGCCGGCGGGCGAGCGGCGGGTCGGTGAGCAAGCGGCTCGTAGCGCGGGCAAAATCCATCGGTGTATCGGCCAGCAGCAGGTGTTTGCCGTCAATCAGCTCTAGCCCTTCCGCCCCTTTGCTCGTACTCACCACTGGTACCCCTAACGCTAGCGCCTCGAGGATCTTGAGCCGTGTGCCGCCGCCCTCCCGGATTGGTGTCACTTCCACCGCATGGCGCGCAATCACGTCACGGATGTTGTCCACGTAGCCGGTATACTCAACCCCCGGCATGTTCGGCAGTGCTGCGCGCTGCTCATCGGTGACTCTGCCGGTGATGCGGAAGCGCGCTTGCGGATGACGGGCACGGATCAATGGCCAGATAGAGCGCAGGAAATAATCGACTGCGTCGAAATTGGCGCTGTACGAGAGCGCGCCGGGGTAGATCAGCGTGTCAGGTTCGGGCCGGTAGCCGTAAGCGGCACAAGCGGCGCTATCAACCCCGTTGGGAATGACCGTGATGACCGGACGTTGTGATCCGACAATCTGGCGGGCAAGTTCTGCTTCTCGTTCGGAAACGGTAGTAACAGCCGCAAACGCCGGCAAGATGGTTGATACGTAGCGGCGATGCTGGGTAGCCGTCAGCAGACTGCGCAACCGGTCCAAGCCCGATTGGTGGCGATAACTTTCGAGGATGGAAGCAAGTTCCAATTCCTCCAGCACTAGCGGAGTATTAGGTACGAGGCAGGCATATGCGGCGACATCAATCTGCATCGCTAACACCACATCCGGTTGCCAGCGCTTTGCCGCTGCTACCACTGCCTCGGCAAAGGCTGTGCTCCAGCGTACCCGCACCGACGCCGGCTTCGAGCTGGTGATGCTGCCTAACCGATCGCTCAAGGTCAAGGGTCGATCGGGCCGCTCAAAGGCTTGCCATGATCGGCACAGCCGGCTGATTTCGGTTGTTTGCACCTTAGTGGCTGGCCCTTGGCTGAAGGCTAGCAGATGCAGTTCGTGCCGAGCGGCTAGTCCGCGCAGAATTGCCATCGCCCGCAAGCGCGAGCCGTTGTCGTCCGGTTCAGGCCACCACGTTGAAAGGATGAGGATGCGCATGGGATTGTCCTCGATATCGATCTGACGCTAGCTGCGGGTGACACCACCTTAGAGAGAACCTTCTTTGGGCAAACGTGCGCTGGGTTGACTTGGGCGGGCTGTGAGCAATGAATGGTATAGTTCGATGACACGCTGAGCGTTTTGTGTCCAAGAAAATTGCTTAACTCGTGCAAATCCTCGTTGGCGTAAGGTTTCAGCGGCCTCAGGATTAGTCAAGAGTTCAACCAGCAAGTGGGCAAGTGCCTGATCGTCTTCTGCATCGATAATGTATCCCGCTTGATCGACTACCTCAGGAATTGATCCTCGATTGGAGGCAATAATGGGTGTGCCACAGGTCATTGCCTCTACGAGTGGGATGCCAAAACCTTCGATCCACGATGGAAAGACAAAGACTGTAGCCATGGTGTAGAGCGCACTGAGATCGGAATATTGTGGTCGAACGAACATGCGTGCAAATCCAGCCCGGATGGCTTTATGCACGATTGGTAATACATCTGGCGAGCGAGAAAAGAAGATGATTTCATATTGGTCTCGGATAGGTTGTGGCAGTCGTTGCCAAGCTCGGATTAAGACCCCCGGATTTTTGAAAGCATCTGCGACAACGAATGGTTTGTTGAGATTCAATCGTTGCCGGACATCACGTAAGACTACGGGATCTTCAATTCGTTGAATGTCACGCGGACAGGCATGATGGACGACTGTGATTCGTTGCGGTGAGATGCCAGAATAACGAATAATTTGTTGGCGCGAATATTCTGATGCCGTAATGATGAGATCGGCTTTTTGCACCGCTGCCCGTGTCATGAGATGGAGATACGTCATCATGGCAATGACCCGCGGTGTTTTTCTATGCCCGGCAATAATTTCTCTCAGTGGCAAGAGGTTAATCTCATCGTGGAGCGTAATCACACAATAGCTTCCTTGTGGACCGAAACCGTAATTGCTGGTAAAATGTACGATATCTAGATGGTCTTGCTGCATGTACTTTTTGAGAAAAAGATCGTAATAAATACTCGATTGCGGCCCATGCCAAGGCAACAAACGAACTGTTACATTATTTGGTAGATTTTGTAACTCAAAAGGCGCTTTTGTGTCAGCATAAAGTACAATATCATGCTCAGATGCCACATGGACGAGCGTTTCCGTGAATTGTGCTACATAGTTACGCACGCCACCCACTAATCTATGGGACAAGTACCGTACATCAAGTCCGATTCGCATAGAGCGTATCCTTTGGCGATGATCGCGTGTCTGATCGATGATTGCCCAATTCGAGGTACCGGTGATATGCTGTTGGTGCCGGCCCAAACCTTCCTCGCCAGAAATCGAACCACCCCAACCCCATCCCGATCCGGCCTTTGCGTGTCCGCCACTTGGGACGGAGCCACAGACTGAAGTAGGTGCGTAGGTCTTGCAGCATGAGCGCATCCAGCCACGTGCGCCAGTTGGCCCGCGTGGCTCGCAAGAAGAGCAGCCGGTTGCGCGTCATGTAGTAAGCGAGATATTCGCGGTCAAAGCGGGCGTTGAGCGGGATCTTGTGCCAGACCTTGGCTGCTGGGGTGAAGGAGCAAGCGTACCCGGCCCGCGTGGCTCGTACACACCATTCGGTCTCTTCAAAGTACATAAAAAAGCGTTCGTCGAGCAGGCCAACCTTTCCTAGCACCGCCACCCGGATCAACATCGCGCAGCCGGTGATGAAATCAACCGTGCGAGCCGGATATTGGCCGCGATCCTCCTCTTCGCCAGCCATGCGGCAAATGCCGCGCCGCCAGTCGATGTAGCCACCCGCCGACCAGACCCGCTGCGGCGCGTCGTAGTAGTAGATGATTGGCCCCACTGCGGCTATCGCTGGATCAGCCTCAGCGGTTGCTACCAGCTGTTCGAGCATGTCCGGTGCCGCTTCGGTATCGTTGTTGAGCAGCAGTGCGTAGTCGTACCCATGCGTTTGCGCGTAGCGTAAGCCAACGTTGTTGCCGGCGGCAAAGCCAAGGTTCGCGCCGTTTTCGATCACGATCGCTTGTGGGAACGCGCTACGTACCTGTGCTGGAGTGCTATCGCGTGACGCATTATCAACCACTACTACTTCGTACCGCTCAGAGGGATAATTCAAGCGGTAGAGCGAAGCGAGGCAGGCTAAGGTGTCGGCGATGCCGTTGTAGGTCAGCACAATAATGGCGACACGCGGCTTCATCAGACTCTTCCTCGCTCTACGCCGCGCCGCTCGAATAGCGCGGTGTAACGCTCCAACAACGCATGCATTTCGTCGTCAATCGATGGCGGGGGCTGGATGCCATCCCGCAATCGCTGTAACAAGCCCTTTTCTGTCCGCAATCGCTGTAACTGGCGGGCCAAATCGCGGCTGTCGTTCGGCGTGAAGTGCAAACCATCAACGCCATCGCGCACCAGTTCGGCCATGCCGCCTAATCGCGACGTAACCACCGGTCGTCCGGCGGCATGCGCTTCAATAATGCTGAGCGGGCTGTTCTCGTACCAGATCGATGGCACGACTACCACATCAACGCTACTCAAGACTGTTGGTAATTGATCGTGACGAAACTTGCCGGCCAGATGGATGTGCGGGTTGTCGCCGATCAGTCGGCGCAGATAGCGGGTATACGCTGGGTGTTGCTCAGGATTGCCAAAGATGGTCAATTCAGCGGTCACATCATTGTATGGTAGGCTATTCAATGCGGTAATGAGCAAATGCACGCCTTTATGCGGCGCGATCTGGCCGATATAGCCTAGTCGCAATCTGTTTCCCGTTTGTATTGGCGAAACGAGCGCAAAACGCGAAGTGTCAAAGCCATAGCGTAAGATGGTTAACCGCTCTGGTGCTATTATCTCACTAAATAAGCCGGCCAAAAAACGCGAAGGCGCGATGATCATATCCACCTTGGCCAGCGCAGATCGTAATGTATCGCGCCGCGCCTGTTGTTCATCCCTGCCATCCTTGCCGGCCAGTTTGATCCACGCCCTCCCAGCCCAGCCCCCGCTGATCTGTTCCGGCAAGCGGTAGCGTCGCCGGTCGAGTTGCAAACACCATGCGCATGCGGCAGGGTCGTCCGGCGGTTGCTGGCAGAGCGAACCATCGCCGCGCAGCAGGGTGATGCGCGGGCAGAGAAACCAGTAGTCGTGGAGGGTTACGACAGTAGCGATGCCCAACGCATGCGCCGCCGTGATTGCGCCGGTGCCAATGAGATAACCGCCGTGCAGGTGCATAATGTCTGGCTGCCAAATGCGCATCCGTTCGCGCAACCATGCCTCAATCGCCGGGTTGGCGTAGCTCCAGTTGGCCGGTGCGTCGCGCAGGCCAAGGTGTAAGCGCCATACCGGAATCCCTTCGTAGCGATCCGGTTCGGCTCGCACCCCGAAGGGTTGGGTGGTCGCGAGCGTCTCGACACAAACTACTTCGGCCTCGTGACCACGCCGCAACAGCTCGCGCGCCAATTGCATTGTGTACAACTCGGCGCCGGCGCTGTACTTGGGAGGGAAGTGATGAACAGCTAACAAAATACGCACAGACCCTCCTTGCTTACGAAACGGTTGTTCTGCCGACAGCGGTTGTTTGTTTCAGCGCCGATCGCTCCTGCTGAACAAGATCCATCAAGGCCCAAAATTGGTGCGAGCTGAGATTCCAATCAAACAATTTCATTAACAATGGATGATCCCAACGCTGGCGATCGGCTATGTCGAGCAAGCGATCAATAAATTGCTCGGTGACAAAACGTTTGATCATTGTGCGAATCCGTGGTTTTGATGAGTGAGCTATGACGCTCAGGTCAACAAGTTCAGGATGTTTACGCGCCATTATCAGTGTGATTTGACTTGATAAGATCGCTCGTCGCCGCGCACTAACGTAGCTGGTTGGATGGTAGTGACGCGCGAGCAACTCGCGTCGAAAGATGATGCGTAGGCCGTGACGGCTAAGACGGTAGGCAAGTTCCGTGTCTTCGCCATATGCATACGGAAATTCTTCATCGAATAAGCCGTAGCGAAGTAAGAACTGGCGGCTTAATGAGATATTGCTCGTATAGAAAAACTCGTATGAGACATTGTTTGGGTCGTGAATGTCATAATATCGAAATTGTTGAAAGGTGCCGCCACTTATGAGATAGCGCATTAAGGGTGTGATCTCTTCATCTTCCCCCCACGGCGTATACCCAAGCACCGCAATATGTTCTCCCTGTACTTCTTGATGAACCTGTAGATGCTGTTCAAGTAGGTTGGGTGTCGCCACAATATCATCGCCCAACAGCACAATCCAATCTCCCTGCGCTGCTTGTATCCCTACGTTGCGCGCTGCGCTTGGCCCGGCATTACGCGGTTGGCGAAAGAAGCGAATACCCGGTCGCTGGCTCATAACCACTGGTGTCTGATCGGTCGAATGGTCATCGATCACGATCAATTCGTACTGTGCTCGGGGTAGGGTTTGTTGTTCAAGCGCTGCAAGGCAACGCTCAAGGGTTGATAGCCGGTTGTAAGTGGGGATGACCACGCTTATTGCAATCATAACACCCTCTACGTAATGGTTACTTTGTGCTTGCTACTGCCCGTTTACGCAGCGCTTGCGCAATCGTATTGACGATAATCTGCACTTCGGCGATTCGTAATCCACCGGTAAGAAAAGTGATGCCGAGATAGGTCACTGCGGCCAGTGGTATGGTCAGGAAGATGTCGAGATGGTGGTTAAGCCAGAGCACAAGGATCATCGACCCCGCTGGAATGATGGTATTGCTGAAGGTGGAAATGATATTTTTGATCGGGATCTTGTCATGTAATAACCACGTATACTGGACAAATCCAACAAATTCAGTGATAACTGTCGTGATAGCTGCACCAATTACTCCGAAATGCGGAATAATGAGGAGATTAAGAGTAATGTTGAATAAAGCGTTGATGAGATTGATGCGAGCAGTTGCGCGTTCAAGGTGAAGAACCGTGGTGATGGAACCGCAGAGTGCGGTGATGTTGAGAATCGGTAATACCCAAATCAGAATGTGTAGAATGCGTGCAGCATTTAAATATTCACTGCCGTATAGGAGTAGAACAATCTTTTCGCTTTCCATCGTGACGCCCACTGATATGGGCAACGAGATAATCCATAGGATTTTGACAGTTTGTAGAAAGAATTGTTGAACGGCTTGCACATCTTGTTGATAGTGGCGCGATAACGATGGCACTAGCGCGCCGATGAAGCTGGCAGAAAGGCTGATGAGGGCAAAAATAAGGTTATACGCGGCGTTGTACCAACCTATCTCGGTGCTTGGTCGCCATAATGAGAGTAATACGGTGTCAACTTTAAATGATAACATGGTTGCAAAGATCGTGACCGCGAACGGAAAGCCAGCCAACAGCAGTGCATACCATTGCTTTTTATCTATATTGATTGATAGCTTGGTTAGTTTTGTGGTTTTATTCCATGCGATAACTGTCACAATGATGGTGGCAATGTATGATGCTATGAAGACGCCAACCACCCCCCAACCTTGCCAGAGTAAGACGCTGCCAATCAAAATAATGATAACTTGGTTGATGATCGTAAGCTGAACAGATAGATCAATTCGCTCAAGACCTTGCAAGATTGCATCGAGCGGGCCATAAAGCGCATAAAGAAATAGCCCAATACTGCCGAGTGCGATGTAGAAAATGATCGTTGAATTATAACCAAGTATATAACCGGCAAGGATGTTGATAAAAAAGACGGCTGACCCAAGGATTAAGCGGAGCACAATCATATTGCCGAACAACTTGCTGATGGCGTTGCGATCCTTGGCTACTTCGCGCACAACGTAGTTGGCCATGCCAAGATCAGCGAGGATAGTTAAAATCCCGATGAGCGCCAGTGCGGTGGAATACTCGCCAAAATTCTCATCGCCTAATTGCCGTACAATTGCAATGGTGTAGCCAAATGAGATAAAACGCAGCGTAATCTGGCCGATAACGCCAGCGATGGAATTTCGTGCAATCTGTTGCCCAATGCTCTGCTGCATAAAACGGCGCTTCCTATCGTGTGCTATAGCGTAATGGTCACATTACTGAATTGTGAATATGGCTTCGGATACGCCACCATCCACTGCACCAATGTTTCCACTCGCATCAACCACTGATCAAGCGTAAACCGCTCCTCCATTAACTGGCGTCCGGCCTGCCCCATTGCCTCGGCACGCACTGGATCGTCCCAGAGGGTGGTAATCGCAGTAACCATCTGTTCAACGCTGCCCGGTTCAACAAGCAGGGCGGTCTCACCCTCAACCACATATTCGCGCAGCCCCGGACGGCGCGTGGCGATGACTGGTCGTCCCATTGCCTGCGCCGCTTGCACCGAGGTGCAGCCGGCGCTCCATTGCGTGCTGGCCTTGATCGGCACCACCACGATCCGGCTTTCTATGTAACAATTGCGTAACCTTTCCGGTGGCACAAATGGTTGTAGGCTGATGTTGGTCGGTAGCGTCTCGTTTTCGTATCCTGCTTTCCCGCTCACCCAGCTACTCCCCACCCGCAGGTGGCAAGGAATGTGTGGCAGCCGCCGCATCGCCTGAATCAAGGTTGGGTAGTCGCGATGCGAGAGACCAAGGCTCTGCACAACACTGGCCGGCGACGTAGCCGGTTGTGGCCGGTAAAAATTGGTGTCAACCGGGGTATGCAAGGCTACTACTCGTTCCGCCGGCATCTTCAGCGCCTGTCGCATCCCTTCTGCCTCGGCTTGGCTAATCGCTGCTATCACATCCCAGCGTCGTTGTAAGCCCAATCCCTTGATCAAACGCAATTTATGCTCCGACATGCCGTGGTGGAAGATGACCAGATGGCGCACGTTCCTAGGTAGTAAGAGTGCCAACGGTATCCCTACTCGCTCGGAAAGACTAATGACCGCTTGGTATCGTTCACGTCGCACCCGTTGCAAAACCTGCCATGCCAACCGCAAATCCATTCGTAGCCACGCCTCTAGCCGTTGTAGTATCGGGTTGGCGCGGACGATGCCGTAATCGATGTGCCGACTGCCAAAGCGAGTTGATAGTTCGAGGTAGTCAACCCGCTGGTGTTTACCATCGCGCACTGCTGCCGCTAGCTCTGGCATCGACGTATTGGTTGCGATAATTAATGTACGTGGCAGTTGATCGTTCATCGTTTATACCCTATCACTATCGGCTGACAGCCTGCTAAACGAAAAGCAGTGGCCAGATGACGCCATTGTCATATCAGCCTGTAAACCTCCTTCTATAGCGTATGGATAAGAGCTGGATTGTGACTATCAAGCTATAGCAATCCACGTGTGGTACCGCCAGTCATCGCTGCTCAGAACGGCTACAATCGCTTTGTGTGTTAGCGAGCAGTAAAGTGCTTCTTTACAGGTAGCTTAACACCCGTGGATACCGCTTGCGCTGCCGGCGGTACCAGTAGCCAAGCGGCACCAGCACGGCTAGCCCAACCAACCACGCGCTGTAGCCCCAGATGATGCGCGGCCCGCTCAGCGGTAGTTGGTTCATAACGAGGGCGACGAGGTGGTAGATGATGATGTGGGTGACGTAGAAGAAGAGCGAGACTTGACCTACCATCGGCAGCCAGCGCAGCCAGCCGGTGGTGAAGAGGCGCGGGGTGGCATACATCCAAGCGAGGATCAGGGCCGCAATGCCAAGGTTGAAGGCGAAGTAGCTCAGGCTAGGGGGCGCTTTGCTCATGATCAACCAGTGAGCGGGGGTGCCGCCAATCGTAGCAACCGTGCCGAGATCGCCAAACCCGCCGATGAGTCGCAGCACGAGCCAGAGGATGAGCAACCCTACCCCAATCTGCGCCCAACGTTGCGGCTGGCGCAAGGCTGGCTGTTCTTGTCCATGCCCCAGCGCATAGCCCAACCAGAGCAGCGGCCCCCACCCTAAGACGGCAAAGCCGATCGCTGGGTTGGTGTCGTAGCTATAGGTCAGCCAGAACGCTTGCCAAAAGGGTTGCGGCGCATTCGCCGTGAGGTCGCTCGCCATTAAGCCAATCCATGCTTGATGAATCAGCAAGGTGATGATGGCGACGAGGCCGATTTGGCGTGGCGTTAAGAAGTGCCGCAAGCCGGCGAGGATGAACATCGCCGCGGCGATGCTGGTCAACACATGCACGTAGGGCGTGGCGCCGCTCCAGAACCACGCGCAGACCGTCAGATCGAGGGCGAGAATGACTAGCGCCCGGATGAGCATAAATCTGGTGGTAGCTTGCGGCGGTTGTCCGCGCCGGGTCTGGGCCGCAGCGTAGAGCGCTAAACTATACCCCCCCAGAAAGAAGAAGATTGGCGAGGCGAGATTGGTAAGCAACCCGCTCAACCAGTAAGCGGGACTTTGCAACACTACCGGTAGGCCACCATACGACTCGGCCTGTAGCCCGGCCCCCACAAAGAAGGCGCTATGGTCGAGCGCCATCAAGATCAGCGCCACGCCGCGCAGTGCATCGATCGCGACTATGCGCGCACTGCTGGCGCTGCGCTCGGCAACGGTTGGCTGCGCTTCGGCGACAAGACTGACAGTGCGCATAGGTGTCCTCCTGAGGAGAGTGGAGTTGCTCAACTGATGCGGTAACGACCGTTATGGAGTGCGGCAGTTCCACCGCCGTGTGCTATCTATAATTTATGGAGCGCGGCAGAAAAACTGCCGCACCTTATCAACACACGATCCGACCAGTGTTGTTTAGCGTGAAAAGCTCCGTCCCCGACTGCGATTATCTTGTGACTGGCTGCACCGGTGTGTCAGCGGTAACTTTAGCTGTTGCGCTGACACTGGCTGAATCGCGCACTGCTACCTTCCACAGCGTGCCGCTAACCATAGCCGCTAGCGCATAGCCGGCGGCGCCGCTTAGCATCGCGGTGGTGAAGTTGCTCGCCATGCTGACCACGATCACCAATACTGAGCCGAGCACCGAGAAGACGCCGTTCATACCCCATGCCCAGACCACAAGCCCCGGCGCGCGCGCATTGAGTTGGCATAAACCTGCCGGGAAAGGGATGCCGAGCATAGTGGCTAGCGGCGCGATGATGAAGATGCTGGCGACGATCCGTGCCAAATCAGGCCAGTGCATCCACCCTGCGAAGATCGGCGGCAGCGCAACGATATAGATCACCGTTAGCGCCGCAATGCCGATCAATGCCAGCCGTAGCCCATTGGCGGTTCTAATGCGTTTGCTGCCCAACAGGCTGCCCAATGCGGCAAAGGCCAGCATACTAGCAATGGTCGTGGTTGTCGCATGGATCGGGTAGCCGATAAAGAGCGTAAAGCGCTGGATCAGCACAATCTGAATGAACATATAGGCGGCGCCAAGCAAACTGAAGTAGGCCAACGTCGAGATGGCGCCGGTCATACGCAGGCCATCGCGCTGGTAGCGCGCCAACGGTAACACAATAAACGCTGCCGCTGCGCCAAGCGCGAAGATAGCCATGGTCAACAAGATCAGGTTGCCGATCGGGAAACGGTTGAGCCGCCCTTCATAACTGCGATCGAAGTGCAGGTTTTCCCAGCGGAAGTAGTTGTAGAAGAAGGGGTTGTCATCGGTCACTGGAAAGATTTGGAATGGATAGGCTTGCTCAAAAGCTCGTGGATCGGCAGCGTGCAAGTAATCGGCAAAGGGAGTATTCAACCGTACCAACGGGTCGTGCAGCATCGTGAAGTTGTTCGCCGCACCCCACGCGCGCAACTGTTCGATCTGTTCCGGCTGGAACGGCGACCGGCTGACCAGCAACGTGGCATTGACCCCGCTCTCGTTGGCGATGATCGCGATATGGGCCGCCGGATCACTCACCCCCATCCGGCGCAACGCTTCCGCCGCCAGTCCGGTTAAGCGCAGCATCTCGCGCGGCGGACTGTTGACATCGCGTGTCCACGAGAAGATGCCGTTTGGGGTGAGCGCGTTCAACGCTTGTTCGAGCGCATCAACCGTGTAGAGGTATGACTCGGCGAGTACGTAGGCCCCGCCCGACAATGCGGCCAAGTTGTCGAGGCCAATCCCTTGAATGATGTCGTATTGCTCGGTGGTACGACTGAGAAAGCTCCGTCCTTCGGCAACGATCAACTCGGTTGAGGGGTGCTCAGCGAGCCGGCCGGTGTAGTCGGCGTAACGATCGCGTAAGAGGCTGACAATGGTGGGGTTGAGTTCAATCGCGGTGATCTGCTTAGCCTGATAGAGACGGGCCAGCAGAATATCGAGACCACCGCCAACCCCGATCAGCAAGGTGCGCGGGCGTTCATTGCCGAGTTGGTACACGGCACTGATCACTGCGTGGTTGAGGAAGCGGAAACGTTCGAGATCGGCATCGCTGCCATCAAACCGGTACATCCCAGTCATCGACGTGCCGTCAATCGTCACCAGTTTCAGCGGCAGCTCTGGCCGATTGTCTAACGGGTAGCTTGAACTGACCGCACCGACGATCATCGGTTCAGTGACGGTAATCTCTGGCATCACATCCACCCGCCCAACCGGATCCCAGCGGGTGAATTCGGGGCTGGTTCCTTGCGCCTGTATCGCCCAACCCAGCTCTTTTGAGCCGGGTATGGCGAGTGTGGGCGGGCGGGCGATCAATGCCGCTAACATGAGCGCTTCCGCGCCAATAATGGCCGGCAAGAGCCAACGCTGGCGTGGTTTGGCTTCGTAGCCGAGCAGCACTGCCGCCAACGCACCGATCAAGCCGATCAAGGCAATGACCGCCGGGCCGCCGATCGTCTGGATCACGAACAAGACGGTCATTGTGGCGATGCCTGCCCCCAGCATATCGGCAAAATAGAGCCGGTGGGCAGCGCCGGCCCAGCGTCCAAAGATGGCGGCAATCACCAGCCCACCGGAAAAGAACGTGCCGAGGAGACATGTAAAGTAGATGCCAAGACCGATGATTGTCCAGCCGAGCTGCGCTGCGCGCAGTGGATCGATGGCGATGGTCGTAATCGCAATCAGATTGCTCAGACTAGCAAGGCTGAAAAGCAAAGCCAACCCGCCGAGACGCTGCTGGAGCTTGTCAGGTCCCCAACGGCGCACAGCGAGAAAGGTTCCGGCTGCCCCACCGCCGAGCAAGGCGATGCCGATCACCATATAGGTGAAGTGGTGCCAGATCATTAACGAGAAGATGCGAGTGAAGGTGATTTGGAGGGCGAGAATACTGCCGCTCAGCAGCGTAAGTCCGAGGTACTTGCCGATCGATTGTAGAGGTGGAAATGTCATGCCGTAGCTCTCTTTACTGATGAACGTATTACGAGGCGTAGTCGGCGATCAACTGCTGTTGTCCGCTGGTTAGCCTGATCACCCGATATAATCTGCCGGCAATCTCACGCCGTTGCGTAGCCGCTTCGCCATCCGCGAACGTGACCGTGCGCAACCGCGCGTTGCGGTGTTTATCTGGGAGCAAGACTGTGAGCGGCAAGGGTGTTGATGGTGTGGTGATCGTCCCGCGCAGTCGTTGCCCATTCCATTCGATATTGCAGAGATCGCTGGTATTGCGCGCTTCAATGAAGCGCAGCCACCGTTCGGCGGCGATGATAGGCATGTTGGCGCCGGCGGCGTAGCTCAGCGTCGTGTCAAGCCAGTGCGCCACTTCGCCAGCGATTGGATCGCCGATCAAGAACGGATCGACGTGGCATTGGAGACCTAATGCTGCTGGGTAGCGATCGATGCTGGCCGCAATTTGTCCAATCGTCTGATTGGCTGCGGTTGCGCCGTCAAGCCCCACATCGTAGCCGGTTTGAAATACCGGCATCAGATGTTCATCAACCAAATGGGTGGCTTGCTGATACACATCGATGATCGTGCCGTCTTCGGCGACAAACCGCATCGGCAAGCCACTCCCATTCAAATATCCCATTGTCCACGTACCGTCGGGTTTACGCACTGCCGGGCCGCTGTGGTAATGATCGAGATTCATGCGAATACCGTACCGCGCTTGCACAATCGCATTGTCTACCCAGCCGTGCCAAAGAATGCGGTGGGTACGCACGGTTGGCGGTAGCGGCCCGTAGCCAAGCTTGAGAAATTCACTCCAGTGCCGGTAATAGCCTTCTTCCAATCCATCTTCGATATACGGATGCATGCCGAATTCGTGGCCGCGGTCTCGCCAAGCAGCAACGTGATGCGGCCCCGGCAGCGAATCGGCTCCGCCGAGCGCCGAGCCGATCAGTGGTGTTCGGCTGAGCGTCCAGCGCAACTTGCGCGCTAGTCGTCCGCTGGCGTTCGCTGGCGGCGGTGTGTAGTAGATCGAAGCGGTGCCGCCGTGTTGTTCGACGATCGCTAACAACTGTTCGATATGGTTCACCCGGCTGCCATGCGCGTCGCCGGTGGCGATGATCGCACTGGGGGCATTGTCGGGTAGATACCAGAGCCGAGGGAGCGGCAGCGGGCTGATCTCGTCAATGACCCGGCTCAGCAAGCGTTGATGCTCATCGGCTTGCGGGATGGCGATGCGTTCAAGATTGATCCATCCTACAAAGAGATCGCTGGCGCGCAGACCCTCCATCAGGTCACGTTCCTGATTGGCCCACGCCGGATTGCCTTGCCGGATGAGGGCAATGGTCTGCGCCAGATCGAACGTCCAGAGCGCGGCTGTACCCAGCCCAAAGCGATGGATGGTTACCAGCGGATCGCCATTGCTCGCAGTTGCAAGTGCCTCTGCCCCACGCAATTCAACCCGGTCATATACGGCATGGATCTGAAGCGGCCCAGCAATGCCGGTTATTGGCGCTGGATTGCATGTATCATCAATCTGACTGGCGCCGAGATACCTGACGCCCAACACCTCTGCTAACGCCGGATCGGGGCGAATCGCCACTAAGCCACCGCCGGCGCTGACAAATTGGCGCAACCATCCTTGGCTGTCCAAACTGAGGGGTGTCGATCCTAACACAATAACGGCGGCTGCGATAGGGCGATCCAGTTGGCGTAGGCTGATCTGGCGCAGACCCAAAAACCCTTCTGCGCGCAGGATCTCGCCGAGGTATGCCGTGAAATCAGGGTGCGGCGCCGGATCGGTGACCAACGCCAATGGCGCAAAACCGTTGGCAGGCGCTAGTGAAACAGGTGGCGACGGCGATATGGTTGGCGCAGGCAGTGGCCATTGTTCGGCGCCATAGGCTACAATGCCTCCGAGACCTGCAGCGGCGAGGGTGCTGGTCAGAAACGCTCGTCGAGTGACAGGTCGCTGCAAGTAGTGCATAGCGCGTTACTTGCGCCGGCGGCGACCGGCGATTGCGCGTCGCCGGGCCGGCGGCGGTGTTGTAGCTGGCGGGTTAGCGGTGAGTGTCCCTTCCTGTTGTTGCTCTGCTGGCCATACCGTCTCGCCTAAGGCGCGTTCCTTCAGCCCATTACTGTGCTGTGTATTGCTAGACGGCGCCACCACGACGGCCTGATGTTCAGTCACTGGTGGGGTCACGATCACGCGCGATGGTTCAGTGGGCGGAGTCACAATCACGTGCCCAGCGACCGGTTCGGCGTTAACAAAGCCGTCATGATCCGCCACTGGATCAGGCGTGGGCACAGACACGTTGTTGGCAGGCTGCCCCGTTTCTGGTTGCCCCTTGCCGGGATTGAGCAGCCGCAACGGCATATCGCTCAACAACTGGCGGAGGTTAGGCAATGGCAAACGTGGTCGATCAGTTTGCCTAGCCAACGTATGTTCATCAGTTAACATCACCGCGCCAAGTACACTATCGCTACGTTTCAGCGTCAGCCGCTTGAGGCTTTGTTGAATGTCGCGACTGCTATCTTCGGCGGGTTTGAGCGCCAGCACCACGCCATCAACCATCGGTGCCAGCAACGCAGCTTCAACACCGCTGAGCGTTGATGGGCCATCAAAAATGAGGATATCAGCAGCGTGTCGCAGTCCCTCGACTAATGCCGGCCATGGTTGCGATGGCGGCAAGGGGTGGCCATCTTCGCCGATATTGCGGGCCAACAACAACACATTCTTCATTGGCGTAACCCGCAAACTCGACCAAACTTGTGCTTCGCCATCGATCATAATCGGTTGTAGCACTGACTCGGAATTGCCAAACAGTTCGCTCAAAGCAGCTTGCTCAGTTTCGGCATCAACCAGCAATACCCGATAGCCCGATAGCGTATAGCAATGCGCCAGATCAATGACTAACGCACTTCGTTCATGCGACGGGCGCGGCCCGCTGACCATCAAAATGCGGGCATTGCGAGGCAAGCCAGCTAGCACAATTTGGGTGTGCGCTTCTTTCACGGCCCCGACGCGCATGCGCGCTTCATCTTCGCTCAAGCCAATTAATGGCCGCTTGCCGGGCACTGCGCCGAGGAAGTTGAGGCCAAACCGGCTGCGCAAATCGTTATGGTTGCGCCAGCGGGTGTCAATCGCTTCGAGCACGAATGACGCCATCAGGCCCACCAGCAGCCCGGCCAATCCAGCAACGGCAACCGTCAGGTTGCGTTTGTTCGGCAAGGGAGTTCCCGGTACCTTCGCAGATTCAAAGACCGAGAGACTGTTAACCATGCTGGTATTTTGCAGCCGCAACAACTGGGTATATGCATTCTGCGCCGTATCGCGGGCCAGTTCCAATTCTTGCAGCCGGTTGCGCGCCTCGCGGAGATCGGTGGCGCTGGTGGCTTGTGCTAGCAGTTCGCGAGTCTGGTCGATCTGGCGATCGAGCGTTGTAATCTCGCGTTGCGCGCGATCGATCTGCTCGTTTAGCAGGCTTCGCTGCGCCGCGACATTTTCAGGTGAGTTCGGGCCGAATTGGATCAATTCAGTCGCAATCGCATCGGCGATGGCTGCTGCACGCTGCGGATTCGTGTCTGTAATGGTAATCTCTAGTAAACTCGCTTGTCGGTTGACACTCGTTGCCAGCATGTAATCTCTGATCACTGGCCATGGGAAGGGTAAGCCAAGCTTTTCAACCACTGGGGCTAAAATGATCTCGCGCTTGGCCATTTCACCGTAGAAGCTGGCTACGGTATTGGTCAGACCGATCATCTGCGGATCAGGCGCGGCAGTCGAGAGCGTATCGCCGACACGCAGGGTCGTCCGGCTAATGTAGTAATCAGGCTGGCGCATGGCAAAGATCAGCGCACCACTGGCGGCGAGGAGAGCGGCGAGCAGGGCAACCCACCACCAGCGAAGCATAATGCGAATGTATGACCAGATGTCGCTCCATGTGAGCATGAATGTCGCTCCTTCTTAACTGGATGCCGGCAAGATAACCAGATCGCCCGCTTCCAGCCCGCTCACAATCTCTACTTTGCCATCGACAATCAGCCCAAGTTGCACATCAACCCGTTGAGAGCCGTTTTCGGTTGGCACTAAAACATGCGGGCCGCCATCGCGCCGGATGGCTTCGATTGGTAGCCAGCGCACTCCTTCACGTTGGCCAAAATCGATCGTTACTAGCGCCGGGTCGCCAACCACGAGGGCGAGATCGCCGGCGTTGTACGTAATATGCAGTTCGGGCGCTTGCAGCGGGTTGTTCATCGTCGTCGCTTTGCGCACCACGCCGGTAAAGGTGCGGCCGGGATAGCGCACAAACGTGATGCTCACCGTGGCGCCATTCGGAATCCGTTCGATATCCTCGGCGCTTAATCCGCTGACGGTAATCTGCAACCCGGAGTTGTCCATCAGCCGTAATACCGGAACTTCGGCTTGCACCGGAAAGCCTACCAAGGCATCAACCGCCGTGATCGCGCCGTCGAAGGGCGCATAGATCCGGCGCGCCTCGATTTGACGTTCAATCTCTTTGATGGCCAGTTCCGAAGCGGCTAAGCCCTTGACCAGCATTGGATCGGGGTTAAGACGCTGGCGAGCGGCATCGAGTTGGATCTGCGCCTGTTGCACAGCTCGCTGGGCGGCAGTTACCTCAAACTGATCGGGCCCGTTAATCAAGCGATCAAGCCGGGTGCGGGCTAACTCTACATCGGCTTCGGCGGCTTGTACGGCGGCAATTTCGTTGCCGCGGGCGGTGTCGTATTCAATCTGGGCGAGTGCGACCGCACTTTCTGCGACTCGCACTGCGGCAGCCAACTGGTCGACTAGCGCGCGCACTTCTGGCGTATCTTCAACTTCGAGCCGGGCGCGGGCCTGCTGATAAGCGTCTTGCGCCCGTTGCAATTCGGCTTGCCGGTCGAGCAGCGCCCGCTCGGCGCGCGTCTTTACCGCCGAAGCGTCATTGCGGGTGCGGGCCAGCGCAGCTTCGGCCCGTTGCAAGGCAGCGCGCGCTTCGGCGATCGCAGTTGCTGAAGGCGGGGTGGTCAGTGCATTCAGCCGGTCACGGGCCGAGGCAAGCGCCACTTCGGCGGCGCGCACATCAATTTGCGCCCGCGCGGTTGCTTGCTCGATTGCGCGTCGATCTTGTTCGGCATTGATCCGCGCTTGCCGGAGTTGATCTTCTAATGTGCCGAGATCGATCTCAGCCAGCAACTGGCCGGTGGTAACTTGCGCACCAACTTCAACGTACAGATTGCGCAAGATGCCGCTCTGCCGGAAAGCGAGATCGCGTTCGAGCACTGGTGTGACCTGCCCGCTCAGTTCGCGCTGGTCATTGAAGGTGCCGATTGCCACGGCGACCGTGCGGAGCTGTGGCGGCGCCGCAGTGGCGGTTGGCATCGCTACTACTGCGGTTGGAACCGCTGTTGGTGGTGTCCATGGCTCTGGCGTCGGCGTACCAATTAGTGAGCCAATGCTGCAGCCGCTCAGTCCAATAGCGAGGCTCATCGCCAATGCGCTGCGAACGGCAATCTGTACGTAACGCTCCATAGCTTCCTCTTAATTATTGTGGCAAGACAAATGCGCCGGGCAGCGGTAGCGTTGCAAACGGCGTGCTGACCGCCTCTTCGGCCAACATCCAGCGCACCGCCCCTAATAGGTCAGGTGCAATGAATGACGGCTGGTAGCGCCGCAATTCCGGCTTCTGCAATTCGCTAACGCCACGTCCTGTCTTCACAAGGATGGTCTGGCATCCCATGCGCTGCCCTGCCGCAATATCGCTGAGTGCATCGCCGACAAGGTACGCCTCACGGCAATTGATCCGGTGACGGGCTGCCAGATCCTCCAACATCCCCGGTTGAGGTTTCCGGCAACGGCATTGCTCTTCGGGCCGGTGCGGGCAGTAGCGAATGTCATCGATCTGCGCGCCGTGGTAGCTGGCGATGTCGCGCAATCGGGCGTGAATCTGTTCAAGGGTTTCAACCGACATCAATCCACGCCCGACGGCTGCTTGATTGGTGACAATAAAGATGCGAAAACCGGCGTTGGTCAGTAGGCGGAGTGCAGTGAGCGCGCCCGGTATAAATTGGAATTCTGACCAATCTTTGACGTGGTCTGGCCGGTTGTGATTAATGACACCATCGCGGTCGAGAAAGACAGCGCGCATGAAGCCCCCCTCCTAGCGCTGCAACTAGATCATAGCACGTAGTAGGTCGCAGGCTACGATCACAATGCTACAGTACACCTTGTGGCTGAAGATCGGCTAACAGCGGAGCGAAGAAATTGTGACAATGCTTTCATATAACCTCTCGACAGGTGACTAGTTTGGGCGCTTGGCTAACGTGCCAATCCTTTCCTGTTTGCTTGCTGCTTGCGTTCCGGCTGTTGGGATGCAGGCAGTAGCCGTGCTTGATATGTGAATATCTCTGTAGATTGTGCAACTTGCGAAGGTTTTTTCGGTTTCTTTTTCGGGATGATGAGTAGTTATTTGCCGATTTAATCTGTTCAGTGTGGCTTATATGATCTTGGTGAAGTTTGTTTTTATGCAATAGTTCTTTTGTCCGAGCGAAGAATAAAAGGTACTATGGTACTACTGCTTTATCAGCAAGAAAGACTCGCGCAGATAATTGCTACGCAAGAGCCACCATCCTCGCTTGTATTGCCACTGTCCCAAGCGGTTGAGGGTGAGGTTCTCAAATACCATCGGTATGTAGCTAATTTCCAGCGCGGATGACCAACAGAGGCAGTGACCAGCGTTGGCACATTGGTAAACTCTTCCTCAGCAGCCGCAGTGTTCCGGCGAGTACGATCTGATTGATAACGACCCATACCTTGTAAGTGAGCGGGTATGGTAAGGCGCTGAGCGGGGCGAGAACGATCACTCAGAGAGGCGAGTAAAAGTAGTGTGGTACTTCAGGATAAGCGACTGACGGGTGGGCTGCGGTGAATTGCAGCGCTCTCCTATGGTCATGTATGTCCTCGCCGGCGCGCGGCATCGTCGCGGCAATGTAGTAGGTCTGAAAATCCCCGTCTGCTCGAACTGACGGTTGGCGCAAGCGAATGCCGGTTGCTGGCGGAAGCTGTGCAATGTGGTGTGCGATACGCTGGTGTGGGTGAAAACCATGCTTGCTAAGCTGGCTCGTAAGAATCCAGATCTGCAATGAAGACCCGGCCACCGCTTGTTTGCCGCTCACAGGTCACCTCTGCGATGGATGCAACGAGGGCGTTGTTGCCGTTGACCCGCGCCGAGAGTTCGATCAAACGTACAGTGTCGCATTCGTAGAAATAGCTGAGATATCCGCCAAACGACCAGTCGGTTTCCAGAAAAACATCGCCTGCGCCCAGATACTGGGCCACGCATGTCGCCGGTTTGATATGGGGATTTGGCACGGTCGCGCTTGACCAAATAGCGGCTTGAACGTTTCCCAGCCCAATCAAGAGAATGCATGCGCCTGCAAGAATGGTCGTTGGCGCGGTAGTGTTGGCGAATCCCAATCGACGACAATAGCGGCAGCGAGAAACAGATTCGATGCTACAAACCACTTTGGCTTATAGGGATCCCACCAAATAATGAAGGGTAGAAAAAGCGCGTAGCTTGCGCCGATCCACCTGAGTTGCCGGTACGACGGGTGACGCCAATGCACTGCGTACCAGATCGACATCCCCGCTTATCCCAGCAGCGCCAGCAGGCGCAACCGGGCAGGCATCTTATCTGCAACGAACCCCTGAGCGGATACCGCAATCTGATCCCGTTCCACAGGGGAATGATGCAGACGATCGCACTGATACCCGACGGCAAGATGCGATCCGGCGACCATAGACCCTAGACCGGCAGGCGCGCGCTGCTGTCATTTAGTCAACCAGCTTATGATCGCAGGTAGATCGCGATAGCCGTAGACGAAGAACGCAACTGGCAAATAGTACAAGCTAAGAATAACGCTCATGGGCCGTCGATGTTTCCAACCGCGCTGAGCCAATCGCAGAACGATTGATGATGATGGGTTACTAGTGAGCTGATTGCGTTCATTGCCCGAGAAACACGCATGCTTGTCCCGTGAGAACGGCGAGCGCTCAGCAGAGACTGGCGAGCAGGCTGGTGGCAATTCGTGGCGGATACAAGCTGCTGGCGAAGGCGCTTACGCTAAATGCTTCTGCCAATGGAACGTAAGAGATGTCGGTGCTAAAACTCCACTGCGCCCAAGAGAGGGCTAGAAACGCGCTACCGAGTGGCACACAGCTTGAAGACGCCGATCGTCGCCGCTGAGGTTGGAGTCTGCCGATTGCAGCA
>NZ_CALFBQ010000073.1 GCF_937951745.1 uncultured Chloroflexus sp.
CGACCGCGTCTTTTTTGCCGAACTCAAAGCCCGCCTAACGGCAAACGACGCCCTGCAAGCCAGCGCTCGCATCAATCCACCCGAAAGTGTGCGATTACTCCACGATACTCTCTTCGATAGGGTACTACAGACCATGATTGAAAGTAATTTTGAGATGTTTCGACGTATCAATGACGATGAGTCATTTGCCCAAGCGATACGGGAGAAAATTTTTAAGATAGTATATCAAGAGTTACAACAACAGTATCAAAGACGGTAGAGGTGTAGCATTGCCACGCCTCTACCACGTTCACGCGGCTTTGAGGCGATCAATGTCGCCGGCGGTATGCGCGCATGGAAGGCCGCCGGCTATGCGATGATGGTTGGCCCGTAACCGGTAGCGACGCACGGTTGTGCGTTTCTACCGGTTGTGCGTCTCTACCGTTATCGAATACAGGGACGGAACTTATACCCGTACACCAAAACCCCATCCTCGCCGGTATCCATCAACCGGCGGGTGACCATCTCAACCGGCATGCCGATTGTGAGATCGGCTTCGTCGCAATCGGTCAATTGGGCAGTCACCATTGGTCCTTCTTCTAACCGAACCAGCGCGACCGGGTAGATGCCGAGGCTCTCATACCCCGACGGTACTTGCCGGATCACGCTGAAACTGTAGATTTCGCCGCGTCCGCTCAGTTGATACGGTTCCCAGTCATTCGGGTCTTCATCAAGGGTAGGCGGCTGGGATGGGAAACGCACCTCGCCGGTGTGGCGATGGCGTTGCCCTTCCAACCGATAGCGGGTCGTCCGTTCCCGCCAGTGTCGAGCAATATTCATGGTGCAAAACCTCCACCAAGTAAGATTGCAATCGTAGCTAGTCCAACGGTCGCACAGACAATAAGTATGCCAATGACGGCTAAAATGATGGCAATGTAGAGCGCCTTCTGGGCGGGCAAGTTCATGCCCGACTGAATAGCCAGATAGGTAAGATAGACGCCATAGAGAGTCAGTGCGAGCGAAATGATCCCGCCGATGAAGGGAATGACAGTGGCAATACCTTGACCGACTGCTAATGGTGAAGAGAAGAGGGAAAGTCCCCACGCCAATTCGCCAAAGCTACCCGTGCCGCCAAAAGCGCGACCAAGGAGATAAATGATACCCCACCCGATCAACGAACCGATAATGGTACTGAGGACAGCGCTGAGAATGATGGCGATCAGTTCGCTGATTCCGCCACCGCTTAACAGTGAGGAAAAGGCTACAATAACTCCATTGATCACGCTGGCAATAACGGCGTAGATCAATGCCCACACTAAATTGTCGCGCTCGTGACGCTCGAAGGCTTGTACCGACGGTTGAGTAAGGACTGCGATACTGCCGTTGACCATCTCCTGAATCACAGGAATACTCCTTTGGTTATCCAAAAAGGCGGAAAGCAGCCTTATTGTACCTTACGCAACTACCGGCGTAAAGGGGTAATCACGCTTCCCGAATCAGGACATGGCTCACCGCAGTTGCACCGATCCCGCCGAGTGACTGAGCTAACCCAACGCGGGCATTGCTAACTTGGGTCGCGCCAGCCGTACCGCTCAGTTGGCGGGCAAGTTCGATGATCTGATAAACTCCGCTTGCTCCACCAACATCGCCACGCGCCTTGTAGCCGCCGGCAGTAGCAATTGGCGTCTTGCCGGTTGGTGTGATCGCGCCTTCGGCAGCGTGGCGCGGGGCCGTGCCGGGTTCGTAACAGCCAATCGCTTCTAACGCCAAGGTTGCAGCAATGCCGTGCGGATCGGTCAGCTCCCACACATGCACATCGCCAACGCCAAGGTGGGCACGACCAAGGGCAATGTGGGCACTGGCGCGGGCCGCGCTTAGTTCGAGCGGGTTGCGCCGGCGATGCAAGGCCGGGGTGTCAGTGGCGACAGCAGCGCCGGCGATGCGGATGCGCGGGCCGTCAAGTTCGCGTGCCAACTGCTCGCCGGCAATGAGGAGAGCGGCAGCGCCATCGGCCAGCGTGCTGCAATCGAGCAGGTTGAGCGGCGAGGCGACCATAGCCGCTTTGCGATACTTGTTGGCATCAATGGTAAACCGGTAGAGCGCCAGCGGATTTTTTGCCCCGTTGGCATGGGCATTGATCGGGAATGGCGCGAAAGCGTCGGCAGTGTAGCCGTACTCGTGCATATAGCGGCGCATGAGCATCGCCCACTGCGCAGTAAGGGTGATGCCGTGCAACGCTTCCTCGTTGCTGTCTGCGGCCATAGCCTGCGCGGCCTCGATCACGTCTTCGAGGTGGTCGGTGACCTTCTCAACCCCGATCACCAGCGCAAGCGGCAGGCCGTGCTGTACCGCTTGCACCGCTTGGGAGAGCGCCATTGCGCTGCTAGCGCCAGCGGCTTCAATGCGGAAGGCCGGAATCGATGGCGAGAGGCCGAGCATGCTGGCGAGATACGCACCAAGCTGGCCCTGCCCGTAAAGTTCTTCGCTGTAGGCGCTGCCCACATAGAGCGCACCGATCTGGTGTGGCGCCAAACCCGGCGCGCTCGCGAACGCGGCTCGCGCCGCTTCACTGGCCAGATCGGCTAGATCACGCCCGTAGTGCTCGCCGACGGCAGTCGCGCCCATGCCGGCAATATAGACGTTGGTCATAGTGACTCCTTACTCTTACCTTCCCTATTCCTTACTTCCCTACCCCATCACCAACTTACCGCGCCACTTGGCATAGATCGCGTAATCGATCATCACAGCGCGCTTGAGGTAGGCTGCGGTCAAGGGCGCTCGCTCGCGCCGCTCCAGAATCGCGTCGGTGACTGTGAGCGCATAGGCGTCAGAACCGGCTCCGCTGCCGTAGCTGGTCACGAAGATGGTGTCACCCGGTTTGGCTATATCGAGAATGGCGCACAGACCGATAAGTGCTGCGCCCGAATAGGTGTTGCCGATCTGTGGACTGAGCAATCCCGGTGCGATTTGGGCGTCGGTAAAGCCGAGCCGTTTGGCAACTACTTGGGGGAATTTGGCGTTTGGCTGATGAAAAACGGCATAGGTAAAGTCAGCAGCCGTGCAGTTCAATTGACGTAACAATTCGGCGGCTGCCGATTGAATCTGGTGAAAGTAGGCCGGCTCGCCGGTGAAGCGATTGCCATGCACCGGGTAGGGCCGATCGGCGCGGCGGTAAAAGTCGGGTGTGTCAGTGACATACGAGAGGGTGGCGTCGATGGTGGCCAGCGCCTGCTCGGCAGGGCCGACGATCAACGCTGCTGCACCGGCTGAGGCGGTGTACTCCAGTGCGTCACCGGGCCGGCCTTGGGCCGTATCGGCACCAATTGCCAGCGCATAGCGCTGCATCCCGCTGCCGACCAACGCCATCGCTGCCGTCAGCGCCTCTGAGCCGGCTTTGCAGGCAAACTCCCAGTCGGCGGCGCTGACCCACGGGCCGGCACCGAGCGCATCGGCGACTACTGTGCCCGATGGTTTGACACTGTACGGATGGCTTTCGCTGCCGATCCAGACCGCACCGAGATCGGTAGCAGAAATGTCAGCGCGCGCCAGCGCGTTGCGCGCTGCTTCGATCGACATCGTGATGGTGTCTTCATCGGGACCGGGGACGCTTTTGGCTTCCACCGGTACCCCGTTTTGGCCATCGGTCCAGATGCGGGCAATCTCACGGGCCGCGATCCGGTAGCGCGGGATGTACACGCCGTAGCCGATGATGCCAACCGGTTGCTGAGGCTTCATCATAGAATGGTTCTCCACTTTTGTAAGACACATAGACCCATGCTCGGCGCAGTGCGACGAACTGACTGTCGACAGCAAACGGCTGCCAAATAGGCCCACGCTTTAGTTTGGAAGACAAAAATCTCGCCCCACTGCGCAGATCGTTCGCAGTAAGGCAACACTAGCGGCGGCCTGTCTCAACGACGAACAGGCCGCCGTAAGTTTGGGCATTAGTTCTTGGCGGGGTCGCCGACGACACGCCGGCCTTCGAGTTCGGCGATAATCTCTTCGGCGCGAGCCGGTTTGATGTTGCGCTCGGCCACCATGCGGCGGGCAACTTCATCGACCAGCGTGCCGGAAGCGCCGGCAGCCATCGCAATCTGGCGGGCATGCAAACCCATGTGGCCCTGCTGGATGCCTTCACACGCTAGCGCGCGCATCGCAGCGAGGTTGTTGGCCAAGCCGGCAGCGACGCAGACTTCGGCCAGTTCGTTGGCACTCCGCACACCGAGCAGTTTCAACGCGGCTTGGGCCGTCGGGTGTACTTTCGTGGCCCCGCCGACAATCCCGACCGAGAGCGGCATTTCGAGCGTGCCAACCAGATTGCCCTGCTCATCACGCTCCCAGTGCGAGAGCGAGGTATAGTGACCGTTGCGGCTCGCATACGCATGGGCGCCAGCTTCGACCGCACGCCAGTCGTTGCCGGTGGCGACGAGCACCGGATCAATGCCATTCATGATCCCTTTGTTGTGTGTCGCCGCTCGGTAGGGATCAACCGCGGCAAAGGCGTAGGCCCAAAGAATACCTTCCACCACCTCTTCGCCGGTGAGGCCGTCGCGGGCCAATGAGGCTGCCGGCACAACGCAGCGGGCACGCGCCAGTCGGCGATCGGTCAGATTCGAGAGGATGCGCAAATAGACGCGCCCGCCAGTCATCTCGGCCAAGAGCGGCGCTACCGCTTCGGCCATCGTGTTGACCGCATTGGCACCCATCGCGTCGCGGCAATCAACGATAAGATGGACGATCAGCATCGGCCCCATCGGGCTAGTGGGAAAGAAGCGCACCTCAACATCACGCGCGCCGCCGCCGAGCGTCACCAGTGAACGGCTTTGGGCATTGGCTAGTGCCAGAATTTCTTCCTTGCGAGCGAGAATCGTCTGGCGAGCCTGATCGGGATCGGCGACATGCACCAACTGCACCTGCCCAATCATCAGCGGTTCAGTGCTGCTGGTCTGAAACCCACCGCCATCCCGCACCATGCGAGCGGCATAGCTCGCACCGGCCACAATTGATGGCTCTTCCACCACCATCGGGATTAGGTAATCGCGCCCGTTGATGCGGAAGTTGGTGGCAATACCGAGTGGCAAATTATATGTGCCAACCACATTCTCGATCATCTTGTCGGCGCGCTCAATACTTAATGCGCCGCCACTGCCGCCATGCAGTGCACGTAAATCTTCATCAACCAGTCCGTCGAAGGACTTTACCATCTGGAGCCGCTCAAACGGATTGAGTTGGTAGAAACCTTGAAGTCGTGAATTTTTGGTCCCCATGAGAGGACACCTCCTTAACCGTACACGAGTGTTGGCATCTGCTTCCCTTACTACGATACCACGATGCTAGTGAAAAACGGTTAATAACAACTCTCAAAACCTATCATGCGCCTGTCTGGTGGCTGTCATAAGAGGACTTGAACACCATTACGGGGGTTGTGATACAATAAGCAACGTGATGTACAAACGTTTGTTCGTATTATTCATCTTGCTGTGGGTAAGCGCATGCGCTTCACCGACGGCGTTGCCGTTACCGACTGATGTCGTCGCGACGGCGGCGCTGGGCCAGCAACAGCTCATCGCCTTCTTGTACCGTGATGAGCAAGGGGTGAGGTTGGTCAACGGTCTGAGTGTCAGTACCGCTCGCCCCATCCCACTTGATCCACCCGACCAGCAAGTCTGGATCGGAGAGGTTGCGCTACCTGCCAATTTGGCGCTCACCGAGGCTGGCGATGTGCAATATGGGATGGTCATCGCGCAGGGAGATTGGCAGCCTACCGGCCAATATGGGCCGGGCGGGTTATGGCCGCACGCGCTGGCTTCGCCGCGCCTGCAACCTTTTACGCCGGAAACGGTGGCTCTCGCGGACTTGCTGAGTGATACCCGCTACGAAGGGCAAGTGGTTCGGCTGCGTGCAGCATTGATCGTTTCTACCGGCACCAGTTTGCTGGTCGAAGCGATCGGTCCCGGTGGCGTGCCGGCGGCTGATGCGCGGCAAGTGAAGCTTTGGCACGGCGATCGCGATCAGGCGTTGATCGAGCGCTTGCAGGTGAGCGGGGCTGTACGGTTTGGCTATGTTGAAGTGGTTGGACGGTGGCGGCAAGGGCGGGTTGAGCCATTATTGATTATCCTACCGTAAGCACAGCTCGTACCCGTTGTAATAACTGTTGCAGGGTAAATGGCTTGGTCAGTAAACGCTCGCTAGACACGCTGATTGGCTCGTTGCCGGCATACGCTGACACGTAAAGAACACGCATTCCCGGCCGTTGCGCAGTGAGGCGGCGATACAGCTCGTCACCGGTCATCATTGGCAGCGTGACATCGCTGATCAGCAGGTCAATCGCGCCTTCGTAACTGTTTGCTATCCCCATCCCGCGTTGTGGATCAAGCGCCTCAAGCACTCGATAGCCGTAAAGGCGTAGCGCACTCGCAATCAGGTGCAGGACTGCCGGCTCGTCTTCCACAACCAACACCGTCTCGTGCCCGATCAAGCGTTCACCGGTAAACGGCTCATGAGCGGCAATTGGTGCGACATCGGCAAACGCCGGCAGGTAAATGGTAAATATGGTTCCTTCTCCTAATACGCTCTGTACATCAATATGACCATAGTATTGCTTGACAATGCCGAAAACAGTTGCGAGGCCGAGACCGGTACCTTGACCTTGCGGTTTGGTCGTAAAAAACGGTTCAAAGATGCGAGGGAGAATAGCCGGGTCAATCCCGCAACCGGTGTCTTGCACCTGTAACATCACGTATCTGCCTGCAGCAAGGTTTGGCACGTGAGGGACGGCATTCTCATTAATCTGGACGAGCGCCGTGGTGATGGTCACCGTACCGTTGCCGCTGATGGCGTCGCGGGCGTTAATGACTAAATTGAGCAGCACCTGCTCGATTTGACCAGCATCGGCCATGATTGGCAAAAGGTTCGGACTCAGATGCAGATCAATCGTGATCCGTTTGTCAATGAGTCGGCGCAAAATACCGGCAAAATCGCTGATCACCTGATTCAGGTTAATCAGTTTTAGCTCCAGCCGTTGACGACGGCTAAAGGCCAGAATTTGGCGAGTCAAGGCAGTAGCACGGATGCCGGCAGCGCGAATCTGATCAAAATTCGCGTACAGTTCCCCTTCAGGCGGTGCTTCGAGCATGCCTATCTCGGCAAAGCCGATGATTAGTACGAGCAAATTATTGAGATCGTGGGCGATACCGCTAACTAACGATCCGATTGCCTCAAACTTTTGGGCTTGGAAGAGCTGTTCGGTAAGCTGCCGTTGCTCCTCTTCCATTTGCTTACGCGCAGTGAGATCAACATGCGCGCCGAGCATGTGGGTAGGTCGTCCGTGCTGATCGTAGATCAGCGCTGCTTGTGACTGTATCCAGTGGTAACTACCATCTTTATGCCGTAGACGAAACTCGAGGGTAAAATCGGGCCACGGTTGACGCAGGTAGCGGTTGATCGTGTTCAAGCATCGCTCGCGATCATCGGGATGCAGCCGCTCTTCCCATGCTTCAAAGGTATCGATAATCTCATGAGCTTCGTAGCCAAGCTGTGCTTTCCATTCCGGAGAAAAGAAGACCCGGTTCGTGGTCAGGTCCCATTCCCACAAACCAATATGGGCCGATTGCACCGCCAATCGCAGCCACATCTGGATGTTTACCAGCAGCGACTGCTGTAACTGATTAACCTCCAGTGCCAGCCGGCGGGCGCGGAGCAGGATCTCGATGCGGGCGTGCAATTCGACTTTCTGAATAGGACTAATGACCAGTTCATCGATGGTGCGCCAGAGGTGGCGTGTATGCAGTTGTACGTCACGCCGGCTGGTGATCAGCAAAAATGGAAGAAACAGCGGGTGATCGATGGAACGACGTTCCTGAATTGCCGCTTCGTAGCGATCAAGTATCTGCCCATCGATGATGCAGAGCTGGAACGGTTGCTGGAGATCGGCGATGCAATGACCTTCAATAATCTGATACCGCGATTGCAACCAATCACGGAGCTGGTTCTGATTGGTGGTGTTGGCGAGGAAGAGCAAAATCGTATTGTCCGCCATGCGGTGTATCCTCACGATTGGTCAGTCCATGTCGGCATGCCAATAAGAATACCACGCAGGTTGGTGAGCGGTTTACCGACCTTGATTCCGTAGCGTGAAATCGTGAACTCGCGCAGCGTCTTCTCAAAATCGCTCAATCGTTTCTTCAAGACGCCGATAGCTTTGCGTAATTCACCCTCTATTTCCAAAAAGCGTAAGAAAATGATGTTATCACCCAAGTAACTAGCACCAATGTCAGTGACTTGGAAATCGCCAACGATACTATTTGTGTCCATAATAAAAATAACAGTAACACCTTTACTCTGTAAATACTTGCCCAAGGCGTGTAGTTGACTGATAAGGTCTTCACCCTGCATACAGAGCCGATAACCGGTGACACTATCGATCATCACCATTGTTACCTGTTTGTGTTCCACCCAGAAACGCACGTATTGGGCAAATTCGTCCGGGTTATACTGCAACGGTTCGATCTTTTCGACCCTAAGCAGGTTGTTGGCCTGCATTGCCCGCACTGGGATATTCACCGCTTCGCAGCGTTCTACCATAATCTCGACCTCTTCCTCAAACGAGAAGACGATCGACTGCTCGCCGCGACTGGCAGCTTCTTTCATAAATTGAAAGCCGAGCGTGGTTTTTCCTACGCCTGATGGCCCAGTAATTAGCGTTATCGTGCCACGCTCGATCCCGCCGTTGAGCAACTCGTCGAGTTCCGGCACGCCAGATGGCATGAGGGTAAAGGAATGCCCTGTTACCAACGGGCTAGGAATGATACGCGGGAAGACAGACAGACCACGGCCAGTGAGCCGCATCGCGTGGCGGCCACTGCTGAACGATGAACCGCGCATTTTGCTGACGCTGAGATAGCGCCCGTTCTGCGTGAGTTCAAGCGTTATAATGCCATCGGCGATATACTGCAGATCATCATCGGGAAAAGCAGTACTATTTTCAGCCGAAAAGATAACCGTTGTTTGCTGTTCAGCCAAAAAGCGGAGGAAGGAGATAACCTGTTTGCGGAATTGGAAGAGGTCAGGGGTGAGGTAACGAAATTGCGTGATGGGATCGAAAAAGACCCGGCTTGGTCGTAACCGCTGCACGCTCTCGACAATCTGGCGTGTAAGCGGTTCACGCTCAACCTCGGCTGGCGAGAAAATATCGTAAATTTCGGTTTTGGCAAAGAAATCAGACGATGGGCTGAGGTCAAGAATGTGGACGTTACTAAGATCGATGCCAATATTTGCCGCATTACGACGAATCTTGCTTGCAGATTCTTCAAGACTAATGAAGAGCGCTGTTTCTCCCCGCGCAGCGCCAGTTGCCAAAAAGTGTAGGCCAAGCGTGGTTTTGCCGGTGCCGGGTCCTCCGCGCACGAGATACGCATCATGTGGAACCAATCCGCCACCGATCACTTCATCAAGTCCGGGGATACCAGTGGGGAGACGGTTCATTGCTCCTACGTCCATGAGTTGCCTCTGTAATGTGAGATTACTACGCTTATCCTAACGATCTGGTCAAGCTGCGTCAAGAATCTTGTTGGTAGTATGCCGATGTTTCTCTAATAGCCCAACAAGTGCTCTCCCCATGGCTATCAATGACGGCCTTGGCGGTAGCATTTGCCCCCTACCTTTAGAGCATGATTGCAGCGATCACGATGATGTAGCATACTTGCAAGACGGATTAGTATTGCGTGTTTGAAAGGAAACTGTGATGATGGAACGGTTGCAGCGGTTGCGTGCCACATTGGTCGAGCAAGCATTGCCGGCAATGCTGCTCACCGCGCCAACCAGCCGGCGGTATCTGAGCGGGTTTACCGGCAGTGCCGGCGCGTTGTTGATCAGCGCCGAGGCAGCTTTCTTGCTGACCGATGGCCGGTATACGGTGCGTGCTGCGGCTGAGGCGCCGGCATTTACCCTGCGCGAAGTGCGCGCAGCCGTGAAGCCAATGCCAAAATTGGTAGCTGAACTGGCAGCGGAATTGGGTCTGAGCCGGCTTGGCTTTGAGGCGGCGGCGATGACGGTAGCCGAGTATCAGCAATTTACAAAGGCGTTGGGTGAAGCGATTGAGCTGGTGGCTACTGAGAATCTGGTGGAAGAGTTGCGGATGGTGAAAGATACGGGCGAAATTGAACTATTGCGGCGCGCAGCGGCGATCACCGATGCGGCGTTGGCTGCGGTGTTGCCGGTGTTGTCGCCTGAGATGACCGAGCGTGAGGCGGCGTGGCGGATTGAGGTGGCATTGCACGAACGAGGCGCCGATGGGCCGTCGTTTCCGATTATTGTCGCCGCCGGTCGTAATAGTGCCCGTCCGCATCACGAGCCGGGCCACGATGTGTTGGGTGAAGGACAGCCAATCATTATTGATATGGGAGCGCGACTCGACGGCTATCACGCCGATCTGACCCGCACCATTGTGCTTGGTCAGCCTGACGACACCTTCCGCGCGGTGTATGCGGCGACGCTCGCAGCGCAACAAGCGGCGATTCGCGCGTTGCGGCCCGGTTTGCCGTGGGCTGAAGCCGATGCGATTGCCCGCCGGGTGATTGAAGAAGCCGGCTATGCCCATGGCATTGCTCACAGCCTTGGCCACGGCGTTGGGCTGGCAATCCACGAAGCGCCGTGGTTGCGAATTACGGTACCTGATGCGCCGCCAAGCCCGCCGTTGCAAGCTGGTATGGTGACGTCGGTTGAGCCGGGGATTTATCTACCGGAGTGGGGCGGGGTGCGGATCGAGGATTTAGTGTTAATTACCGCTGACGGGTGTGAGGTGCTGTCGCAGGCGCCGCGCTAGGAACAGCGTGGGCAGCGCGGTGCCCTTACAAGATGAGGGGTGCGTAGTGCTGTCGCAGGTGCCGCGTTCATCGTAGGGACAGTGCAGCGCACTGTCTCTACGATCATGCCCCCGCGACCGGATATGCGCGCATACCGGTTACAATTCATGCACCGTCACTTTGGTCATTTTATCGCCTTGTTGAATGGCGTACACCACATCCATTCCCGCCACAACCCGGCCAAACACGGTATGGCGGCCATTGAGGTGGGGTTGGGGAGTATGGGTAATGAAAAACTGGCTGCCATTCGTGTTTGGGCCAGCGTTTGCCATCGAGATAACGCCGGCCTCGTGCTTGAGCGGGTTGCCCATCACCTCATCGGCGAAGCGATAGCCGGGGCCGCCGCTGCCGCGCCCGGTTGGGTCGCCACCTTGAATAACAAAATCCTTAATGACGCGATGGAAGGTGAGACCATCGTAAAAGCCTTCGCGGGTGAGGAAGACAAAATTGTTGACAGTCATCGGCGCGTGTTGCGGGTAGAGATCAAGCTCGATCGTACCGCGGGTCGTCTCTATCGTCACCCGGTACGTCTTCGTGACATCAATCTGCATTGCCGGCGGGCTATTCCATTGTTTGGCCACGGATCTGCTCCTCGTTTGTACAAATCGTGAGATGATACGTATTGTACCATTGAATGAAAGATGGAATAGCTTGGCCATTCCTTCCATTCTTGACTCATAGCCCCATCTCACCCAACCGGCGTGTTGCATACGTCAATTCTTTGCCGGTCGCACTAGGCTGATGGGTCTGTTCGAGCGTGATAGCTTCGTTGAGCGCCAATGCTGCCAACTCCGTTTCCCCGGCGGCGCGCAGGCGCGCCGCCAGTTGGCGCAACAGATTGGCTGCCGTAGCGTAGTCGCCTTGTTGGCGGGCAAGGTTGGCGCGCTGGTGGAGGTGGGCGATGCTGGCGCGAGTAATGATCGGCAGGAAGGCAGGCGGCGGGTTGGTAGCTTGAAGCTCGTAGTGGGCGATGAGGTCGTGGTGTTGTTCGTGTTGGCCGCTGCTGACGCGGAGACGGGCTAGCCGGCGCTGACTGCCGGGCGGGCCGGGGGCGACGAGGAATTCGCATAGCAATCGCACTGCTTCGCCCCGGCGCAGATCACCAAGCGGTAGGGTCATACGCCGGCCATGCTCGGCGCTGAGCGGGGTAAGTACGCTAAGTTCGGGCGCGAGGCGGGTGATCCGGCGCAGCGTCACCGTCTGCGGCAGCGCCATCTGCATTGTGACCGCCTGCGCCGAGGTCTGGCGGGCGCTTTCCAGCTCGGCGGCGATGATGGTTGGGATATGACTCGCTTCATGCACGAAACTGGCTCTCCCACCACTCAGATCGGCAAGCTGGGTGAGTAACTCTTCCTCAAATGCACCACCTAGCCCAACCGTGCTTATCGTGATACCGCGCGCTGCTGCTTCCCGCGCTACAGCAACGCAAAGGGTCGTGTCGGTGGTAAAGCCATCGGTCAGCAACACGATCCGCCGCACTGCCGGCTCATCGGTCACGACAAACTGGGCAAGCGCCAGTTGTAACCCTTGGGCGAGATTGGTCGTTTCGCCGAGCCGCAACGCAGGCAAGCGGGCAATGGCGGCGACCAACTCGGCGCGGCGGTCGCCGGGGGTGCTCGGCGCAAGCACGATGGCGTCGCTCGCGCAGGCGATCAGTGCCAGCCGGTCGGTCTGATCCAGTCGTTCGATCAGGCTATGCAGGGCGCGCGCGGTATAGTCGATCGGGCTAGGGTAGCGGGCGCGCATTTCACTCGCAAGTGGCGTACCCAATTGCCACACCGGTACCCCGTCAACCAGCACCTCATATGCGCCGCTGCTGCGCACCAACTCGCGAAATTGGTCTTCATCGACAATTGGAATGCGCATCGAGCGGCTGGCGTCAGCCACAATTGCAAGCTGTAGCGGCAGGTCGCGATAGCTATCAGCGACAATTGCCAGATGGACATACGCCACTTGCGGTTGCGACAGGGCAGGCAAGACGACCGGTTCAGGAACGGAGCGCACCTGTAACGGCATACGCAGTTTCCTTAGCGGCAATCGGCTGGTAACGGCGGATCGCTGAAGACCAATTCCAGTACCGAGCCATTATTGTAGGTGGTGACGCGCCGGGTACGGGTAATAGACTGCAATTGATCCCTACCGGCGACCCGAATGCAGGAATCGACGCTAGTCGCCTCGATGGTTTCCCGGATACCGCCGCGAGTGACGCCAATAATAAATTCTTGGGCAATAGCAAGTTTGACCGGTTGCAAAAAGCCGAGTCCAATCAGGCTGATTGCCAGCATCGTGATTACGAAGAGCCAAAGAAAGCAGCCGCTGAGGCCACGCCGTTTGGAGGCAGGTGCTTGTTGTGCGGCTGGGGATCTACTAGGCTGACCGGCTGATGATTGCGCTGCCATACCTTCATTCCGTAACAATCAATCAAAAGCGTCTATTCGGTTCCCGGCAGTGGTTCGAGATCAACCAGATGGGCGCCAGCGGCAACGCTGGCACCCGCCTGATACGGCAACCGGCGCACAATGCCGGCATACGGCGCGACGACGGTGTGTTCCATCTTCATCGCTTCGAGCACCAGTAGCGGCTGGCCTTCGCGCACCTGCTCGCCGACGGCGACGTGCAGCCGCACGATCGTGCCCGGCATTGGCGCGTTGAAGCTGGCCGCATTCTGGTCACTGGTGCGAGTGACAGTATCGGCGGTGAGCGGCGCCGGTCGCGTGAGGTGATGACTCTCGCCGCGCCATGCAATGTGCCAACCTTGCTCGGCGCGGGCGAAAAAGAATTGCACCCGCTGCCCGTTGATCGTGAGGGCTAATTCGTGGTCGCCGTGGTGCGCTAAAGCGACCTGTGCGTTCCAATCTTGCCCGCTTACCTGCCAGCCATCTACGCGCGGCGTCACTCGTAACCGGTGCTCGCCGTGTGCGGTAAAGGTGAGCGGGATCGTATCGCCGCCAAGTCGCCAGACAGCGGCCAGCGGGTCGCGGGCCGGCGGTTCGGCGGTAACGGCGAGGATTGCTGCTGCAATCAACACCTCGCGCGGGGGCGGGCCGGGTGGCGGCACGATCCCTTCGTGTTCGACGAGAAAGCCAGTATGGGTCGCGCCATCGGCGAAAGCTGGATGCTCGGCAATCGCTTGCAACAGCGGCAAGTTGGTGGTGGGGCCGAGCACCGCCATCTCGCGCAGAGCGCGACGCAGGCGAGCCACCGCTTGCCGCCGGTCAGTCCCGGCCACAATGAGCTTAGCCAGTAGCGGATCGTAATGCACCGTTACCTCATCGCCGCTAGTCAAGCCAGCGTCAACCCGCACTCCCGGCCCCTGTGGCGGCACAAAGAGCGCTACTTTGCCAATTGCCGGCAAATAGGTACGCGGGTCTTCGGCGTATAACCGCACCTCGATCGCGTGTCCGCGCACGGCAACATCTTCTTGGCGGAAGGGGAGCGGCTCGCCGGCGGCAATCGCAATCTGCAAGTGAACCAGATCGTAGCCGCAGACCAGCTCGGTTACGGGATGCTCCACTTGCAGCCGAGTATTCATCTCAAGAAAGTAGAATTCACCATTAGGGGCGAGAATGAATTCAACCGTACCGGCATTGACGTAGCCGGCAGCACGGGCGACGGCGACGGCGGCATTGCCCATTGCAGCGCGCAGTGCCGGGGTGAGGGCTGGTGAAGGCGCTTCTTCAACCACCTTTTGATGGCGGCGCTGGATCGAACAATCGCGCTCGCCAAGATGCACCACGTTGCCGTAGCGATCGGCCAGCACCTGAATCTCGACGTGGCGCGGGCGCAGCACCAGCCGCTCGATAATTAGCCGGTCGTCGCCGAAGGCAGCGCGCGCTTCGCGGCGCGCGCCTTCGATCGCTGCCGGCACGTCGGCGACATCGCCGACCGAGCGCATGCCCTTGCCGCCGCCGCCAGCGCTAGCCTTGATCAGTAACGGCGGCCCGATCCGGCGCGCCTCAGCGATCAGGCGCTCATCGCTCTGATCTTCGCCATCGTAGCCGGGCACGACCGGCACCCCAGCAGCCTGCGCGAGCAAACGTGCTTCTGCTTTTCCGCCCATCGCCGCAATCGCTGTCGGCGGCGGGCCGATGAAGGTAATGCCGGCAGCGGCGCACTGTTCGGCGAGTTTCACACTCTCGCTAAGGAAGCCGTAGCCGGGATGAATCGCTTGCGCGTTCAGTTTTAACGCCGCCTCGACAATCGCCTCAGCGCGCAAATAGCTCTGGGCAGCGGGAGGCGGCCCGATCAGGGCAGCGGCATCGGCCATGCGCACGTGCAGCGCTTTAGCATCGGCTTCGGAATAGACAACCACCGGGCTAATGCCCAATTCGCGGCAAGCGCGGATGATCCGCACCGCAATTTCGCCGCGGTTAGCGATCAAGATGCGGTTGAACATGGGCGTAAGTTGGGCAAGACAGCTTCACCAAACGCTTTAATCCATTCCACCTGATTGCGACCGACATTATGCACATAGATCTCGTCAAAGCCGAGATCGATAAATTGTTGGAGGTGGGCGCGGTGCTGGTCGAGATCGGAAGAAATCAACACTCGCCCGCGAAAATCTTCGGGTCGCACCAGCTTAGCCATCGCAGCGAAATCTTCGGGAGAGCGAATATCTTGCTTGGGGAAGTTCATACCGCCGTTCGGCCATTGGTTCAGCGCATTCTGCAACGCCTCTTCATCAGTCGGCGCCCATGAGACATGCAGTTGCAACAGCTTCGGCATCTTATCAGGGTCTTTGCCAGCCTCGCGCGCGCCGGCGGCAAAATCGGCCAGAATCCGGCGCAGCTTGTCAGGCGCGGCCCCCGGCGTAATCAGGCCATCGCACGTCTTGCCGGCCCAGCGCAGTGTCTGCGGCCCAGTAGCAGCGATATAGATCGGCACCGGCTGCTCTGGCAATGTCCACAGCCGCACCTTATTCATCTGAAAATAGCGCCCGCGATAGCGAGTCTCTTTGCCGCTCAGCAGCTTCTGAATAATCTCGGTTGCCTCTTGGAGCATCTCAAACCGTACCAGCGGTTCAGGCCACACGCCGCCAACAACATTCTCGTTCAGCAATTCGCCACTGCCCAAGCCAAGCCAGAAGCGACCGGGAAACATCGCGCCAAGCGTAGCCGCCGCCTGCGCGATGACCGCCGGGTGAGTGCGGAATGAGGGACAAGTTACCCCCGGCCCAAAGCGGTGACTCGTCATTACGCCGAGCGCGCCCATCCAACTATAAACGAAGGCGTTATGGCCTTGGGCCGGCACCCACGGTTGGAAGTGGTCGGCGGCCATCACGCCGCGGAAGCCGTATTGCTCAGCGAGCCGGCAATGTTCGAGCAGTTCGTTGGGGTGAAACTGTTCTAGCGCTGCGGATAGGCCAATTGTTGCCACAATCGTTACCCTTATTGTTTCAGGTGAAGTCTAGCGCATAGTATACCACGAGGCGGCGTGCCGCCTTGTCACGGCGCTGGCATGGCGATCGTGACCAAGCGGTGAGTCAATTCGACGTTTCCTTCCACGATCACCCGATCTCCAATACACGATACTAATGTTAGTCGTTCATCGCCGGTAGGCAAAATGTATTGCACTTGGTCGGGAGTGACGCGCTCTTTGCGCGCCACCACATAGCGAAAGACGGTGCCGTCGGCGCTGTAGAGGAAGATCTCACTGCCAATTGCTAACCGTTCTACATCGGCAAAAGGCGCAGGAATATGCGGTGCTTTACGGAAGCGCAAGACGTGTCCCCACAACACGATGTTCTCGCCTTGACCCGGTTTGGCGCTGTAGAGGTACCAGCCAACGTCGTGATCGAGCACAATCGGCACATTGTGTTTGTCCAACCCAACCGGATATAGTTTACGATCGAGGTTAATGGCCGGAATGACCAACCGTGCCGGTGTGCGGTCGCCGGTAGGCAGCGGGGTAGGCGCAAGCGTTGCGGTTGGCATTGGGGTTGGGATAGGTTTGGCGGTAGGGGTGAATGTTGGCGCAACGGTAGCAGTTGCGGTTGGGAGCGCAGTTGAAGTGGCGGTTGGCGTTGCTGTTGGTACACTGGTGAGCGTGGCGGTTGCGGTAGGCGACGGTGCAGCGAGTGCCGCAGCATCGGTGGCGGCGGCGCTGCACGCCCCGAGCAAGCCGCCGGCCAGCAGGATCAGCAATAACATTCGTGTCACGGATCACCTCAGTCCAGTTCATCGTCCCTCTAGTAGCCTACCACAGGTCACTGTAGAGTGCGACAGTGCAACTGCCGCCGACAAACAGTGTGCGGGCGAGTGACCGTCTGTCATTGCGCGGGAGCGACGGCTGCCAGCCGCGCTGGGTACTGCTCGACCGCAGCAATCTCCGCTAGAGTAGAGGGGATGCCTAAGCGGATCCGTTCCGCGCGAGCAAGAGATTGCTGCGCCGGGTGAGGGCAGCGCCCTGCGCTGCCTCGCCCCGCGACTCGCAATGACCCAAGAATTATGGTGTACTATACCTTTGACAGAGTCATTGCAACAGCTTCACATGACACCTATGCGTACATTAACCGTCCACCAGTTGGGTCGCATGGATTACACCGCCGCGTGGGAGGTTCAGCGCCAGTTGGCCCGCCAACGTTCGAGCGGCCAGATCGGCGATGCCCTGCTGTTGGTTGAGCATCCACCGACAATCACGCTGGGAAACAAAGCCCGTCTTGACCACGTGCTTGCTCCGCCGGAGGTGTTGGCAGCGCGAGGGGTGGCACTCGTGCAAAGCGATCGCGGTGGTGAAGTGACCTACCATGCGCCGGGGCAACTGGTCGCCTACCCGATTTTCAAGCTCTCACAGCACGGCAGCGATGTCAGACGCTACGTGCGCGGCTTGGAAGAGAGTGTCATTCAGGTGTTGGCTAGCTACGGCATCACCGGCGAGCGGGTTGCCGGTTTGACCGGCGTGTGGGTGCGTGGCGGCGCAGCCAAAATCTGCGCGATTGGCGTCAAGCTCAGCGCGAGCGGGGTTACGACACACGGGTTGGCGCTAAATGTCGATCCTGATCTGAGTGGTTTTGATCTGATCGTACCCTGCGGTATCACCGACCGCGGCGTTACCTCGTTGGCCGCCGAGCTTGGCGTGGCGCCGCCGCTGACCGAGGTAGCTGAGCGGTTGATTACCCAGATTGCCGAGGTGTTTGATTTGCAACCGGTGTCAGGGACGACGTAAGTTATTTCTATTTCTCACTGCTCAGGCTAAAGACCGACCATACCGCTCGCAATCAGGTAATTTGCGGTACAATACAAGCGCCAATCGAAATAATGATCGTTGATCGTTCCTATGCGGCGATCACTGGAAGGCGAGAGCGCCAATGGCAGAACTGATTCCGTTGAGCGAGGTGGGAATATCTAACACCGCACCTGCCGCTACCAACCGGCCCCGCCGGCCCGAATGGCTTAAGGCTCGCGCCCCCGGCGGCGCTAATTATCACGATGTGCTGCGCCTCATGCGCGAGAAAGGTCTCAATACCGTCTGTGAAGAGGCGCGTTGTCCGAATATCGGCGAGTGCTGGAGCCATCGCACGGCGACGTTCTTGCTGCTCGGCGATACCTGCACCCGCGGTTGCCGGTATTGCGCGATCGGCAAGGGTAAACCCAAGCCAATTGACGAGAATGAACCGGAACGGGTGGCCGAGTCGGTGGCTCACCTGAAGCTGAAGTTTGCCGTGCTGACTTCGGTCAACCGCGACGATGTGCCCGATGGCGGGGCGCATATCTTTGCCCGCACGATTGAGCTGATCCGGCAGAAGGTGCCCGATTGCCGGGTTGAGGTGCTGATTCCCGATTTCGACGGCAATTGGGATGCGCTAGCGATGGTGTTAGACGCCGAGCCGGACGTGCTGAACCATAATATCGAGACGGTGCCGCGGCTGTTTCGTCGTTTCCGCCCGCGAGCCAAATTTGAGCAGAGCATCGAACTCTTGGCGCGGGCCCGCGCTGCTCGTCCGCATTTGGTGACGAAGAGCGGGATGATGGTCGGCGCTGGCGAGACGAATCAAGAGGTGTTCGAGGTCATTGACCGGCTGCGCGAAGCCGATGTCAATGTGTTGACCATCGGCCAATACCTTGCCCCCGACGCCAGCTACTGGCCGGTGCATCGCTACGTCACCCCTGCTGAGTTTGCCGAGTTCCGCTCATATGCATTGGCTCGTGGCTTCCGCCACGTCGAGAGTGGCCCGCTCGTGCGCTCCAGCTACAATGCCCATCTGCACGTCGGCGCGGCCCAGCATTAGGCTTAAACGCGAAGGCGCAAAACAACGTGATGAGCGACGGTTGTTGGTAAGGACAGTAGAGACATAAGTATGTGCTGGTCATTACTGTGTGTTCATCATAAACTCTTTGCACCTTTGCGTCTTTGCGTTTATTATCCTACCCATCATTACTATGAGGCCATTCCAGCGGCGTAGACGGTGGCAGTGCCGCTGTCAGAAATGAAAGGGTTGTTCCGTGAGCGAGCAAGTGTATGATTTGATTGTGCTTGGGTCAGGGCCGGGTGGTTACGTGGCCGCTATCCGTGCTGCCCAACTGGGCATGAAGACAGCAGTTGTTGAGGTCAATGCGCTCGGCGGTGTGTGTCTCAATATCGGCTGCATCCCAACGAAAGCGTTGCTCCACAGCGCCGATCTGCTCGAAGAGGTGAAAGAGGCCAAGCGGTTTGGCATCTTGGCCGAGAATGTCGGTTTCGAGCTGGCCGGCGCGATGAAGCACAAAGATACCGTCGTCAAACAGAGCACTGACGGCGTCGCCTTTTTGATGAAGAAGAACAAGGTTGACGTGGTGGCGGGTTGGGGCCGGCTAATCGGGCGCGGCCAAGTGCATGTGCAGTTGAACGAAGGCGGCGAGCGGGTGCTGGCGGGCAAGCAGATCATCGTCGCCACCGGTGGTCGTCCGCGTCCTTTCCCCGGTGTACCGTTCGATGGCGAGCGGGTGCTCTCTTCGACCGATATGCTCAACTTGAAGGCGGTGCCGAGGAGCTTATTAGCGATTGGCGCCGGTGCGATCGGGGTTGAGTTCGCCTCGATGTTCCGCTCGTTCGGCAGCGAAGTGACGGTAGTCGAAGCATTGCCGCGGATTGTGCCCAACGAAGACGAAGAGGTCAGCGCCGAGTTGACCAAAGCCTTTCAGCGCCGTGGGATCAAGACACTGGCTGGCGCCAAGGTCGAGAGCATTGATGTGGGCAGTGAGCAGGTGGTCGTGACAGTGATGGATAGCGCCGGCAAACCGCAGCAGATCGCAGTCGAGAAGCTGCTTGTCTCGATCGGTATCGCCCCTAACACCGAGAACATTGGCTTGGAAGAGGTTGGGGTGAAGGTTAACAACCGTGGCTTTATCGAGACCGACGGCTTCCTCCGCACCAGTGCCGAGGGCATCTACGCGATTGGCGACTGCACTACCAACACGCCGTGGCTGGCCCACAAGGCTAGTGCCGAAGGCATTCTGGCCGTTGAGCATATGGCTGGTCATCACGTCACTCCAATCGATTATGGCAAGATTGCAGCCTGCACCTACTGCAATCCCGAAATCGCCAGCGTCGGCCTGACCGAAGCCAAAGCTCGCGAGCGCGGCTATCAGGTCAAGGTCGGCAAGTTCCCCTTCTCTGCCAATGGCAAGGCCCGCGTGCTTGGCCAGACTCGTTTTGGCTTTGTGAAACTGGTCGCCGAAGCCCAGTACGGCGAAATCTTGGGTGTTCACATGATCGGCCCGCGCGTCACCGAAATGATCGCCGAAGGCGGCATTGCTCTCAGCCACGAGGCCACCGGCGAGAGCATGATGCAAACCATCCATGCCCACCCGACGCTCTACGAAGCGATCGGTGAAGCGGCCCATGCCTTGGTGCATGGCGCGCCGATCCATTTGTAGCATGTCGTTGACCACGGCGAGCGCCGAAGATGCGGTGTCAAGCTGTATCATCGGCGCTCGTTTCAGTTTATGATATGCTTTACTTTCCCTGTCATTGCGAGGGAGCGGCGGTATCCAGCACGGCTGGATGCCGCCCGACCGCAGCAATCTCCTGCTTCAGCGCGATGCATGGCTGAGCGGGGGCAATCCGTGCGTGAGGGAGATAGTGTTGCCGCTGATCGTCAATAGATCTTAAGCATGCGTTAAACCCTCTCGCCTCAATCGCCCGCTCGCCCTCACATCGCATTGCGGTATCATAGCCAGTGGCAGTCTCGCTGTCACTGGTTTCGTTCTCTTGCTCAAAACTAAACTAGAATGACGTTGTATGCGCCAACGAATATTCTTGCTAACGCTTGTCTTGATCCTCGCTGGCTGTGGTCGGTCATTCATTCCCGAACCGGTGCTTGCCCCACCTGATGCGCCGGTACACGTTCAGTACCTCTTGCCACCTACCTTCGCCGATGACTACGAAGTGTTGCCAGACCCAACCCCGTTTGCCGACGAACGAGGCTTTCTGGTTGCGCTACGCCCTCGGGGTGGTACAGCCACGATCACGATCGGCGGCGGTACCCCGGCCCGCGCCGTGTGGGAACAACATCAGCCGGTTGAGGGGAGTGATCGAGTAAAACCGTATCTCCTCCGTGGTGCTCGGGGGGTGAAGGTAGTCGATCCCGGTCTGATCACGATGGCATGGGTGGCTGATGGAGTGCCATACTACGTTTCAGTCACGACGGTCGATGACAAGACGGTAGAGATTTTTACGAATGCGTTGGCTGTTTACGATCTCAATGCATGGCAGAGCCGCGTGGCAAAGGGACGCAGCAGCGCTGCGCCCCGCACCCCGTGAACGGTATAGGTTCGGCGTGTGTTACCGTCTATTCCGTCGTATGCGGGGCATAGTACCTTGCACCTCGTGCCCTCTCCCCCTAGGGATGATGGCGAACATCGACCAGTAAATGCATCAGTGCTTCCCTCTCTCCACTAGGGAGCGGGGAAAGGGAATGATGGTCAGCAGTCATTATCCAAAGGCGACGTATAGGCAATGCCGGTCACCAATGGAGGGGTGCAGCACTGCTGCGCCCCACACCCGGGATAAGGGCGGAGGGTATGCCACCCATCCATCGTGTGCGGGGCACGGGGTGAGGTACCCAGCAGTCATTACGCGGAGGCGATGAGGGGGTTCAGATCACAAGCCGTTACCGAAGGCATACTCTCGCTATCATCTTACTTTCCTATAACCTATTCACCACCGTTTGCATCAGCTCCCACAGCGCAGCCACATCAGCATGCTCGGTTGGTTCAGCGCCGATGCTAATCCGCGCCATCCAACGGCCATCGAGGATGGCCGGCGTCAAGTAAGCTGCGCCACTAGCATTGATTGCGCCAATCCAACCCAAGGTATGGCGGTCAAGCACTTCACCGGCAAGACCCGGCGGCTCATGACGCACACAGACAGTCTGCAACGGCACCGGCGCCAGTCGCCGCCACTGCGGCGTTGCATCAATCTGCGCAGCCAGCCAGCGGGCGTTGGCAAGATCACGGCGCAAGCGGGCACGCAAGCCCTCGGCCCCTTCGCAGCGCAACAGGAAGTAGAGCTTGAGCGCGCGGAAGCGCCGGCCCAGCGGGATGCCCCAGTCACGGTAGTTGGTAACAGCGCCGTCGGCGCTTGTCTGCAAATAGCTAGGGTTGGTTGACATCACTCGAATCAGATGCTGCGGATCGCGCACGTAATAGAGAGAGCAGTCGAACGCCGCTCCTAGCCATTTATGCGGATTCAGCACCAGACTATCGGCCTGCTCGATCCCTTGCCAAAGGTGGCGACATTCGGGCAAGATCATCGCCGAGCCGGCCATTGCTGCATCAACGTGCAGCCAAACCCCTTCGCGTTGGCAAATTGCGCCGATCGGTTCAAGTGGATCGCAGGCAGTAGTCGCCGTTGCGCCGGTGCTAGCGACGACGGCGCACGGCGTTCGTCCAGCAGCCCGATCAGCAGCAATAGCGTCCTCAAGGGCATCAACACGCATCGCGAAGCTTTCGTCAACCGGGATGAAGCGCAGATTATCGCGGCCAAAGCCGGCCAGCAACGCCGCCTTCTCAACCGAACTGTGACTCTGAGTTGAGGTATAGACGACCAGTGGCTGCGGTAGCGCCTGCAACCCGCCACGCGCTTGGCTATGGTCGCTGGCCCGCTCGCGGGCGCAGAGCAGTGCCACCAAGGTACTGGTGCTGGCCGTATCCTGAATCACTCCGCGCCATGCCTCGCTCAACCCCAACAACTGCCGCATCCAATCGGTCGTCAGCTCTTCTAGCTCGGTGAGGGGCGGGCTTGCCTGCCAATTCAACCCCAACTGGCCCAAACCACCGCTCAGCATATCACCCAACAGCGAAGCGAGACTGGCGTTGGCCGGGAAGTAGCCGAAAAAGCGCGGGTGTTGCCAATTCGATAGGCGCGGCATGATGAGCTGCTCGACATCGGCCAAAATTACTTCTGGCGGTTCGGCTTGTTCGGGCGGGGCAGCCGGCAACTGGTTGCGCAATTCGCCGGGATGGGCCTGCGACCAGACTGGGCGTCTAGCGATGGTGGCGCGGTAATCGGCGATCAGATCAATGATTTGGTAGCCAAGGCGACGAAATTCATCGGGGTGCATGGCATATTCCTGTCCATCACAACGCGATCAATCGTGTGCAGCCGCACGGCGGTGCGGCTCCATAACCGGTGCCTCACAGTGCGATCCATTCTATAACAGCCGCGCGACGGTGCGGCTTCATGATGGCGCAACCGGCGATCTGTCACATTGACCGATATGATACCAAAAACAAACAAAGCCGCGCGTTGCGTGACCTTTCGATGTACCTGCCATCTGCGCCATTCGCTGGATCGAGCCGCTTGTAGCTCAGCGCAGGTGGTCTGGTCAGATTTCTTACTGAGCGGATACCCGCCAGCCGTGGTAGCAAAGCGACTGTGGTTGCTGGTTCATTAGTAGCAGAAAGGGGACAATAAAGCTCATTTCAGCCAGTGAAGTCTCTCAGCTTTTTGCAATGATATGGAGTGCTCATATAAATCTATAAACGTATGTGGTCTCCTCCCACCAACTCTTATCATACGGGATGTGTATCTACGAGGGGGTAGCGATCTTGGGCCCCGGCTCGATCAGCCTCGTAATGCACATCTGATCCGACCAAGCGGGTGGATGCGCTAGGAACAGCGGCGATCGCAACGTGATGGCTCAGCCTGCCTGCGGTGGCGCTGCCCGGCGTGGGTGCCCTCGTACAAAATGCAAACACCCGGCAAATATCGCCGGGTGTTTCTGATGGAACATTTTGTGGCTCCCCAACCTGGATTCGAACCAGGAACCCGCTGATTAACAGTCAGCTGCTCTACCATTGAGCTATTGGGGATTGATTTCGGTTGAGAGTATAGCACAGGTCGGTAAAACGTGCAAGTGGCTGGAGCAAGGATCCCTGTATGGTGTTTTATGGCTTCCTGATGCGACGAACATCAATGAGGTCGAGTGTTAGAAGAATGTTGGGATTCTGAGATGTTGGTAACACACTGGCGATTTTGCTGCACAGTGGTGGCGTTTCTTTGCCGGTGTGCTCGCTCTAGCATCCGTGATCAAAAAACATAACGCAGCCATAACGATCTACGGCTGCGCTTGTGTGTGGTAATATGCCGGCAGTTGATTACTCGGCGCCCTCGCTATGGCCGTTGCGCTCAGCTTCATAGCGCTCGGCCAGTTCGCGCAGGGCGGTAAACAGTTCAACATCGAGCAAGACCCCAGCCGGATAGCCCTTCTGGGTGACAATAATCGGCTGGTGGGTGGCCTGTGAGCGCTTGATCAGCGCGGCGAGCGATGATGCTGCCTTCGAGATTGGCACTACGCCTTGGCGAAGGTCAACATTGAGTAGGTTTTTGGTGATGTCGGACATTGGTCGCTCCATTCTACAAGTAGAAACTTGCTTTTTGCCTTTGATTCTCTCTTTGTGACCGGTCATGAGAGCCAATGCCGAGCAAAGTAGATGATGCATCTACCTTGTAGCTGCACACGCGGCAGACGAAACCGGTACAAATAAGGAATCAGATTCAGTATGCTTCTGCGACAGTATAGCGCATCATATACTAAATTTCAACTCTAGATTATTGTTAGGAATATGTCTATATCGCTGACCCTCAACCATGGCCAATTAGCCTTGCCGGTTTTTTTGCCTGATGCTACGTTTGGCACGGTGCGCGCCGTTGATAGCCGTGATTTGGTTGAGGCCGGCATCACGGCGTTGGTGATGAATGTGTTCCACCTGATGCAACGACCCGGTAGTTCGACGATCGCTGCGCTCGGCGGGTTGCACCGGATGGCGGCGTGGGATGGGCCAATTGTGACTGATAGCGGCGGTTTTCAGGCCTATTCGCTGATCCGGAATAATCCAAAGCAAGGCCGGATTTCGGATCAGGGTTTAGTTTTTCAACCGGAAGGCGCTGAGCGACGCTTTCAACTGACCCCTGAAAAGAGCATTCAACTGCAACTGAGCTATGGCGCTGATATTGTGATCTGCCTCGATGATTGCACGCATGTTGATGATTCGCCTGCCGAGCAGCGCCGTTCGGTCGAGCGGACGATCCGCTGGGCGCGGCGGTGCCGCGCGGAGTTTGACCGGCAAGTTGCCCAGCAAAAGCGCAGCGGGCCGCCGCCGTTGCTGTTTGCGGTGGTGCAGGGCGGCGGCGATTTGGCGTTGCGGGCTGAATGCGCAGCGGCGTTGCTTGAGATTGGGTTTGATGGCTTCGGCTTCGGCGGCTGGCCGCTCGATGCCCAAGGTCAGTTGCTGAGCGAGACGCTCGCCTTTACCCGCGCGCAGATTCCGGCCCAGTTTCCCATGCATGCGCTCGGCGTCGGCCATCCGGCCAGTGTGGTGGCCTGCGCGCGGATGGGCTACGATATCTTTGATAGCGCGCTGCCGACCCGCGATGCCCGGCAGGGTCGCTTGCTGGCCTTTACTGCTGACCCGCAGCGGCCCGGCTTTCGCTTGACCGGCGAGTGGTTTAGCTATGTCTACCTTGCCGATCGTAAGCATATCAAGGCTGATACGCCGATTTCGCCGGGGTGCGCGTGTTTTACCTGCCGTCGCTATAGCCTTGGCTATCTGCACCACCTGCACAAGCTGGGTGAGACGCTGGCGTTGCGATTGGCGACGATCCATAACTTGCATTTTATGGCGCAGGTGATGGAATTGATTCGGCGGGAACGGAGCGCAGCGCAACCGGGTGAGGTGTGATGAACTCGACAGCAAGCCACAAGCGTGGCTAAGGCATGGTACGAAGTGCCGCAAGCGAAGCAAGCACACCCTACTCCTTCCTCTGCGCTAACGGATGAACCATCGAAACACAGAGGCCCAGAGGTGTCAGAAAGAGCGACCATACCCTCCTCCCTCTATGCCCTCTGTGGTAAACTCCATGACGCGCTGCTAGGGGCAAGCAAACGTTCGCGTTCTCTGCGGTACAGACACGTATGGCACATTTTGACGATCAATTGATTGAACTGATCGCCGCCGTGCAGGCGAGCGCGCACTACCGTACCATTGATCCGCAGGTGATCGAACGGGTGGGCTGGTCGGCGTTGCAGCGTTATCCATCGCTGAAAGCGGCGATCAAAGCGACCAAGACCGAATTACACCAGATGATCGGCGCCTATGCCGATCGCGCGCCGCAGTATGCACAGTGGCTCGCTGAATTGCAATCAGCGCCAAACGAGGCAACCCGCCAAGCGGTGTGTCGGCGCTTGCTGTCCAAGCACGCCTCGACCCGCGAGCGCTTGCCGGCGCTAGCCCAGCTCTACCCGGCGTGTTTTGGCGGCCAACCGCCGCAGCGCGTGCTCGACCTTGGCTGCGGGCTTAATCCGCTCGCCATCCCGTGGATGGCCTTGTCCCCAACCACGTGGTACGCTGCTTACGATATTGACACCGCCCTCTGCGCGTTTTTGCACGCAGCCCTGCCGCTGCTCGGCGTGCAGGGAGCAGCCGGCATCTGCGATTTAATCGCGGGGCCGCCGCCAGTAGCGGCTGATGTCGCGCTCGTCTTGAAAACGATCCCGCTGCTCGAACAGCAACGGCGCGGCGCCGGCGCCGATCTTCTGCGCGCTATCCAAGCTCCCCGGCTCGTCGTTTCGTTCCCCACCCGCAGCTTGGGCGGGCGCAATGTGGGCATGGCGACGACCTACCGCGGCTACATGGACACCCTAGCCGCCGCCGAAGGGTGGTCGCCGCGCGTGATCGAATTGCCCAACGAACTCGTGTTTGTGATCGAACGTCACACCCCCTCGCGTTCGCGGATGTAGGCCAACAAATTGCGGCACGCCGTCTCGATCAACTGGTACACTTCCTCGAAGCGACCGTTGTAGTAGGGATCGGGCACCTCAGTGACCCCTAATTCCGGCGCAAAACTCAACAACAGTTTAGCCCGTTCGCGCGCTTTGGGGTGGAAACGGCCTATATCAGCCAGATTCTCGCGATCCATCACCAAAATGTAGTCAAACTGATCAATATCAGCCGAGCGCACCTGCCGTGCCCGCATCCCGGCGGTCGAAATGTTATGGCGGGCCAGCACCCGCTGCGTCCCCGGATGCGGTGGCTCGCCGACGTGCCAACCGCCGGTGCCGGCTGAATCGATCTCAAACTGATCGCTGAGACCGGCTTGCTCGACCAAATGGCGGAAGATGGCTTCGGCCATTGGCGAGCGGCAGATATTGCCCATACAGACGAACAGGACGCGGATTTTTTGTTGCATAGCTTCCTCGTGTTAGATGTTAGCCAACGCGGCCAAGATCGCATCGGCCACTTCATCAATCCGGCGCACATGGCGGAAATAGCCGACGTGCGGCCCGATCACCAACAGCGGCGTAGGCGCGGTGGTGTGGGTAGTGGTGGCCGCCTGTTCGATATTGCCATGATCCGACGCAATCAGCAAGCTGTCGGTTAGCCGGCGCGCGCGCAGCCAACCGGCCAGCAAACCATCAATACGGGTGAGCGCGGTAACAGCGCCGTCAGGGTCAAGCCGGCCATGGCCGGCGAGATCGGGCAAAAAGCTCTCGAAAAAGACCAGATCGTAGTCGCTCGCCAAACGCGCCAGCCGCTCACCGGCCTCTTGCGGGCTAACCGGCGCGATTGTCGCTGCCTCCGGATCGCGCGCTGCCAATCCCTCGCCGGTAATATCCCAACTCAACGCGCGCCCGGCCCGCAAATCGTCAAGGTTGCGCAGATAGAGACCGGCACCCTCGGCAGCGATCACACTCGCCGAACGGCGCAGCCGGCGGGCGGCTAGCGCCTGCCAGTAGCCAGCGGTGAAGACATTGGCAAACGCTACTCGCTTCCCCGCCGCTTGCGCGCGCCGGAAGAGCGAGCGTTCGGCCAATAGTGGGCGCAGCGCCACCGGCGGAAAATGCGGTTGGTGTCTCCCGTGCAGCGCCGGTGCGTTGACGCCAGCCAGCAAGGCGACGTGGTTAGTGCCGCTTTGCGGCAGACCTTCCACCCCTAGGCAAGCATCGAGCGGCGCAAGCAGCACTCCATCGCGATCGCCGATCTGCTCAACCGTCAATGGCCCGCCAAGCAACCCTTGCAGCGTCGGCATCGGCACATTCGCCAGCGGATTGGTTGGTGAAGATGGAGCTAATCCTACCCCATCCAGAAACACAAAGATGAATGCCATGCCAGAATCGTTCATTAAAATAAGGCAAACACCCTTTGCCCGGCTTGTGAAAATGTTGACAGGTTCACCATCATCGCCTATAATTGCCGCCATTGTAAAACAAGTCTCGACTTCCGCGACGGTCAACTCCACCGACTGGAACGGTACGACGGCCTTGGAGCACTTGCCAGCCTGCGGAGCCGGCGGCTCGCGCCAGCGTAGCGATCTGCACACAAAGCATTTTGCGCGACCTGACGTGTACCACCGCACGACCCGGATCGCGCTCTTTTTGCGCCGCCGCGGCAGTTGAGACAAACTAAATCTCTTTGAGGAGGCTTTGTAGCATGTCTGTCCAGCCCGACCCTGTGACCCGGCAGAACGAGGAAGATCTGGATTGGACCCAGTTGCTCGATGAGTATGATTATGCCCGTCCCCAGCGCGGTGAGCTGCGCGAAGGCTTGATCATGCACATCGAAGAGAGTGGTGTTCTGGTCTCGATTGGCACCAAGCGTGAAGGCGTGATTCCGGCTCAAGATTTGCGCCAGATGGGTGATGATTTCATCAACTCGCTGAAAGTTGGCGATACGGTTCAAGTGTATGTACAAGAGCCGGAAAACCGCGACGGTGACTTGATTCTCTCGCTTACGATGGTGCAGGTGGCGAAGGACTGGGAAGTAGCCGAGCAGCTCTTCCACGATGGTGGCATTACCCGCTGCAAGGTGATCGGTTTCAACAAGGGCGGTTTGTTGGTGCAGTTCAACCGCATTCGCGGCTTTGTGCCGGCGTCGCAGGTGGCGCAACTGCACGGGCGTACCGCTGCTGATGAGCGGCAGCAAGCGCTGCAAAAGATGGTCAATCAGGAGATTCCGCTCAAGGTGATCGAGGTTGATCGCGAGCGCAACCGGTTGGTGCTCTCTGAGCGGGCGGCAACCCAAGAGTGGCGCAAGGCGCAGAAGCATCGTTTGCTCACCGAGTTGCAGCCGGGTGATGTGCTGGTGGGGCGGGTCAACCAGCTTACCAATTTCGGCGCGTTTATCGATCTGGGCGGCGCCGATGGCTTGGCCCACATCTCCGAGTTGAGCTGGCAGCGGGTCAATCATCCGCGTGAGGTGCTCCAACCCGGCCAAGAGGTCAAGGTGGTTGTGGTCGAGATTGACCGCGAGCGCGAGCGCATCGGTCTGTCGATCCGCCAGTTGCAGAACAACCCGTGGGAAACAATTGACCAGCGTTATACGCTCGGCCAACTGGTGACCGGCCCGGTGACGAATGTGACGCCGTTTGGTGCTTTCGTGCAGGTAGAGGAGGCGGTTGAGGGCCTGATCCACGCCAGCGAGCTTGACGCCGATCCGCAGACGCAGCCGCGTGATGTGTTGCAACCCGGCCAGATAGTCACCGCGCGCGTAATTAGCCTCGATCGCCAGCGCCAGCGGATGGGGCTGTCGCTGCGCCGGATCAACGACAATGAGGTGGCTCCTGCTCCGGCTGAGACCGAGAGTGATCAGCCGGCGCAGGCATAGGTGTGGCACACGGATCGCGATTTGATAATCTTACATGGTAAAGCCGTTGCATTGCAACGGCTCCTAAAACCGGCATAGATTCCCATCCGTGCCGGTTTTGTCGTATGATAAGAGGCGGTTACGGTTCGCACGACCAACGAGGAGGTGGGCATGCGATTTCTCTCGGCGACTGATGTCGCACAGGCCGTGCCGATGACAGCAGCGATTGATGCGGTGGAGCAGGCTTTTGGCATGCTCGCGCGCGGCGAAGCTGACATTCCGCTACGTACCGCAATTGCAACCCCCGCGTATGCCGCGACAACCTTCTTTATGCCCGGGCGGCTGGGCGGCGATTCACCAGCGCTCGGCCTCAAGACCGTCTCGGTCTTTCCACAGAATATCTATCGTGCCGAACCAACGATCTACGCGCTCGTGACGCTCTTCGATCCGGCGAGCGGGCGACCGCTGGCGGTGCTCGATGGCACGTACCTGACCGCGTTGCGCACCGGCGCGGCGTCAGGGGTGGCGACCCGCTGGCTGGCCCGCCCCGATGCGCGCACGCTGGTGGTGTTCGGCGCCGGCGCACAGGCATTGCCGCAAGCGCAAGCCGTGCTGGCTGTGCGGCCCGCAATCAATAATGTCTGGATTGTCAATCGAACCCGTGATCGGGCAACCCTTCTTGCTGCGCGTCTGCGCGGCGAGGGTTTTCGCGGTGATATTCGGATTGCGACCGATCCAACGATGCCGCTTGCAGAAGCTGATGTGATCTGTACCGCTACGAGTAGCGCCACGCCGCTCTTCACCGCCAATCTCGTGCGGCCCGGTACCCATATCAACGCTATCGGCGCGTATCGCCCGGATATGGCCGAGATCCCGCCGGCGCTGGTTGCGCGCAGCCGACTCTTCGTCGATCAGCGCCACGCGGCATGGGCCGAAGCCGGTGATCTGATCCAAGCGCGTGCCGCCGGCCTCATTGATGAACAGCATTGTATCGGTGAGGTGGGCGAATTAGTGAACGGGATGGTTGCCGGACGCACCGCCGCCGATGAGATAACGCTTTTCAAGTCGGTGGGGAATGCAGTGCAGGATCTCGCGGTGGCGGCGTTAGCGTTGCAACGCGCTCATGAATTAGGGTTAGGGACTGAGGTCGCCCTCTGAGCTTTTGTTATCAATGGGTGCAGCATTATTCATCGAAATGTCATGTCTGTTGCGTACAACAATAAGTAAAATGCCGTGGATCGGGTCGCTATCCACGCTGACGTAAGGAGACACGATCGTGAAGAACATTTGTGTGGTAGGTACCGGGTATGTAGGTCTAACGACCGGCGTCTGTTTCGCCGATCTTGGCCACTCGGTTACGTGCATCGAGATTGATCTGCACAAGCTCGAACTGCTGCGCAGCGGCAAATCGCCGATCTTCGAGCCCGGTCTCGAAGAGTTGCAAGAGCGGAATATGCGCGCGGGGCGGTTGCGCTTTACTGATGATTATGCGGTCGGCATTCCTGACGCAGAGTTCATTTTCATTACGGTAGGGACGCCGATGGGTGAAGACGGGTCGGCTGATCTGACCTATGTCAAAGCGGCGGCGCGCAGTATCGGCAAGCATTTACGCTCAGGTTCGATTATCATTGACAAGAGTACTGTACCGGTAGGCACCGGTGATATGGTTGAAAACATCATCGCCGAGCACGCTGGCCCTGATGTCAAATTCGATGTTGTTTCAAACCCTGAATTTTTGCGTGAAGGCAGCGCGCTGAGCGACTTCTTCAAACCCGACCGGATCGTGCTGGGGGCAAAGAATCGCGAAGCGGCGCAGCGGGTGGCGGCGTTGCACGAAACCCTCGGCGCGCCGATTATTATCACCGATCTGCGCACGGCGGAGATGATTAAGTACGCCTCGAATGCGTTCCTCGCTACCCGTATCTCGTTTATCAACGAGATTGCCCAGATCTGCGAGCGGTTGGGCGCTGATGTGCGTGAAGTGGCCCGTGGTATGGGCGCCGACAAGCGGATTGGCCCCCACTTCCTCGAAGCCGGCATTGGTTATGGCGGCTCCTGCTTCCCCAAAGATGTGCTGGCACTTTACCACATGGCTGCCTCGTCCGGCTGCCACCCGCAACTGTTGCAGGCAGTGATGGATATCAATAGCGATGCGCGAAAGCGGTTTGTCAAGAAGGTCGAGACGGTGCTAGGCGATCTGACTGGCCGTCTGATCGGTGTGTTGGGGTTGTCGTTTAAGCCCAATACCGACGACATGCGCGAAGCGCCGAGCGTTGATATTATCAATGCGTTGCTCAAGAGAGGGGCGCGGGTGAAGGCTTACGACCCGGTCGCGATGCCGCGGGCCGAAGAGTTGTTGCCGACCGTGACCTTTACTGCGACCGCCTACGATGTAGCTAAGGACGCCGATGCTCTGTTGCTCGTCACTGAGTGGAATGAGTTTAAGCAGTTGGATTGGCATCGGATCAAGCGCTATATGCGCCAGCCGGTGGTGATCGACGGGCGCAATCTCTACGATCCGCGCGAGATGCGCAGTCTTGGCTTTACCTACTGGGGTGTCGGGCGCGGCGAGGCGCCAGTGGCGTTGTGGGAAGAAGCAACGAAGATTAGTGATTAATTGGGGGCAAGATCCCGCCGGATGTTATCATCGCGCAGAGCTGCACGTCAGTGCAGCTCTGTCCATGTTTGACCAAACATTCCTCCATTGCGTCGCCAAATCCAAATCGCGTTACAATACGCTATGTATCCGGTTCAGACGCATTGAGGAGGCTCGCGATGAGCGATAACCGCCGTAGTCGCATGATCACCGAAGGCCCGCAGCGTTCGCCCAATCGGGCAATGCTGCGCGCGGTCGGGTTTGGCGACAAGGATTTTACCAAGCCGATTGTGGGAGTGGCGAATGGCCATAGCACACTGACCCCGTGTAACTCAGGGTTAGGTGCGCTTGCTGCTCGCGCGGAAGAGGCTATTCGCGCCGCCGGTGGTATGCCGCAGATATTCGGCACGATTACCGTCAGCGATGGTATCTCAATGGGTACCGAAGGCATGAAGTATTCGCTGGTCAGCCGCGAGGTGATTGCCGATTCGATTGAAACGGTGGTCAATGCTCAACGCATGGACGGCATTCTCGCGGTGGGTGGCTGCGACAAGAATATGCCCGGTGCCTTGATTGCTATGGCTCGGCTCGATATTCCGGCTATCTTTGTCTATGGCGGCACCATTAAACCCGGCCATTACAAAGGCCGCGATCTAACCATTGTCAGCGCATTTGAGGCGGTCGGTGAATACAGCGCCGGCCGGATCGACGAGCACGAACTGCTTGAGATCGAGCGCCACGCTTGCCCCGGCGCCGGTTCGTGTGGCGGGATGTACACCGCCAACACAATGTCGTCGGCGATTGAAGCGTTGGGCCTGAGCTTGCCCGGCTCTTCGACGATGGCCGCCGAAGACGAAGAGAAGGCGATGAGTGCAGCGCGCTCAGGCGAGGTGCTGGTTGAAGCGATCCGGGCCAATCGCACTGCCCGCCAAATGCTCACCCGCAAATCGTTTGAGAATGCGATTGCGGTGGTGATGGCGCTTGGTGGTTCAACTAATGCCGTTTTGCATCTGCTGGCGATTGCCCATGCCGCTGAGGTGCCGTTGACCATTGACGATTTCGAGACCATTCGCCAGCGCGTGCCGGTGCTCTGCGATCTGAAACCGTCGGGCCGCTATGTGGCGACCGATCTACACCGGGTAGGCGGGGTACCGCAGGTGATGAAGATGTTGCTCAACGCTGGCCTCATCCATGGTGATTGTATGACTGTTACCGGCCAGACGATCGCCGAAGTGCTGGCCGATGTGCCCGACGAGCCGCCGGCTGATCAGGATGTGATCCGCCCCTTCTCGCAACCGATCTACGAGCAGGGCCATCTCGCCATTTTGCGCGGCAATCTGGCCGAAGAGGGTTGTGTCGCCAAGATTACCGGCATCAAGCAGCGCCGTATCACTGGCCCGGCTCGCGTCTTTGACGCCGAAGAGGAGTGTCTTGAGGCGATCTTGAGCGGGAAGATCAAAGCCGGCGATGTGGTCGTTATCCGCTATGAAGGGCCGAAGGGTGGCCCCGGCATGCGCGAAATGCTGGCGCCAACCTCAGCGATTATCGGCGCTGGGTTGGGTGATAGCGTCGGTCTGATTACCGACGGGCGCTTCTCTGGCGGCACCTACGGCTTGGTCGTCGGTCATGTCGCGCCGGAAGCGGCGGTGGGCGGCACGATCGCGTTGGTTGAAGAGGGTGATAGCATTACTATCGATGCTGATGCGCGCCTCTTGCAGCTCAACGTTTCCGACGAAGAGCTAGCCCGACGGCGCGCAGCATGGCAACCGCGTCCGCCGCGCTATACTCGTGGCGTGCTGGCCAAATATGCTAAACTGGTTTCCTCGGCTAGCCTTGGCGCGGTGACCGACCGGTTTACCGAGTAGAACAACCACAGGAGGAGCCAACCAACCGGGCGGCTCCTACCCATCACTCGTTGCATACCCGCCCCACCCAATCACCCCATTGGGCGCATAGCTTAACAAGGCGTGCAACGCCGGATCGGTGAGGTTGATTAAGGTGGGGGCAGTGCTGCACAGCATCGGCAATCCCAATGCCTTCAGCCATTCGTCGTCATCGAAAGCGGCGGGCGGGCGCGGGCCGGTGCGGTCGGTGATCACCGCGAGATCGCAGCGATCGAAGGGCAACCCTTCGCGCAACAGGCTATCAGTGGCAAACCCAATCACCAACGCTGCGCAAGTAGAATCGGCCAGCGCTGCGAGAACTGCAGCGCGATCAGCTTGGTCGATTGCACGGGCTTGGTAACGGGCGGCTTGCTCGGCGACGGCATAGCTGCGGTAGCATTCGCCGGTGACAGCGATAATCGGGATGCGTCCCAGTTGCGACCACGGCGGTTGCAGGTCGGGTGCGGCCCGCAGATCGGCCACCGTCACTGTCCAGCTCCGTTCGCCATACCCCAGCAGCAAGCGCCCGCCGGGCAATACCGTGGCCGGAAGATCGTGCCGGCGAGCATTGGCGATCAGTTGTAGCGCGGCGACCGGTAATGCCTGCGCTTGGCGGCGGTCGTGCAACGCCAGCAGCGGCTCGTCGGGATCCCACGTCTCGTCGCCGGTGATTTCGGCGTTCATGCCATCGATCACGTACTGGCATAATTCGGCGCCGAACTCCGGTTCGTTGGTGGTGAAGAAGGCGCTTAGCAGCACATCGTCTGATCGTGGTTGCGCGCTGACGTGCAGATGGGCAATGACCAGCCCGATCGCCAGCGCACCGCCTTTGATAGCGCTGCGGAGCCGTTCACTGTGGTCGGCGCTAGCAACGGCCCGCAAGACCACGCCGGGTTGCGGGCGGTAGATGTTGGGGCCGTGTAGTGCGGCGAGTTGTACGATGGTGATTGGTTGCTGCATACGGGTGTGTATTCCGCCAAAGTGCTACGCCGCCGAGCGATGGCAGGTTGCAATGCGGTTATGTTTGATCAACTATCCAATCCCTTTGCGCATCAGCGTTTTATCACTGTGCGCCTTTGCCCCCTTCACGCCTTATGATACCACTGTTGCACGAACCCTATTTGCCGCGCATTCGCCACGCCCTGCTCGCCGCCACGCCCGCCGGCGCGCGCATCGCGCTTGATGTTGGCTGTGGCGACGGCGCCAAAACTCAGTGGCTGCGTGAGCAATGTGCCGCTGATGCACTGCTGATTGGTATCGACCGCGATGTAACTGCGTTGCGGTCAGCATCGGCCTTGGCTGCCATTGCCGGCGCTGCCGAGGCGTTGCCGTTGCGCGATGGCTGCGTCGATCTAATCTGGTGTGTGGCTGCGCTGCAACTCTTTGCCGATCGGCAACAAGCCTTGCGCGAGTTGTGGCGGGTATTGCGGCCCGGCGGGATGCTGCTGATCGCGACGGCGGGCGAGTATTGGGTGCGCATGCACTGCCATCCGCCAGCGTTACTGGCCGCCCTGCCGTCGGTGTTGCCGCTCGCTCCCGCTGATGGCTTGGCCGATACGTGGACGCTCTTGCTGGCTGGCGCAGGTTTTGCCACGCCGCAAGTGCAGGCCTATCTGCTCGACGGCGCTGAACCGGCGCAGGCGGCGTTGATTGATAGCGCCGATTTAGCAGCGTATGCCGGTCTGCCATTAACAGCCAGCTCTATCACCGAACCCGACCCTCGCCTAGTGTTGTTTGTGGTCAGCGGGCGAAAGTGAGATGGCTCGGCACGCCGCTGCTACCTGATTTCATACAACCCGCGCAAGACCTCGGCCACGCTCCACGCTTGGGCGAAGCAGCCGCGCGGCTGGTGGGGCGGGTCGCCGTCGAAGATTTCGCTAATGGTGCCGATGCAGCCATCACTGAGGTGATCGAGCAGCGGCGTGAGCAGCCGTCGGGTGGTGGCTCGATTACCGGTGAGCCGATAGACGGCGCTAGCATACGGGCCGAGCAGCCATGCCCAGACCGTGCCTTGATGGTAGGCAGCGTCGCGCTGCAAGAGTGGTCCAGTGTAGCGAGGTGCGTAATCGGGATGGGCCGGATCGAGGCTACGCAGACCAACGCTGGTCAACAGGGCTTGGGTGCAAGCGCGGACAACTGCCTGTTGGCGGCCACGGTCGAGCGGGCTGTGCGGCAGACTGGCGGCAATGATCTGGTTGGGTCGGAGCGTCGCATCGAACCCGTTAGGAGTGTCGATCACGTCGTACAAGTATTGGCCGTTCGTATACCAAAATCGGTTGAAACCGGCGCGCGCCGCCGCTGCCATCGCCTGATACCGCTCGGACGGGCGGCATAGCCGTTGGGCAAAGCCGGCCATACTCTGCAAAGCGTTATACCAGAGTGCGTTGATCTCAACCGGTTTGCCAGAACGCGGCGTGACCACCCATCCCTGCACGCGCACGTCCATCCACGTCAATTGGGTGGTCGGTGTACCGGCCCGCAACAAGCCATCGCCACGATCCAACCCGATCCCATCACGCGTGCCGCGCACGTGCCAGTCGATGATCTCTTCAAGGGTCGGAAACAGTTCGGCGAGCAGACCATCGTCGGCAAAAGCGGCATGGTGGGCACGCACCGCTTCGAACAGCCAGAGGGTTGCATCCGCAGTGTTGTATTCGGGCGCTGCGCCTTCATCGGGGAAGCGATTGGGCAGCATACCGCGATCAACAAACCGGACGAAGGTGCGCAAGACATCCGCCGCAACCTCTGGCCGGCGAGTGGGAATGGTCAAGCCGGGCAAGCTGATCATCGTGTCACGGCCCCAGTCGGTAAACCACGGGTAACCAGCAATGATGGTGCGTCCGCGCATCCCGCCGGGCACTGGCCGCTCGACGATGAACTGATCGGCAGCCAGTGCGAGCTGGCGAACGAATGGGTCATCCGTCCAGTCAATTCGCTCTAACAACGCGGCTTCATAATCGGCGCGCAGCTTCCACGCTGCCTCGCTGTCGAGGGTAGCTGAAGGTTCGGTGGTGGCGACGACCAACAGCGACTCTCCCGGCGCGAGAGTGGTGGTCAGCCGGCCAACCCGGCGCAGGTTGTCGATCGCTGCTTGGCCACGTTCAGCTTCGATGGCTAGATAAAGATCGGTGAGCCAGCCGCCGAGCGGGGTGAAGGTTCCTCGATCGCTGAGCAAGCGCAGATGGCGACCGCCGGCCAGCGGCCATATCCGCAACCCGTTGGCGATTGGCTCGGCTTGCAAGGGAATGTCGCCTACTTGCGCCACTGCGTGATGGTCACGCGCCGTTGCCAAGGTGTCGAGCCGGAGGGAGAGCGGGGCTGAGGCGCGTAAGACGGTGTAGCGAATGTAGGTGGTGTTGGCGCCGGGCGCCATCCAGATCCGCTGTTCGAGCAGCGCATCGGCCAGCGCATACTCCCACACCGGCGTGGTTCCTTCCAGCCGCCAACGCTCGAGCCATAGGCAAGCGCGGGCGGACTGGCCGGTGCGCCGGTGGGTGGTGAGATCGAAGGTCTGGCCGAGATAGCTCACATACGCATCGAGCGAGGCTAACGTTAGCACCCGGCCAAGCGGCGGTTCGAGCGCAGCAATCAGCAAACCGTGATAACTGCGTGTAAGCGTTCCAGCGATAGTTCCAGCGGCATAGCCGCCAATCCCGTTCGTCACTAGCCATTCGCGCTGAGCGGCAAAGGCTGGTTCGGCACCCAAAGCGCGTCCGAAGCTAAACACAATGGCAGCTCCTTCCTGAGACGGTTCCATGACCATGGTACACTACTTGAAGGGTGGTGATTAGGGATATGGCCCCCTCCTAGCCTCTCCCCGCTAGGGGGAGGAGTCGGATCCCTCCTCCGCAGGGGGAGGGCCGGGGGGTGAGGGTACTAGCGACTGGGGAATGAGGAGCACATGGATACGGAGGGTGTTACACACCGATGAACATAAACATAGCTGTTCTTGCCGACATTCATGCGAATTTAGCTGCTTTTCGTGCAGTCATTGCCGATATTGAGCAGTGGCAGCCTGATACGGTCATCATCGCTGGTGACATCATCAATCGTGGCCCGCAACCACGCCCCTGCCTTGAGCTAGCCTTGCAGATGCAGCGGGAACGAGGCTGGCATGTGTTGCGCGGCAATCATGAGGGCTATATCCTCAGTTATGACCACGATCTGAGCATAGGCCATCCGCCGCAGGGCGGTAAGCGCGCATTACAGGGGCCGATTATCTGGACACATCAGGAAGTGGTTGATCTGTTGCCGCAGGTCAAGACGCTCCCCACGAGTTTGGCGTTAGAAACACCGGGTGGTACGGTAATGGTCTATCACGGTTCGATCCATCACGATCGTGATGGCCTCTTACCCTCGCACTCTCAGCTCGAATTGCAGACCAAGATCGATCCGCATGCTGCGGTGTTTTGCACAGCTCATACCCATATGCCTTTCACCCGGTGGGTTGAGCAGACGCTGGTGGTGAATGTAGGGTCGGTTGGGTTGCCCTTTGATGGCGACTGGCGGGCCGCTTACGCTCGTCTGACCCTCGACCAGCACGGTTGGCAGGCGCAGATTGTGCGGGTGACGTATGATCGCACTGCTACGCTGCACGCTGCGCGCGCGGTGATGCTTCCCGCTTGTGGGCCGATTGCCCAGATTATGGTGCGCGAGCTGGAAATGGCGCGCTCGTTTCTGTTCGATTTTGTGCCGGTGTATTACGATCCGGTGATCGCCGGCAAGATGAGCGTAGACGAGGCTGTCCACCGGTTTTTGGTTGACCTTGACCGGATGCCAGCTACGTCTCCTGCACTCGTAACGGCGCCGTCGCTTCTAATGCCTTAACCAGATTGCACAACATTTCGTTGAACGGCGTTGGCACGCCGAGCCGGCGTCCTTCGCGTACAATGGCGCCGTTAATGGTGTCAATTTCGGTGGGTGCGCCGCGCAAGATGTCTTGCAACATTGACGATCGGTTCGTAGCAGTCGCTTGGGCCACAGCCAGCGTTTCGGCAACGGGATCGGCTAAAGCCAGTGTAATGCCGGCGGCGCGGGCTACTGCCACCGCTTCCTCTACGGCTTGCCGGACAAGAGCGGATGCTGCTGGCACGCTTGCCAAGGCACCGTTGGGAACGCGCAGGATCGCGGTAAGCGCGTTGATGCCGACGTTCACAATCAGTTTCCCCCACACTAAGCTGTCCAGATTGGTTGCAACCCCAGCCGGCAAACCGGCGGTGCGAAACGTGTTGGCGAGTGCGTAGGCGATGCTGAGCGACGGTACCGCGCCAAAGGTGGTTGGCCCGCGACCGGCGAGGCGAACCCGTCCGGGGCCAAGCAGGGTTGCGCCGAGCGTGGTGACTGCTTGCCCGACGCGCAATGGGCCTAGCCGCCTGCTCAACACTTCGGCGTTCCCTAGCCCATTTTGCAAGGTGTACGCTACCCCGCCGGATTTCAAGAGCTGCGCGGCTGTCTCAGCGGCCCAAGCGGTCTGAGCGGACTTGACGGTAACAAGCGCGACATCAAACGGCTCAATACTCGCCGGGTCAGTCGTCGCTGGGATCGAACGGGTGGTTTCGCCGCCATCGTAGGCGCAGCGCAACCCGGATGCGTTGATCGCGCCAATGTGTTCAGCCCACGAATCTACGAGCATGATCGAAATGACAGGCGCGAGGTGGAATCCAATCACACTACCGAGCGCACCGGCGCCAATGATTGCAATCTTCATGGTGGACGACCTCTGTTATACTACTGTCACGACCATGGTAGCACAGCAGATGAGAAGGTGCGCTATGAAGCAGAGCTGGAGATGGCTCATCGCGAGTCTGGTCCTGTGGCTGGTTGGTTGTGGGGGAGTGGCAGCGCCGCCGACACCGACGCCGACACCCGATCCGCGCGCGTTGGCATCGGCCATTGGTCAAGCTACCCAAAATAGCCAGAGCGTCCATTTTCGGATTACCCTGATCGGTAAGCCGGTGGCGCTCGATGCGGGCGGGGTGACGACGCTGAATAGCATTGAAGGCGATTTGCGTCGCCCTGATGCTGTGCTCTCGGTTCTCAACATCACACTAGGCAATGCGATTGGCGAGATCCGGACGGTTTCGCTGGCTGGCAAGCAGTATACGACTAATCCGATTACGCGCCAGTGGATGTGTCTGCAACCCGGCTCGACGTTCGATCCGGCGGTCTTATTTGCTCCCGATATTGGGATCGAAGCGTTGCTGGCCAACCAATTTGCCGATGTGACGCTGGTGGGGATTGAAGACCTGAACGGTCGTCCGCATTACCACCTGCGTGGTACGCTGCCGGCTGAACAGTTGCGCGCGATTAGCCTTAATCTGCTGGGAGCGGGGCCGGTCACCGCCGATCTGTGGGCCGATCAAGCGACCATGCGCGCTAGCCGAGTAGTGTTGGTCGATACCGCAACCGATGCCGCCAATCCGAGCACGTGGACGCTTGAGTTTAGCGAGTACGACAAGACGGTTGATGTCCGCGAACCGGTGCAATGCCCATGACGAATCCTGCGTTGACTAAAGCCGAAGTGCGCGCGTTCGACCCTCGGATTACACTAGGATTGGTCTGCTTGGCCATCTTTATCGGCGCGGTTGACTTGACTGTCATTAGCGCGGTGTTGCCGAAGGTCATGATCGACCTGCGCCTGTCGCTCGATACCGAGCTTAACCGGGCGTCGTGGGCAGTGAGCGGCTATTTGTTGGCCTATACGGTGAGCATCACCTTTATGGGCCGCTTGTCGGATCTGCTTGGGCGGCGCATGGTCTATCTTGTTTGCTTGATCGTCTTTTTGATCGGGTCGGCGTGGGTGGCAGCCGCGCCCAATCTGACGATGCTCATCATTGGCCGGGTGGTGCAGGCGCTAGGTGCGGGGGCGATGGTGCCGGTTTCGATGGCACTGGTCGGCGATCTCTTTCCGCCCGGTCAGCGGGCGGCGGCGCTGGGGCTTATCGGCGCGGTTGACACTGCTGGCTGGATGGTTGGCCATCTCTACGGCGGCGTGCTGATGAGGATTTTTGACGATTGGCGGCTGCTCTTCTGGCTGAATCTGCCGATCGGGCTGGTGGCGTTGGGATTGACATGGTATGCACTGCGCCAGATTCCCACCCCGCCGCGAGCCGGTCATTTCGATTGGCTGGGCACGATGTTGTTGAGTGGCAGCCTTGTGGCGTTGAATGTCGGCTTGGCGGCCGGCAGTGAATTGGGTGCAACCGATTTCTACGGTGAACGGCTGGGGCCACCGCCTTACGCCGGGCTGCTGGTACTTGTGGCGCTGGTTTTGCTGGCTCTCTTCGTTTGGGCCGAGCGGCGCAGCCCTGATCCGCTGATCGGGCTGGAACTCTTTACCCGGCGCGATACGGCGATGGCCTGTGTGATCAATGTCATGGTCGGCTTTGGGCTAGCGATCGCGATCACGAATGTGCCGCTCTACATCAACACCTATTTGCTGCTCTACCACCCAACCGATAGCGATATTCTGCGGATTGCGGCATGGGATGCCGGCTGGATGCTTTCAGCCCTGACGTTGACCATGGCAGCGGCAGCATTGCCGGGTGGTTTGTTGACCGGACGCTACGGTGGGCAGTTGCCGGCGTTGCTCGGTTTGGGCCTTGCCTTGGTTGGCTCTACGCTGATGGCGTTTTGGGGGCCTGAAGCGACCTATCTGCGTATGGGTCTTGAGCTGGCATTGACTGGGATTGGCCTTGGCTTGGTAATCGCGCCGGTGGCCGATACGGTCGTAGCGGCAGCTGGTGAAGACCGGCGCGGCGCAGCGTCGGCGCTTGTGATCGCGTTGCGGTTGGTAGGGATGACGGTCGGTGTTGCGATTTTGACCCTCTGGGGTGTGCATCGTCAAGATGAGTTGCGCCGTGCTGGCGCCGATAACCCGCTGGCGATGACCGACCCGGCCCGCTTTCTGATGGAAATCGCTGCACAGGTGATCGGTGAGACGTTTTTGTTTGGCGTGGCGGCATATGTGGTCGGGCTGCTGGCGGCATGGTTTATGCGCCAAGCATCTGCCGATGCGGTTAGTAAGCAGTAACCCTTCTCGTTATGGAGTGTGTCAGTTTTCCTGCCGCATTTCATGATAGGCCCTCTGGGTACGTGATGTAGACTGCGGTGCTTCACGCTACCCGATCATTACCGGGTAGGAGTTGGGAAGCCGGGTTGGAGAGGTAAACTATCACATTGCCGTGTCACGCATTGCGAAAGAACTTGATCAACAAGAGCAGAACGGACACCCTCAATGCATGACGAAGAGATTCAGCGCCTTATTACGCAGCGGTTGCCGGCTGAAGTGCGGGCTGGCCCGGCTGAGATTCGCCGGTACAGTGACGAATTGATCATTATTTTGCCCATCGCTCGCCCGCTCGAAGAGATCCCACTCTTGCGCGAGCAGACCCGGCGCGACCGGATGCGGATTGCACGCGAGATCGAACGTCACAGCGGGGTGCCGGTGGCGTGGGGTATGCGCGCCGCCGACCACGAGGTACTCTTTACCACTCGCACGGTGCCGGTGATGACCCGGTTGGGCCGCGCTGAACGCGAATTACTCGATCTGTTGGTGGCGGTTGGCATTGCCGATACCCGCAGCAGCGCATTGGCCTATATTGCCCGCGCCTTTGCCTACGAACACCGCGAATGGCTGGCCGAAGCCCGCCTCGCCGTTGGCGAAATGGCTCGCGTGCGCGCCCGGCTCCAACTCACGCCTCGCCCCGGCCCGCCCCCCGTGCCGCCAGTGGCTGAAGGTGATTGATGCAAAACGAAGCTGCCGCCAGTCATCTACAACGATGGCTGGCTGGGCGGCTGGTACGGTTGATCCTTCCGCTAAAGCTATTCTGTGTCTGTTCGTGACTATTGACAACCCGCTTGACAAAATCCCTATCATGCTGCTAACCTTAAGGACGTCGGGGCGTGGCTCAGCCTGGTAGAGCACCGCGTTTGGGACGCGGGGGTCGTGGGTTCAAATCCCTCCGCCCCGACCACATTCGCCACGTGGCAACGACCGCCGGCCCTTCACCGGCGGTCTTCATGTGTGGAGCAGCTATGGCGACGGTTCTGATCGTCGAAGATGAAACGACACTGGCCGAGACTCTGCAGTATAACCTTGAACGCGAAGGTTATTCGGTAATTGTCGCGGCAGATGGGGTGCATGGTCTCGACCGCGCCCGCCGCGATCAGCCCGATTTAATTGTGCTGGATATTATGTTGCCCCGGCTCGATGGCTTCTCAGTCTGCCGCATCCTCCGCCAAGAGAGCGATGTGCCGATTATGATGCTCACCGCCCGCCAAGACGAGGTCGACCGGATTGCCGGCCTCGAACTCGGCGCCGATGATTACATCAGCAAGCCGTTCAGCCTCGGTGAGTTTCTGGCGCGCGTGCGCGCTATTTTGCGCCGCAGCGAACGCCAGCCCCACTCGATTGTTCGTGAGGTGCTAGAGGCCGGTGTGATCCGGGTTGATACTAGCAGCCGGCGGGCATGGCGCGATGGCCAAGAGCTTAACTTGCCCCAAAAAGAGTTCGATCTGCTTACGTGTTTGATGCGTAATCGCGGCATTGCCCTGACCCGTGATCTGTTACTCGAACGAGTCTGGGGGCAAGATTTTATCGGCGACAGCCGCACCGTCGATGTCCATATTCGCTGGCTGCGCGAAAAGATCGAACCCGATCCCGGCAAGCCGACCTATATTCAGACCGTGCGCGGCGTTGGCTACCGGTTTGAGCCGCCCGCCGAGCAGGTGTGACCGGGGTTGCGCAGCTCGATGGAATGTGGCGGTGAAGCTGCCGCATGCGCGTATCGTTCAGAGGGCGGGCACCATGGCAATCGCAGCAATCTCGCCGGGATTACTGCGCGAACTCCGCCCCTCACGATGACATCCATGAGTGTGACCAGACCGGCTTTCCAAACTCGGCAGCGTACAGCTAACATCACAGAATCTGCATGACCCTGCTTGAATTGACGCTAACGGTGGCTACGGTAGTGCTGGCGGTGAGCTTGATCCTCAGCGTCCGCCGTTGGCGTCGGTTCGAGCGTAAGCTGGCCACAAGCGCCGCTACGTCGTCTCTTGCCTCGCCTGAGCCGCAACAGGATTACCTGATGATTTCGTCTGACCCTGCGCCGGAAACGCAGACTGATCCCGTTCCCGCACTACTCGTTCCCCACCACCAGCCCCTATTCCTTGCGCTGGCCCGAGCTGTTGATGCCGGCGTGATTGTGGTTGATGCCGAGCGCCAGATCGTATTTCACAATGAAGCGGCGATCCATCTGCTAGCTGGGCAAGGGAGCGCAACCGACAGCGGCTTAATTACGCTCTTGCGCGATCACCAAGCCGATCGGTTGGCGCGCGATGTGATCGCCGATGGTGAACGGCGGGAATTGACGATTCGCCCGCTGGCGACCGGTCGCACCTTGCATTTGCATTACGAGCCGCTGATCGTCCAAACTGGCCCGCCGGAAGGGGCGTTAATCGTTATTCGCGACCTGACCCAGATTAGCATGCTCGAACGGGCGCGGCGCGATTTGGTGGCGAACGTCTCGCACGAGTTGCGCACCCCGCTTGCTTCGCTCAAGTTGCTGGTGGAGACATTGCAATCGGCGCCGCCGCCCGATATTGCCGGAAGGATGTTGGGGCAGATGGCGCAAGAGATCGATGCGGTGACGCAATTGGTTGATGAATTGCACGAACTCTCGCGGCTTGAGTCGGGACGGGTGTCGCTCAAGTTAGCGCCGCTAGCGGTTGGGCCGGTGATCGAGCGAGCTGTGGAACGCATCCGGCCACAGGCCGATCGGAAACAGCAGACCATTTGCATCGAGTCGGCGCATGATTTGCCACCAGCGCTGATGGATAGCGACCGGATTGGGCAGGTGTTGCTCAATTTGCTGCACAATGCAGTGAAGTTCACCCCCGAAGGCGGCACAATCTCGGTTACGGCCAAGGTGTTGTATATCGCGGTTGACGATCCGCCTTCGCGCGAGGATCGTCCGCCGCATCCCGCCGGCACGTGGGTGCTGATTAGCGTCAGCGATACCGGCATTGGCATTCCAAGCCGCGAGTTGCGCCGGATTTTTGAGCGTTTCTACAAAGTCGACCGGGCGCGCACCCGTCACGCTGGTGGCACCGGCTTGGGCTTGGCGATCGCCAAGCATCTGATCGAAGGGCACGGTGGCCGGATCTGGGCCAGCAGCCAAGAAGGGCACGGATCGACCTTCTGGTTTACGCTGCCGGCGGCGTGACGGTCACGCACTGCGGACAAAGAACCATACCGTCAACCCGATACTAATGACCACCACGGCTATGCGCACCCGGCGGGCATCGATCCGGCGGGCAATCGCCGCGCCGCCATAGCCGCCGGCGATCGCGCCAATCGTCATGATCAGGGCCGGCAGCCACGCGATCAAGCCGGTTGTAACAAAGGTCGCTACGGCAATCCCGTTGACCAGCGCCGCCTGCAACGTTTTGAGTGCATTCATGCGGTGAATGTTATCGTAACCAAGCAGAGCTAGCGCAGCTAGCGTGAGAATGCCCAATCCGGCACCAAAAAAGCCACCGTAAATGGCAATGGCAAGGTAGATAACGACAACCAGCCAGCGCTGGCCGTTGCCTTTGCCGACCGTCCGTTGCGCAAGGCGGGTAATCTGCGGGCTAAAGGTGAAGACCAGCGTGGCGAAGAGTAGCAGATATGGGATCAGCGCGGTAAAGCGCCGCTCATCGGTGTAGAGCAACAAGATTGCGCCGAGCAACCCGCCGAGCAGACTTAAGCCGCTAAAGAGCCAAATATCGCGTTGTTGGCCGCGCAGTTCACGCCGGTATGCGCCGATGCTGGCCAGCGTGCCCGGCCACAGCGCCAGCGCGTTGGTGGCATTAGCCACAATTGGCGGCACGCCGGCCACCAAAAGCGCGGGGAACGAGAAAAAACTGCCGCCGCCGGCAATCGCGTTCAGTGCGCCGGCCAGCAGTGCGGCGGTGAAGATAAGGAGCAGGTCGAAGAATTCCATTTGCACTAACCCTTTTAATTCATCAGATCATCAGATGTTTTTGTAGACAAAAAATCATGCGTCACTGGTGTGGTGACTTAGCGTTGCTTCGTGACGAGCTAGAATCTGGCGGGTCACGGCGACCGCCGCTGCGGCATCACCTGCTGCAATCGCCGCGACCAGATCGACGTGGGAGCGGTCATCAGCGGCTGGCGCGGCGGCGTCCCACAACACGCCGAGCGCGTCGTGGAGCGTGACGGCAAACATCCGGTACAGATCGCTGAGCATCGGGTTGTGGGTCGCGCGGGCAATTGCGCAGTGCAACTCGATGTCGGCAGCAAGCGCAGTGGCGGTATCGCCATTAGTCAGCGCCGCCGAGCGCGCCGCCAACCAGCGCTGGATTTCGGCCAGATCATCGTCGTTGCGCCGTTCGGCGGCCAATGCCACGACTTCCAGCTCTAATGCTCGTCGCACCTCATGCACCTCTTGCACTTTTGCCTGCCGCAGCCGCGCAGCCAACGGTTCGGCGATGGCCGTGGCGCGCACGTAGGTGCCATCGCCTTGGCGCACTTCGAGCAAGCCTTCGTGGGCTAGCGCCCGAATCGCCTCGCGCACCGTGGAGCGCCCGACGCCGAGCTGCGCCATGAGTTGGGGTTCGGGTGGCAACCGACTGCCGACCGGGTATGCTTGTGTCTTGAGTTGCTGTCGCAGGTAGTCAATGACCTGTTCAACTAACCGTTGCCGAGAAAGGGACATAAGCACCTCTGCGAAAAAATCATATCATCTGATGTGTTAGTTTACGCTCCTCGGTAGGTGTTTGTCAACTAGCATAACTTGCTCATCAGATGCATTGCGGCTACAATACAAAGCATAGCGCAACGCTGCGGCTAACCGTCCGCTGTGGAGCAAGCCTCATGTCCGAATTACGGCAGAATATTGCCACCCGCGAATGGGTGATCATTGCCAGTGAACGTGCGCGCCGTCCTAATGCCTTTACCGAAACCCGCCAGCAGCCGCTCACTGCCGAACGTCCGCCCCATGATCCGCACTGCCCCTTCTGCGTTGGTAATGAAGAACTCGATCTTGAAGTTGAGCGTTATCCGGCGACAGGCTCGTGGCAGTTGCGGATTGTGCGCAACAAGTATCCGGCCCTGCATGATCACGGGCCGGTGGTGCGCCATTTTGACGGAGTGCGGCGCACGATCAGCGGTTATGGCTATCACGAAGTGCTGGTCGAGCACCCGAATCACAACACGACGCTCGGACTCATGACCCATGATGAGGTACGGTCTGTGCTGGCCGTCTATCTGAGCCGTGGGCGAGCGATGAGCACTGATCCGCGGATTGAGCAGATTGTCATTTTTAAGAATCACGGCGAACGGGCCGGTGCCTCGTTGCAACATCCGCACAGCCAGATAATGGCTGTGCCGGTAGTACCCAGCGACATTCGCCACCGGATCGAAGAGGCGCGCCGGTTTTTTGATGATACTGGCCAGTGTGTGTTTTGCACGATGCTGGCCGATGAAGTGGCCCGCAATGAGCGGATAGTCTATGCGAATGATGAGTTTGTCGCGTTTGTGCTCTACGCTGCTTCTTCGCCGTTTCACCTCTGGATTTTGCCGCGCAAGCATCGGGCGAGTTTTTTCCATCTTGACGAATCTGAACTTGGTGGCTTAGCCGACGTGGTGCGCGAGGTCTTTCACCGGCTCTACTACCGGCTCAACGACCCCGATTTTAATCTGGTGCTCCGCTCGACGCCAGCCAAAGAGCCAGAAAACGGCTATTTTCATTGGTATCTGGCTGTCGTGCCGCGCCTGTCGTACATGGCCGGGTTTGAGATGGGCAGCGGCATTTTTATTAATCCCAGCATTCCCGAAGCGTGCGCGGCGTTTTTACGTGAATGAGGCAGATACGCTGGCAATTTGTGTGATTTCTAGTACATATTTGCAATTCGATAGCTTGCCTATTATTGCTGCAACAATAATTCAAAGATCGGTTATACTAACGTTTAACTACTTGGAGACAAGAGGTTCAGGCTAAGGTGCCAGTTGTTGCCCATGCCAAAGGAGTTCTGCTGCTATGACCGGCGCATTCCCACTTAGCGACGAAACAATCAAAGCCCTTGCGCCGTGTGATTTGCCGTTCTTGCGCCACGATCCCTTCGTGCGCAGCGTGAGCAGCATCAGCATCACCGCCTTGCCGGAAAACGTGCAGCCGGTGGTGCGGCGTCTGTATGATACGTTGCTCGCTATTTTTAGCCGATTTGACCAGATGCGTCGGGTTAAGCTCGACGAATTGCGCCAGTTTTTGCACGAGACGGGATGGCACGATTTGATGCATGAACTGCGTGGTATTTCGCTCAGCCGGCACGATCCGGTGTTAGGGCAGGTGATCCACGATATTCGCGGCGGGTCGTTGCAAGCATTGGCGCTGCAATTGCAACTGATCGAATTCGAGCAGGCGCAGCCTGTTGATGTTGAACGAATCTATCTGCTGGTGCGCGATCACCTCAAGATTATGCGCAACTGCGTGCCCGATCTCGATCCGGTGCGCACGGCGCGCGATATTGAATTGCGCACTCATGGCGTTGATCTGTTGCTAGAAAAGTGGCAGCAAGCCGATTATCGCTTGCCCGACGGCACGGCCCAGATTGTGGTGGATGCGCGCTACAACGGTGTCGTCGCTGACCGCTGCGTCGAGTTCTCGGCCCTCGATCGGGTGATCTACAACCTGATCAATAACGCAACTCGCCACAGCGCCGATCACCGGGTGATGGTCGGCATTTACCCCCTTTTCGATTGCTCGTCGCCAAGTTTGCGCTTTGTCGTAGCAAACCGGATCGATCCGCTGCAACGCAGCGCGCTCGATCAGCGCTTTGGCCAGCAGTGGAGCAATCTGTTCCGCGGCGGCTTTACGTTCAGCAGCGATGGTAGCAAGGGGCACGGCTTTGGTTTGGCGATTTGCGCCGAGCTAGTGGCGAATGCGTATGGTCTGCCCAATGGGCTCGCGGCAATTGCCGGTAACTATGTTGGTGCGATTCCTCATGGCGATCTGTTTGTGGCTTGGTTCCACTGGCCGATCGCAGCGCCCTAAGCGCATCCGTGTCAATGGTTGAGCCTAGAGCCTGTTATGTACGTTCGACCATAACGGGAATGAACCGCTTCCGTATGAGGAGCGCACTGGCCAGCACATGCACTCCGGCGAACGCACGCCATTCATGGACGAGCGCGGTGCGCTGAGTAGAGACGGTGCATTGCACCGTCTCTACTGGGAGACGGTGGGCCACGGCGGCAGATCGGTGGGCAGCATGCGCGTTGGAGCGACGTTGCATTGCAACGTCGCTACGCCCGTGTGAATGCTCCAACGCCATCCATTCACAACCTCACGCAGCGAGTGGTCGCGCTGCGGGGCGTCTTTAGTTATGAAGGTCAGGTAGAGAGCGATGAAGGCTCACATCGCGTGGATAGGGTTGGTGTGTCATGCTGAACGCATCCCACGTTTATCTCCGAAGTGCGTAACAGGCTCTAGACAATGGCGTCTAGGCTCGTTGGGTTTGTTCCCCCCTCCCGTTTACCGGATCGGTTTTCTGGAAATGCACGATACTGCCGACTGCAACCCGCTGGCCGACGGCTTACGCGGCTCGCGACTAGTGCAGGCGCTGTGGGCCGTGATGCTGTTCAGTGGCTTAACGCCGGCCACGTGGAACGGGCAGGAGATTGCCGATCATCACATCTTGCCGCGCCTGCTCAACCTCTGGCAGCGTGAACCGGCACTCCGCCACGGCGCTATCGATTGGTGTGCCTTCAGCAGTGTACCCAGTGACATCGTAGCGATTCGCCGCATGCTCGGTAAGCGTAGTCTTGTCGGGGTGGTCAATCTTGGCGCATTACTTAGCTGCCTTGTCATCGCACAACAACTCGGCGCTGAACTGCTTGGTCTATTCCCGCTCAGTCGTGAGCGCCGCGGCGTGAGTGAGGAATTACGGTTGGCAGCATTTGGGGTTTGTTACTTCGAGGAAAAAACCGCGTCACGAGGTAGAGGCGTAGCCCTGCTACGCCTCCGCGACGGCTTACGGCTTGACCCGCGGCCCCATCTGCAATTCGCATAAGAACGGCGGTTGGTTATCGCCGCTATGGTAGGGGTAGAGCTGATCGCCAACCCGCAATAGAATCCGCAAGCCGTCAATTAACACCTGAATGTAGGCCATGCCGGGCCGCGGGCAACCGAGCGAACCATCAGACCACGTCACTGCCTCGACCGAAGCTACCTCAATCGCAGCGACATCAATCCCCAACCGCTGGGCCAAATCTTGCTTCGCCGCATCGATTTGGCGTTGGACAAAGCCATCAAACGGCGGCGTCAGCGGCTGAGCATTCGGTGCGGGAGCCGGCGGAATCGACATAGGGGTCTCCTTGATCGGTAAAACTGTTGGCACCAGCGTTGCCGCCGGCGCAGCAGTGGGCAGCAGAGCAGCCGGTGTCTCGGTAGGGGCGGGAGCCGGCGATTCGGTTGGACTATCAGGCAACCGCGTCGCCGTTGGTTCAACGTTCGCCGGCGGAGCAGCATCGCGCGTGGCTGCTGGCGGCTGAGTGGGAACAGGCTGATCAGGCGTGGCGGTAGGTTGGGCCGGCGCTGACGTGGTAGCGGCACTACAGGCGGTAAGCGATAGCGAAGCGATGATTATGATCAAGAGTAACGTGCGCATAGGCAATCCCTTGCAATCAGAAAACTGCTCTGATGAGATGACGCGAAAAGGAGGCAGAGAGTTCCCAGCGGCAGCAACAACCTAAGCAAATGAAACCACTTTAATGATCACTGATGCGCTTAAGCTACATTCCATTGAGCTGGGCAGGGTAAGATCACCGTCGCCAATTGATAACGTCTCATCTTATCAAATTATCATTGTAGTGATTTGCTTTCAGGTGAGGCCTAAAATCGATATATTGAAATGCTATCTCAATGAAAATTTTGCAAAAAATGTTACCGTTTTCAAACCTTTCGTAGTGTATACTCCCTACTACCGGCACTCAGATAATCCACCGAAAGGAGGCACGACCTTCATCACCCACCGCTCTGGCGAGCGGCACAGAGAGCGCTTACGTTTTGGCATTCGCGTGTTTGTAGCTTGCGGAGTTTGTGCAATGACCGTTCCATCCCACCACGACCTGATTACCGGACTTCAACAACGCGACCCGCAGATCGTGAGCTGGATCTATGAAACTTACGGGCCCCGCGTCTATCACTACCTGTGCCGCCGCTTGGGTGATGCCGAATTGGCCCGTGACGCCCACAGCGAGGTCTTTATCCGCCTGCTCGAACGGGCCACCCACTATGAAGACCGCGGTCTCCCCCTCACCGCGTGGCTGTTTCATCTTGCCCGTGATCAGGCCGCGAATATCCGCCGCCGGGCCGGACGTTTCGTACCGCTTGAAGCGGGCAACACCGAGCACGACGGCGACCCCGAAACTCTCCTCGCCCCACAGTGGGACTGGGAGCACCTTCAGTACGTGCTGGCTGCCCTGCCCGACCACTACCGGCGCGTGCTCTGGCTCCGCTTCGGCTATGACCTGTCCCTCGAAGAAACGGCCCGCCAACTCGGTTGCACTGTCTCCGCCGCCAAAGCCCTCCAGCACCGAGCAATGATCCTTGCCCGCAAACTGGTGCGCGAGCAGCCAGAGCTGATCCCCAACCCGCGCCGGACGTATCAGCCACCGATGGCGTAGTAATGAGGGAGGGGGAACAGGGAGATAGGGGGCTGGGGGAAGGCGGGCAGGCACGCTGCGCTCGCACCACGAACTCTTTACGCGGAGAGAGGCAGCGGTGATGCGCCCTACCCCACCCCAAACATTTTGCAAAAACTGTTACCGTTTTGCCCTGTGTACTGGCGTATACTACGGAGTACCGGCGATTAACGCACTGCGTTATCAAGACAGGAGGCACGTATCCGCGTAACCCACCCCGATGGGTACATGTTGGCATTCACGTGTTTGTAGCTTGCGGAGTTTGGGCAGTGATCGTTCCATCCCACCACGACCTGATTACCGGACTTCAACAACGCGACCCGCAGATCGTGAGCTGGATCTATGAAACTTACGGGCCCCGCGTCTATCACTACCTGTGCCGCCGCTTGGGTGATGCCGAATTGACCCGTGACGCCCACAGCGAGGTCTTTATCCGCCTGCTCGAACGGGCCACCCACTATGAAGACCGCGGTCTCCCCCTCACCGCGTGGCTGTTTCATCTTGCCCGCGATCAGGCCGCGAATATCCGCCGCCGGGCCGGACGTTTCGTACCGCTTGAAGCGGGCGACACCGAGCACGACGGCGACCCCGAAACTCTCCTCGCCCCACAGTGGGACTGGGAGCACCTTCAGTACGTGCTGGCTGCCCTGCCCGACCACTACCGGCGCGTGCTCTGACTCCGCTTCGGCTATGACCTGTCCCTCGAAGAAACGGCCCGCCAACTCGGTTGCACTGTCTCCGCCGCCAAAGCCCTCCAGCACCGAGCAATGATCCTTGCCCGCAAACTGGTGCGCGCGTGGCGTAACGGAGCGCGGGGGATCAGCGACGCCGGTCTCTCTTTGAGTACGGATAAGGAATCGCTAGGCTGATATACGACAGGTATTTGTCAAAGACTCATATGACAATTCTTTCTCATTGCTTGGCAATTCGAGGTGGGGGTCAGCATCAGCAGGTTTATTTGATTTTACCTTATTGACAACAAACCTCTCAAAGTTCTTACCCTCAGGATCTGGATGCCCATCGGTACGCGGATAATGGATTGGCAGCGCTGGCACAGGATCGCGCAGCAAAGTCATGAGATTCGGTAATGTTCGGCAATTTGCGCAACGGTTTATCGTAGCAGCGCTTCATCTCGCCTCTCTCCTACCCCAGCGGGGCAAGGCTAGGGGTGAGGGTAAGTCGTTCACCGCAGAGAGCGCCGAGGGAAAGGGGAAGAGGTAACCCAAAACTCTTTGCACTTTTGGCGTCCGTTGCGCCTTTGCGCTTGAATACGCTGCGCCTTGGCGTTGTCTCCCTCACCCCTCAAAACAATACACCCCAAACGGCGCTAACCGCAATTCCTCGCCAGTGCCGCGCCGCTCGCGGCCAAGCGGGAAAAGACCGAGAATGTCGCCGCCAAGTCCGCGAGTAGTGATCAGACGGCTCGGCAATGCGCCGAGATTAACCACACCAACCAGACTGCGCTCGCTAAGGGTGCGACGGATGGCGAGCACATCGCCGGGTATGGCGCTGAACGGCTGCCAGTCGATCGCGCCGTGGCGGAGCGCCGGTTCACGCTGCCAGAGGTTGAGCAGGCGCGGCAAGATGTGATGATCGGCAATCTCCTGCCCATTCCACATTGCCGGCGTTAAGCCGCTGAACAGCATCACAGCCCACAGCGCCTGCACTAGTCGCGAGCCGCGTAAGCCGTCGGCCAGCGGGTTGCAGTCGGCAGTATCGTGCATTTCCAGAAAACCGATCCGGTAAGCGGGAGGGTAGAGTTCGGCATAATCGGCTTGATAGGCGCACCATTCAGCCGGCGTGATCCGGCGCATGGCAAGGTGAATCAGCATATGATGGCTGGGATAATCGAACCAGCCGCTGGCACATTGGGCCGAACGCGGCCCGGATAGGGTGCAGAGTATAGTCAAATGAGGGCGCGCGGCAGCGATTTCGCTCACGGCTTGGGCCATGAACACCGCGCCGGCGCTGGCCCGCAACGGTGGCCGGCGGATCCACGCTGGCGCAGCCGGGTACGGTGCCACTACCCGCAACCCGTCAAGTGCAAAACGATCGATCTGCTCGATCACCCATTGCTGCCAGTACAACCGCCAGTCGTTGCGTGTCCAATCAAAATGGTAGCCGCCAGCCAACAATGCTACGCCGGGATGGCGGGCGGCTGCCGGGGAGTCGGACGGAATGCCGATCGCAAACGCGCCGACCTCGTCGCGCACAAACCATTCGGGGTGTTCGTTAAGGTAGCGAGAGTCGGCGGCGCAGCCTTGCAACGCCACATCGAGCAACACTCGCATCCCCTGCCGGTGGGCAGTCTCAATTAGGTGGCGAATAGCCGGTTCCTCGCCACAAGCCGGATCGATCCGTTCAAGATCACCGATCAAGTGCGGTCGCTCGCCAACCGTGTGCCACGGTAACAGACAGAGCGAATCAACCCCCAGCGCTGTCAATTCCGGTAGGTGAGCGCATAAACCATCGGCGCCGCCATAGTGGCGCAGATCGGCGACGTACAGTACGGCATCGCGCAGCCACGCCGCCGGCGGCTGTGGCAATGGCGTCAGCGCACGGTAAACGGCCAGCGCTGCCGGCCACGGTTGGGATACCAACGCGATGTGTTGCTGCCCGACCGCCAACCGCTGGTCAGAACGCAGCCAGCTCGCGATAGCGACCTCATACGCTAACGATACCGCTTCGTGACCGCCTTGCACGTAAGGCAGCGCCGCTTCATCGTCGCCGGCATACCAGCACAGCAGGGTAAGCGGTCGTTCGTCGTTCCACAACGCCATCACCCCCGGCCCCTGCGTTGGCGCCGGCTCGAAGGCACTGCCGCCCCGCAAACCCGGCGCAAAAAAGCGGCGCGGGAGAATGGTGCGATCTTGCGTCGCCGCAATGGCGAGCGGTGCGCGAGGCCGCACGCTGTTGCCCGGCGCCTCGAAGAGACAATGACTCGGTTCGCCTACACGTGCGTCCGGTATCACCAAACGCACACCGTATAGTCGCAGATCATCGCCACTGACATTCTCAATCTCGATCCAGCGCTTGATAGCATCGCACCCGATCTGATAATGGTCAAAGATTTTGAGCGGGCCCAGCCCGACGATGACTGTCATCACCATCTGATCATCGTCGGCGCTCACCCGGTGCCACAGATAGCGGGCAAAGGTACGGCTGGTGATCCAGTTCGCTGGATCGCCCAAAGCGACATCTACCCCGGCAACCGCCGGGCCATGCCCCAAAACATTCAAACTGTCATGGCGCTGGAAATGGATGAGTGCGCCGCTGTCGGTTGACCAGCCAAGCGTGTAGTCGTTGGTTCGTAGAATGATTTGATCGGGCTGTTCAGAGAGTTCGTAGCTCATGCGACCGATGGGCTAAGCGCGTGGGGCAAAGGGGCGCATTGCCCGGGCTGCTTGCAGTAATCTCCTGTCTGAGTAACGCACTGATTTTGCCGACAATGTGAAGTGCCATCTATTATTATTTAACTACCGCATTTACGGGGTGTCCAGCCGAATATGTGCTCGATCTGGCGGCGATACGCGGTCTTGATCTGAGACGGAGCGCACCGGATGTACTGCTCTGCACGTTCTTTCTTCTCACCGCTGAGATTGTTTAGATGTTCAATGATTTCATCCACATGAGTAAACGTAGGGTTGAGCGCCGTCCAGATAACTGCGTCAAGATTGCGCGCCTGCGCCCAGTCGGGCAGCTCGGGTATGGCCGCTGGCGCCGCTTCGCCGTGCCGCCACGATCCAATCCTCTTCTCCCAGTTTTTGGTTGGTATCCTCTCACGATCGCGCAGCGCCTTTTTCGCTGCTTGCAGCTCGGTGGGAAGCATTAGCGTCCACAATACCCGCACAGGTGTCGCATCAGTCTTGATCACAAGCGTGACGCGGCCATCTTCTGATTCACGGGCGAACTCGACAGGAACTAGCGGCCCATCTTCCAACCAGCGGCCCTGTATCGGCAACGAGCGGGGATCCCAGATAAGCGATCCCCATCCAAGACACGCGATTCGCATTCCATACCTCCAAGCCCATCGTTCTGACCGATTATAACACGAAGGCGATGCACGATGATGAGATTGCGGTAATTTATCAGCGCACTATGCCAGACGCGGCCCTCTGTTCACAACAGGCCAGCGCCAAGGGTTGTGCGGCAGTTGTCAAATCTTCTCTTACCATCAACTGTCGCGTATGGTATACTTACAGTGTAAATAAACATCGTTTATTTTAAGGACTATCATGCCTCGCCCACCCAAATCCCAACAAACCCCCAACTTACCGGAGGTCATCAAACAAACGGCTTGGCAGCAGATCGCAGTTCATGGTGCGCCGGCGCTGAGTCTGCGGGCGATTGCACGCGCATTGGGGATCACAGCACCGGCGATCTACAACTACTATCCTGACCGCGACACCCTTGTCACGGCGCTAATCATCGATGCGTACACCTCGTTTGGCGATGCCCAATTAGCTGCGCGCGACGCGGTTCCATCTGATAACCTCGTTGGCCGGTTGTGGGCTACCGGCATCGCCTACCGGCAGTGGGCGATCACCTACCCGGAACGGTACCAACTCATCTTTGGCACGCCGATTCCCGGCTACGTTGCGCCGATCGAGCAGGTGCTGCCGGCGGCGGCGCGCGCGTTGAGCGCGCTGGTGAGCGTGATCGAGGCGCTGCGACTGGCGGGCCGGTTACACGCGCCACCGCTTCCAGAGATACCTCCGGTTTATCAGCCGATGTTCGCGCAATGGCAGCATTACGGCGGCGATTGTGATCCGCAGAGTTTTGCTCTCGCAATGTTGATCTGGGCGCGGGTGCATGGGCTGGTCTCACTTGAGATTGGTCGTCAAATTCCGCCGTTTGGTGCTGATGGCGCCGCATTGTACCGGTATGAAATGGAGTGTATCCTGCAACAATTTGTTTGCTCGTGAAAGGAACATCGCAATGCAGGTCGTCGTCCTAGATGGCTCCGCCGCTGAAGATGAGGTTGGTCAGCAGATCAGACAAACGCTGCTGGATCGATGTGCAATGCAAGGCTATACTGTCCAGACTTTTACCCTCCGCTCGTGTAAGATCGGTAATTGTGCCGGTGATTTCTTTTGTTGGGTGCGTTCCCCCGGTCAATGCATGGTCGCCGATGATAATCGCACGATTGCGGCTGCCATTGTTGCGGCTGATGTGATGGTCTATCTCACTCCTATCACCTTTGGTGGGTATAGTTCACTGCTGAAGCAGGCGGTTGATCACCAGATTCAAAATATTGCGCCGTTTTTTACTACGCTCAACGGTGAAACGCATCACAAGCGACGTTACGAGCGGTACCCTAGCTTCTTGGCGATTGGTTGGCAAGCGACGCCAAACCCTCACACTGAAGCGATTTTTCGCCATTTGGTATGGCGTAATAGTCTCAATTTCTATGCGCCAACTACCTATTGCGCGATTGTAACCGGGATGCCGCCAGAGAGCGAGCTAGCCGTACAGATGGATGCAGCGCTCACCGCCATTACTCGCGGTACGACGATGATGGTGCCGCCGCTACCGACACTTCCCGCCGGTGTCATTCAGCACTCCCCGCCACGTAACGCGCTGTTGCTGGTGGGAAGTCCGCGCATGCGTAAGAGCACGTCGTATTCGTTAGGCGAGTATCTGATGCAGCACCTTGCAGCGCGTGGTATTGCGACCGAGACCGTCTTACTCTATCCAACGCTTAACAATCCCCTGAAATTGCAAGCGTTGCTTGCGCAACTTGACGCAACCGATCTCATTGTGCTGGTCTTTCCACTCTATATTGATACATTGCCTGCACCGGTCATCCGATGGCTTGAGTTACTGGCCGTGCATCGGCGCAACCATCAGGTAGCGTCCAACCGGTTAGTAGCGATTGGGAATTGTGGCTTTCCCGAAGCCCATCATCTCGATAATGCCTTGGCGATCTGTGCTGAATTTGCCCACACTGCTGGCTTTACTTGGCAAGGCGGTTTAGCGCTGGGTGGCGGCGAGATGGTACATGGCGAGCCGCTCGCCACTATGGACGGCAGGGTAATGGCGATCCGGCTGGCGTTGACGATGGCGGCCGAAGCGTTGGCCCAAGGACAACCGATCCCCCTCTTAGCGCAACGTCGAATGCGGCAGCGTGCAATTCCAGTGTGGCTTTACCGTCTCATGGGAAGTATTGGCTGGCGAACTCAGGCGCGACGTTGGGGTATGCAGAGGCAGCTATACCGGCGACCGTATCGCACGAAGTGAACCTTCCGTTGGTGGTGTTGTGAGCTGTTCGGTAGCAGCACGAGTAGCAAACGCCAATATCGCCGGCCAATCCCAGCCCCGCCATACACCGTAGGTCACACCGGCGCGGAAGATGTCGCCGGCGCCGGTGCTGTCGGTCACGGTCTGCACTGGCGGTAACACTTCATACCAAACGCCGGCAACGAAGACGCGCGCCGGACGAGGGCCGTCGGTGAGAAAGACCGGCGCACCACGCACGTAATGGAGATCAGTCGCCCGTGCGAGCGGGTCAGGGTCAAGCAATGATGCTGAGGTAACAATGACGTCAGCAGCATGGGCGAGCGGTTCAGTCGGTGTTAGCACATCACCAACAATTACCAGTCGATCTAAGCGACGGGCGGCCAACGCAACCTCAGTAGTGTACAGCCCGTAACGGCTCACACTAACGATCTGTGCTGCCGCTAGTGCTTCCGGCGGCGGTGGCGAGGCAGCGGTTCCCTCTCGAAGCGCGATAATAGTGCGCTCGCCGTCAGGTGTAATCAGGATATGGCAAACCGGCGTAGCTACCCGTGCATCACGTTCGATGTTGGCAGCGAGATTGAGTGCGCGCAGCTCAGTCGCTACCACCTCACCTGCTGGATCATCGCCTAACCGGTCACCGTAAAGGAGCGGCTGCACCCCCCACCACGTCAATGCGCGCGCTTCGTTGAGCGCATTACCACCCGCTGACCAAGCGCTACGCAAGGCATGGACGCCACTGCCCGGCATGGGCCAGCGTGGCAGCCAGATGCGCAGATCGGCGCAGATTGAGCCATAGCAGAGAACATCAGCCACAGCTTCCACGTGCTCGCAATCCGGGTTGCGACACAGGAGCGGTGAGGTGTTCAACTCACCGCTCCGTTGAATGTCCCATCCCCATCACATGCCAGCCGGTGCAGGCGAGGACTGACCGCGATTATTGTTCGGATGCGACCCGTTCTGATTGCCAGTCGGCGTTGGCATCCGGCTGAGAGCGATCCGCAGGACTTCATCCATTGACGAGACTGGGATGAGGTTCAGCTCACGCCGCACCTTCTCCGGTAGCTCGCTGATGTCTTTAGCGTTCTCTTTCGGCAAGATGAACGTGCGGATGCCTGCCCGGTGCGCGGCCAGCGTCTTCTCTTTCAAACCACCGATGGGCAACACCTTACCACGCAGCGTCACCTCGCCAGTCATTGCCACGTCGCGCCGTACCGGTGTACCGGTGAGGGCGCTGACCAATGCCGTTGTCAGCGTGATCCCTGCCGAAGGGCCATCCTTCGGCACCGCTCCTTCGGGAATGTGAATATGAATGTTCGTCTCCTCGAAGGTATTAGGATCGATGCCGAAATCAACGGCGCGCGAGCGCACATAGCTGACCGCCGCCTGCGCACTCTCCTTCATCACCTCGCCAAGCTGGCCGGTCAGTTGCAGTTGGCCCTTGCCTTTAAACGGCAACACCTCGATGCTGAGAATATCGCCGCCAGCGCTCGTCCATGCCACACCGGTGGCCACCCCGATTTCATCCTGCTCTTCGACCATGCCGAAGGTGTAGCGTTCAGGGCCGAGGTACCTGACCACCGCCGCTTCGTCGATTACAACCTTCGGCGGTGCTTCGCCGTTCGCTTCGGTCTGCTCGGCCACCTGCCGCGCTACTTTACGGCAGAGGCTAGCGATTTCGCGTTCAAGGCTGCGCACGCCGGCTTCGCGGGTATATTCGCGAATCAGCTTCAGGATCGCGCCTTCGGTAAACTCGATCTGCTCCTCTTGCAAACCGTGGAACTCGCGCTGCTTGGGAATGAGGAAGCCGCGCGCAATTTCCAATTTCTCATCCTCGGTGTAGCCGCTGATCTCGATGATCTCCATGCGATCGCGCAACGGTAGCGGGATCGGTTCGAGCTGGTTAGCGGTAGCAATGAAGATCACCTTGCTGAGATCGAACGGGATCTCAAGGTAGTGATCGCTGAACGCATTGTTCTGCTCAGGATCGAGCACCTCGAGCAGGGCCGAAGTCGGGTCGCCGCGGAAGTCGATCCCGATCTTGTCTACCTCATCGAGAATGTAGACCGGACTCTTCGACTTAACGTTCTTCATCGCCTGAATAATCCGACCGGGCAGCGCGCCGATATAGGTGCGGCGATGGCCGCGGATCTCGGCTTCATCGCGCACGCCGCCGAGGCTGGTGCGCACGAATTTGCGCCCCAACGCGCGGGCAATGCTGCGACCTAGACTCGTCTTGCCCACACCGGGCGGGCCAACGAAACAGAGGATCGGCGAGCGCAGCTTGTCGCCGGCCAGCTTACGCACAGCCAGATATTCGAGGATCCGTTCTTTGACCTTCTCGAGGCCATAATGGTCGGCATCGAGCACCTTTTGCGCTTCGGTAATGCTGATCTCAGGCAACTCCTCGTCTGCCCACGGCAACGAGAGGATCCAGTCAAGGTAGGTGCGGATCACACCCGACTCAGGGTTATTCATGCCCTGCTGGGCTAGCCGCTTAAGCTCGTGCAACGCCTGATTCTTAACGTACTCCGGCGCATTCAATTCGTGAATCTTACGGCGCAGCTCATCGATAGGATCATCGCCTTCTTCGTCTTCACCAAGCTCGCGGCGAATGACCCGCAACTGCTCGCGCAGGAAGTATTCGCGCTGGCTCTGATCAAGCACCTCTTTGGTATCTTGCTGAATCTTCACCCGCAGCTTGAGCAGCTCAAGCTGGCGCGCCAAGACCAGATACGCCTTGCGCAAGCGCTCGACCGGATCGAGCGTGTTGAGGATTTCCAGCCGGTCTTTGAAGTCGAACGCCGGCCCCCACGTCACGATGTCGGCCAGATGGCCCGGACGGTCAATGCGATGCACGAATTGCACCGCCTCTTGTGGCACCTCGCCGAGATGCTCGACAAACTCATCAACCTGCTGTTTGACCGTCTCCATGAGCGCTTCGACTTCGAGACCGGTGACGACCGGATCAGTCACTGGCCGGCAGCGCACCCGGTAGAAGGGAGTGATCTGCACCGCTTCGATAATCTGCGCCCGGCTCTGGCCCTCAAGGATCACGCGCGCCGTACCGTCATTCAGCTTGGCGAACTCTTGCAATTGGGCAATCACGCCGATTGGCGGCAGATTCTGCGGTTGGTTGCTCTTGTAGCCTTCGAGCTGATGCTCACGCACAAAAATCAACAACACATCGCGATCTTCATCCCATGCCCGTTCCATAGCGCGGTAGGATTTCCCCTGCGGCACCTGCAACGGGATGGTCATGTGCGGCATAATCACCATCTCGCCGAGCACCACCATCGGCAACCGGCGTTCAGGCGCTTCAAATTGCTCTTCTTGCTCTTCGGACACATCGTCAAACAAGGACATTGGCTCATTCATAGGTTCGGTATCTCCTACGTTCAGTGTGAACGTTGCTCCTGCGGTTTAATCGGATGCAATGGACAGCGTTGGCGCTTGAAATTGCAGTTCATATAGCCGGGCATACATCCCGCCACGGGCCAACAATTGGCGGTGGGTTCCCGCTTCGACCACTTCACCCGCCACCACCACGACAATCCGGTCAGCCCGCTGCACAGTGCTCAGCCGGTGAGCAATCACGATGCTAGTGCGACCGGCCATCAACCGTTCCAGCGCCTCTTGCACGAGCCGCTCGCTTTCGCTGTCGAGCGAACTGGTCGCTTCGTCAAGGATCAAGATGCGTGGATCCTTCAAAATAGCGCGCGCGATCGCGATTCGCTGCCGTTGGCCGCCGCTCAGACGCACGCCGCGCTCGCCAACCGGCGTATCATACCCATCCGGCAAGTTGCAAATGAACTCGTGCGCATTCGCCATGCGGGCTGCTGCTTCTACCTCGGCATCGCTGGCCTCAAGCCGACCATAGCGAATGTTGTCGCGGATGCTGCCGCTAAACAGCAGCGTCTCTTGTGGCACGATCCCGATCTGTGCGCGCAGCGACCGCATCTGCACCCGGCGCACGTCATAGCCGTCGATAAGGACATTGCCGGCCTGCACGTCGTAAAAGCGCGGGATGAGATTCACGATGGTGCTTTTGCCGGCGCCGCTCGGCCCGACCAGCGCCACCATCTCACCCGGTTCGATTGCCAGCGAGAAGTTGCGGAGCACGACCGGCGCAGTTTGGCCGTTCTCGGCCCGCTGATAGGCGAACGACACCTCACGAAACTCGACCCGGCCCTGCACTGGCGGCAGCGGGATGGCATCGGGAGCATCAGTCACCGCTGGCTGCTGGTCGAGCAGCTCGAACACCCGCGTTGTTGCACCGAGCGCCTCTTGCATCTGCCCAAACAGACCAACGAACCCGCCCATCGACCCAGCCGCAATGCCGGCATAAAAGAGAAAGGCCACCAAACTACCCGGTGTTAACGATCCCGTGCTGACCAGAAACCCGCCAACAATCAGCATGCCGATCAACGCACCCCAGACCGTCAACAACATTGCCGGTTGAAAGAGCGCCCGCACCCGCGCTCGTTTCATCGCTGCGGCAAAGGTTGCCTCAGTCGCAGTCTGAAATCGCGCGATTTCATATGGCTCGCGCCCAAACGAGCGCACCACCCGCACGCCGGCCACCGTCTCCTCGAGGATGCTCGTTGCATCGGCGAGCCGATCTTGCACCGTAGTTGAGATCCGCCGCAGCCAGCGCCCAAAGAAGACTGCAATCAACACGAGTGTTGGCACAAGCACCAATGCCAACCCACTGAGCTGCCATGAAACAACCACCATCAAGATGATCGCACCAACCAACTGGATCACGCCTCCCAACAGCATGCCCAGATTAGTGGTCACCATTGATTGAATCAACGTTACATCGTTGGTGATCCGCGATGTAATCTCACCGGTGCGACGCTGTTCAAAGAAAGCGAGGTCGAGCTGCTGGAGATGCTGGTACGCCGCTTGACGCAGATCGGTGACCACTCGTTCACCGACAAAGGTAAGACTGTAGGTCTGGATCAGACCGGTCACTGCTTGCCCAGTAGCCACCAATCCCAACAGCAGGGCAATCTGGGTGATCGGCAGCGACTGATCACCGGTAATCAGATTGACCATCTGACCAATCACCAACGGCATTACCAACCCCAAGCCAGCACCAACGACCATCGTCACTAGTGCGACAACCATCCATCCCTGATATGGCCTGAGATACCTTAGCAGACGTGACCAGCTCACGCCTTTCGGCAACTCAGCGGGACGAGTAAATTGCCATCGAAACCGCATCAATCGTCACTCCTCGAACGAACGCAGGCTATGCCACCCCGTTCGTTGCTGCATTGTCAGGCCAGCCGTCCCGTTTCACTCCGTTCGAGGACGCGCGCCATTCCGGCTAACACTCCTTCCAACAATTCCAGCAGCCGTTCTGCATCAGCCGCCGGCAAGTGGCCAAGCGCCGCGTGGATCTGCTCGCGGCGGGCCTGCTTGATCGCGGCAATCATGGCAATGCCGCGCGATGTAATCTGCACCATCACCTGCCGGCGGTCGCGTTCATGCCGGGTGCGCTCGACCAGTTGCTTATCGAGCAGGCGATCCACGACGCCGGTTAGCGCTGCCGCCGACTGCTGCGTTGCCTCGGCTAGATCCGACATCTTGCATTCGCCATTGGTCTGAGCCAGATGGAGCAGCGTGTAGAACTGGGTCAACGTGAGATTGAACCGGTCGTCGTCGAGCAACTGCACAAACTGGCGCTGCGCCAGCCAACTGATGCGCAGGATCATCTGCTCGATGGCGTCGAGCGTCGAGTGCTCGGTGGTCAGGTTGGGCAGTTCCGATTCGGCCATGCGTTGCTCTAATGCTAGCTCATATAGATATTCAACGATGTTAAGTATACCAGAAGCAAGCAACGTTGTAAAGGATGGAGTCACCACGCTAGGACACCCAGCGTATGACCATCTCTGACGAAGCGCGCAGAGAGCAGGATCGCGTAGGGGCGTAGCATTGCTACGCCTTTAGGTGGCCGAAACAGTACCAGCCCAGCCAGCCATCATGCCACAACAGTGTCGCGAAGCATCTTCGTGTGACCAAACATCTTCTGCACATCTACTCTGGGCTGCCGATCAGGTTGTGAATACTACACCTATCACGCCATTGGCGGTCTGTAGACCCGCTGCGAATTGGGGAGCAGTTCGGGCTGCTCGCATAATCGTTCGCGCAACACGTACATCGCTCAGTGCTGCTACCGTTTTACGCGGCAGTGCGTGACCAACCCTTCTGCGCGTGTGTCGAAAGCGCGCAGAAAAGGCTACCGTTTCACGCGGCAGTGCGTGACCAAACCGCAACCATAACACGCGCCGATAGAGGTTAGGCAAAGTTGTCAGCATCTGCTGTACGTGCTCTCACTCCCAGCGCAGGTCAAGCACCGTTTCGGAGGCACCTCTGTCTATCTCCAACCGATCGCGATCAAGGGGCACCGCGCGTCTTGTGCGGCGGCGAGTATCGATGGCCTGATTGCGAGCTAAGTGAAACAGCCCTGCGGCGAGGGGCATACCGCAGTCTTCACACTGGTCGGCGCGTTCGAGGAGGCGCACAAACACCTCGTTGGTATCACTGGTCAGCTCGGTATGAAAGAGGCAGAGGCTGTAGGTTGAATAAATCTAGCTCAC
>NZ_CALFBQ010000074.1 GCF_937951745.1 uncultured Chloroflexus sp.
GGAGTCATACTTGTCGCCCGAGCCGCATGCAATGATATAATCACCCTCGTCGCAATCATACGAGAGGTTTTCAACCCCTATGCAATCGTTCCTGCACGGTTTCAGCTATCCCTTCCGTGCTATCCGGCTAATTGCCGGTCAGCCCTTGCTCTGGCGCTATATTGCCATTCCAATTGGATTAAATCTGCTGGTGGGATTGGTACTCTACACAACCTTGTTGCTGGCCGGGTTCTCAGCGATTAATGCACTGCTGGCCGGTTGGCCGATATGGATCGAGTGGTTGGTGCGCGGTTTGCTGATCGTTGCGCTTTTCATTGGGTTAGGGTATCTGCTGGTGCGGTTCGGTGTAGTGCTCGGTTCGCCATTCTACAGCCGGCTTTCCGAGCTGCTCGAAGAACGGTTGCGCGGGGTTGCCATCACTGCGCCGCCGGCAACGCCGGCCAATATTGCGCGTGATCTGGGGCGCGCCCTCTCGTTTGAGCTGAAGAAGTTGCTGTTGACGATCGCTATCGGTTTGCCTGCACTTTTGCTAAACCTGATCCCCGGCGTCGGTTCGGTTTTGGCGACGATCACCGGTATTGCGCTCGGCGCGACGATCACCTGCCTCGACTTCTTCGACCCGCCGCTCGAACGGCGGCGCTGGCGTTTTCGGGCCAAGCTCGGCTTTATCCGCCGTCATTTGCCGGCCAGCGCCGGTTTCGGTTTAATGTGTCTTGGATTGGTGAGCATTCCGCTCTTCAACTTGGTGGCGGTGCCGATCGGTATTACTGCCGGCACGCTTTTTTATTGCGATGTGGCCGAAACACATCGCCATTCGCCAGCCGGTCAAGCCCTAACGGCGCGTAGTGGGCCAGATCGGTAAACAGTGCCGGCGTTGCTTGCGCGCAACTGCTGAAAGCGGCATCGAGCGGCACCCGCGTGTCACGCACCTCTTGCGAGTCAGCAGGCACCGGCCCTAGTTCGGCGGTGTAGCAGTAGGGCCAGCCATAATGCTTGCCGCGCTCAACCTCGATCAGTACCTCTTCTGGCGGCAGATCGTTGCCCAAGCCATCGCTGCCGTTGTGCATGGCCCACAGCCTCCCGTCGGGAAAAAAATAACATCAACGCTATTGCGCAAGCCTTCGGCCCACACCGCACGTCGGCGTGGATCGGGATCGCTGGCGAATGGATTATCGGCGGGAATGTCGCCAACGAGTGTGTAGCGGAGGATGGCGGACCGGCGCGGATCGCCCTCGCTGCACCCGACGGTGATATTGCACTTCGAGCCGACCGACACATAGAGCATACCATCTGGGCCAATGCGGGCGGTGCGAGTTGAGTGACCACCGTCATCGGGCAGCCCGTCAACAATAACCGTTATTTCGCTGCTCTCGAACATCCCGTTGCTATCATTGTCGCGCAGCCGCCACACCGTGGCATTGCCGGCGGCGTAGAGATCGCCGTTATGCCATGCAAGGCTATGCCCGCCGGGCAGATTCGTAGCCATCAGCGTGATCCCATCCGCCCTCCCATCCACATTGGCGTCGGCCAGCCGCACAACCCGGTTGGCGCTCCGTTCGGCGACGTAGAGCGCGCCATCTGGCCCGATAGCCATCAGTTGCGGGCGATTCAACCCGCTCGTATAGAGCCGCACCGCGTACCCAGCAGCGACTTGCAACCGCGTACTGATTCTATTTCTGGTGGGATGGCCGGTGATCGAGTGATGAGCGGAAAGTGCAGCACATAGCTTGATTGGGCGAGGGTGATGGCAGCGAGCGTCAAGCCCATCGCAACTAGCGGGACAGCCAATGAGCGTTGCATACGTGTTAGCCTTTGGGTTGATGATACGGTACGCTCATCATACCAAATCAGCTAGCACGCTTACCAAACACATGCCCCGGTGTTGGCCTAGGTTAGAGATTGACAGCATGCATAGACGCAGATATGCAACATCCCTTCTCCCACCATGTGGGAGAAGGGGAAAGAGGCGAGGACAACGATTGCTTACCGGTTCAACCGCGCCTTAATCTCTTCGGTCAGCAACGGCAAAATCTCATTGACATCACCGACCACGCCGAGCGTGGCAATACGGAAAATCGGCGCATCGGGGTCTTTGTTGATCGCCACGATCGTGCGGCTGGTACGCATGCCGGCCAGATGCTGGATCGCGCCGCTGACACCGGCAGCGATGTACAGTTTAGGGCTGACCGTCTTACCAGTTTGGCCGACCTGATGCTCATACGGTACCCAGCCATCGTCCACGATCGCGCGCGAGGCACCGTATGCCCCACCCAACGCCTCGGCCAGCGGCGGAATCAGGCGGTAATAGTTGTCTTTGTTGCCCAACCCGCGCCCGCCGGTAACGATAATCGCTGCATCGGTCAGGTTAACTGCGCCGGCCTTCGGCGCTACCGCATGCACCTCTGTGCGCGGGTTGAGGTTTGCAACCGCTAATTCCGTGACCGGTGCGCGGCGATCGGGCTGGGCTGTGGCTTCGGGGAAGCTCTGCTTGCGCACCAGCGCCACCACTGGCTTGCCGGCGGCAAACCGGTAGGTGTTGATCACATTGCCGCCGTGCGACGGGCGTGTCGCCCGGATCGCGCCATCCTCCACTTGCAGATCGGTTGCGTCAACCACCAACCCGGCATTGAGATCGGTAGCCAGCGCCGCGCCGAAATCGCGCATCTGGAAACTCGTTCCAGCCAGAATCAGCGCCGGATTGCACGCCTGCACCGCGGCCATCGCCGCTGCAACGTAACCATCGGTGGTGTACTGGGCCAGCGCCGGGGCATTGACGGTATAGACCTGATCGGCGCCAAACTGGCCGGCCCGCGCCGCGACGGCGGTCGTGGGGCCAATGGCCAACGCCGCCAGCGAACCGCCCAATGCATCGGCCAATTGCCGTCCTTTGCCGAGCAATTCGCGCGAAATGGCGGCCAGATCATCGCCAACCGCTTCGAGAATAACCAACACGTTGCTCATGATCGGCTCCTTTCCGCGCTTAAATCACCTGATACTCTAGCAGCTTATCGACCAGTTTGCGCACTTTGGCGGCGGCATCGGGGCCATCGATCATCTCGCCCTTCGGGCGCGGCGGCGGCGGCACCCGCTCGGCCAATTGAGCAGCCGGAGCCAGATCGGCGGCGTTCAACCCCAGATCAGATGCCGTCCACACCGGCGGCTCAATCTTGGCTACCCGCTTGATCTTGAGCAACGACGGATAACGCGGCTCGTTAATGTCCTTGATCACCGACATCACTGCCGGTAAGCGGCAAGACACCGTCTCGATCACGTTTTCGAGGTGGCGTTCAACTTTGATCGAACCTCCCGGCTGCAACTCAAGCACCTTGCCGACGTAGGTCAACTGGGGCCAGCCAAGCAAGCGAGCCAGTGCCGGCGCGAACGCGCCGCTCTCATCGTCGGTGCTATTGCGACCGGTTATGACTACATCAACGTCGCCGAGCTTACGGATCGCGGCAGCGGCCACTCGCGCGGCGGCAATCGTATCAAGCTGAGCAAAATCCGGATCGCTCAGCAACAGCGCATCGGTTGCACCCATTGCCAGCGCCCGTCGCAACTGCTCAACCCATTCGGAAGTGCCGATCGATAGCGCCGTCACCTTGCCGCCATGCTGCTCGTTCCAGCGAATCCCCTCTTCGAGCGCATATTCATCGAAGAGGTTAATGATCTTCTCAATCCCCTCTGCGTCAATGGTCAGATCGGGCCGGATCTTGACCGAATTGTCGCGGGGGACCTGCTTGAGACACACCACGATGTGCATGCTATGGCCTCCTTCGTACCATGGAGCGGTAACGCACTGCATTATAGCAGAGTGTTAGCCAGCGAGACTCAGCGCAGCCGGAATATCACGGGCAAACCGAAACAGATCCGGTGGCATATCAGCAAGGCGCAGTGCCTGTTCGGGCCGGGTGCCGACCAAAATGCTTTGCGCGCCGAGCAGCCGCGTCCCTCGCCCAACCCGGATTAGCGTCGCGATACTGTGCTCATCAAGCGTCGCCAGACCATTGATATCAATCACCACCGTGCGCGCCCGCCGTTGTTGAGTCGCGTTAAGGACAGTCTGCTCAAGTTGTTTGCTACGTTCGGCGTCGAGATGGCCGACCAGCGGCACAAAGATCGTCTGCGGGCCGAGTGGTGTTATCGGTAGACTGAGTGCCCGGATCGTCGCTTGCAATTGCAATTCGCGCTCAAGCTGGGCTTGCTGAGCCTGTATAGCGGCAGCGAGTTGCTGTTGGCGATTGTGATTCGTGTCGAGGAGATACTGGAAGGCATTGCGCAGCCGTTGTAATTGGTTGATCGAACTAACGGCGCTAAGCTGGCCGTGATCATCAGTGTGCGCCAAACGTTCAGCATCAGCGGTCAGCCAATCGACACTCTTGCCAACCTGCCAGATCAACGATACGGCCAAGGCAAGCGCGATTAACACTGCCGCGCCGACCACGGCTGATGCAATCCAGAACCCTTCGTTAGCGATCCGTTCGAGTGCTGCTATTCGCTGTAGGTAATACGTTTGGTACTCGCGTTGCGCACCGATTGCCAAGCTGTGAATGGCCCGGATATTGCGATGGTAATCAGTAGAACTAATCAACTCTTGGGCGCGTTGGCGATCGCCGCGATCAAGGAAGACCAACGCAGCATTATGCTGCTCAACCATCGCATTATAGCGCGCCACAAGTTCTAGCTCGATAAACCCCCGATCGAGTTGTGTGTAGGTTTCAAAAAACTTGTGCGCTTCAGCGCGAATCTGCTCGATCCGTCTCCGATCAAGATCACGTCCAGCGATCAGTTCGCTAATGTGATACTGTTCAAGCAAAATGAGCGATTCACCTTGGGCTACTTTCACGAGATCGCTGGCGCTGCGATCAACTGCTGCAACCGCCGCGGTTACTCGTTGCTGTGAGTAAAGAGCGATCACACCAATGAGTGCTAGCGCCACGAGCAGCGGTGAAAGTGAGAGAATGAGGCGTGCGCGTAGATCCATAGCAATGCTCGGTTGATGAGTCAGTCGTTGTTTAACCAATCTTTCACCAGTATTGTACCATCTCTGCTGCGGCTGGTTGCATCGTTGGAGCGCGTGCGCTTCCCTGCTATAATACGGCGGAACGAGTGAGCATCATTTCTCAGACCAGAAACGAGTAGCGCCATGGCCAAAATATTGCAACACCTGCCGGTTGGGGAGAAGATCGGCATTGCCTTTTCTGGCGGCCTTGACACCAGCGCCGCGATCCACTGGATGCGCGCCAAAGGCGCGATCCCCTACGCCTATACCGCTCATCTTGGCCAGCCCGACGAACCTGATTACGAAGATATTCCGCGCCGGGCCTTAATGTACGGCGCTGAGGCGGCGCGCCTGATCGATTGCCGCCACCAGTTGGTGGCCGAGGGCTTGGCCGC
>NZ_CALFBQ010000075.1 GCF_937951745.1 uncultured Chloroflexus sp.
TCATCGGGTAAACCACCAAGGCCAGCGTGTGGTCGTCTTGGCCGTGGCGCACCACGTAGTCCACGATGGGCAGGAAGTAGGTGAAGCTTTTGCCGGAGCCGGTGCCGCTGGTGACGACGAAGCTCTGTCCGTCGCCGGCGCAGCGGATCGCTTGCTCTTGGTGCAGGTGGAGCCTGAGCGGCGCGCCGTCGGGTCGGCGGAAGATCTCGGCGGTGGTGGGGTGGATGACGCCCTCGGCGGCCAGTTCGGCAGTGGTGCAGCCGGGCTGGTAGGCCGGGCTGAACTGGAGGAGCGGCTCGGGCCATAGGCGCGCCTCCTCGCCGAGCTGCTGATCCACAAACTCCCGCGCGCGCGGGTCGGCAATCTGAATGAATGAGCGTACGAAATTGTCGTAGTCGGCTAAAACTGCTGCGTGTAAATCAAAGATGGTGGTGCTCATATTAGTTAGTACCTACGTTAGGTCTGCGTCGTCGGTCTTCTTGTCCGGCGCAAGCAGAATCTTGTCGTGCTGTACAAAGCCGTTGGAATTTGGATGTCGAAAGCGTCACCTTATTCCCTCTCATGTTTGTGTTGTTGCGTTGAACGCGCACATTGTATCATATTTGAACAGTATAACACATTTTAGAAGTGGCGCAACCCAGATGCGCCTAACAAGAGGTTTGTGCGCAGGCGCACAGCGCTCGGTGGTCAAAATGCCTACGCGCTCCAAGGGGACCCCCTCACCCCCCTTTGCCCCCCCTCTCCCACGCGGGGATAGTCCCCTCACCCCCCTTGCCCCCCTCTCCCACAAGGGGAGAGGGGGGATACTCCCCTCCCCCCTTGGGGGGGTGGGGCAAGGGGGTGGGGGCGACACGAGGGGGCCGGGGGTGGGTGGCATCCCCCCTCCCCCCTGGTGGGGGAGGGGCCGGGGGTGGGGGGCCTGTCGGGCCGGGGATGGGTGACCATCCCCCCTCCCCTGCGTGGGGGAGGGGCCGGGGGTGGGGGGACACCCACCGCGCCGAGGGGGTTGATAGGGGCGGAATAAATTCCGCCCTACGGACGCGGCGCGCCCGCGCGATGCTAACCGATTGCCAGTTTCACCGTTTTCGGCGATACTTGTGCCGGAAATAACTGTCAAAGCGGGCAGTGGAGTGGTAAGGTTTGTGTATGCACGAGTGGGAACGGATACCACGCGAAGCAGCGCGGTCGTTGGCCCGGTTGCTGCCGCGGGTCGAGCAGGCGTTCGCGGCTGTCGGGGGCAACGCCGCTGATTGGGCCGCATTCGAGCAGCGGTTGAGCCGGGAATGGCCACGTCTGTTTGAGTTGTTGCTCGGCTTGTACGGCAGCCAATACGACTTCTTTTATCATCTCGAACAACTGCTGATCGCGATGGCGCAGAGTTGGAGTGAGCGGCCACTCTGGCTCAAGCAGCGCGATGCTGCGCGTGAAGCCGATAGTGAGTGGTTTCAGTCCGAACGCATGATGGGCGGCGTGCTCTATGTCGATCGCTTTTGCGGCACACTGAACCGGCTGCGCGAGTTTATCCCCTATTTCAACGAGTTGGGTTTGACCTACCTGCACCTCATGCCGCTGTTTGCCGTGCCGGAAGGAAACAATGACGGCGGCTACGCGGTGAGTAGCTACCGCGAGGTGAATCCGCAGATCGGCACAACTGAAGAGTTAGCCGCATTAGCCCGTGAGCTAGATAGCGCTGGGATTAGTCTGGTGCTAGATTTTGTCTTTAACCACACCTCTGACGAGCACGAATGGGCGCGGCGGGCACAGGCTGGCGATCCCGACTATCAGGAGTTCTATTTCCTCTTTCCCGACCGCACGATGCCCGACGCTTACGAGCGCACGCTGCGCGAGATCTTTCCCACGGTGCGTCGTGGTAGCTTCACGTGGCGACCCGATATGCAGCGTTGGGTGTGGACAACCTTCAACAGTTTTCAGTGGGATCTCAATTATGCTAACCCAGCGGTGTTTCGGGCGATGGCTACCGAGATGCTCTTTCTCGCCAATCTGGGTGTAGCCGTGCTGCGACTCGATGCGGTGCCGTTTATCTGGAAGCGGATAGGCACTAATTGCGAGAATCAACCAGAAGCGCACCAGATTATTCAGGCTTTCAATGCCATTGCCAGAGTGGCTGCGCCAGCGCTCCTGTTCAAATCCGAAGCGATTGTCCATCCTGACGACGTGTTGAGCTACATTAGCCCGCACGAATGTCAGCTTTCGTATAACCCGCTGTTGATGGCGTTGCTCTGGGAATCGTTGGCGACGCGCGAAGTCAAATTGCTGACCCATTCACTCAGCCATCGCTTCCGACTGCCGGCGGGATGTGCGTGGATCAACTATCTACGCTCGCACGACGACATCGGTTGGACGTTTGACGACAATGATGCGCGCGCAGTCGGGATTGATCCATGGGGGCATCGCCAGTTTCTCAATGCCTTCTACACCGGTCGCTTTGCCGGTTCGTTTGCCCGTGGGTTGCCGTTTCAAGAAAATCCCGACACTGGTGACGCGCGGGTGTCGGGCACGCTTGCCTCGTTGGCCGGGCTTGAGCAAGCGTTGAGTAGCGGCGATCCGCACATGATTGATACTGCGATTCGACGGATCGTACTCTTACACAGCGTCATCTTGAGCATCGGCGGCATTCCGCTGCTCTACCTCGGTGATGAAGTGGGGACGGTCAATGACTACAGCTATGTGACCGATCCGGCCAAAGCTGGCGATAGCCGTTGGGTTCACCGGCCCGCACGCAATCAGGCTGCGATGGATCAGCGCCATGACCCAGCCACAGTCTCCGGTCGCATCTTTGGCGAACTAGTGCGGTTGATCCGGCTGCGCACTTCGTTGCCCGCTTTGCGCGATGGCGCGATGGAAGTCGTGCGCAGCGACAACCGCCACGTGTTGGCCTACGTGCGGCAAGCGGGATCGCAGCGGGTCTTGGTGTTAGCCAACTTCTCGGAATATTCGCAGCCGATTGCCGGCAATTTGTTACGCATGTACGGCCCCGGCGTTGCACTGTTTGATCTGATACGTGAGCAATCCGTTTCTGTAAACGAAGAGTTTATTTTGTCGCCATACCAATTTGTGTGGCTGATGCCAAGACCGTAAGGTTAACCGAAGTTATGAATTGCATAGTACAGTCAGATCATAGTTTTTTGTACATATCAATATGCATCCCATGTAATATTATCACCAAGGGGGCAGAATTTTGATGAATAACCACCAATCATCTCAATCCATCGTTATCCAGTCTAAAAGCGGGCCGGGATGTCTAATACGGGTTCTTTACTTTCTTTTCGTTGGTATCTGGTTAGGAGCTATTTGGACATTCATTGGTTGGGTGGCAATGGTTACAATTATCGGTATTCCGCTCGGTTTCTGGATGCTCAATCGTTTACCGCAAGTGATGACTCTGAAGCCGAGCACGCAAACGGTCGCTGTGTCGCTCCAAGGTGGTACGGTTATTGTGAAGCAGCCTCAGGTGCAGCAACTGCCGCTGTTCATACGCGCACTATATTTTGGATTGATCGGTTGGTGGTTGAGTGCTATCTGGCTAAGTGTAGCTTGGGGCATTATGGCAGTTAGTGGAGGATTAGCATTTCCAGTTGCGTTTTGGATGTTTGATCGCACGCCGATGGTGCTCTCACTGACTCGAATGTAGAATATAGACTGCGAGAAAGCCAGCCAGAGAGCGTTCCATCAACATCAGTGATAGCGAATTGGGATTGAGGATATATAATATTTACGAGTGTTTCACAACGCACACATACGACGTAACGCGGCAGTACCCCTGCCGCGTTGTTATCCTCTGGTAGAAAGGAGGTGAGAGCGATGAAGGCGGCCCAACTGCTAGCCGATTATGCCGATCATCCGGCCTTTCGCCAGATCTGCCGCACAGCCAACCAGATGTTGCGCGACGGGATGGAACCGGCAGCCGTGCGGCAAGAGGTTGCCGCTCGCTACGGTGTACCGCTGGCGACACTACGGTTGCGCGATCAGCCGCAGCCGCTGAAAATTATCGGTGCGCATCTTGTTGAACCGGGTGCCATTGATCAAATCCGCACCGCGTTGCGCTTGCCACCGGCGATCCGCGGCGCGTTGATGCCTGATGCCCATCAAGGGTATGCGCTGCCGGTCGGCGGTGTCATCGCGTATGACCGTGCAGTAGCTCCGTATCAGGTCGGAGTTGATATCGGCTGTCGCATGCACCTCTCGATTTTTGCTGAGCTGACGCCAGATGATGCGCGGCGTGAGCAGCGGCACTTGCTCGATACCATCACCAAGGTGACAGTGTTTGGGATCGGTTCGCCCAAGAAGCCGGTGGCGACTCACCCGATCTTATCCGATCCGCGCTGGCGAGCGACCAGACTGTTGCGCGAGCTGCATGAGTTGGCGAAATTGCAAATTGGCACCTCAGGCGGCGGCAACCATTTTGCTGAGATTGTGGTTGGGGAGTGGATCGATACCGGCAAGCCGTTTGTTGGCTTGTTGACCCACAGCGGGAGCCGTGGCGTCGGTGCGAAGATTGCTAACTACTACGCTGAATTGGCTGACCGCGAGACGGCGGCGATCGCGAAGGGAATCCCGCGCACGTATGGTTGGTTGAGCACCGAGAGCGAAGCTGGCCAAGAATATTTGTTGGCGATGCGTCTCGCTGGCGATTTTGCCCGTGCAAATCACGAGGTTATCCACGCCCGATTTGCCAAAGCATTTGGGGTTTCCGTCGAGCGGGTGATTGAGAATCATCACAACTTCGCGTGGGAGGAACCGAATGGTCTGGTGATTCACCGCAAGGGCGCAACTCCAGCCGAAGCTGGGGTGCTGGGGATTATCCCCGGTTCGATGGCGACGGCGAGCTACATTGTGGAAGGGTTGGGCGATAAAGCGACGCTTGCCAGCGCGGCGCACGGCGCGGGACGACGCTTTAGCCGTTCGGAAGCGCGGCGGACAATCACGCCGGCTATGGCGGCGGCGGTTGTGCGTGAGGCGGGGGTGTTGGTGCGCGGCTTGTCCGTTGATGAATCGCCCTTGGCCTACAAAGACATTGAGTCAGTAATGGACGTGCAGATCGCCGCCGGTTTGATCCGTCCGGTCGCCCGCATGCGCCCGTTGGTCGTCGTGATGTCCGGTACCTCTGGCGAAGACTAGTAGCAGCGCACGGCCTGCGCCGGCTGTGTGGTTGTGGGCCTCCGACACGTCCGCGCCGCGCGGCCCTGTACCGCTTATGCACTCACTGGGCGGGGGGAATCCGGCCCTGAAGGGTTGGGCGAGGGATACGAAGCCCACGGCGCGGGCTGATGGCCCCCACCGAATGGCATCGTAGACCGATACGAGGTAAAACCGCACTTGATACGAAGCCCACGGCGCGGGCTGATGGCCCCTACCTCTAGCCCCTCCCCCGCTGGGGGAGAGAAGGTGGGGAGTAGACAGTCTCCTCCCTACCTCCCATTCCCAGACTCGTTGCGGTCTTTGCGTGCTTCGCGTCTTTGGGTTGAGCATCTGTGCGCTGTTGCTTGCTGATCGTCTCTGGGATTGGTCCTCACCCCCCGGCCCCCTCGTCCGCGCTAGCAGGAGCGGGGGTGGGGGGTCTTCTGAGCACCCTCAGCGCTGTTGCTCGCTTTACGGCTTGCGTATGGCCCTCACTGCTCGCGGTATGGAAAAAACGCCCCCTCTCTCACCCGGTGAGAGAGGGGGCTAGGGGTGAGGGTAAGCGGTCATCACTTCTTATCAATTGCACCATTCACAACGCCCATCATCACCTTGCCTAACTCGGCCTGCGCCTCGATCACGCGCTGCATCGCCTCTTGCCAGCTCTGCATCACCTTCTGCACCTGCGTGCTGTCCCAGCCGCGCATCACATTGGTCGGATCCGACTTCTTCAGCATATCGAACCAACCCTCGATAAAGCGGGCTTGGCTCTCGTTGAAGTTGCGGGTCATCTCCAGCACCTGCCGGCTCCACTCAACGACAGCAGTGGGTGAAACCGGATTGATACCGGGCATTGACGGCATCCCCGGCACCGTCGGCATGGTTGGCATATTGACGCTGTTGGCGGCAACCGTCTCGGCCCACAACCGGGTCAGCTCAACCTGTGCTTCCAGCGTCTGCTTAACTGCTCCACGCCAGCTATCCACCGTCTTCTGCCAAGCCTCCGGGCTTTGCGGAGCTGCCATGTATTGCATTGATGCCATCCAGCTATCCCACACCTTCTGCTGCGTGCCGGTCCATAGCTTGATCATGTCGTTCGCTTGCTTTGTCCAGTCCATTGGAACCTCCATTCAGCGTTGTCCGCTGTCTTCCCATTTCTTATGCCTCGCGTTGTGCGGGTCTGTTGTCAGCGTAGAGGAATAGGTTACACTAGAGTTACTGATGTGTTTCAGTGCAACGATTTGACCGGCGACTGAGTTACAGGTGAACAGGGTGAGTATCGATATCTGCCCGCGCGCATTTGACAGAACGCGAGCGTCTATCTACCATACTGTCACATCAATCAAACTTTTGCGTCTTCCCGCCAACCGTTTGGGAGGTCAATGATGACCGTTATGGAGATTGCCGCGCTGCCGGCTGTCGTTCACATTCGTGAAGTGGGGCCGCGTGACGGGTTACAGAATGAGCCGGTCGTCCTCAGTACGGCGCAGAAAGTCAAGTTGATCGATCTGCTTTCGGCGACTGGATTGCAGGCGATCGAAGTAGGAGCATTCGTGCGCCCGCAACAGGTGCCGCAGATGGCCGATACCGAGGCGGTGTTTGCCGGCATTACGCGGCGACCGGGGGTGGTTTACAGCGCGATTGCCCCCAACGTAGTCGGGGCGCGACGTGCGATTGCCGCCGGCGCTGATGTGGTACAAGTCTTTCTAAGCGCCAGCGAGAGCCATAACCGTAGTAATGTCAACATGAGCATCGAACAGTCGCTGGCGCAAGTGGCCGAGATGGCTGTGCTCGTGCATGGGGCCGGCAAGCCGTTTGATGCGGTGTTATCGGTCGCCTTCGGCTGCCCATTCGAGGGTGACGTGCCGGTCGAGCGGGTGCTCGATCTCTGCCAACGTTTGCTGGATTTGGGGGCTGAGCAGTTGACGCTCGGCGACACCACCGGTATGGCGCACCCGTTGCTAGTGCAGGAGGTGGTGCGCGCGTTTCGGGCTCGCTTCCCGCGCCAGCCGTTGCGGTTGCACCTGCATAGTGCGCGCGGGGCCGGTTTGGCCAATCTGCTGGCCGGCTTGCAGTTAGGAGTTGATCTGTTTGACTCGAGCATTGGCGGGATTGGTGGTTGCCCCTTCGCCCCCGGTGCGCCGGGTAATCTGTGTACTGAGGATGTGGTGCATTTGTTGCATGAGATGGGCATTAACACCGGCTTGAACCTGCCGGCGTTGATGGCAACGGCCCGCGAACTAGAGCGGATGTTGGGGCATGAGGTGCCCGGTCAAACGATCAAGGCCGGCATTTGTAAACACCTCCGTGATCGCGAATCCGCCCTGTAGGGTCGCACCGCGGTGTGTCCCGATCCGGCGATGCGTGCCTCAGCGGTGGTGCGTCCAAGGAAATCATCATATATGGATCCACGTAACCGCGTTGTTATCATCACCGGCGCGTCGAGCGGTATTGGCGCCGCCACCGCCCGCTGTTTCGCTGCTGCCGGTGCGCGGCTCGTCTTGGCCGCCCGTTCCGCCGATGCGTTGGCACAGATGGCCGCCACTTTGCCGGAGGCGATCGCCGTGCCCGCCGATGTGGCCGATCCGGCAGCCTGCCACCGGCTGGTTGAACAGGCAATTGCTACGTATGGTCGTGTTGATATCCTCATCAACAACGCTGGAGTTGGTCTTACCGGGCCGGTGAGTGACCTTGCTCGCGCCGATCTGGAACGGGTGATAGCCGTTGACCTGTTCGGCCCAATCTGGTTGATGCAGGCAGTCATCCCGGTGATGCGCGCCGCCGGTCGCGGCCAGATTATCAACGTCTCGTCGGTGCTGGCGGTGCAGCCGTTGCCCTACTTAGGCGGCTATGCCGCTGCGAAAGCGGCGCTCGAGCAGATCAGCAACGCGCTGCGCATCGAATTGCATGGCAGCGGTATTGTGGTGACGGTGGTGCGGCCCGGCACGACCCGCACCGATTTCAATCAGCGCCGGCTGGGCAGTGGCCGCGAGCGGCGCCGGATGGCGCCTCCCGGCGTGCCACCGGAAGCGGTGGCGCGCGCGATCTTGCACGCGGCCCGCACTGAGCCGCGCCTCGCCTATGTGAGCTGGGCCGACCGGTTGGCATTGTTGGTCGGGCGCTTGGCGCCGGGGTTGGTGGAGGCGGTGTTGGCGCGGGCGTTTGCTTGGGAAGAGCAGCGGTAAGAAAGGTGTAGGGGCGGCAAAGACGCAGAGGGAGAATCCGCAAAGGCGCCAAGAGCACAAGGGGCGCACAGTTGCTCTGATGTCATTGCGAGGGAGAGGCGAGGGCGCGGAGCGCCACCCGCTTGCCTCTGACTTAATCCCCGGCGATAGCGGGATGAATGGGTAGAGAGGGGAGATTGCTTCGGGGGTCACGCACCTGTGCAAGAACAAGCCCCCAACGGGGTGCCGGGGCGGAATGCATGCCGCCCTACGGTGGGGTGCGACACCCCTGCGTAATGAGCTATTCGCTATTTTAACGGAGCATTCGTTGTGAACCATGTACAAGCTCTTTTACGTCAGCCGGCACTCGACCCTGATGGCCAGCAATTGGCCTTCGTGACTGCCGGCGATGTTTGGTTGGTGTCGATCAATGGCGGTACCGCCGAACGGCTCACCGCCCATCCGGCCCGCCATTACGCGCCCCGCTTCAGCCCCGATGGCCAGCGCCTGCTCTTTGCTGCGGGACGCGACGGCACCGGCGATTTGTACATTCTCGATCTCGCCGGCGGCGCGCCGCGCCAGCTTACCTTTCAAGATGAGCCGTGCTACCCCGAAGCGTGGGCGAGCGATGGCGAGGCGGTGTTCTTTTCCTGCGATATCGAGCAGATGGGCTTGGCAATCTACCGGGTGGGGGTGCAGGGAGCGACACCAGCGCCGATCTACCTCGAACCTTATGAACAACTCGACCAAGTGGCGGTATCTCCCGATGGCCAGACGTTGGCGTTTACCAACCGGCGCGAGCGGTGGTGGCGGCGCGGCCCACATCCCTTTTCTCCCAACGAAATCTGGGTAGGGCCAACCCAACCTGATTACGGCGAACTGCGCCAATTGGCCGGCCCGTTTGGCCAACGTTTCAAGTATGCCGGCAAGCTCGGTTGGCCCCTCTGGGAGCCTAACGGTCAAGGGTTGTACGTCGTCTGTGATTGTGATGGTTACGAGAACCTCTGGTACATCCCGCTCACCGATGGCGCGCCGCGCCAGATTACCAGCTTTCGCGATGGTCGGTTGCTCTTCCCGGCGATCGCCCGGCGCAGCGGCGTCATCGTTTGCGAGCGGGGCGATGGCCAATTGTGGCGGATCGATCCGACCAGTGGTGAGGCGGCCCCCATCCCGATCCGGGTGCGGGTGGATACGAAACGCACGCCGGTGCGGATCGAACGCTGGACGAGCGGGTTTAGCGAGGTGCGGCTAAGCCCTGATGGCAAGAAGCTGGCGCTGGTGGCGCGGGGTGATGTCTTTGCCGACTTTGCCGATAAAGAGACTGAACGCGATCTGCGGCAGGGGCCGGCTTTTCGTATTACGAATACCCCGGCCCGTGAATGGTCGATTGCATGGACACCTGACTCGCAAAGCCTCGTCTACCTCTCAGATCGGCACGGCGAGATCGAACTCTTTGGCTACGATTTTGAAACCGGCGCGGAAATGCAGTTAACCAACGATAGCCGACCCAAGCTATTGCCGCGGATTGCGCCGAATGGCCATGCAGTCGCTTATATTCGCGATCGGATGGCGATCGATCTGCTGGAAGAGTTGGGCGGCCAACCGCGTGAGCTGTGCCGGGCACGGTTTACGGTCGCCGCCGATCTGTGCTGGTCGCCCGACTCGCGCTACCTTGCCTTCATTGCCCAAGACGATCACCTGTTTAGCAATGTCTACGTTGTGCCGCTTGCCGGCGGCGAGCCACGCCAGATCACCTTCTTGAGCAATATTGGCGGCGGCAATCTGTGCTGGTCGCCCGACGGCAGTTTCATCGTTTTCACTACCGAACAATACCGGCTGGAATCGCAGATTGCGCGCGTCGATCTGCGCCCGCCGCAACCGGTCTTCCGCGAGGCGGCGTTTGAACGGTTGTTTGAACGCGATAAGGAAAAGAAGGAAGAAACACCCGCTGATGGCGACGCACAGAGCAATGATCAGGTAAGAACGGCGAAACCGCCGGCTGAGCCGATTGTCTACGAGGGCATTGAGCGGCGACTGCGCTTGTTGACGCCGCCACAGATGAATGCGGTCGCCGGCCCGATCAGTCCTGATGGGAAAGACCTGCTCTTCTTGGCGTCGGTGGCCGGCAAAGTAGATATTTGGACGATGCCGCTCGACGAGCCGCGCGCCGGCCAGCCGCCGCGCCAGCTTACCGCCAGCGATACGCGGAAAAACTTTTTGCAGTTTGCGCCCGACGGGCGGAGTTTCTACTACCTCGAAGACGGGCAAGTGGTGGTGCGGCGTTTCCCCGGCGGCAACGAACCGAACCGGTTATCGCTGCGGGCCGAAGTCGAAGTGGATTTTCATCGCGAAAAAGAACAAATTTTTACCGAGGCGTGGCGCGAGTTGCGCGACAGCTTCTACGATCCGACCTTCCGCGGCCAAGACTGGCAACAGGTTCGCGCACGTTTTGCGCCCTTGATTGGCGCAGTGCAAACTACCGAAGAGTTGCATACGCTGATCAATTTGATGGTGGGTGAACTGCGCGCCTCGCATCTCGGCAGCGGCTTCTACGGCTGGGAGAGCGATGATGGCTTTATCGGTATCCTCTTTGCGGCTGCACCACTGCTGCGTGAGGGCCGGTTGGTGGTGGAACGAGTCTTGCCCGATGGCCCCGCTGCGTTGGCTAACGAGCCGCCACGTCCCGGTGAAGAGCTGGTTGCAGTTGACGGAACGCGCTTGACGGCCACGCTCTCGCTACACAAACTCTTGCTCCGCAGTGCCGGCAGGCGGGTGCGGCTCACATTGCGCGCTGCCGATGCAACCGAGCGCGAGATTGTGGTGCGTCCGATCAATGCCAATGCTTACCAGCGGCTGCGCTACCGCGATTGGGTGGCGACTAACGAACAATATGTCCATGCGGTCAGCCGCGGACGGTTGGGCTATGTGCATATTGAAGAGATGAGCTATGCTGCTTACCAGCAATTTCTAGTTGATCTTGACGCCGAAACCCACAGTAAAGCAGGGGTGATCATTGATGTGCGGTACAATGGCGGTGGGTATACGGCGACCTTTGTGCTCGATGTCTTGATGCGGCGATCGGCGTTGCGCAGCGGGTTTCGCGATCTAGGGGCGACCGATGCCAGCCATCTCGCCGGTAATCGGGTGCTCGACCGACCTACCGTTTTGGTGACGAATGAGCGGTCGGCCAGCAACACCGAGATGCTGAGTGAAAGTTACCGGCGGTTGCGGTTGGGGAAAGTGGTCGGACGCCCGACAGCCGGCGCGGTGATCTGGACGTACAGCATTCAATTGCTCGATGGGGCATGGCTGAGTTTGCCGCGGTTATATGTGGTCACGCCGGAAGGCGAAGATCTCGAAGGCAGCGGGCGACCGGTGGATGTAGAAATTGCCCGTCCGTTAGGTGAGTGGGCTAGCGGGCGTGACCGGCAGCTCGATACTGCCGTGGCAACGTTGCTCAAGGCCGTGCGGCGGCGTAAGTAGCCGCCAAGATTGTTGATCAACGGTATAATGGGACGTACAATAGAGCAAACTTGCAGCTCGGCAAGGTGATACCCTTTGTCGAATGAACCGGCGGCGCCGGCGCCAGCCCAGTGGTTGCGCAGAAAAGTGAGGTTGAAGATGTCGACCCTCGCACCCCTCCGCTTTTCAGTCTGTCTCGATATGATCTTCACCGATCGTCCGTTTGAACAGCGGCTCGAACATATTGCCGATCTCGGTTTTCGTGCCTATGAATTCTGGACGCGGCGGGGCAAGGATATGAATATCACTATCGCCTTGCAGACGGCGCTGCGGTTGCACTGCGTGGCGATTGCCGGTAACTCGGAAGCGTCACCGAATGATCCCGACCAACGGGCGCAATTCCGTGATGAGATTAGCCGGAGCGCGGCGCTGGCGGTTGATCTGGCGTGCGATAATTTGATTGTGCATGGCGGGATGGCCCGCGCGGATCTTGATCGCTCGACCCAGCGCGCTTATTTGCTTGAGGCATTACGCGAAGCGGCAGAGACAGCGTCCGATGCTGGTCTTAACCTGCTGCTCGAACCGCGCAATCCGATCGATCATCCGGGCAGTTTTCTCTGGTCGTCGGATGAAGGGTTTGCCATTGTGCGCGAGTTGGGTTTGCCCCACGTGAAATTGCTCTTTGATTGTTATCACCAACAAATTAGTGAAGGTAACCTTACGCAGCGGATTCTCGCGAACCTCGATCTGATTGGGCACATTCACGTGGCTGATGTGCCCGGACGCCACGAACCCGGTACCGGCGAAATTAATTACGAGCATATCTTTGGTGTCCTGCGTGAACATAACTATAACGGTTACGTTGGTCTTGAATACACGCCCCGGATTGATGCGGCGGCTAGTCTGCGCGTGGTTCGGATGATGGGCCAGTAACATATCTTTACCTCGCGTTTGTGTAAACGATGCGCACCGCACCTAGCGGTGCGCATTCTCTTTGCTGAAAGCCGGCTGGTTGGTATGATTTGCGTCCCATAGTTAGCCCCATTGCAATGTTGTATTCATCGTGAGTTCATTTTGCTAGGCTATAAAAAAATTAACTCTAGGTTATGTCTTGGGTTGGTCTGATGATGGGATGGACGGATTGGGCATTGGTTGCATATTTGGGGATGCGCTATCCACAACACGTGGTTTGCTTGCCAACCCATCGGCTTGCCTAACGATGGTCTATCTGCGCAATAGGTTGCTTCGTCTGCCGAAAGATACCACTTGGGACCACGTGAGCAATCTCGATACCATTAATCAGTGACCGGGAAGGAACTGCAATGAAGCCCGCTTCTTTCAATCTGTTCATCCGCGCGATGACTGCGGTTGGTCTCGTTACGGTGCTGTTCATTGGCGTTGGTTTCATCCAGCCGCGGATGGCGCGGGCGAATGTGCCTCCTTCGGCCTGTTCAGCAACGCCGCTATTTACTAACGGGACGTTTGTAACTGGAATTGGCAATGGTGCCGGCGGGGCGGATACGAGCTCGCCGGTTAGCCCTGATACCGGTTTTGGCTATCTGGCTGATCCGACCCGCACGCAAACCACTCCTGATGGCGTCAATCGCGCCCGGCTGGCTGATGATTTTACTGTGACCGGCAATGGTTGGCGTCCGTCAGCGATTACGCTGTACGCCTATCAGATTAGTAGCACCACTACCTCGCCGATTACCGGTGTGGTCAATCTGCGACTGTGGAATGGTCCTCCGGGCGATGGCGGCACGGTGATCGCCGGGCCAGTTGATGGAACAATCATCAGCAATCAATGGACAAATGTCTACCGCGTGCCGGCAAACGATTTGTTGCAAACCGGTCGACCAATTATGGCGGTCACGATCCAGTGGCCGTTCGGCAATGCCTCGCTGTTGCCGGGTACGTATTGGCTCGAGTGGGGGATAGCTGGTGATCCAGCGTTGCTCGGGCCTTGGACGCCACCCACCAATGCTGCTGCTGGCGATAATGCCCGGCAACTTAACTTGACCGGCGGTGATCCGGGGACATGGGCGCCGCGCGCTGATTACTCTAGCGGGCGAGTGGTTGGTTTGCCATTCGTGATCTGTGGCGACTCGATCCCCACGCCGCAAATTACGTCGCTCAGCCCTTCATCGGCGACGGTAGGTGGAAGCACTTTTACGTTGATTGTCAACGGTAGTGGTTTTATCAATGGTTCGGGTTCGGATCGCTCCATTGTGTATTGGAACAGTAGCCCACTTCCGACGATATTTGTGAGTAGTACTCAGTTGACGGCGGCTATTGACGCGAGTGATATCGCAACGGCAGGTACCGTCAATGTGACGGTGGTTAATCCGGGTAATGTCATCTCAAATGCTGCTACCTTCACAATCGAGAATCCTGCGCCCACGCTGACGAGTATGAGTCCCACGACGGCGACGGCGGGTGGGGCCGGTGTTACGCTGACGGTGACGGGCACGAACTTCGTGAGCGGGTCGGTCGTGCGGTGGAACGGGAGCGACCGGCCAACGACGTTCGGGTCG
>NZ_CALFBQ010000076.1 GCF_937951745.1 uncultured Chloroflexus sp.
CTGACAACACTCGATGAGGTGAGCGAGGTTGATCTGACGATTGACGGCGCAGATGAGGTTGATCCGCAGATGGTGCTGATCAAGGGCGGCGGCGGCGCATTGTTGCGCGAGAAGATGGTTGCCCAAGCCAGCCGGCGGGTAGCGATTATCGTTGATGAGAGCAAGCTTTCGCCGGTACTTGGCACGCGCTTCGCCTTACCGGTAGAGGTGGTAGATTTTGGCCATCGGGCGACGGCGCGCTGGCTTGAAGCGCAAGGCGGCAGTGTGCGCCTCCGTCTGCGCACCGATGGCCAACCCTTCCGTACCGACCAAGGCAACTTGATCCTCGATTGGGCATACGGCCCGATTGCCGACCCGGCTGCGCTAGCGGCGCGGCTGGCAGCGCGGGCCGGCATCGTCGAGCACGGTCTGTTTGTTGGGCTGGCAACCGATCTCTTTGTCGCCGGTGCCTCAGGCGTGCGCCATCTCACGCGCTAAGATGCGGTACAATAGCGCGGTAGTTAGGTGACATACGATCACGGCTTCGCGTGCTTGACTGGATAGAAGATGGCTCCCCTTCAGAAGGGTGATCGCGCTCGCAGCGGAGATTGTTGCACCGCTTTGCGGCGGCTCACAGTGGCATACGTCGGTCAAGAGCGCGAGAACTGCGTTGGTAGCGTACCGATCGCGTTGAAGAAGAGTATCGAGAGTAACGTACTGCTTACAAAGCCGTTGGTCTTGTGAATAAGTTGGATGTATCGTATGCGGCTGGCGCCTTCAATTCTCACGGCTGATTTTGCCCGCTTGGGTGAACAGATTGCTGCTGCCTGCGACGCAGGTATTGACTGGATCCACCTTGATGTGATGGATGGTCGGTTTGTGCCGAATATCAGCTTTGGCCCCTTGGTGGTGCGGGCATTGCGCCCGCTGGCCGATCGCTACGGGGCGATGCTCGATGCCCACCTTATGATTGTCGAGCCTGAACGTTATCTAGCCGATTTCGCCGCTGCCGGCACCGACCTGATCACCGTTCATGCCGAAGCTACGCCGCATCTGCACCGGGCTGTGCAGATGATCCACGATTTGGGCAAGAAGGCCGGTGTGGCCATCAATCCGGCTACGCCGCTCAGTATGATCGAAGAGATGATCGATCAGGTTGAGTTGATCTTGCTGATGACGGTTAATCCCGGTTTTGGTGGTCAAGCCCTGATTCCCTCGGTGTTGGGTAAGGTGCGACGATTGGCCGCACTGGTAGGCGATCGGCCAGTCGAGATTATGGTTGATGGTGGGGTGCATCCAGCAACGATCGCTGCGTGCGCCGCTGCGGGTGCGACCGTGGCCGTGGTTGGTTCGGCAGTATTTGGCCCGCAGCCAATCCCAGACGCCATTGCCGCCTTGCGCGCTGCGCTGACCGAAGTGCCGGTGCGCTAAAGATCGCTGGCTGGTTGTGGTGGTGGTTCAGCTCTTTTCGATTTGTGATACGTAGGTGACGTATGTATCTAGCCGGCGACATTGGCGGCACCAAAACCATCCTTGCTTTGTTCGATCAGGCCGGCGGGCCGCATCATCCGCTCGTCGAGCAAACCTTTCCCAGTGCTCGCTATCCGAGCCTACAGGCAATTATTGCCGAGTTTTTGGCCCAACATCCGGCGGCGATCGCCGGTGCTGCCTTCGGCGTAGCCGGCCCAGTAGTTGCTGGGCGCGCTAGCATTACCAATCTCACGTGGACGATCGATGCCGCTGAGTTGAGCAGCGCACTAAGAGGCGCGCCGGTGCGCTTGCTCAACGACCTTGAGGCTATCGCGCAGGCAGTGCCGATCCTTGAGCCTGACGATTTAGCGACCCTCACGCCCGGCGCACCGGTAGCCGGTGGTGCGATCGGCGTGATCGCGCCGGGCACCGGCTTGGGTGAGGCGTTCTTGACGTGGGATGGTACACGCTACCGCCCGCATCCCTCTGAAGGTGGGCATGCAACCTTTGCGCCTCGCAATCAGGTGGAAAAAGACCTGCTCGATTATCTCCACCAACGCTTCAATCACGTCAGCTACGAGCGCGTCTGTTCAGGGATTGGCATTCCAAACTTGTACGCCTTCGTGCGTGACCGGCTCCTCCAGCGCGAGACGCCGGCGGTTGCCGAACAATTGGCTGCGGCGGCTGATCCGACGCCGATTATTGTGCAGGCGGGGATGGCAACCGAGGGGATGTGTCTGGTGGCGCGCACGGCGCTGGAGTTATTTGTGGATATTCTCGCCGCCGAAGCCGGTAATCTGGCCCTGAAGGTGTTGGCGACTGGCGGGGTGTATATCGGCGGCGGCTTGCCGCCACGGGTGCTCTCGTTGATCAAACGCGAACGCTTCTTGCAGATCTTCCGTGATAAGGGTCGCTTTAGTGACCTGCTGGCCCACGTGCCGCTGCATGTCATCCTTGAACCAAAAGCCGGCTTGCTCGGCGCGGCAGCTGCGGCGATGACTTGACATGGAGGTTATTTTAGTGTATGAATAACACTAAAGTGCAACCGGAGGAAAGGCTCGATCATGCAGGATGAACGTCCAGCTCTCTACGATGTCAGCAAATACCAATTACCGGCGGTAACGGTTGATGTTGTCATCTTCAGCTTGATCAATCGCACCTTGCATGTGTTATTGGTGCAACGCAAGCGCTGGCCATTCCAAGGGCGCTGGGCGATTCCGGGCGGATTCATCCGGCTTGATGAGTCGTTGGAAGAGGCGGCGCGGCGTGAGCTTGAAGAAGAGACCGGGGTGCGCGATGTGTACCTCGAACAACTGTACACCTTCGGTGATGTCCAACGCGATCCGCGCCACCGTGTGATCAGTGTGGCCTACATTGCGCTGGTGCGCGCCGATGCCCAGACGATCCGCGCTAGCGATGAAAACAGCGACGTGCGCTGGTTTCCGGTCGATCATGTGCCGGCGCCACTGGCCTTCGATCATGACCAGATTCTGGCCTATGCCCTCTCGCGCTTGCGCTCGAAGCTCGAATATACGACGCTGGCATTCCAATTATTGCCCGAACTCTTCTCAATCCTTGAATTAAAGCATATTTACGAACAAATTCTGGGTGAGAAGCTCGATAAAGGCAACTTCTACCGCAAAATCAAAGAGGCCGGTATTCTCGAAGAGACTCCCTATATGCGCGAGGGACGCGGTCGCCCGACCCGCCTCTGGCGTTTCCGTCGTGATCGGCCCGGCGATAAGCAGTTTGTCTTCCGCTGGCGCGAAGATCGCCGCGAGTGAGACTGCCCGCTCTTTTCCCCCCTGTAACGCAAGGTGGTATGATTCAAATAGACAACTAGCAGCTCCGCGAAGCGAGGCGCGTTATGCGTATGCTCGAAGTGTTGATTGTAGGCGGCGGGGTGATGGGCGCGGCGACAGCGTATGCGCTTGCCCGGCGCGGACGGCGGGTGCTGCTGCTCGAACAGTTTGCTATCGGGCATGCGCGCGGAAGTTCGCATGGGTTGTCGCGTTTGATCAGCTACGCCTATCCCCAACTACACTATACGCAACTGGCCATCGCCTCCCGGCAGGCATGGTCTGATCTCGAAGCTGATGCTGGCCAACGATTGCTCATCAAAACCGGTGCGCTTGAGCTAGGAGTAGCCGATTTGCCGTCCCTCCAAGCGCGGGCCGCCAATCTCGCTGCTGCCGGAGTGACGTTTGCACAGTTATCAGCATCTGAACTGCGCACACACTTTCCCCAACTCTCGATCTCTGATCAGACTATAGGCTTGTACCAACCGGATGGCGGGGTGTTGCCGGCTTCGCGCTGTGTGGCGACATTTATAGAACAGGCGCGCCGTTATGGCGCTGCCATTGCTGTGGGGGTGCGGGTCGATCGTATTGCACCAGATGGGGCTGGTGTGCGGGTTGATGCTGCTGGCGCAACCTATCGCGCGCAGCGGGTTGTGATCGCCGCCGGCTCGTATACGCCGGTGCTGCTGCGCAGTCTTGGCGTGTCATTTCCATTGCTGGTCACCCGCGAGCAAGCTGCCTGTTTTCTGCCCCGCGACCGGGTGTTAAGCAAGGTAGGCTATCTGCCGGTGGTCATCGATCACGACAGTGGCACTGAACCACCACTCATCTGTTTCCCCGATCTCGGTGAAGGGGTGAAGGCCGGGCGCCACGGTGTTGGTCCGCTGGTGCATAACCCCTACGAACCGCCGCCACTCCCCGATCCGGCTGAGAACGAACGGATCGCGCGCCGGCTCGAACAGACGCTTCCCGGTTTTGCGACCCGGCTGATACGCGCCGAGACGTGTCGCTATACCCATACGCCTGATGGCGATTTCCTCATTGATCGCCATCCTGAATATAGCCAAATTATTATTGCTGTTCCCTGCGCCGGCCATGGCTTTAAGTTTGCCCCATTAATCGGCGAGATCGTGGCCGATCTGGTTGGGCAAGGCTCAATGCAGTACGATCTTACCCCGTTTCGGTTCGATCGGCTACGCAAGCGGCATACGTTGGAATTGGCGTAAGTGGCCATCGGTCATTGTGAGAGCGTAACCCTGTTGTCATTGCGAGGGGCATAGCCTCCGAAGCAATCTCCCACTCAGGCGGGTAGCATGCCTCTAGGTATCTGTCCCGCGGTCGTGGGGATTGCTTCACCGCGCTTTGCCCGGCGTAATGTCACGGGGGAATTGCCCTTAACCTAGCTCACCCCCTCGAGGGGCGGAAGGTGCTTGCCCTCCCCTCGCAGAGACGGGGATGGGGGTGGGGTCTCGAACAGCCCCAAAAACCCACCACTTTTTCGTGTGTGTCTCTTTGTGGCTATGCTTTGCCCCGGCCCTTCAGGTCTGGGCTGCGGGTACGCAGCCTGCTGCGCGGGTTGATGGCTCGCCCCCCGGTTCCCGTTCCTACCTTGCGGGAGGGGGCATTGTTTACCGCAGAGGGCGCTGAGAGCGCAGCGGGGAAAGGCGACGCGGTGAACCTAACCCCTGTTGCACGTGCGTCTTTGTGTGCTGTGCGGCGTCGCTGGGTGGGCGGCAACGAGATTGCTCGAGCGGAACGTAGCAGCGCCCCTCGCCCGCTCCAGCGGACGAGGGGACGGGGGTGAGGGGAAACCAACGCCTTCCACGGCCATCTACTGTATTCGTGTTTCTAAGTGCTGTCTGCCCATCTACGCTCGCCGGCACGATCCGTCGTCGCAGACAGGATTGCCCCCGAAGAGGTAGCGGTTGCGGGCAATAAAGTTGTAGATCGGCCCAGCCACTGTCAGCGCGCCGGGCAGACTCATCAGTTCGCCTAACCCGCGTAAGGCTGGCAGCCGCAACAAGAGTTCGCGAACCGCTTCAGCTCCGCGATAGATTGTCCCGTCTGGCCCGACGACGTGCAGTTGCCCCATCGCTTCCTCGTGGCTAATCTGCGGAAACCGCTCGCGGGCAGCCGTACTGTTAGCGTCAAGCAATTCGATTTGGCGCTGCTCGTCGTACATCGCGACCCACTCAGCTTGTTGGCGGCACATCCGGCAGTTGCCATCGTAGAGCATGGTATAGGGCATGTGGTACATCCTTTCTGCTTAATATGGCATCATGGCCGTCACCACCAGCGCCAGCACGAGGATGCCGATGATTACTGCGCTTAAGATGCGAAACCATTGTTGGTAGCGTTTGCGGCTCATCTTGATGCCTCCCTACATATGTTGCAAGGCTCTGCTTGTATTATATCAATTCGCTTCGATCTGATATACGTGCGGCAGGAAAACTGCTGCACTCCATACGATAGCAGACTGCATGACTGCCGCTAAGCGTGGGCAGAGGGTATCATGCTAGGGCCAGCCGGTGATGGTTTGCCAGACCGCTTGCGTAATTGCCGCTACCACTGCGTGATGCCGGTATGGCGGCGGGGTGCGGTGCGGGTAAGTACGGTTACACAGCACAATGATGGCAAGCCGTTCTTGAGGAATCCCAACCATGATCGGGCCGGTAAACCCGCTGTGGCCGAATCCGGTCGTGATGGCTGGTCCCAGATATGGCCGTCGGAGCATCCAGCCCAATCCACTGACCGGTTGCCCGGTGCGCTCGGTTTGTGGTGTCAGCGCGGCGTGTGTCGTTTCTGAGCGCAAGAGCTGCTGGCCTTCCCATGCCCCGTCGCGCAAGAAGAGTTGCACAAGGCGCAGCGTTTCGCTTGCAATGCCAAATAGGCCGGCATGGCCGGCGATGCCGCCCAGCGCATAGGCACTCTCGTCGTGGGTGACACCATGGACGAGACCGCCGCGCCATGCCTCATCCCATTCGGTAGGGGCAATCCGTGGCTGCCATTCCACTGGCGGGCGGAAACGGGTCTCTTCTATGCCGAGCGGTGCGCAGACCAGCTCGCTGATCGCTTGGTCGAGCGGGCCGCCGTAAATCACTGCCACCAGCTCGCCGAGCAGAAAGGTGTTGAGGTTGGCGTATTCGGTCACGCTGCCGGGTGGGTGCTTAGGTGTCGCCGTATACACCGTTTGCCGGATCGTATGGGCGCCGGCGCGGGCCAGCGGTGCCATTTGCACAGCCAACCCGCTTTGATGGCTGAGCAAGTGGCGCACCGTGATGCCGCTAGCCTGTAGCGCCGGCAGCCAGTGCTGCACTGGCCGGTCGAGCGGCAGCATTCCGGCGTCATGTAAGCGCAGCGCCGCAGTTGCGGTAAAGACTTTAGTCAGCGAGGCGAGATCGTAGATGGTATCGAGCGTCACCGGTCTGGTGCCGGGATCATCGTACATAGTCGTGCCGTAAGCGGCGGCGTGGATCAGGCGATCATCCTGTGTGACCAAAACGACCGCGCCGGGGAAGATGCGTTCGTGAATAGCGGTGGTGATGATGGTGTCGATAGCTGGAATCATAGCAAAGCTTACGTTTCATAACGCGAACCGATTCCGCCGCAGCGCAATTTCCGCTAGCCAGAGCGCCAAGGCTAGCCCCGCTAGCAGCGGCCAGAGATATGTAACGGTGGATGATATAGGCGGCACGGTTGTTGCTGTCAGCGTCGGTTCCAGACTCCCGCCAGTGATGGTGGCGATCTGTTGCAAGAGGGCTTCCCCCTGCGCTGGATCGGTAAGCGCATACTCAGCCGGGGGCGGTAATACGTAGCCGATGCTGCGCTGGAGAGTTTGCCCGCCGGCGAACAAGGCAACGGTGATCTGGTACGGCCCGGTTGTGGCCAAGGCCAGCTCACGCGCATACGTACCCGGCGCTATCTGTGCCAAACTGACACTCTGCTCGCTCCCGTCGGGGAGGGTGACGCGCGCGCTGGCCTGCGCCAAATCGATCGGCACTCCTCCTGCCGTCTGCGCTGCAACCACTAGCCGCGCCCCGGCAGCCGTCGGTTCAACCCGCACTTGCAACGGCCCGCTATCGGGCGTAGGCAGCGTATAGCGCACAATCTGGCTCCAGAACCGATCGTATTCGGGCCATCCCGGCCACTTCGTCGCCCACGGCGCAGCGGCGCTCGCCGTCCACGCCACGCTGCGACCCAAGCCGTATTGCCAGACCGCTAGCAATGGATCGTCCGCTGAGCTTTCGAGCACGATAGTAGCTTCAGGGCGTGGTTGCAGCGCGATATAGCCATCAAGGATCGGCAGTGCGCGCGGATCAAGGTTGCGCACCAACGGATGCGGTTGCTTGAGCAGGGCCGATACCGGTTGTTCGACCGTGAGTTCAGCGCCAGCAATTTCGCTTTCTTGCAGCGTGATGCGCGGTAAGTCAGCGGCGTCAGCCACAAAATAATAGCGTCCATTGCCCCATTGCGCCAATTGTTCGAGCAGCTCGGTGTCGGCATCTAGCCCAATCGCGATGGTGGAAAGGGTGATCTGCTCGGCGCGGGCAGTCTCGATCAATTGCTGATAGCGCGAGTAGTTATTAAAGTAACTGCGTCCGTCGGTTAACAAGACAGCGTGGCGCGCGCTGTGCGGCTCAGCGGCCAGCGCCGGCAGCCCAACTGCCAGTGACCGTTCGATGTTGGTGCCGCCTCCGAGCGGCATAGTCGCGATCTGCGTTTGTAAAGCGGCAACGTTAGCACCTTCACCCACCGCTTGGAATGGCACCGTCCACAAGGTATCGGTATCGAACGCCAACACACCGATTCGGTCGCTCGGTTGCAGGGCGGTGAGGGCGAGGATAGCCGCTTCTTTGGCCATGTCAAATTTGCTCACGCCAAATGTGGCGCTCATACTGGCCGAGCGGTCGATGATCAGCAAGAGCGATACCGGTGTGCGTTGCGGGCGTGGCGGCGGCGTCATCACTAGCGGCAGCGCCTCGGCCAGTGGTGTCTCAGCGTAGCCGCCGAGGGTGAACGACTGCTTGCCGCCGAGCACCGTCAGCCCCTTGCCTTCGCTGCGCACAATTTCGCGCAGGGCAGCCATCTGCTCGAATGACAACTGGTTGGCTGGCACATCCACCAGCACAATGCCGTCATAGGCGGTAAGCTGGTCGAGATTGGCTGGTAACGACGCCGCCGGCAGGCGTTCCACGAGCATGCCGGACTGGCGCAGCGTTGCGGCGAGCATGGTGCCGCCATCGCGATAACCTTCAAGCAGGAGAATTGTTGGCGGCGGTATCACCAGTGCCGTCGCTGCCGCCGTGTTGTTGGCGTGAAATGTGTCATTGCCGACGGGGATCACTTCGGCGCGCAGGCGCAAGATTCCCGGTTCGCCGGCGGTATGGGTGATGGTGAACTGGTGCTGATCGGGTGGAATAAAGATCGGTTCTTCGCCGAGCAGTTGCTCATCGGCCCATACCCGCAGTCGGGCAGCCAGCGGTTCGGCGCTGTGCAGAGCGCGGTAGACGGTTGTGATAGTGAGGTCAAATACCTCGCCGCTACGGAGCAAGGCCGGCAGGTCGAGTCGGGTGATGGCAACTTCTGCAATAGTTGGCGGGGCGACGTAACGCACATCGATCTGGATGCCAGCCTGCGCAGCGCGATGCGCTTCGGCCAAAACATTGCCGCCGGTATGCTGGCCGTCACTAATCACAATCACTCTGCCGCCAGCGGGCAACAGTTGGCGGGCCATTCGTAACGCGGCGGCGAGGTCGCTGCCGGCGCTATCGGGCAACCGATCACCGCCAGCCACCACATTGGCACCAAACGCCAGCAGGCGCGTGGTCGGGCCGCTGGCATCGGCGATAGCTTGGGCCTCGGCGCGGATTGCTGCCTGCCCATCCGCAGTGAGACTAGCCGATTGATCGTACAGTACAAGGAGTGGGCCGGTTGCTGGCGCTCCCGGTTGTTGCCAGATCGGATCTGCCAGTGCGGTGATCAGGAAGGCGACAATGAGCATTCTCATCCCAACCACCGGCCACGGCAAGCGCTGGCCAGCTCGCCGCCAGATTAGCACTAATGCCGGCAACGCCAACAACAGCCAGAATAGATGAGGAGATTGCCAGATCATCGCGCCTCCACTTGGGGCCGGCGTTGGATGTACAACCATTCGCCAATCAAGACGATGATCGCAGCAATGATCAGCCACGACCACAGCGGTTGCGGCGCCGCGGCGCGGGTTACCGGCGTTTGCACCGGCGCTGCGCCGATGGCGGCGCTGGCAAAGCGCGGCGTTGGATCCGCTTCGCCGATGGCGCCGGCGTTCACTGGAAACTGCGTTTCGCGCAGGAGTTGGTCACCCGCCCACTCTTGCACGCGGTAGACTCCGACTTGCCTTGGCTCGATGGTGGCCGGAATGGCCGGCTGCACGGCGATCGTCGTTCTGTTTCCGTTGGGGTCAATCACAGTCAGTTGCGTTGCCCGAATATCGGCTTGGTAAACCAGCGGCGCGCCGAGGATCAACGCAACCGGCGCGGGCGGCGGGGTCAGATCGCGCACGGTGCGGGCGACGAGCAGCGGAAAGGCTAACCGTGTGGTAAGCGCTTCGTTCGCTACATCGAAATTCCAGACCGCCACCTCGCTGTGCTCGAATCTTCCGCGCAGGATTAGCGGAATGCCATCGCTGAGCGCGAGCGGGGTCAGCCACGCTGGCGGTTCGATTGCGGCAATTCGACCCCACGCGATCCCGCCCAGATTGACATCGCGCAACAATGCTTCACCGGCAGGGGTAAAGGTGAGCGTCGTTCCGGCGGGAGTTGGGCCGTTACTGGGGAGTAACTCACCAGCCGGAGGATTGATGATCAGCATGGCACCCGCTAGCCAGCGTCGAGGTTGCGTGTTCACAAAGATCGTGAGATCGGCAGCGGCGTCGGGGACAAACGCCGCTGGATCGACGGTGGTCAGCCGCACTTCCGGCATCGCTTGCAAGGCCCGCGCCAGTGCTGGTGCGTCGTTAGCAACTAACACAACATTGATCGGGCGCTGGCCGCTGACATTCACCACCGCCGCATCGTCGAGCGGCAAGCCGTCGTTGCCGTTCAATTCCAACCGGATCTGTTGCGCTGGGCCGGGTAATGTCCATGCCAATTCCAAAGCGGTGTCGGGACGCATGTTCACCGCTTCATTGCGGCTGATCCGTTCATCAACCAGCAGCCGCACGGTGCCGCGGAACGGTTGATTGCCATGGTTCGCTAGCCGGGCGTAGACATGCACTGCGCCGGCGTTGCCTGATCGCGCGGCGAGCGTGACGACGGCGCGGTTCGGTTGATCCGTGCCAAGCACTTCGATCTGGAGCGGCAGCCGTAAAACGGTGAGATCAGGCAGAGGTAAGGCGCCATCGGTCAACCAGACCACCCGTGCGCCGGGTTGGTCGAGCAGAAAAGTTTCGGCGATGGTCAGCGCACCGTTCACATCACTACCCGCACCTTCGACTGTCACCTGTTCGAGTGCCGCTAGCAGGCGTGCCGCATCGGCGCTGCTACCGCGGTCAATCAGGCGTGCCTGCGGCCCGGCGCTGATCAGCACGACCTGATCGGCGCCGCGCATCTGCCTAATGAAGGTAGCGGCCTGTTGGCGCGCGCGTTCGAGCCGGGCGTTGCCGCCTTCGCGCAGTGCCATACTGGTAGAGGTATCGATCAGGATCGCGGTCGCTCGCACTGAACCCAGCCACGGCAAGGGGAGTTGGGGTTGGGCTAACGCGAACCCGATAAGGAATGCTCCTAACAAATGCAGGAACAGTAGCAAGCTCCAGCGTAATCGCCGGCGGCGATGGGCGGTTGGCCGTGGCACGAGCTGTTGCCAGAGCAGGAGTGAAGGTACCACAGTACGTCGCCGGCGTGCTTGCCTCAGATGCAAGATGACAATTACCGGCAAGGTCAAGAGTGCAAGTAAACCAAGCGGAGCAAGCAAGGTCATGGCATTCCCACGTCATAAACTCACAGTATGCTTCCTTCACGTCCTTGGTGCTCTTGGCACCTTTGCGTTTCCAGCCCTTCGCACCCTTACCATTACCCTAAAAACCGTCGCACACGCAAAAACGGGATGATCTGGCGTTCGAGCGGCCAATTCACCATCACTGGCGCATACGCCATCCCGCGCGCAGTGCAGCGCTGAGCAATCGCTGAACGCCATGCATGCGCCGCCGCACGATAGGCAGCCAGCGTCTCGTCATCAAGGTCGATCACCAACTGCTCACCCGTTTCACTATCAACTAACTCGAGCGAGCCATACAGGGTTGGTTCCAACTCGGCTTGGCTCAGCAAATGCAACACCAGCACTTGCCAACGTGGAGCCGGTAAGTATTGAGCAATCGTTTCAATTGGCATCGGCGTCAGCAGGTCGGAAATCACGAGCACCAATCCGCCCTGTGGTCGCCGCTGCACGACTTGCTGCGTCGCTTGCGCCAGATCGGTCTGATGGCCCGGCGCCAGCGCGCGCAGGTGACGAAAAAGGCTGACGGCCAGTGCTTTGCCACGCACCGGCCCGAACACTGGCCCCGTTTGCCCGCTAGCCAACACCGTAACCTGATCGCCATGGGCTAACGCAAGATAACCAATCGCGCCAGCCAATTGGAGCGCCAATCGTAGTCGTGCTGGTTCACCGGTTGCCATACTGCGCGAGGTGTCAACGATCATACTCACCGCCACCTCTTGCTCGATCTCACCTAGGCGCACCAGCAAGTGTTCTTGGCGCGCGTAGGCATGCCAGTCGAGATAGCGCGGATCATCGCCATGCACGTAAGGACGATGGTCATTAAAAATGATCGCCGGCATCTGCTGGCGGCTGGGGTGTTGGCCCACAGTTGGCGTGCCGCGTAGGGTGCGTTGCGCCTGCAGGCTGAGCCGTTCAAGCCGGCGCAAGAAGGCTTCATCAAACAGAGGCGGTTCAACGACAGCCGGTTTACGGCGAAAAATAGTTGCGAACCACATCGCGTACATCCGAAGGAATATGCAGCGGATCGTCGGCAGCTTGCACGGGGCCGCCGGCGCTGTTGCTGCTCGACCGGATCGATAATCCACCCGGCTGGTCGCTGCCAGCTTGCCCCGTGTTTGCACCAGCAGCCGATATTTGACCGGTGCCGCTGCTTTCGAGCTCGAACGGCCTGCCATCGGCACCCAGCGGGCTAAACGTTTGCTCACGGCGTTGACTGCCGGGAGCGTTGCCGGCCCCGCCGCCGCCGCCATCGGCTACCGGCACGGCTGGTTGGCGCTCGAGCGCATCGGCCAGCGCCTCAACTCCGGTGGCGCCGGCCAGCGCATCGCCGAATTGCAGTGCGTCAGCCGTAGCTCGCATCTGATCGGCCAGATCGGGCCGCACTTGCGCAATGTCACGCGCCGCTTCCCGCAACGCTTGGGCTATGGCTTCTCGCGCTGCCGGCGAAATCTCGCCCATCTGATCGGCCAGTTCACGCAATGCATCAGCCGCGCCGGCAATGTCACCCCGATCCAACGCCTCAGCCGCCGGGCGGGTAATGCTCTGATCACGCAACGCATCGGCGAGCGCCGACAATACACCCGGATCAGTCCCACCTAGAGCGGTTGGCTCCCCGGCGAGCGGTGGCGGCTCCGGCGCGGGTGCGTCGACCACTGGATCGGGCCGGTTTAAAGGAGGTAACGGCTCAGCGCTGCCAACCGGCGGGATCGGTCGCTCCACCAGTGCCAGCAATCCAGCCAAGACTAGCAGGAGCGCGCTTAACATCAACGCTTCCGGCCAGAGCGGCTGTCGTGTTCGATTGACATAATATTGAATGCGTTTGACACTCTCTTGGGCTTGCTGCGCTAGCTGGGCCGCGACCCCGCTTGGCTCGCCGTTCAATTCCAACGCGGTACTCAATTGCTCCTGCAACCGAAACCGGCGATCGAGCCGCCGGGCCGCGATTTGGGGTGTTAAGCGGAAGGCTAGCGTTTGCATACCACCAAGAATGGCGCTGCCGGCAATGATCCACCCCAGCAGCGGGCGGGCTAATGGCGCGATCCCTAATATTGGCAAGATGGTGCCAATGCAGGCAATGATGAAGCCAATGCTGACGGTGCGCACCAGTGTTTCGATCGCGTGCTGGCGCCAGCGTTGGGCGCTGAGTTGGCGGAGGTGTTGCGCGAGTTGGTGTTGCATACTAGCAGTGTACCACAATCAGATCGGGTACAATATGACACGCCGATGAGTTTTTGGGAGTAGCGATGAGGGAGGCGGGCCAATATCCCCTGTCTCTTTTTTCTATGGTGGGTGCATACATAAGGAGAAGGGATATGAATGATCTGCTCGCGCTGCTGGCTCGCCGGGTGGCCGAGGGGCGCCCGTTGCGGGTAGGCTTGATCGGGGCCGGGAAGTTTGGCACAATGTTTTTGGCGCAGGCTCGCCGGGTGGCCGGTTTGCACGTGCTTGGCGTCGCCGATCTGGCGCCCGATCGGGCGCGGGCGGCGCTGGCGCGGGCCGGCTGGCCTGTCGAACAATATGCTGCGGGATCGCTAGCCGATGCGCTCAAGACCGGTGCTACGTATGTAGGTGACGATGCCGCAGCGTTAATTGCCGCCGATGGCCTTGATGTGATCGTCGAAGCAACCGGCGTGCCGGCGGCGGGGGTGGCGCACTGTCTGCTCGCGATCGAGCACCGTCGCCACATTGTGATGGTGAATGTCGAGGCTGATGCGCTGGTTGGCCCGTTGCTCGCTCGCCGCGCCGCCGAAGCTGGCGTTGTTTACTCGCTGGCTTATGGCGATCAGCCGGCCCTGATTGCCGAGCAGGTGGAGTGGGCGCGGGCTTGTGGCTTTGAGGTGATTTGCGCCGGTAAAGGCACGCGCTATCTGCCCCATTACCACCAAAGCACGCCAGAAACTGTCTGGCAGTATTACGGTCTCAGCGCCGAGCAGGCTGCCGCTGGCGGAATGAACCCGCAGATGTTCAATTCCTTTCTCGACGGTACCAAGTCGGCGATCGAGATGGCGGCGGTGGCGAATGCATGCCATTTGCACCCGCAACCCCATGGCCTTACCTTCCCGCCGTGCGGGGTCGATGATTTAGCTCACGTCTTGCGCCCGCAGACGGCTGGCGGTCAACTGGCCCACGCCGGCACCGTTGAGGTGGTCTCGTCGCTCGAACGCGATGGCCGCCCAGTCTTCCGCGATCTGCGCTGGGGAGTCTACGTGGTCTTTGCCGCGCCCGACGACTACGTGCGGCGTTGTTTTGCCGAATATGGTCTTGTCACCGATTCAAGCGGCGTCTACAGCGCGCTCTACCGTCCTTACCACTTGATCGGCCTTGAGTTGCCGATCTCGGTGTTGCGGGTGGGTTTGCGCCACGAGGCGACCGGTTGTCCGCAAGCGTTTCTGGGTGATGTGGTGGCGGTGGCTAAGCGTGATCTCGCCGAGGGTGAGGCGCTCGATGGCGAGGGTGGCTACACGGTGTACGGTAAGCTGATGCCGGCTGCCGATTCGGTGGCTGCCGGCGCGTTGCCGATCGGTCTTGCTCACGGCATCCGTACCCTGCGCCCGATTCCAGCCGGGGCTGTGGTGCGTTGGGATGATGTCGCCTACGAAACGAACCATTCCACCGTGCGCTTGCGCCGGTTGATGGAGCGCACAATGGCGCCGGGGGTGGCCCAATGACGGTGGCGTTGCTTGGTCTTGGCTTGATGGGCCGGCCGATGGCCCGCACCTTGTTGGCTGCCGGTTGGTCGTTGGTGGGTTGGAATCGCTCGCCGCTCGATCCCGAACTTACCGCCGGGATTCCGCTGGCGACCACGCTCGCGGAAGCGGCGCACGCGGATGTGCTGATTCTGATGCTGAGCGACTCGGCGGCAGTTGATGATCTGCTCTCACGGCTTGATCCGCTGTTACAACCCGGCCAATTGGTGATCGATATGGGTAGTTCCGACCCGCTGCGTTCACAGGCACACGCGACGACACTGGCCGCGCGCGGGATTGGGTGGGTTGATGCGCCGGTGTCGGGTGGCCCAGAAGGGGCGGCAGCAGGTACGCTGGCGATTATGGTGGGAGGCGCGGATGCTGATGTGGGGCGGGCGTGGCCAATACTCAGCGCATTGGGCCGACCGACTCACGTTGGCCCGGCTGGGGCTGGCCATACTGCTAAAGTCATCAACCAACTGATTGTCGGTTTGACCATACAGGCTGTCGCCGAAGCAACCGTCTTAGCCGAGGCGTATGGCCTTGATCCGGCACTGCTCCGCGCCGCGCTGGCCGGTGGCTTTGCCGACTCGAAAGTGTTGCAGATCCACGGCGCGCGCATGGCAGCGCGACGCTACATCCCCGGTGGCAAAGTAACGACGCAGCTCAAGGATTTGCGCATGGCGGCGGCGATGGCGGCAGCAGCAGGGATCGAGCTGCCTCACTTGCGCGATACCATCACCCGCTACGAGACGTTGGTTGCGCGTGGGCACGGCGATCTTGACCATTCGGCATTACATATGTTGTTAGCGCAAAAGGTGACCTCGTAGGGACATTGCGCCTTCATAGCCTTACACCGCTACGGTGTTGCCGGCAGACGCGGTACGTGGCGCGCGGCATGCCGGGGTGATGGACAACCATCGGGCCGGGAGCAGCACGCTCCCGGCCCGTGAATTCGCCGTTCCGACCGGTGTTTACCGCTGTACCAGCGGCACGTAAATCCGCGCAGGGATAAGGTAGCTCTCGCCCGTCGTGAAGGGGAGGTTGTTCACACTCAACCCGGCTAAGTCAGCAATCGTAGCGCTAGCCGGTATGTCGAGGCGCAGCGTGCCAGCACCAACGGCGACAATGACTGTGTACGTCGCGCCGCTGCCATTCGTAATGCTCGCACCGCTGAGCGTGCCAGTGGCGGTCAGGGCGAAGTCAGCGGTGTCCACCTCCGCTACCGGTTCATCGAAGGTGACTTGGAACTGCACGCTGGTATTGTTGATGGAATTTGGCTTGATGCGGGTGATGGCTTGTACCGATGGTAGTACGAGGTAAGCGATCACGTAATCGGCTTGAGGAATACCGGCGGCGTCGAAGAAGTCGCCGCCACGTACAGGTTGCTACCGCTCACCACGAGGGCGGAGACCCAGCGGTTCAGCGTGTTGGGATTAGCGCTGAGGTTCGTCCGTTGCGCAGCGCCGCTGGCAAGGGACTGGAAAACGGCTCCTCGCTGCGGGTCGAGGGCGACCTACCAGCCGCTCACGTCAAGCGTGCCGCTGGAGGCACTGTCAATTCGCAGGGTGCCGTCGGGGTTAAGCAGGCGTTCCGCGGGGATAGCGGAGAGCGACGCATAAATAGCGGCGCGCATGCCACTGAGGAAGAGACTGAGCGTAACGATAACGGCGATGATTGCAGTTCGGATGCGCATAAGTCAGCTTCCTTTCACAAAACGATACAGTGGTTCCTGAAGATACGATTGTCGTTGCATTGCCTAACCTGCATGCGTGGCTCTGTCGCTTGGTGCGCTTTCGAACAAAACGGCCTCCTTCGCTATTATAAAGACGACGTATTGACTCGAACGAACGATACTATTGGAACGTATCGTGATGTCAATGGCGTGAGCTGATTGCGGTGCATGCTGAGCTACCCGTCTGTTGCCATAAGTACAGCGGGCGTTAAACCGTGGGGGGCATTCGGATTGCGATTCTGTGAGGGAGGGACATTGCGCTACAATGTTCTTACTTTCAGGACATTGCGCCGCACTATTCCTACGGCGATGACGGCGACGATACCGTACCGGAGGCGTCGTTGAACCGGTAGCCGACGTGCGGTTCTGTGATGATGTAACGCGGGTGGGCGGGATCGGGTTCGAGTTTGACTCGCAGCCGCCGGATGACACCTTTGACGTAATCGGTCGCGTCGGCATACTGCGGACCCCATACCCGCTGCACGATTTGGCGCGCCGTGACCACGCCGTTGCGGTGCGCCACCAGTTCGGCCAGCACGGCGTACTCGATCGGGGTTAAGCTCACTGGTTGACCTTGCCGCAAGACGATCCGCCGGGTGGTGTCGATCACCAAATCGGCGCATTGGATCAGCGGCTGTGGGGCACGGCTTCGCCGCAACACGGCCCGAATCCGGGCCAGCAATTCGCTCAGCCTGAAGGGTTTGACCAGATAATCATCGGCCCCATTGTCGAGCGCGGTGACAATATCAGCTTCCGCGCCTTTGACGCTCACGACGATGATCGGTGTTGCGCTTTGCTGGCGAATCTGCTGGCAAACGCCAATACCGCCCAGTTTCGGCATCACCAGATCAAGCAGCACCAAATGCGGCCCCACCTGCCGGAACGCTGCCAGCGCCGTTTCGCCGTCATGGGCAGCGGACACCTCGTAACCTTGCGCCCGCAGCGCCGGCGTGATCGCGGCGACAATCCCCGGATCGTCATCGACAATTAGAATGCGCTGTTTCATGCTGACTTGTCATCACCCAGCCACACTGGCGGTTCGTCGCTCACCAGTGGTAACACGATCCGAAACACGTTCCCACCCCCCGGACGATCATCAACCCAGATCTTGCCGCCGTGGGCGGTGACAATACCGTGACAGATGGCTAGCCCCAGCCCGCTACCGCTGCGATGACTGCGCCGGTCGCGTTCGAGCCGGTAGAACCGTTCAAAGATGCGCTGCCGTTCGGCGGGCGGAATCCCCGGTCCGCGATCGCCGACGCTGATCACCAACTGGGTGCTGGTGCAGAAGGCTTCCACTGTGACCGGCCCCGTTGGTGGGCCATATTTGTGCGCATTTTCGATCAGATTCCACAACACCTGCGCCAGCAAGATCGGATCAATGTAGAGTAGCGGCAAGGTTGGCGAGATGAAGGTTTCGATGCGGCATCCTGGATCGTGCTGGCCAAAACTCGTTACTACATCCTTCACCAGCATTGCCAGCTCAACCCACTCGCGGTCGATCGGCAAGGTTCCGGCTTCGATACGCGATAGATCGAGCAGTTGATCGACAAACCGGCTGAGGCGGGTGGTTTCGCGGGCGATATTGCACAGCAAGGCCCGATTTTCAGTCACCGAAACGGCATGCTGTCGGTCGAGGAGATCCTCAACTGAGGCGCGGATGGCGGTTAGCGGCGAGCGTAGATCGTGCGAGACGCTGGCTAGAAAGGCGCTCTTAAGCTGATTGGCTTGCCGTAATGCCTCGTTCTCGCTCGCTATTTGCCGCAGGCGCGCATTGCTCAGCGCCAACCCCAATTGCTGCGCAATGGTGAGCAACAAACTCAAATCTTCGCCGCTGATATGGCGGTGAGCGTGGCTACCGATCACGAGTACGCCAGCGCCAGTGGCATTCACCATTAGCGGCAGCACCACCAGATCGCAAAAATCGGCTAACGGCCACGGCAGTGGTTCAGTCGCGGCATGGCGCCGGCAGAGCCACGCTGGTTGGCCGGTGGCAAAGACGGTCTCGATCAGGGCTGCTATCTGCGCTTGATCGATGGCGCTCTGCAGTGTGCCGGCAATGGTGAGGCGCTGATCTTCTTTCAGTGCGATCAACCCAGCGTCGAGCCGGGTGATGGCGAGGATGCGTTGCACGACTATATCAAGCTGGCGCACCGGATCGAGCAAGGTGCTGAGAAAAAAGACCAGTGAGTTAATGACCTCGGTTTGGGCGGCATAGGCCTGCAAGTCGTTGTACAGCCGGGCGTAGCGCAGCATCGCCGCGCCATGAGTCGCCAATATCGCGCCGCATTGTTGCTCAGTCGCCATCCATAATTGGGCCGGGCGCGTCACCAGTATGACACCGCCAATATCAGGAAGCGGAAATCCGGCTAGTTTTGGCAACAGGTGCGGCATGTAAACAAATGGTTCAGGGATGGATCGCCATGCCAGTGCAACCGGATCGCGCACCACCGCTTGTAAGATCGCCAGCGCCTGCTCCCCTGATTCTCCCGGCGCAGTCCAGAAATAGGCGTGCGAGCGATCAATCGATGCGCCTTCAACTAGAGCCACCCCAGTGGCATCTAGCAGGCGGCCCATCTGTTCGATGATGACCGCTGGAGTGTACTGTGGATCAAAGGCGTTGCTGATAGCGCGCATTGCTGTGGCGAGCTGGGCGGTGCGATCGGGCCGGGAAGTCGCCGTCTGCGCTGGAATCTCGCTCGCTATGGGCGGCGTCCAACCGGAGAAGGTGCGCGGGCGAACCGGTTGTCTGGCCCATTCCAAGCGGTAGCGGCGCTGCACTTCGGCAGCAGCAGCCGCAAGGACGCCGGTGAGGAACGGGCGTGCTAACCGGTAGTCGCCAGTGATGTCGAGCACGCCGATCAGCTGTCCATCATCAGGATGAATAACCGGCGCGGCGGTACAAGTGACATCTTGCCAGCCGCTACAGTAGTGCTCGGCCCCCACCAATTGCACCACGCGCCCGGTTGTCAGCGCGACCCCGATCGCATTGGTGCCGGCCACCGCTTCGCTCCAATTGCTGCCGGGCAGTAACCCTTTGCGCGCTAGCCGCCGGCGGCAGTGCGGATCACCGTCCACGTCCAGCAGCGTGCCTTCAGCGTCGCTGAGCGCAATCACATACCCGGCATCGCCGAGTGTAGCCCGCAGACGGGCAAGGATTGGGCTCGCCGCGCGTAACAAGGTTGTGTGCCGTTCACGGAGCTCGGCCAATTGCCGATCGCTGGTTGTGGCAAAACGGGCAAGCTGCACCTCGGCATTGACCGCCAGCGTCCGGCAGCGTTGCCATGAATCGCGGATCACCGCGCGCATTGGCGAGAGGTCAACCTCGCCGCTGGCGATGAATTGCTCGCGTAACGTAGCTATCCGCCAAACTAGCGTCTCAAGGTCTCCCGGAGCGGCAATGTGCAGCGGTGCTTCGCTCATAACGCCTCCCTGCGCGAGCAAGCTTTGGAATTGGGTGTGGATACTCTGGTTATACCATGCCTCCCCGCACTCGTCTACTCATGCCGCCGGTTTTTTCACTGCTTTTTCACCGCGCCCCCTCCCTTTTCCTGTTACGATGCTCTCAACCCCACATGCAGCTAATCGACCGTCACAATGGTGGTGACCGGCATGTCATCGGAGACAGGAGGAGTGTATGTACCGCACTGCTGATGGCCGCGAGATCTTCGTCATCGATGCCCATACCCATCTGTGGGATGCTAGCCCAGAGAATCAGCGCGGCAAGTTGGGCAAGGGTTGGATTGATTGCTTCTATGCTTACCACAAGAATCTCTCGCCGCCCGATAAGGTGTGGACGCTCGAACACTACGAGCGCTATTCGGTCGAAGATATGGCCCGCGACCTCTTTGTCGAGGGCTATGTCGATATGTGCATCTTGCAGTCAACCAACCTGTTCGAGTTTTACCACACCGGTTTCAACCCAATCGAGCGCAACGCCCAGCTCAAAGAGGCCTTCCCGGAGCGCGTGATTCTCAACGGTTCGTTTGACCCGCGTCATGGCGAAGACGGCCCGCTCGGCCTGAATGCGTTGCGCCAAGCTAAGCAACAGTACGGTATTCAAGGCGTCAAGCTGTATACTGCCGAGTGGCACAACGGCTCGCGGGGGTGGAAGTTGAATACCCCAGAAGCCTATCGCTTCTTTGAAGAGTGCGAAAAGCTCGGGATCACGAACATTCACATTCACAAAGGTCCGACCATCTGGCCGCTCGATCGCGACTCGTTCGATGTGGCCGACGTTGACTATGTAGCCACTGATTTTCCCGGTCTTACCTTTATCGTCGAGCATTGTGGCCTGCCGCGCCTCGAAGACTTCTGCTGGATTGCGACCCAAGAGACGAATGTCTGGGGCGGCCTCGCTGTGGCTATGCCCTTCATCCATTCCCGCCCGCGCTACTTCGCCGAAGTGATGGCGAACCTGCTTTACTGGCTCGGCCCCGACAAGTTGACCTTTGCTAGCGACTATGCGCTGTGGACACCGGGTTGGCTGGTTGAGAAGTTTATGGCCTTTGAGCTGCCCGAAGACCTTGAGGCTGAGTTTGGCGTCAAGCTGACGATGGAAGCTAAAGAGAAGATTCTTGGCCTGAATGCAGCCCGGCTCTACGGGATCGACTCGGAAGCGAAGAAGGAGCAATTGCGGAATATGCCGGTTGTGCTCGACGGTGCCGCGCCGGCCACCGTCTGAAAGGAACTGCCGATGCCCACGCTTGCCGAGATCAATCGCGCGCTGGCCGAGGTCTACGATCCCGAACTCGACACGCCGATCACTGAGTTGGGTTTCGTCAACGAGGTGCAGATCGCTGATGGGCACGTTACCGTTACTTACACTGTCCCCACCTTTTGGTGCGCGCCTAACTTCGTCTTTATGATGTCGCAAGACATTCGCGATGAAGTCGGGCGGGTGCCGGGAGTCATACAGGTAACGGTGCTCGTCCGCAACAACTGCCTCGAAGACGAGATCAACCGTGGCGTTAATGCCGGGCGCAGCTTTGCCGAGACCTTCCCCGCCGATGTGGATCAGAACGCTGATCTGGAGGTATTGCGCCACACCTTCAACGTCAAAGGCTTTCTGGCCCGGCAGGATGTATTAATCCGCCGGATGCGACAGGCTGGACTTGCCGATAACGCGATTCTGACATTACGCCTCGGTGACGTTAAGGTGCAGGGGGAAGACCTGATCCTCTCGCCACCGCCACACCGAGTGCCACTGGCAGCAGCCGATCTTCTTCGCTATCTGCACAAGCGTCGGCGTTTACAGCTCTCAGTTGCAGCGGAAGCGCTACTCTTCACTACGGTTGCAGGCCAATCAATCGCTGAAACTGAATTGGCTACGTATTTACGCTACTCGCGCTCGGCCCGGCTGAATATCGCGTTCAACACAAGCCTATGCGAAGGCTTGCTGCGCACTCAGTTCTTCCCCGAACGGCAACACGACCATTCTAGCGTCGGCGATCGCTTGATGATTGGATAGAGAGGATAAACCTATGCGCGCTGCTCGTCTGCACGAGTACGATGAACATCTCAACGTCCAGCTCCAACTCGAGGATGTGCCGCTGCCCAAGATTACCAAACCCGGCGAAGTGATTGTGCGGATTGGCGCGGCAGGGTTGTGCCGCACTGATCTGCACATTATTGAAGGAGTATGGAAGGATATTCAAGACCCGCAACGCACCTTGCTGCCCTACATCCTTGGGCACGAGAATGCAGGTTGGGTGGAAGAGGTTGGCCCCGGCGTAACCTCGGTCAAAGTCGGCGATCCGGTAATCTGCCACCCGTTACGTTCGTGCGGGGTTTGTCTCGGCTGCCGGCGCGGCGAGGACATGTACTGCGAGCACGGCAGCTTCCCCGGCCTCAACTGTGATGGCGGCTTTGCCGAGTATCTGTTGACTAACGAACGGGCACTGATCAAGCTCAACCCCAACGTGGCGCCGGTCGATGTCGCGCCGCTGGCCGATGCCGGCATTACCGCTTACCGGGTCGCCAAGAAAGCGGCCCGCAAGCTGACCCCCGGCCAGTATTGCGTCATTCTTGGCGTCGGCGGCCTTGGCCATATCGCGCTGCAATCGGTGCGCGAGCTATGCGGAGCGCGGATCATCGCGGTTGACCGTTCGGAAGCGGCGCGCAAGCTAGCGCGCGATCTCGGCGCGCACTATGTGCTCGATGGCGGCGACACGATTGTGCAAGAGGTGAAGGAACTGACGCATGGCGGCGCACATGCCGTGATCGACTTCGTAGGTGAATTGGGCGCCGAGCAGGTCTCGTGGCAGATGCTGCGCCAAGGCGGCACCCATTATGTGGTCGGCTACGGTGGCGCCGTGCATGTGCCCACCGTTCACATGATCATCACCGAAATCGCAATCGAGGGCAGCCTCGTCGGCAACTACGTCGAGCTAGTTGAATTGATGGAGCTGAATGCCGAGGGGCGGGTCAAGCTGCATGGCCAGCAATACCGGTTGGATCAGATCAATCAAGCGATCAACGACTTCAAGAATCGGCAGATTGCTGGGCGGGCGGTGATTGTGCCGTAAGCGTGATAAATAGAGGCATGCGGTAGCATCGCCGCCGCATGCCTCGCTCCGTAAAGTACGGGCAGATTTCAAACCTGCCCGTACACATTGTCCGACATCATCATTACTTTTCAGCGGCGCTTTGCTTTGTGAACAACTCGCGTAGCAACTCCTCATCGGTCGGTTGCACCGGCGTACTGAGCAACTTGGCAAGGAATTGTTCATCTGTCGGCGCAAGAGCTGCTGGCCGCCGGCTTGGCCAGAACTGAAGCCCAAGCCCGCCCGCTAGCAAGAGAAACCCAACCACAAACCAGAACTGGGCATTGAATGGGATTGTCGTCGCTGTGCGCGGCAAGTGGGCGGGTTGCTGGCTGGTGGCGGCAGTGGGCGTATCTGCGATACCGGTGTACGGCAGCTTGGGCGGAATCACTGCCGGCAGTTCAGGCATCACCGCTACCGGCGCTGCGGTCGGCACTTCGGTTGGCGCTTCGATGGTGAAGGCTGGTGCTGCTGGTTCAGCTAGGCTAGGACTGGTAAAGAAGAGGTGAGCCACGACCGTATCGCCGGGGCCGACTGCAATTGTCAACGGTGCCTGCGCTGGCGATCCTTGCTCGTCGGTTAGGTGCAGTGCAAGGGTATAGAAGCCAGACTCAACCCAACGATCGTAATTGCCATTCTGATCACTGTACACGACCGCATCACCGATCTTGACCGCAATCTGCGCCGCTGGCGCATGGGTGCGTAGATCGATAATCGTGCCGGTAACGCGCCCCATTGGCATTGGGGTTGGTGAGCTTGCGGGCAACACGGTCACCGGTGGAATCGTTGGGCGCGGCGACGGTTGCAGCGCTGGCGCGGCGGTTGATGGTTTCGGCAGCGGCAAGAGAGCAAACCCAATAACCATCGCAAGCACACCGCAAATCATCATACTATAGCTCAGCATTCGACGTTGCATACGCAGCTCCTTGCGTGTTTTGCGCAATTTTTCCTCCAGCAAACGTACTCAACCATCGCCGTGATCATCATAGCAAAAATATATCCGCTTTACACGATCATAGCATGTTGCGATACGCAAATTATCAATCGTGCGAGTGGCACCTTGGTTTTGTCGCTCTCATCACGTGCAACGCAACGTGCGCTTGAGCGCGATCAAACCAAGTATGCTACGGTGTAAAACCTGCCGCCCTTGTCTTGGCGTGCGGCATACCATTCCGCACTCCATCCGAGATGATAATGGCGAAGGTGACACCAGCACGGTTAAGCATTGTTCCATGCCGGTGTCACTTAGCCGATCGCCCATCAATCACCGATCAAGACCGTGACTTGAGCCCGGTTGTTGGTCTCATTCACCTCTTCCACTGCGCCGAAGGGGCTGCGTTCACCGCCATCAGGGCTCCGGTTCCAGCTATCCACGTAGGCGTAGATTGTATTGAGACCGCGTGGCAGTCGTCCATTCCATGTCGGTGAACTTGCTGCAGGATCGTAACCAAAGGGATTGGTTGAACTACGCGGGAAACTGATGAATGTCACACTCTCACCGGGTTGCAGGGTGCCGTCAAAGTACCATGCCAACCCTTGCCGTGACAGCTCATTCCACGGCTCATTTACTTCTGGTGGGCGTGATGGGTTAACGTACAGATCGACCCAGAAGTTGCTCGCCGGTTCCCGGCCAATGTTGGTCACCGTCACCCGATAGGTTACCGGTGTGTCGGCATTCGGGTTCGTGGGTGTGGCTTGGATGCTGGCGATAAGGTCTGGTGGAATTTGGACGATGGTCATTGGCAGATAGACCAGCACCCGCCGGTAGTACCCCATATCAATGACCACTTGCTGATCAGCAGCGAGAGTGAACGTCGCGATTGGGCCATCGCTATCGGTAGCGTCATCGCCAACATTCGGTTGTGCCGGCAGATGGCCAAGCAGGTTTCTGAAGACAACCGTTACTTCGCTTGGTGGCAAGCCGGTAACACTGTACGAACCGTCGCCTACAGTCTGGAGTTGGATCGTTTGTGGCTGAGCCGGCAGTAATGTCGGCGTGTACGTCACCGTGACTTGAACGCCTGCTAACCGTTCGGTTTCATTTGGATCGCGCTGATTGTTCTCGTTGGTGTCAAACCAAACGATCCCGCTCACACCGCCGGTGCCGCGCAGACCAGCATCAATCCCGGCCAAAGCTTGGCCGCTAAGAATGGTGAAATTGGTTGTCGTACCATCACTACGGAAATCGTTGTCATCATCGACGTTGATCGAACCACTGCCGTTGTTCGTTGTCGTATAACCACTTGGCAAGGTGATCCGAAGCGAATACGTGCCCGGCGTTACCTCGTTAAATGCGTAGCTGCCGTTTGCCAACGTCTGAGTTGTGGTGATGGTATTCCCGCTGCTATCACGCAAGGCGATGGTCAGTCCCGGTATACCCGGTTCACCCGCATCACGCAGACCGTTGCCGTTGACATCGAACCAGACCGTATCACCAATCGCGGTGGTGCGGTAGAGGCCGAAGTCGATCGTCGTGTCGGTGGCATTCAGCGTGAAGCTTTCACCAACGGCGTTGCTATCCGTGGCCGGGTTGCCACCCTGATTGGCGAGTGTAAGCAGATACCCAAACCGACTGACCGACTGGATCGTTACTGTGCTGCCCGGCGGGATGTTGTCGATAGAATAGTTGGCGCTCAAGCCACTGGCTGCCGTTGAGACAGTGCTATAGGTGAATGATGGATTGGTAGAGTTGATAACTCCACCATTGGTCTGCACCGTCACGGTGACCGTCACCCCATCGAGTGCTTGTTCGCCACTGTCCTGAATACCATTGGCGTTGGTATCTTCCCACACGAGATCGCCAATCGACAACGCACCGCGCAGGCCGGCGTCGATATAGGTAATGTTGGAACCCGAAGCCACTGTGAAGCTAGTTGTGCAGCCACTGGTCTGATCGGCATCACTGTTGTTATCGTCAGTCAACGTTGATCCGCGCGTTGTAAACGTGAAGCCGGTTGGTGCCGTGACACAGAGCTGATACGTCGCGTTGGTCAGGCCGGTCGGTTCGATAGTGGTGATCGAGAATGCGCCGTTAGCATCGGTTGTGACCGGCGTGCTCGGCCCGCTGCTGCTACCAACCAGCCGCACGCTGATATTCTCCATCCCCGGTTCGCCGCTGTCGAACAGACCGTTGCGGTTGGTGTCGAACCAGACAGTACCGCTGATCTGGGCCGGACGGTAATATCCGAACGGTACCGGGTCAGATGTTGTACCGCTCAGTACTACCCCTGTGCTCGCCGTGCCGGTATTGCCCGGTGAACGAATATATCCACTTGGATCAGTCGGGACCGTGAAGGTGTATGTCCCGGGAGGGCCACTGAATGTGACGATGCCGCTCAGATCGGTGACTTGACTGCTGGTAATCGGCCCACTGACATTGACGGTCACTGCGCGTAAACCGGCTTCACCGCTTTCAAAACTATTATTGATGGTCACCGTCTCGTCAAAGACGCGCGCGCGCACAGTAACGTTCTGATAGTAGCCTTGATCGCGGCTAGCGGTTGCCCCGATACTAAGCGGTTGATTCGTTAGCTCAGCGACGCTGTCGCTGTCAGTTGCGTCACTACCTTGATCGTCCAGCGTCACCTGATACGGTGGCGTGGCGGGGGGCGGTGTAAAAGTCAGCGTAAAGCTAGCTTCACTTGCCGATGTGCCGCCGGGGAGGCCGGTAAAGCTGTACTCGCCATTGCTATCGGTAGTCGCCGTGCGGGTGATGGTCGTGGTAAGATTGGCAAGGGTGATGGTCGCGCTCAGATTAACCGTCACGTTAGCCAATCTTGGCTCGCTAGCGGCGCGCTGGCCGTCGTAGTTGCTGTCGATGAAGGCAATACCATTTACCGTGCTGTTACCAATCAACGCCGCTCGCCGAGTCGTCGTCTGACCGTCAATGACGGTAAAGAGATCGGTGCGTCCGTTATTGCTGACAATCGTTGCCACACTGTTATCGCCGGTATTGGCAGCGACGAAGCTGAAGTTGGTCGGTGCCGGATTAACGAACTCTAGTCGGTAACTGCCACCCTCGATATTAGCGATCGTGAAGTTACCGCTACTATCAGTGGTTGCACTGCCAACAACAGTATTCGACGTATTCAGCAGGCGTACCGTCACTCCGCTCACTCCCGGCTCGCCGGCGGCGAGATTATCAGCCGGCCCATTTGTGCCATCGAAGAAGACCTGCCCGCTGACCCGGCCAAAGGTGTAGAAGCCGAAGACGTTGGTCGTGCCGGGAGGACTGGGTTCGGTCAGCGAGCTGCCGCCGCTTGTCAATGGCGATCCCGCAACCGTCACTGCTGCGGTTGAGCCTGATGATGGCAACAAACCGCTCAGCGCCGCCGAGCTTTCATCAACATTGAGCCGATAATCGCCGGGACGAACGGTAAAGGTCACAAGGCCGCCGGTGGTCGTTGTCTCGGTCAGCACGCGGGTGCTGTCGGGCCGTTCGAGCCAGACGCGCACGTCGGTGATGCCCGTCTCGCCGGTATCCCATTGATTATTACGCCCGGCTGACGGTTCACGGAAGACACGCGCGCGAATGGTGACATTGCGGAAATAGCCTTGATCGAAGTCAAGCGTACCGCCGGAAGCCGGCCCAGTTTCGGTGACAGTGGGGCCATCGCTATCGATGGTATCATCACTACCCACATTCGGATCGCTAGGAATATAGCTGCTAGATGGTGGGGCAAACGTAATGGTATAGGTGATTGTCCCAGCGCTGCCGCCCGGCAAACCGGTGAACTGATAGTTTGGCGGCGCTGTCGCGAGTGTTGCCGGATACGTCGCTACAAGGTTCGGCAGGTTAGCCGTGACCGTCAACGTCACCGTTGCACCGGCCAGATCGGTATCGCCGGCATCTTGCAGATTGTCAGCGTTGTTGTCCTCAAAAATCCGCCCCGTAACTGTTGTTTGACCACGGAAACCAGCATCAATATTGGTGAATGTGCCGTCATACCGTACGGTGATGATATTGGTGCTGCTATCGGCAACGTTTCCCGCCGTTGTTACATCGCTGTCACCGCCGGTAATGAAGGCATAATTGGCCATATCGGGATTCGTGAAGCGAACGGTGTAGGTACCGGGGAGGATGTTGGTGAAACTGTATGCGCCAAGAGATGTAGTTGTGGTAGTAGCAATTACACTGCTTGATGAATCAATCAGCTCGACCGTCACATTCCGCATACGCGGCTCGCCACTGTTGGCTAACCCATCGTCGTTTGCATCAAAAAAGGTCACGCCGCTGATCCGGCCCGGCCGATAGTAGCCGAAATAAGCATCACGTGTATCGCCGCTAACCAGACCGGTGAAGGTCAGGCTACCGGTATTGCCGGTTGAGGCGAGATAACCGGAAGGCGTTGTCACCGTCACGGTATATGAACCGGGGCGCAAGTTGAAGATTGCTTCACCGTCCAGATTCGTTGTGAGTGTAGCTGTCTCGGTTCCAGTCACATTGATGGTCACGCCACTAATGCCGAGTTCGCCAGAATCGAGCGAATTGTTAATCGTCACTGTCTCGCCAAAAACGCGCACAACAATTCGCACTGGTCGGTAGAAACCAGCATCAACACCATTGTTATTGGTGCCTTGCGCCGGCGTAAAGGTTTCAGTGCGCCAAATATCGCTGGTGCCTATCCGCGAATCAAGATCGCTGTAATCGGTATAGGTTACCTCGGTAGGATCAACCGGCGTGCCAGTTGGGCGCAAGCTGCCGACAAAGCCAATATACCCAATGCCGGCGGTTGAGATATCGAAGGTGACATAGATCGGTTCGGCGGGTAAGCCGGGAATCGAATACACACCGCTACTATCGCTTACTCCTGTCCCGAGCAGCACGTTATCGCTCGCGCGGTAGGCGCTCACGGTCACGCCGGGGATAGCCGGTTCGCCGCTATCAAAAATACCGTTTCCGTTGCGATCCTCAAACACCCGATTGCCAATGCGAGCGCGGGTCATACCAAAATCAACATCCGTATTATCGGGCGTTCCCGCGCTGAGCGTAATCGGGCCGCGATAGACGTAGCGATTGCCATTGCCGTTGGTGGCTTCCATGCCAGTTGATGTTCCCAACCCGACCAGCGCGCCACCGGGCAGGAAATTGGCTTCATCAAGCACGATCCGGTACGTCGTAGGCGTTGTGCTTAGCGGCAGATCGTCGAACAGATAGTAGCCGGGTTGACCGGTCGTGGGATTATTGGTCGTAACGGTGAAAATTTCGTTGCCGTCGCGGATGCCATTGTTGGCCGTGCCGCCGCCACGCCCGTCGTCAACAAAGACGATCACGCCGTTGACGCCAATTTCGCCGGAGTCTTGCACCGTATCGCCATTATCATCCAGCCAGACGTAATCACCGATCAAGCCTTTGTAAAAGCCGAATAGTTGATTATTGCGGGTGTTGCTGGTGGTACTGAGAAGGAATATGGGGCCGGTCACATCACCTGTGGGTACGCCATCGGGTGACCCAACATCGCCACCGGTAGCATCGGGCGAATTGGCGGCGCCGAAGAGAACAGCTCCGCTCGCAAATTGGCTGGATGGAATAACCACTCGGTAGTTCGCGCCGAGCGGCACGCTGGTGAAGACGAAAAATCCGCCGTCAGCCGGCTCGCTCGAACCAATGCGCTGACGGGTGGTGACGGTCGCAACGGTTGTGCTAGTGTCGGTATTGACCAGTTGCACCTCCACGCCGTTCAGGCGCGGCTCGCCAACCTCCCACAAGCCGTTGCGATTGGTATCGCGCCACACGAAGCCGCTCACAGCGCCTCGGGCAAAACCAATATCTACGTTGTCAATATTGACGCCACGACCGGTATTGGGCAGCGAAGCCTCGGCATTGCCGCTCACGAGTACCGCATCAGAATCGCGAATGCTGGGGTTAGGCGCGCCATCGTTGACAAACGCTTGGGTCAAGATGTAGCCGCTAGGGAAATTAGTGGCCAGAATCCGTACCCGGTAGCCGGCGCCGGTTGGAGCCACGTTAAAGATCGCGCGACCTTGGCTGTCGGTATTGACCGGCCCGGCTACGGTGTTGCCAAGGCTATCAATCAGATACGTAGGCAAATTGGTCAGCGGCGGCTCGCCGGCATCTTGAATACCGTCAGCATCAAGATCATCCCACACCCGCGCCGCAATACTGCGGGTACCAACTGGCGCACCGGTATCGATCACGCCATCGAGGTTACGAAGTCCAACTCGCTGCGTCACCGCACTGCCAGAAATGGTTACAAACGAGAGCAACCCAGCATTGCCCGTTCCCGGTACCGAAACCACCCGCGCGCCGAGATTGCTGACCTCGATCCGGTAATCGCCGTCAGGCAAAGCGGGAAACACCACCTCTCCGTCACTATTGGTCGTATTGAGACCAACGAGGACGCTATCGGCAGTGTAAACCGAGACCAACACGCCGGCGACGCCATTGCCCGGTCCGTCATTATCGAGACCGTCGCGGTTGGTGTCGAGGTAGACGCGCACAGTCAGTGTTCCGGCGGCAAAGGCTGTGAGCGTCGCGCCGAACAGTGCGCTGAAGATAAGGAGAGCGATCAGAATGAGGGGAAAGAGGTGTTTTCTGCTGTGGCCGATTCGCTGTGTGCCAGAGGCGTAGTGAGCCATACGATGCTCTCTTGTCAAAACTATTGCAAATCCTTTACGATACGTAGTATGACAATCGTATTATACCTTTTTCAGATAAGTTCAGCAATAGGCAATTGATCCCGCTATCACTTAGTACTGCTTTACTTTAAATGTTGATTATTCTTGCCCGACTAACGAGCGTTGCAGCGCAATCATTCTATCGGTGTATGCTCGCGCAATAGCGGCAATCTCCGCCGGCAAGAACTGCTGAAGAACGGCGTCATAGATCTCAAATCGGTGCAGCATGTGTTCAGGCAACACGCCGTCGTGCGGCTGGCGTTCGTTGCCCCACAAGATTTGCTCATCGAGTAATTCGGGCCTTCCGGCGGCGAGAGCTGCTTCGAGCATGCGCGTAACAAACTCATACCCGGCGCGAATTACCTCTGGTGCGCGTTCGCCCAAGGTGAGGGTGTCGGCGGGGTTTTGGAGCGCCAATTCGGTCGCGCGTTCGATGATCTGGTGGCGGCGGGCGCGGAGAGCGGGTATTGCTTCGGCACCGCGGCTGAGGTGAGGCGAGCGAGCTGGTGGCGGAAAAGCGTTATTTGCTGCCACGACGGCAGCGGCGGCATTTGGCGCGCTGAGTTGAATGTTTAAGGCTTGGTACAGGCCGGGTTGGCGGGTAAACGGCAATCCTCCCACCATTAAGGGAATGCCGTCGAGATCGGCGGCTGCCAGCGAGCGCACCAGATTGGTGAGATGGGGCACATTGAAGATCATCGCGGTGGAGATGCCAACCAGATCGGGTTGAGCGGTCTTAATGGCATCGATCAAAGCCGGAATGGGCACCGCTGCGCCAAGGTAGATGACCTCCCACCCTTCGGCTTCAAAAAAGTCGGCGACCATGCGCACGCCAACCCGATGCCACTCTTCCGGCGCACAACCGAGCACGATCCGCCGGTTGCGGCGCGTTTTGGGCTGGAAGTAGGGATGCAATTCACCCATCTGTCGCTCGATGATAGCGGTGGCCAGATGCTCTTGGGCAACGCCAATGCGGTTTGCTTGCCACAGTCGCCCGATTTCGTAAGCAGTCGGCTGGAAGATATCGAGATAGATGCGTGGCGCATGAATGCCTTGCGCTAGCGCCTGCTCAACGACGCGATCAGCCGCTCGCCCGCTGCCTTGCAGCATTGCTTCAAGGTATCGATGCTGCAAATCGGAGGGGATCGGAGGAGTCATTACAGTTGTCCTCTGCGCCATAAGAGCGGCAAAACCTGTAGCAGCGAACTTCTGTTGTAGTGTAAAGCGAAATGTGCGCGATAACAAGAGAAGAAATGATTACTGTGAGGCAAGGTTGATGAAGGGGGATTGTGCCAATGAGCGGGTTTGGCGGACAGAATACTTGAGCGCAGACGCGGTGTATGGCCTTGGGGTGCGCCTTGTTGTCCCCACCCCTAATTCCTCCCCCAGCGAGGGCGGGGGCGCGACTCTTTACCCCCGGAGGGGCCGGGGGAGCGAGGGGCCATCAGCCCGCTGCGCGGGCTTCTTTATGCCGCCAGCACCAGCGGCTGGTGCAAGGCATCGGCGAGCGCATCACCACGCTGTAGCCGATATACGTCGATCTTCAGGCTAGCGAGATGGTTAAGCAGTGGTTCTGGATCGTGCCAGCCACCGTAGCTGAGCGGGTCAATGAACATTACGGCGGCCCGGATGCCCCGGTAGAGATAGTGTTGCAGCGCTGTCACCCAGCGCGGGTCAAGATCAGCCGTGATGATGATCAGCGTGGTGTCGCGGCTAAATCGTTGCCCCTCGGCCACCAGCAGCTCGGCGAGCGAGTGTTGACCGTTGGCATGTACGACCGCCAACAGCTCAAGCATCTTCCACAATTGGCGCTCTTCGCGTTCGGCAGGGATAACTTCGAGCTGTTCGCTCCACGTTAACAGGCCAACGATCCGGTTTTGGGCCAGTAGGGTGCGGGCCAGCGAGGCAGTAACGTTAACCGCGTGCTCTTCGGTTGACTCAGGGGGCTGCCGATAGCGAAGCGATGGTTGGCGTTGCCGCGCTCGTGTAGACAGTCGCTCATCAGTCGTTGCTGGTTCACGAGGGAGGGAGACCACCGTTCGTTCGTTGAGATCGAGTACGAGATAAATATCGGCAGCCGGGTCAAGCTCGAACTCTTTCACCATCAACCGTCCATGGCGGGCTGTGCTCCGCCAGTGTATACGATTGAGACTATCGCCGGGCTGGTAATCGCGAATCGTGGCTACATGGGGAGTAACACTGTGAGCGCGAATCAGACACGTTGAGCCGCCCGACAATTCTGCACCGGGGAGGCGAAACGTGGCAATCTCTTCGGTCGGCGGATACACAATGATCTCGCCACTACCGGGAATCAAGCGAGAAAAGCGAAACAGGCCAAACGGATCACTGCTGATGATGCGCGTTGGCCCTAACCGAAAACGACCGCGATGGGTACAGCGTGTGCGAGTTGTCCAGCGAGTTGCCTCGTAGCTACCCAAATAGGCGACAAATCCAGCTTCATGGTTTGGCAGGTCTGACTCATCTTGCAGCTCGATCCATAATTTTGGGAGCCACCAGCGATTGTGAACAACGATCCGTTCCCGGGTGTACTCACCGACGTGTGCGCGCAGGCTGGTATGTTCGCGGTCAATCTGTAGACCATACAAATTGAGCCACGTCCATACCAATGCCACCAACGGCAGCCCGGCAAGAATGTAGCTCAGGTGGAAAAAGAGACGCTGACCGGTGGTTTGGGCGGCGATGAAGCTGACGCCGGCGAGCAGCAAGACGAGCAGCGGGCGGGTAAGGTTCATATCACCCCTGTAGCGGCGACGTTGCAGTGGACTGTCGCTATTTGCCTTCATTCAACACTTCGGCGAGCAGACCAACAACAGCGGTACGTGGCAACGAACGCTGTTCACCGCGTTGCAAATCCTTGATCACAACCTCACTGCGGGCCACTTCGTCGGGGCCGAGCACCAATGCAAAGCGCACGCCGCGCCGGTCGGCTTCTTTGAATTGCTTACCGAGATTACCCAGTTCAAGAGCGATCAAGGTGTTGATCCCGGCGGCGCGCAATTCGGCGGCCAACGCCAGACTTTCGGCGACCTGTTCGGGGCCGAAGAGGGTGACAAAGGCGACGGCGGTGGTGCGCGGACGTGGGCCGAGGTTGAGTTCGAGCATCACATCGTGCAAGCGGTCGATGCCGAAAGCGAGGCCAACCGTCGGAATGTTGCGTCCGGCGAAGAGGCCGATCAGGTTGTCGTAGCGCCCGCCGCCGAGTAGCGAACCCTCTGGCCAATGGGGGGTGATCGCCTCGAAGACGACGCCGGTGTAGTACGACAGGCCACGGGCCAAGCGCGGCGCAACCCGGTACTGCTCGGCAGGCACTCCCATTGCAGTGAGACCGGCGATCACAGCGCGCAGATTTGCGATTGCGGTCTGCGCGCGTTCATCACCAGCAAGGGCTTGTTCCAACGCTGCCAGTACCTCTGCGGGTGCGCCTTCAATCTGCACCAGTTCAAGAATGTGGTTTGCCGCGGCTTCAGCCACCCCCGATTTGAGCAACTCGGTGCGTACCCCATCGGCCCCGATCTTGTCGAACTTATCGATGGCGCGGTAGACACCGCTGGCGGCTTCTTCCGACAAGCCGCTGACGCGAGCAATACCACCGATGATCTGGCGATGGTTGAGCAGGGTGATAAAGCCGGGGAAGCCGAGGGCAGCTAGTGCCTCACATAGGATCGCGATAATCTCGGCATCGGCCAGCGGCGAGGCGCTGCCGACAATATCGAGATCGAATTGGTAGAACTCACGGTAGCGGCCACGGGCGGGCCGTTCGCCGCGGTAGCTCGGCCCGTAGGCGTAGCGCCGCCACGGCAGGGCCAGTTGGCTGGCATACTGGGCCGTGACGCGGGCTAACGGTACGGTTTGGTCATAACGCAACGCTAACCGGCGCCCGCCGTGATCTTCAAAACGGTAGATCAGCTTCTCATCATCACCCAGCTTGCCTTCTAAGGTCTCGGCGTACTCGATCACCGGCGTTTGCAGCGGCTCGAAGCCGTGTGCTTCGCTGATCCGCGTCAGCGTGTTGACAATATACTGCCGTAGCATCATATCAGCCGGCAGATGGTCGCGCATTCCTTTGACATTTTGAATAGCGGGCATAGGTGTTCTCAATTGCGCTGTCGAAAACGTTATTCTTTGAAGGGTGCGGCAGTTCCACTGCCGCACTCCATCGGCGTCAGCTTGGCTGTACTACTACCCCTTGTTGCCCGGCCAACTGGCCGCAGGCAGCGGCAATCTCAACCCCACGTTCAACGCGCACAGTGCATGGAATCCTGTAGTCGGTCAAAATCTGCTGGAAGGCAGTGACCCGTTGCCATTCAGAGCGGCTGAGCGGTGTGCCGGGCACTGGGTTCCATGGAATGAGATTGACATGGAATAACATTGGGCCGCGCGGCGCTTCACGCCGAAGGAGGCGGGCAAGGGCGATGGCTTGATGTGGATGATCGTTCTTGCCTTGCAAGAGGACATATTCAAACGACACCCGCCGCCGTGTCTGCTCAACATACCTGCGTGTGGCGGCCATTAGCTCGGCAATCGGGTAACGACGATTTACCGGCATCAACTCACTGCGCAGGGTATCGTCGGGTGCGTGGAGCGAGATAGCGAGGTTGATCGGCAGCTTCTCGGCAGCCAGCCGTTCAATGCCTTTGACCAACCCAACGGTTGAGACGGTCATACTGCGCGCGCCGAGATGAAAGCCTTGCGGATCGTGCAGTCGCTCAACCGCCTGCCACCAGCGGTCGTAATTGGCGAACGGTTCGCCCATCCCCATAAAAACTAGATTACTCACCCGGCCAGCCGGGCCAGCGGCACCCATCGCGCGCAGCTCTTGAGAAGCCCAGATCGCTTGGGCAACGATCTCACCGCTGCTCAGGTTGCGCAGCAAACCAAGCTGACCGGTGGCGCAGAAGACGCAACCCATGCCGCAACCGGCTTGAGTCGAGACACACACCGTCGAGCGGTCGGGGTAGACCATCAGCACCGTTTCGACCACGGCGCCATCGGGCAAACGGAACAGCGCCTTACGGGTCAGACCCTCGTCGCCAATCTGCACCCGTTCGAGGCGCAACGTCGAGAGCGGCATTTCAGCCAGCCGCGCGCGCAGCGCTGCCGGTAGGTCGGTCATTTGTTCGGTGCTGGCAGTGAGATTAACGTAGAGCTGGCGGTATAGTTGGCGAGCACGAAAAGCCGGCTCGCCCCATCCGCGTAGCAACTCAGTAAGTTCAAGCAGGTTGTAGTCATACAAGCAGCGTTGTTCCATAGCACGTAGCATTGTACCACGTTGCGCGTAAGAAGATAACGCTCACCAGCAGAAATGGAGGGGCCGCATCCTCCTAGGCAAAAAAGTCCAAAATTGGTTTTCTATGCTCACATTTGTGAACGAATTGTTTGCTATGATGATAGTGGCCGTGTTGCAGTACTGGCAACACAGTCGTGGAAGACTCCGGTTGTCGTTGCATAGACATTCTCTTACCCGGAGGGATGGCGATGTTTGGCAGCAAGCATGAGAAACGAAAGCGCTTGCAACAGTACGCTACATTATTGTCTGACCAACCACTCACTGCGGCCGAACTGGCGAGTCGACTTGGCGTGCCGCGTTCGACCGTCATACGCGACTTGCCGTTGCTTGAAGAGCACGGGATTCTGTTGTGTGAGGATATGAAGGGTCGGTTGTACCTCTTTCAACGTTCGTGATGAATATGGGCGGAGTTGTTGCCATTTTTGGCAAGGTGGGATGGTATAACTTATACAGAGGTTACGGGCGCTGAAGTGAAACCTGTGGACGTGTACGTTACGGATGAGGAGAAACGATGTCAGTCCAGATCACGTATACCGGACACCCGTTTGTCGATGTTGGTTTTGCGACGATAGCCGCGTTCACCGGTAGACGGCGGTTTGCCGATCTCGATGAGAGCGATTTGCAGCAGATTGCCGACTATATTGAGGCAAACTACGTGCGGCAACCGTTGCGTCGCTTTTTGACGATGGCATTTACCAGCAATGCGTGGTTTGCCCAGTCGGCATTCGATCCTAATCGGTTTGATCAGCCTGACAAAAAAGCAGAGGCGCAGCAAAAACGGAAGTATTGGGCTGATCGGCACTTGCGTCAGTGGATGCAAAGCGCAAGCGTGATGGAAACCTGCCTCTTCACTGGTTTACCGGCTGCAGCGCAAGCGTTATCGGGCAAGCTACAGCCGGGTCGGGTTGGGCGGGCGCAGGTACCGTTGTTGCAAGGCGATGATTCGATTAACTTCTTTATCAATGGTGATCCCGGCTTACCGATGGTCCCAGAAGCAATTCTAGCCGTGCAGGCAATGCCGTTGGGGTGCGCTAAGGTTGGTGGTGGCTTGTTGGCTGTGCATAGTGACGATGAGCAGTTGACGATCAATTTCGCCAAGCGCTTCTTGGAGCGCAATCTGAAAGATATCGCTAAGGCACAGGCAGCCAACGAGGAGAAGTTGCCCGGTTCGCCACGCAGCCTAAAGACGTTGTTGATCGAGACGTTGGCCGAGATTATCCGTCGCCAAATGCAGGAAGAAGTGCGGCGCGAACGGCGGCCAACGGTGACGGCCTACTCTTTCAACAATGGCCAGTCGCCATCGCTCGAAATCTACCACTTGCCATTGCAGATTACCAGCTTCTTGCTAGCGGTTCACACGCCGGCCTACCGCGCGATCTGGAACGAGTTGGTAGACCGGAGCTGGCAGCGTCCGGCGACGTCGGGCAAGCGCGGCAAAGCCGCCGGATCCAGCGAGCCGCGTATCAACTATCTGTACGAAGACCTCTTCACCCTGCCGGCGCAGGCCGCGCGCTTTGTGCGCATCTACTTTCTGCGTATCCCCGAACTGCGCCAGTCCGACGACGATCCGCGCCGCGATTACTCGCCGCGCCGCGAAGCTGATCTTGTTTCATGGCCGCTGGTTGAACTCTTTGTTCAGGAGGTATTACTTATGACCGATGATCGGGTGGCGAAGTTGAAGGAATTGGGCGATAAGTTGGCGGATTATACTCGCAATCAGGGTGGCAAACGCTTTTTCCGCCAATTCTTTACCGTGCAGCGGAGTGATCACTTTTTGACGCTGCTGAACAAGACGAATATCGACTACACCCGTTATAGGCGCGGGGCCGAGACGCTGTTCGATCTGGATAGTTTTCTGGCGCTGTTTATGGAAGGTGAGGAGGTGTTACGCAACGATTGGCGGCTCATGCGTGATTTGGTGTTGATCCGTATGATCGAGCAGTTGCGCGATTGGATCGCCGATAACGCCGATGCCATTCCGAGCGAAGAGGAAGTGGCTGAGGGGTAAAGGCGCAGAGGAGGCAAAAGCGCGGAGGCTTCAATCGCAACGATCGCCAAGCACGCAAAGGTTTTTGATAGGGGTTGTGGCCCCCACCCTAACCCTCCTCTAGAGGGGCACAACCGGCAGGGGATGTTCGAGCACACACTGATAGCAATAAGGAGGACACCCAATGGCGTTCGTAACCGGTCTCTTCTTGATTGATGCGCCAGCGTCGGCGCTCAACAATCTGGGCGCGATCCCCGGCGAGCGTGAGGATAACACTGTCGGGGTAAAGATGATCTCGACCAAAGCCGGTAACTTCCCGTATGTTTCGGCGCAGGCGTTTCGCTACTGGCTGCGCACAACGCTTGAAGAGCGGGTGCCGGAATGGAAAGCGTCGCCGATCTTCCGCGAAGAGAAGATCGCCTACACCGCTGCGAACCCAATCCGGTATTGGGATGACGACCTATTCGGATATATGCGCGCGCCGGGCAAGTCGGATACGGCTAAAAAGAGCCGTGAGCAAATGACAATGCTGGAAGATGCGACGCCGGTGACGGACACGATCACGCGGGCGTCGCCGTTGCGGGTGAGCACGCTGGTCTCGATTGCACCGGTCAACCCGACCAACGATTTTGGCGTGATGTCGCGCCACGAAGGCAACCCGGTGCCACACGAGCATCAGTTCTACCGCGCGACGCTTAAGGGCCTCTTCTCGCTCGATTTGTGGTCGTGCGGCACCTTCTCGTACCGCAACCGCACCGGGTTCCGCAACCTTGACGATAAGCAAGTGAAGCTTGCAACCGATTACCCCGGTGTCGAGCATTTGGCGGCGGAAAAGTCGTACCGCTTGCCCAAAGCGGAGCGGTTAGCGCGGGTCAAAGCACTCTTCACTGGGATGGCGCAGCTCGAAGGCGGAGCAAAACAGACGCTGCACTATACCGATGTCAGTCCGGCGTTAGCAATCTTTGCCGTGACCAAAGGCGGGAATCACATCTTCCACCATACGGTGGGGGCCAATCGCGCTGGCCAACCTGAGATCAAGATCGACGCGCTGCGCGAGGCATTGCGCGTGTTCGCCGATGGCATCCTGTCGCCAGTGTATGTCGGCTGGGTGAAGGGTTATCTCGACGAGGCGCGCACTGCGTTTGAGCAGTTTGTGGCCGAACATAATGCCAGTGTTGCCGAGCAGGAGCAGGATGTGCTGCGTATCAAGCTAAGCCACCCGCGGGAGGCGTTTTTGAACTTTGTCGCAGCCTGCGATCGGCATCCAGATTGGTTAGATTGATAAGGCGCCGTAACGCCGGACGGCTATCCGGCTCCGCGAAGGACGCAAAGATTTTGAAACGCGAGGGCGCGAAGAGCACGAAGCACGCAAAGGGATGCGCGTCGGTGTCTCACCGTGTTCACACCCCGTCTCAGAAAACCTTTGCGCCCTTTGCATACGCTGCGCCTTTGCGTTCAAACAATGGGAGCAAGTAATGCAAGCGCTTAAGATTGTGCTGGAAGGGATGACAACATCCTTCCGCTACCCGCACTTTATGCTCGGCGTGCAACCGAGCTTCCCGCTGCCGCCGCCGGCTACGGTCTACGGCCATGTGTGCAGCGCACTTGGCGAGTGGGTTGATCCGGAGGGGTTGGTGTTCGCGTACCATTTCACCGTCGCCGGCGAGGGCCATGATCTCGAACACACTCACGTGCTGTCGGCTGCGTCGGGCAAGCTGCCGGGAGGCGAACGCAAGGTGTTGGAGGGGAACGTCAACCCGTTCAAACGCCACATCTTGCTCTTTCCACGGTTAACGCTCTACCTCAATCGGCCCGACTGGATCGACGCCTTTCGCTATCCGCGCTATCCGGTCGTGTTAGGCCGTTCGCAAGATTTAGC
>NZ_CALFBQ010000077.1 GCF_937951745.1 uncultured Chloroflexus sp.
CGGTACGTTAAAATCAACCCGCACCAGCGCACGTTTACCGGCCCAATCCACATCGCGGATGGTCTTCTTATTCATGCGCGTTCCTCCTTATTCGCGGTGTAACGGCACAACGTCATTGTAACACAGCACCTACTTCCCAATACAGAATCGGCTAAAGATCACATCGAGCAGATCTTCGCCCACCGTCTCGCCGGTGATTTCACCGAGTGCGTTGGCTGCACCGGTGAGATCAGCCGCCAGCAGATCGAGCGCTGGATCAGCCATCAGGGTCTCTTGAGCGGCACGTAAATATTCGGCTGCGCGGCGCAGAGCCGCACGATGGCGAGGGTTGCTAACCAGATGGGTCGTACCGCTGGCCGGTAGCGTACCACCGAGGAGCGTGGTAGCAATCGTCTTCGCCAGCGTATCGATTCCGTGGCCATAGCGTGCCGAACACGCCACTACTGCCACACAACGCGGATGCGCCGGCGCTGGCGGTGGCGCGCTAGTCGGATCATCGCACTTGTTCCAAACGATAATGGTAGACCGTTCGGCAGTGACTGACAGCATCGCCGCGTCTTCGGCAGTAAACGGTTGCTGGGCATCAAACACTAACAATACCAGATCAGCGCTAGCCAGCGCCGATCGCGCTCGCTCAACCCCAATCTGTTCTACCGGATCATCGCTGACCCGCATGCCGGCAGTGTCGATCAAGACTACCGGTACGCCGGCCAGATTGGCCGTCTCTTCGAGTGTGTCGCGGGTAGTGCCGGGGATCGGCGTCACGATCGCCCGCTCGACCCGCAACAAGGCGTTGAGCAAACTCGATTTGCCGACATTGGGCCGGCCTACTAACGCCACGCGCGCGCCGTTGCGGATCACCATCCCCTGATCAGCCCCGGCCAACAACCGCTCCACCGTCGCTAACGCTTGCGCCACCGGCTCAGCCACCGTCTGCGGCTCGATCCCCTCTTCCGGGAAGTCGATCAGCGCAGTGATGTAGGCCAGCGGTTCAAGCAAGGCGGCCCGCGCTGCCCGCACTTCCCGCGCCAACCATCCGCCGAGTTGAGCTTGCGCCACCGCCAACCCCGCGCTCGTCTGCGCCCGGATCACATCGAGCGTGGCTTCAGCTTGGCTCAGATCGATCCGCCCGTTCAAAAAAGCGCGCATGGTAAATTCGCCGGGATTGGCCAATCGCGCGCCGGCAGCCAATGCCGCCTCAAGCGTAAGCTGTACTGGCAACGCACCACCGTGGCACGAGATTTCAACCACGTCTTCGCGGGTAAAACTGTGCGGCGCGGCCATGAAGGTCAGCAACGCTTCATCAATGACCGCCCCATCAGGCCCGATCACATGCCCATAGCGTACCCGATGGCTGCGCAACCGGCCCGCGCGCGCCGGACGGAAGATTTTCAGTGCAATCGATTGAGCATCCGGCCCACTTAGTCGTATAATACCAATACCCCCCTCACCGGGAGGGGTTGCAATCGCTGCAATCGTGTCACTCATCGAGGTTCCGTGCGTCTGCTGGCTACACTCTTCCGCTTGATCACCCTCTACAATACGCTCGCCAATCTTGCCGGATTACGCGGTCTGAGCTGGAGCGAACGGCTTGCCATCCCGTTGGCGGCGCTGAGTTGGCATCTACCGGCAGCAGGCTGGCCCGTCACTATCGCGCTCTTGATCCCCGCGCTCATCATCCAGCTTGGTTTAGCCACCTTGCGCCGACGCGATCTCAATCCACGCCGGCAGCTCCAGCCGGGAAGTTATTCCGATCGCTACATTAGCCGGCTCGATCTCCCCGCTCGCCACGGCCCGGTGCCGGTGTTGCACATTGTCCCCCGTGGCAGCGCAACGGCAGCGGTACTGGTAACACACGGCTCAGGCTGCGATAAAACCTTTTACGCATGGCGACTCGTTGATGCCTTGGTTGCACGCGGGCTAGCGGTGTTACTGATCGACCTTGACGGCCACGGCGAGAGTCCGCGTCCGCAATCGTTTCCGCAGATGGTTGATAGCGTCACCGATCCGTTGGAATGGCTGCAACAGCGTTACCAACAGATCGGTGCGCTCGGAATGAGTTTAGGCGGTGCAGTGTTGGCCCGCGCTATTGCCAATGGTGCGCCGGTGGATGCGCTCGCGCTGTGGGAAGTGCCACCACGACTGCGACTAACTGCGCGTGAATACCGGCAGGTGCAGATTCGAGAGGCGCTGGCCATTATTCAACCGCGTATGCTCCATCTGTTCCGCGATGGCGCCATTGACCACGTGATCAAGGCGTGGCAGACGAGCGGCATTCGGGCTACAATTGGCACGTGGGATCTCTTTGATGCGCTTGACGTGCCGAGGAGTCTTCGCATGCTGGCGCATCGTCAACCGCCCTTACCTACGCTGATGGTCTATGCTGGCCGCGACGCTATCGTCCCGCCAGCAGCAGCCGCCGAAATCGCTGCGCTGGCTGCCGATTGGGCTGAATATCACCTTCTGCCGTTTGCCAGCCATATCTCGCTGCCAATCGATCTTGCGTGTATCACCCTGACCGCCGATTGGCTCCGCCGGCAGCTCACCGCTGCTGCGGCGTCAAAATCGCATCAATCAAACCATACTCTAACGCCTGCGACGCGGTCATATAAAAATCACGGCTAAAATCGGCTTCCAACCGCTCGACCGGCTGGCCAGAGTGTTTGGCCATAATCTCGCGCAGCAACCGTTGCAACCGCAACATCTCCTCAACCGCAATTTGCACATCCGGCGCATACCCCTCTGCGCCGCCGCCAGCCGGATGCGAATGGATCGTCGCGTGCGGCAAGGCAAACCGCTTCCCCTTCGCCCCGGCGCAAAGCAGTACTGTCGCCATGCTCGCCGCCCGGCCCACGCACACCGTACAGATGTCAGGCGTCACGAGCTGCATGGTGTCGTAGATCGCCAACCCCGCCCGGATAACGCCACCCGGACTATTGATATACATCCAGATATCACGCTCAGGGTCTTGCTGCTGCAACACCAACAACTGTGCCACCACCGACGAGGCCAACTCATCATCAATCGGCTCGCCAATAATAATCACTCGTTCTTTTAGCAAGCGGGAAAAAATATCCCAACTCCGCTCTCCCCGGCTGGTGCGCTCTACAATAGTTGGCACCGGAATGGAAGGCATATCATCCTCTTTCTGATTGATCAACCAGCAAACAACTGCCGGTCATCGTCTTTGACTGTCGCTTCACTATCACTGCTCGCTGCGCAATCTCGTAAGGCTGCCGATAGTGTGATGGCGCTACCGGCACAACTGCAATCGAGACACTCAGCAATGCACAACGGTATGGACGACCTTGCCGGTCGTGACCGAATATATAGCCTCGCTCGCGATCCTCTGCTGCATAAAAGTAGGGGATCGTCGCGTCAAAGCGCTTGATCATTTCTTGACCAAGGCGTTGCGCACGTTCCAACGTCGTTACTAACACAAAATCATCACCGCCGAGATGGCCAAGAAAATCGTCCGCTTCGCCATACCAATGCACGATGTCAGCCAAAAGCCGGGCCGTATGCACAATCACCGCATCGCCCTTAAAAAATCCGTAGTGATCATTATACTCTTTAAAATGGTCGAGAGCGATATACGCCACCGCAAACGGTTGCTGCTGCACCAGCCGTTCGTGAATGACTCGTTCAATCACGATATTACCGGGCAACCGTGATAGCGGATTCACGCTGCTATCCCGCTCACTCCGGCGCAAAATCGAACGGATCCGCGCCGCTAATTCCGCTGCACTGCACGGTTTCACGATATAGTCATCGGCGCCTAATTGCAAACTCCGCACCTTTTCATCCAGTGCGCTGACCGCAGACAGCAACACCACCGGCGCCAACCGCGTCGCCGGCGTAGCGCGCAGGGTATGTAATATCTGCAAACCATCGCCATCAGGCAACAACCGATCGAGCATGACAAGATCGAAATGCTGCGTAGTCGCCAATTGCACCGCTGTCGCACTATCCGCTGCCGTCACGACCACAAACCCGGCATCGGTCAATTGTTGGCCAAGCGCAACCCGAATCTCCGCTTCATCATCAACCAAGAGAATCCGTGGCATCCCCCGCTCATACTGATGCGCGGTCAACAAGCGCTGCACTTGATTAAGCAGCGGTTGGCTCAGATCGAGTAGCGGTACGGTGCCGCCAACCAATGGGTGGTGGCTCGCCACCGCCGCCGCAACCTCGCGCGTTTCCGGATCGGTACGGGCAATCTGGACACAGGTAGGCGGATCAATGTCCGTGATTTCCTCAGCTATCACCAGCAAGCGAGGCCGACGGCGACGGGCAAGATCAAGGCCAGCGGCCCCAGTCGTTACGCGCTGCACATCTAAGCCCGCTTCAGCCAACGTCTGCGCAAGCCCATCAAGCATCGCCCCACCCACCAGCACTGCCAATTCCGGGCCGATTGAAATGACTGGCGCCGACACTGACTGTGCCGGCATCGCCGGCTGATACGCTTCAATTGGTACCCGCGCAACGATCATATCGCCTTCCATCTGCAACCGGCCCGTTAAGAGTTGGCTAAACTGGCGCAAGCGGGCTGTCGATCGCTGCAACGAGCCGATCAAGTTGCGTAATCGCTGATCATCACTTTGCCCATAGTGATGCGCCAGCAAGTCTACTGCGCTCTGTAACGCCGTGAGTGGTGATGCAAGCTGATGGATAAACTTTTCCACTTCTGACGGAGCCTTATTCATCATCATCCTTACGTGTCTGCATAACGGATGTCAACGTGGCGATAAGACGCTCAGCCGTAACCGGTTTCTCGAGAAAACCGCACGCGCCAAGATTGAATGCTTGCGCCGACGCATCAGGCCCCAAGTCGTTGGCGGTCAAAATCACAACCGGGATCGTCGCTGTATCCGGCTGCGCCCGTAACCGCTGCAACACCTCCAAACCGTCCATACCGGACATACGTAGATCAAGCAAAACTGCATGCGGTCGCGAATGCTGCGCTAACTCTAGCGCTTCAATCCCATCACTGGCCGCTAACACCCGCATGCGGTGCCGCTGCAAAATACGCATCAACACCGTCCGCACATTCGGATCATCATCAACTACCAGCACCAGCGGCTGCGGTTCGGCAAGCTGGCGGCGAATTTCGGCAATAACGTCTTCAACCGGGCTATCAAACGACAAGACACTGGTATTACGCAGGCGGCTCGACACTGGCACCTGACTGATCACGATCATCGGCACAATCCGGTAAAGCGGAACTGCGCGGATTTGACTGATTCGATCATCGAGATTGCCAGAGTCGATTAAGACCAGACATGCCGGCTGGCGCGCTGGTGTAGCGACATTAATGTCATCCGCCTGTATCTGGATCACGTGCCAGTCGGGATCGGCTTCTAACGCAGCGCGTAGTTTGGCGACCCACGGATGAGCACCGTCGGCAACGATAATCAGCGGGAGTTGACTTGCAACCGGTTGCGGCTGCACTTTCGCCACCGGCACTGTAAAACTGAACGTACTTCCCCGGCCAAGATCACTATCAACCCAAATCTTGCCACCGTGTAGTTCAACTAACTCCTTCGAGATAGCCAACCCCAGTCCAGAACCGCTTTTTTCGCGATTGATCGATTGGTCGAGTTGGTGAAACTTTTGAAACAATCGCATCTGATCGGCACGGGCAATGCCGGGCCCCCAATCGCGCACGCTAAAGCGCACGACGTTCTGCTCGTGGGTGGCGCTCAACAGCACCTGCTGTCCTTTCGGTGAAAACTTGATCGCGTTCGACAACAAGTTGATCACTACCTGCACAATACGATCGCGATCGACTTCCACCAATGGTAAATTGGACGGCACGTTCAGCGAAATGGTCACGCCATACTGGCGCGCGAACGCTCGCAGTTCCTCCACGGCGCTCCGGCCGATCTCGATCGGTGCAATCGGCTTCGGCTGCAACCGCAACCGTCCCTGCTCGATCTTCGCAATATCAAGCATATCATTCACCAGCCGAATGAGCCGTTCAGTATTTGCCAGCGACACTTGCAGCATTGAGCGTACCGGCGCGGCGAGATCAGGAGCAAGCCCGGGCTTGCCCCGCGCAGCATCACCTAACACCAGTTGCAGTGCCCCCTGAATACTGCTGAGTGGCGTCCGCAGTTCATGCGATACGGTTGAGACAAAATCGTCCTTCAGGCGCTCAACTTCACGCTCGCGCGTCACATCGCGGAAGATCAAGATTCGTCCTAAATACTGCTCACGCCGATTAATCACCGGCGCTGAAAAGCAGTGCAACCGGCGCGCCTCTGGCCAAATCACCTGAAACTCTTCACTAGCGCGGTCGGTTTCTGAACCTAGTAGTTGCCCCAACCAGAATGTCAAGCGGGTACTATTGGCAAAAACCCGGCCAAAAATAAGTAACAGGTCATTGTACGACCGGCCCTTAAGATCATGCTCGGCCACACCAAAGAAATAGCAGGCTCGCCGATTGACCATCACAACTCGGCGCTGAAGGTCAATCATAATAATGCCATCGTTGGTCGTTTCCACCACTGCCTGTGCCCGATCAAGCTCGATCCGCAAATGCTCAAAGAGCCGGGTATGCTCAATCACCGCGCCAATTTGCCGCGCCCATAGGCGCAGCCACTGCACCTGCCGTTCGCTGAAACGATTGCTTGGCCACGGCGCTAACTGCACAACACCAGCCTGCCATCCACCGACGACGATCGTCAGTGAAAGTACACCGGTAATAGCATACGAACGCAGAAATGCGTGTAATGTCCCGGGTACCGGTGATTGAGAATAATCTATTGGCAGATAAGCGATTTCCTCGTCTGACTCGAGCAATGACGCGGCCAACGTTTGCATCTGCTGACCAAGCTCGTGTTGCCATAGCTGGTGAAGTACGGTTGCAAAAGCCGGCAACGATGCACTAGTCGTCACCGTCTTTAACTCAAGCCGGCTTGCTTCATCATTGTAGAGATAGAGCGCACCGGCTGCGGCGCCAACGGCGCTCACTAGTTGCTCTAGCGCGACCCCAATCAGTTGATCGGGGGTATGGGTGTAGAGTAAGGCGAGATCGACGAAAGCATCCGTCGGCAGCGGTTCGGCTTTATGCAGACCGTCGGCATAATCAAACCGTGTCTGAGCATAAATGGCATCATCGGCTAGAAATTGCAACACGCCGACGTATTCATGAGCAACGAGTGCATTCCATCCACAGATGCACAGACCCTGCAACGTGCCGTGGGACACGAGGGGCAAGAAAACAATCTGCGTTGGCGGCTGTTCAGGCCAGATCGCATGGGTCAATGCCAAGGCCAGCGGTGTTGATTGTCGATCAGGTGTAAAGAGCAGCGGTTGCCGCAACAACCGCAAATCATGCATCAAGTAGTGTGGAATACTAATCTGTTGCGGAGCCACACTTGCGACTGGATCGGTCTGATCGTCAAACCGCTGCAATTGATCGCTTTCAGGCTCAAGTCGATAGATCAACGCCACCTTCGCCATAGCAAGGCTGCGTGCGCCATCAAGCAATACCTGCCATACGACCTCACGCGACGGGGCGCGATACATCTGCCGGCACAGGATGGCTAGAAGGGCTGATCGATCAGGTAATTCCACGACCATGTACACCTGTTCACGTGAACACCGATGCTTAGCCTAGCGTATGGCAGCATGCGATTATCAACACTCGCCAGCGAGCACTGATTGAACTTTCTCCACCAGTGCAAACACATTAAATGGTTTTTCAACCCAACCGCGCACTGAAGATGGCAAGTGTTGCGGCAAATCCCGCACTCTGGGGCTAGCCGTGAGCAAGACGATCGGTATCTGGCGCCAAACCGGATGGTACTGTAACCGCTGACACAGCTCTAATCCATCCATCTGCAGCATCATGACATCGATCAACAAGAGATCAAAGGTCTGACATGCAAGTTGCTCCAACGCTTCAAAACCATTATTCGCGATAACGACGGTATAATTTGCGTCTTCGAGCGCTATGCGCGTGATCAGTTGCAGATCGATCTCATCTTCGGCCAGTAGAATTTTCGCACTCATGTTCTTCCATTAACAAGATTTGGCGCGCGACCTCTTCAATCGCAATCCGCTGCTTCCGGTAAAAATCTGACTCGCTCATAGCAAGGCGATGAGCGACATCACGCACCGTCTGCCGGCGCAAAAATCGCCCTTCTAACAGATTGTACAATAGCCACTCCTGCGCCGAAGGATCGATCTGATCATCGGGTCGCAAATTCGCGATCGCTTGCCGCAATACGGCCTGCAAAGCCTTGGTCGGGCTACCGCCTTGCTCGGCAAGTACCCGCCGCACACTACGCAAGCCAAGCAATGGGCTGTCTGCCAGCTTTGGCCCGCCCCAAAATTGCGTTAATGCCTCTTTGACCAGTTGCGGAAAATCGGGATGGAGCACGATGTCATCCTCGATCGTGCTTAAGGTACTCGGTGTCGCTTGCTCTAAGCGTGAACTGAGTTGTTGCAACGACTGCATCTCTGGCGCTAACCCACGCAGCGCATCAAAAATTTGCCGCTGCATCTGCGCCGTTGTCAGCGCCAACTCGATTTGATGAGCCAACCCGGTTACCATGCGTCGCATCTCGGTCGACATCCCACCGTTGCGTTGCAATTGTTCGGGTGTAGCCTCAAGCCCGATCGCACCTAGGAAGACACCATCGGGACTACGCAACGGCAATAAACAAAATGACCCGATCACCACAAACGATCCGCTATCCAGACTAGCGCTGGCATCATAAGGCATCGCATCAAGCTGCGGTATCAGGTTGGCAATTGGATGTTCGGTCACAAACCGGCGCACTTCACGGCGCGATCCCCATAAGGCTTTGACGCTAAATCCATCTTCTCCCGGCGCGATCACAAAGCCTGTTTTCACTCCCAAGGGGTTACAGATTGCGACTAATGAGTTTTCGAGTAACGCCCGCAGATCGGCTCGGGTAAACATATTGCGCGGCAAGTTGCGCAAATAGTCGATCTCAGAATGATCTTGGCGATAGATCAGAGCGTCAAGGTATGGTTTGGCCTGCGTCACAAAGATCGGCATTAAGACTGTCATCACCATCACCCCAAAGGTGATGAGCGTCTCCTGTGGTAAGCCAAGTTGCTGGGCAATGACCGGCACCGCCTGAATAAACAGGATCGTAGCTATGCCGACGAAGGGGCCATATAACCACCACCGGACAAAATCTTGCTTGATTAGCCGCTCAGGGATGAGCATGCCCTGAAACGCCACAGAATACGTCATGACCGTGACCATCACAATCACGATGACGCTAGCAATTGCCTGTAACGCTAGTATTAGGCTGATTGGCGCAGCGCTAGGGGAGGCAATGAGTAAAAACGGGAAGACGCCAATCCCGGGCGCGGCAAATGTCGCGCTCAGATAACTCAACCGCCGGCGCTGCGATGGCGTTAATGCCAAGCGACGCACGGTTAGGATGGCGATCAGCGCAGTTGTCGCTGCCACAACAAAGAAGACGACGTAAAACCAAAACAATGGCCCGGCTTGAAATTGGGCGACAGGGCCGCTTGGCATCCCAGTGTGAATCACCAAATTTGTGCCAAGCGCAACCAGAAGAAAGATGATAATACTGCCTAGATATGCTAAATACACGCTGCGCCGCCAGCGTTGGGCGAGAGTGTTAGCATTGCCAAACGCTAACAAGGCATTCGCAAAGTGAATATAACCCGCCGGAACCAATACAATGCCCAACCATTGCGCCCTGCCCAGAAATTCAACCGTTTCCAGACGTTGCGCGCGGGCCAGCAACAAATCGCCGCTGTAGGCGATGATGACTCCAGCTAACAAGACACCAAGCGCGCGCACAATATCGCTACGCCAGTTTTGCAGCACAATGTAGGCCAATAATGAAAAGCTGACAATCAATACTGCCGCAAACAGTACTTCGTTGATTCGTTCAAGTAGTGTGACCATATCGGTATGCGTCGCAGTTCATGCAACTACCACAAAGTACCAGTTTCTATTGCAACAATCATGACCTGCATAGAATAAACGAGGTGGTATCAGGTTACGCACTCGCATCTTTAATATTGAAGGTAAAGACGTTGCACAGCAACGTCTCTTCTCCAAACAATGACATCGCTCTTCACCCACCTCGCGCTGCGGCAATAGTCGCTAGGTTGCGATCAGTTTTCGGCGACAAACCGTTTGGCTCACTAAGCGACTTTGTTTGCCGGCCACGATGATTGATCTGAATTATACCATGGTAGGTAGCAAGGGATTCATTTTTACCAAAATTATGTCAATAAAATATTAGAGGCCCAGTGTGCTATAATCGAAGTGCAGAGTAAGGCGTAGATCCGAGTAGGAAACCATGCGACAGCTTCCCAATCTGCTGGGCCTTTTCCGTATCATTGCGACGCCGATTCTGGCAGGGCTGGTGCTAGTTGCAACGCCAACCGCCTATCTTAGTGCGGCGTTCTTGCTGTTGTTGATGGCGTTGAGTGATATGGCCGATGGCCGGCTGGCTCGCCATCTGAAGGTGGTGTCACCCCTTGGCATCTTTATCGATACGATTAGCGACAAGATCTTCGTTGCTGGCGTCCTTATACCTATGATTGAGGTTGGGCTGCTGCCGTCATGGGTTGCCCTCACGATCATTGTTCGGGAATTTGTCGTCTCTGGGCTCCGTTCATTCGCCGCTGCCGAAGGGGTTGTCATTTCGGCTCGTCGCTTTGGTAAGCAGAAGCTCGTGATTACGGTCGTGGCGCTGATCTGGCGACTCCTTGCTGCCCACGCTGAAACCGGCGGCTTCCTCGGACTACTCGCCGGTGGCTTGCTCATCCCGCTCCTCAACCTCTGGCCCATCCCAATGGCGCTTGCCCTTATCTGGACGATTGGCTCCGGGATTGAATATCTCTGGCAAGCGTGGCCGCTGCTGCGCCGTGGGTGGTCACCTCGACCTTCAGAACGATAGCGTATTCGTCAAGATATGTTGCCCGCTAAACACTCTCACCCCCGCCGGTATACCGGCGGGGGTGAGGGTAAGATTGGTAGCGGCGGCAGGATTCGAACCTGCGACCTTCGGGTTATGAGCCCGACGAGCTGCCACTGCTCCACGCCGCGTCAGAGCAATGGGGGAACT
>NZ_CALFBQ010000078.1 GCF_937951745.1 uncultured Chloroflexus sp.
TCCAATCCTTACCGCGCGGCAATGGCGTACCCGCGCGAAAATAGTCGGCAGCGGCGAACGCCATGCCGCCGCACATGCCATAATGGGTCGGCAGGTTGGCATCGGCCCACATATCGGCCACTCGCTGCACCATCCCGCTAATATCGAACCCGCCGATTGAGGCACGCACGTCGCGTGCCGCCGTCTGCGCTGAACGGCTGAGCGTCTGGCGCAATTCCGCCGTCTGTTCGAGATTGAGCGGCCATGCATTGATGAAGGCAAAGCCGTGTTCTTCCGGGCGAAAGGCTGGGTGCGGCACACGAACCTCCTTGAACGCGAGCGTATGCTGGCGTATGTGTATGTCACCGCATCGTTTGCGTTGGCGCGCGCTGTTGTCATTGCGAGGGTATAAGGCGATGCCAAGCATTGCCCCGCGCCCGAAGCAATCTCCCGCTTTAGCGCATACCATGTCTGAGCTGAAGCAACCGATACGCATAAGGGATTGCTACGCTTCTAGCGAGTGCGGCCGTTGCACTGCCGCATTCCATAGGCTCGGTAAGGGCGCTATGGTCGCCACCGCGTGCCAACCAGCTTGCGCTTTCCTATCGCCACGCTACCACCACCTCGACGTTGAGCCGGTCGAGCGCAACGCCGGCATAGCGGCTTAGGCCAACCTCCTCTATCACCGGTGTGACCGGCTGGCCAGCCACCGTCATGGTCACTTCGTCACTGGCATCGGGCGGTAGCATAAAACGCACGTAGGCGGTGCGACCGCTACCGGTAAGGTACAAGCGCAAGCTTTGTGCTTCGCGTTGCCAGCGATACGCGACGTAACCATCAGAGGCAGGATAGCGGGCGACGACGTATGCCTGCATGATAGCAGGTTCAGCCGGCCAACGGGGGCTAATAATCGCATCATCGTAGCGGCTTGCGGTGTCAACAATGCCGGCTAGCCCTTCAAACAATGCACCAAGCATCGCGCTCGCGCCCCAACCGTCGGTGGGGATCGTGTCGGGGCCAGAAATGCCGGGCCGGCCATCGGGGTAATACCACAGGTACGAAGCATTGGTCAAGCGCAGTAAGTTGGCGTAGCGGCGGAGCTGATCCAGCCCATACGGCTCAAAGCCGAAGGTAAATGCGCCACGAGCCAACTCGCCGCCGACTAATGGCATAATCCCGCCATTGACATACTCGCCCGGTTGCTCGCCCTTGCCGCCGGCCATACCGAAACTGCCCGGCGGGAAGGGCGGATCGATGCTGTACCATTCGGCAAAGGAACGCGAAAAATCGCGCCGCTCATAGTAGCTGCTGATAATCGCCTGCGCCTGCGCTGCCGAGAGCACGCCACGGTTAAGCGCATACGCATTCGACAGGCTCAGTTGCTCTGTCGCATCGACTCCCGCCGGGGTAAAGGCCGGGTCTTCGGGGACGAAATGGGTGAAGAAGCGACCATTCCACGCCAGCTCGTTCAGCCGCTGCATCATTTCATCCGAGAGGCGGAAGTAGCGCTCGGCCCATGCCGGTTCGCCCACTCGCTGCTCGATGCGGGCCAGCAACATCAACGCTGCCGCTAACCCGGTATTATCGCCGTGGAAGGTCCCCCAAATCGTGTCCGGCTCGATCCAGTGGCGTGGGGCGGGTTTGCCGTCGGGACTGATTGTAGTCGGGCCGTAGGCAAAATCCCACATGTCGATGGTGTAGGGCCGGCGCACTAGGCCTCGTTCGGCATTCCAGCGCAACGGATTGGTAGTAATGTACTCGACTGCGCGGCGCATAGCCGGCAGGTGGCTGCGCAGCCATGCATCATCGCCGGTCATCTGCCACGCTTCGTAGACCCCTTGAATGTAGAGAAACTCAAGGTCGGATTCGACCTCTTTACGGAACGCTGTAACGTACCGTTCAGGGTAGTCAATCACATCAGGCAGGCTGCCATCGGGGAATTGGGCATCGCGAAAAGCGTCGAGCAAGCTGGTAACATCGTGCTCGAAGTAGCGAAACCCGCGCCCCTGATAGACGTGATCGCGCAACCAGAGCAGCGGGTTGTCGGGTGAGCGGTAACCGCTGATGAGGCGGCCATTCAGTTCATACCTCACTCGTGCTTCAGTCATCAGCCGGCGAATGCGTGGATAGAGCAAGTCGATGTCGCTTTGCCCGCTGATCAGCGCCGTCTGGGCATCGAGGGTGACGATCTGGCTTTGCGCGCCAGCTAGCCGGCCATCGATGAATGCCACTGCCCACTGTGGGCCAAGCGCGCCACCCGCCGGCAACGTTATTTCACCCGCGCCATCGGTGACGATTGCCGTGCCTTCGGCGCTGAGCATCCCGGCAGCATCGTAGAGTTGCACTGTTGCTGGGCCGCTGTACGCCGGGATGCGCAGCGTGATCGTCACCGGTTGCAGCGGCTGTACCGTTAGGGTTGGGGTAGTGAGCGCTAGCGAAGCTTGCTGGGGGGCCGGTGGTGTCTCGAACACCGGTGCTGGCGTCTGCGCGCGCCAATCGGCGGGCAGCCGTTCGGCGGCAGCGCCGCCGTTTTCCAGTGCAACGATCCGTAATGTCGCGAAATACTGTACCAGTGCGCCATCTACCCAGCGCGGTTCGCTGAGTGGCGGGCCGATGCGCGCTCCGCCAGCGGCTTGCCATGCGCTGCGGAACGGTTCGCGAAGTTGATCGGTTGGGTTTGCAGGGGGCGGACTGCAACTGGCGAGCAGAGCGATCCCAAAATAGAAGAGGATAAGCTGCTTCATATCCCGCATTATAGCGGAAGATTACGCTGGCTTAGGCAAGCATTGGTTGCGTCCTAGGGAGCGCATGCGGCAGTACCACCGCCGCACTCTACGATATACAGGGGCCAGCAGCGTGCGCCCCGGTGCAGAGGGCAGGAGGCTTGCCCGCCAAGAGGGAAACCTAGCATCATCTTGCATTTGCCGGATTGCCCGCGTATACTGGCTGTAATACCTCAAAACGCTCGGTCGAGCCGTTCAATTCGGTGTGCAGTGCGCCGCTGGGTCAATTCCACATGGAAGGAACTATTATGTCACGCCTGCCCGTGATCTTCATCCCCGGCTTTACCGGTTCGTTCAACCTGCCGGTGCTACTTGACTGGCGTGGCCCCACCTTGAACGGCTGGAATTTTCCGCCGTTCGTTGATTATGGCAAAACACTGCTGCAAACCTTCATGCAGGCCGGCTATCGCCGTAACCGTGATCTCTTTGTCGCCTTCTACGACTGGCGCAAGCCGGTGGACGAGAGCGCGCGGCGTTATCTGACCGGCTGGATCGATCGGGCCAAAAAGGCGGCCAATGCCAACAAAGTTGTCTTGGTCGGCCACAGTATGGGTGGCTTGGTGGCGCGCAGTTATATCCAATCGCCTGAATACCTAAACCGTAACGATGTGGCGCATCTGATCACACTCGGCACGCCACACCGCGGCTCGGCGGAAGCTTACACCGCATGGGCCGGCGCCGAACCGCACGCCGACGAGATGCTTCGCACCGTGTTTGCGGTCTATCTGTGGTACTTGCGCCACATTCACCCGATCCAGACCGAACTCGACAAGGTGAAGACCATCCAGACCCAAGTGCCCGGTGTGCGTGATCTGCTGCCCATCGACGACTACCTGCTCAGCGGCAATCCGCCGCAACTTAAACCGATTACCGGGATGACGAGTCGCAATCTGTGGGGTGAAATGGCCAATCAAGCCCAAGCGGTGGCGGCGCTGACACAGCGGGTTGCGGTGACGACGATCACCGGCGTCGGCTTTAACACCCTTAGTACTATCCTTGTTGGCCCGCCGCCAACCGATCATTCCCTGCGCTACGCCGATGGCGTGCCGCTCAGCCGCCATTACGATGCGCAAGGCGATGGCACGGTGTTGCAGCGGATGGCGACAGTGCCGCAGGCCAACAATCTGCCGCCGCTTGCGGTGAGCCACGGCGCATTGCCCGATAGCCCGCAGGCGCTGGCGCTCGTATTTGATGAGTTGGGGATTAGCCCCGGTGTGTTGGGCGCAGCGCCGGCAGCTTTGCCAGCGTCGCCAACCCCGCGGCTGGTTGTAATGACCGCATCGCCAATTACAGTCGAGGTCGCAGTGCCAGCCGGGCCGCCGTTGGCGCCGGCTGGCGTGTTGGGCGCAGCGCCAAGTCGTGCTCTACGCCGGCAGCGGCGGGTGCGCGGGCGCAATTATGGTCATGCGGGCAAGGCGCTCAATCTGGTGGTGATTGATAATCCGGCGGCTGGTGACTACCAAATTGCGTTGCATGGCACTGATTACGGTCACTTTGCGGTGGGTGCGATGCTGGTTGGCATGGGTGAACCGCCGGTATTGGGTGGCGCTGGCGCCACAGCCGCAGCGGAGCCGGTGATTACCACCGTTGAGGGAGAGATTGCCCGCGAAAGTGATCTCTTTTACACGGTGAGTCTGCGTAGCGCCGATGAACCGCCGCAGGTGCATTTCGACGCGCGCAGCACAATGGTTGCCGCTGTCGAACGGCTGGGTGCGGCGATGAGCGAGCGCGGCGGGGTGCTCGGCGCAGCGCCGGCAGCAGACGATCGGCTACAGGACGCGCTCAAGGGTGATGCCACCGCCATCGATGTGATGATGGCGGCGCCGCCAGACCAGCGTCGCCAGATGATTGGCAATCTCATCGAATTGTGCAAAACGATGGTGGGTGACGAGCGTGAGTGGGCATTGGCGATCATCACCGCGCTCGAGCAGGTGCGGGAAGCGGTGGGGTAATCAGGGAGGGCGCGGCGGTAGCTGTCACCGCCGCGCCGTTACTGGGCCGGTTCGGCTGTCACTTCGACCGTGATGACGCCTACATCCACTGATCCTTGATTAGGTACCTCGACCGGCACCTCCCAAGCCATCCCCGCTAGAGCGACGTATAGCATCTGGCGACCCGCCGGCACATTGGGCACGGTGAAACTGCCATCGGCAGCAACCGGGATTTCGGTCGGGTTCGGCAGCACAAAGACGACGGCGCCGCCGGTTGGCGCGGCAACACGCCCCATAATATCGCCACGCCCGCCGGGTAGCGCGATCAAATTACTGCGCCAGAGCGTGACTGCTCCCATGAACACAAGCGCAACGGCGAGCACGGCAATCGCGATGCGTACCACACGCCGCCCTTGGCCGGGTGGAATGAGCGGCGGTTTCCATTGAACGTAATAATCGGGATTGACGGAGCCGCCCGATGGTGGTTGCGATGAATTCTGCGGTTCAGACATCGCTCGCCTCCTTACATATTCATAACGCAGAGCATACAAACCTCTGTCGCGTATGCGCGTCGCTCATGGCCTGCGCACACTGAGATTATCAAAACAGGCGCTCGTACTATCCCAACTGCGAAAGCCAATACCACCGCTGGTAAAACTGCTGTCGCGCGCTTGCACGACCGGTTGGCCGTCAATAGAGGCGGTAAAGGTGTCACCGCGCACTTCAACCTGCACTTTCCGATCAGCGCCATACCAATCGTAGCCACGGGGCGCATCGACACGGGCAATCGGCATCGACAGCTCGTGGCCGTTGATCCACTTGCGAATGATGAACGCGCCGCGCCCATAACCCGGATCGTATTGGAAGGAATAACCGTTGAATTTGGCCCCACCTGAATCACGGAAGAAAATGCCGTAACCGTTGCCTTTAGTGATGCGGGCTAGATCAATGTTGATCACATAGTCATTCCGGTCCAGCGGGTGATAGATCCGTCCGGGGCCATCAATGCAGAGGCGACCATCGCGGATCTGCCAGCGTCCATTTTGAATTGACCAGTTGTCAAGGCTAGAAAAATCATCTCGTAGCAGATCGTCGCATTCCACGCCAAACGCGCTGGACGCGCGGCAGAGCGTGTCGCGCGTCCCCTCTCCTGTGAGCGTTAACCCAACCACTACAACGGCTGCCACCAATCCGAGCAGAATTGCCAACTCAGTGAACGATTGGCCGGCGTCTCTCCTGCTTGGGGGGGTCATCGTGACGCCTCCTGTGATGACAAAAGCGCAACAGCGCACAGCAATCGGCGGGGGTGGATCAACGACTACTTCTCGCCTGTTACACTGTTGGATCACTTACTGGCACGCCAAATCCTCACCCGGTTGCTGTGAAAGGTGCTCTGCCCGCCGAGATCGGCCAAGGCGTCGGGTGTGGTCCAATTGACGTTGCGGCCATCGGGCGAGAGCGAAGCCCAATGACCCTTGGCAGCAAAAACCACTCCCGGCGGAACGTTATCGCTGACCACGGCGCGCAATCGGCATTCGCCGCGTTGGTTACCAACAACCACCTCATCACCGTTACGAATCCCGTGCGCCGCAGCGTCAACTGGATTGATTTCGAGGCTCGGTGGCCCTTCTTTGGCGCGCAAACTCGGCTGGTTGGCCATGCTCGACGAGACGAAGTGATGCGGCGCGGCTGAGATCAAGGTCAGCCAGCCATCTTCCAACGGATGAGCGATATACTCAGCGGGCGGTTCGTAGTGGGGCAGTGGGTCAAGTCCCTGTGCTGCCATGGTCGCGCTCCACAGCTCGACTTTACCCGACGGCGTCGGGAAGCGGCCATCGGCGAACGGAACTTCGGTTTCCGGTGTGAACGCTAATCGTACTGTACCCTCGCGGTGCAATCGCTCGTAGGTAATTCCGGCCAGAAACGGATTACGCGCGCGCGAAGCGTCAAGCACGCCGCGGATCGCTTCCTCGGCGCTCTCGTGCAGCCATGGTTCGGTATAGCCCATCGCCGTCGCCAGCAAGCGGGTCACGTCCCAATTGCTCTTCGCTTCCCCCAACGGCGCAATCACCGGTTGGTTAAGCGTAAGGTAGCGGTGGCCGTAGGCGCGGTGCAGATCAAGATGTTCAAGCTGGCTAGTTGCCGGCAGCACAATATCGGCATAGCGTGCGGTATCGGTCAGAAAGAGGTCATGCACGACGGTGAAGAGATCGTCGCGCCGCAATCCCTGCTCGATCAAGCTAGCGTTGGGCGACGAAGCCAGCGGGTTAGCGCAATAGACAAAGAGCGACATAATCGGCGGATGGGTCACTTCGCCGGTCAGCGCTGCCCCCAGCCGGTTCATATTGATCATCCGCGGTGTGGGCGGGCATTCAGCGCTATGCCCAACTGCGGCGCCATCCCACGTGGCGTAGCCGCCGGTGGAATACGCAAACCCGCCGCCACGCACGCCATACTGCCCCACCACTGCCGGCAGACAGAGCAGCGCGCGGAAGGTTTGGCCACCGTTCTGGTGGCGCTGAATACCGTCGGCAGTTTTGATAATCGCCGGTTTGGTGGTGGCATAGCGGCGGGCCAAATCGATAATCGTTGCCGCCGGTAAGCCGGTGATCGCCGCCACCCGCTCAGGGTCGTACTCGGCGGCGCGGGCGCGCAGTTCGCGCCACCCGCTCGTATGCTGTTCCAGCCACGCCTCGTCGTGTAAATTCTCGGCGAAGATCACATGCATCATGCCGAGTGCCAGCGCGCCGTCGGTAGCCGGATTGATCGGCACATGCAGGTCAGCCGATCGAGCCGTCGCGGTACGGCGCGGGTCAATCGCCACCACATACGCACCGGCCCGTTGCGCTTGCCGAATGAACGGCATCGCGTGGGGGCCGGCGCTGGCTGGGTTGTGCCCCCAGAGCATGATCAGGCGGCTGTGCAACAGATCGTTGTAATCGGGGCTGTGCCGCGCGCCGAGGGTGGCGTAGACGGCGGCGTGGGCAGCGGCGCAGCAGATCGTCCGATCAAGACCACTCGCCCCCATCCGGTTCCACAGCCGGGCATCAACGATCGCGGTTTGTAACAGCCCTAGCGTGCCGCTGTACGAATAGGGCAAAATCGCCGCCGCGCCGTACTCGGCAATGATCGCCTGCCAGCGAGCCGCAATTGTGGCAATCGCCTCCTCCCAACTGATCCGCTCCCACTGCCCGCCTCCCTTCGGCCCCACCCGGCGCAGCGGGTAGAGCAACCGATCCGGACTGTAGACCCGTTCGAGGTAGGGGCGCACTTTAGCGCAGAGCCAACCTTGCGTGATTGGGTGATCGGGATCGGCGTAAAACGCCACCGCGCGGCCATCGCGCACTTCGGTGATAGTGCCGCAGGTGTCGGGGCAGTCGTGCGGGCAGCAGCCGCGAATCAGAGTGGTGGTCATAGCGCGCTCCAGTAGTTCACTTTTGCTAGGCATATTGTAGCACCGTAGGCGAACGGTGCTGTTGCAACCCGCCGGATTGACCTTCTATCTTCGTTATCCCCATATATTCCACTACAAGAGATAGAAATGTGGATAACTAGCCGTACTTTGTGGATAATATTTGCATATCGGTGGATTACAGGTTGATGACAGTTTAGTGCGCTTTCCGAATATCAGAGCGCGGGCGCGGAGCGCCCGAAGCCATCTCCTGATTCGCGGAATGCCATGCCTGAGTGGGGACGCATGACTTGCTCGCACAAGCGCCAGCCAATGTTGTGATCGGTAAAACCACTCTTGCAAGACGTAGATCACTTGCGCCCCAATCTATGCTATGCTGGGAAGGGAACCGAGCCGGGATCAATTGGCTGTCTTTCCCAAATCCGTATGACCCTTATTCTGTTTGAAGATGAACAGTGGCGCCATTTTGCCACCTTGGTGCAGGCCCGTCCGGTCTTTGAGCTGCGTTGTGGCGCGTTTACCGCTCGCGAGCGGGCAGCGGTCATCCTTGGCCGCCCGGCGCGTGGATTGGCCCGTCCGCACCTGATGCCGCACTTTGGGCCGCCGGGAGGGTTGGCCGAGCTGCTCGCCACGAGCGATCCAATCCTGTTTGTGAATGGCCGCGCGCTTAATCTGGAGTGGTTGCCGGCGCTTGACTGCGAGCCGGTGAATACGATGTACATCGTGGGTGAGACGTTACTCGGCGCGCGAGTGTCGCCAGCGCTGGCGAGCGCGATCATCTATGATCTGCGTGAGCAGCAGGGCGAGGCGGCGCGCAATGAGCTGGCGCGGTTTGCGCGGGTGGTGGAGGTGCAGGTTCCGGCAGCGTTGCTCGTTTACCCGTGGGATCTGATTACTCAAGCCGGCGAGCAACTGATTCGCGATGAGCCGTTGCTCGCGCGCCAGTTACCGCTCTTTACGGCTGATCAGCCGCACGTGATCACGCATGGCCAGCGCGTTTATGTCGATCCGACGGCGCAGTTGGTTGGGCCGGTAGTGCTCGATAGCCGCGACGGGCCGGTGTTTGTCGAAGCGGCCCAGATCGAGCCGTTCAGCTATATTCAGGGGCCGGCCTATATCGGGCCGGGGACGCTAGTTGCCAGCGCGCGCATCCGAGCTGAAACCTGTCTCGGCCCGGTTTGCCGCGTCGGCGGTGAGGTCGAAGCATCGATCATTCAGGGATACTCGAACAAGCACCACGACGGCTTTCTCGGTCATAGCTGGCTGGGGGAATGGGTCAATATCGGCGCGATGACGACCAATTCCGATCTGAAGAACAACTATGGTTCGGTGCGAGTGTTGCTTGAGGGGATCGGTCAAATCGATACCGGCATTCTCAAGTTGGGCTGTTTTCTGGCCGATCACGTCAAATTAGGGATTGGCTTGCATCTGACCGGCGGCACGATGATTGGCACCGGCTCGAACGTATTTGGCATGCACAGCGTACCCAAAAACGTGCCGCATTTTACGTGGGGCGGCGAGGTGTTTCGCGAGTACCGGATCGATACGATGATTAGCGTGGCCCGGATTGTGATGGCGCGGCGTAAACGCGAGCTGACGCCGAGCTACGAGCAGGTGCTGCGCAAGGCGTTTGAATTGACGCAGCCGGGCCGCGATGGTCTGGGGTGAGCGATGTCGTTTCGTCATTTGCCGAGCGTTGATGCTTTGATCCGCGAGGTGCGCACTAGCCAGCCCGACGTGCCACACGAGCTGATTCGCGATGCGGCGCGGGCTGTGTTGGCGCAAGCACGGGCAGCGATTGCCGCTGGCAGCCCGCCGCCTAGTTTGCCGGTGTTAGTGGCAGCGGTGCATGCCGAGCTGGCGACGAACTTTGCCCCAAGCTTGCGCCCGTTGATCAACGCCACCGGCGTCGTAATTCAGACCAACCTTGGCCGCGCCCCGCTCAGCGCCGCAGCGCGCGCAGCGATGCAGGCAGTAGGGGCAGGCTATAGCAACCTTGAGTACGATCTGGCGGCAGGCGAACGCGGGTCGCGCCACGTCCATCTGGAATCGTTGCTGGTGCGGTTAACCGGCGCGGAAGCGGCGCTGGTGGTCAACAACAATGCAGCGGCGGTCTATCTAGCTTTGATTGCGCTGGCCGCTGGGCGCGAAGTGATCATCTCGCGCGGGCAGGCAGTCGAGATCGGCGGCGGCTTTCGCATTCCCGATGTCTTGCGCGCGAGCGGGGCGACGCTGGTGGAAGTGGGTACCACCAACCGTACCTACGCCCGCGACTACGAAGCTGCCATCACCGAGCGCACCGCGCTGATCTTGCGCGTCCATGCCAGCAACTTCCGCTTAATTGGGTTTGTGCATGAGCCGAAGCTGGCCGAGCTGGCTGAAGTGGCGCACAAGCACGGCTTACCGCTGCTCGACGATTTGGGCAGCGGAACGCTGATCGATACCCGCCAGTTTGGGTTGCAGGCCGAGCCGACGGTGCAAGCGAGCGTTGCCGCCGGGGCCGATCTGGTGACCTTTTCCGGCGACAAACTGCTCGGTGGGCCGCAGGCCGGCATTATCGTGGGCCGGCGCGATCTCGTTGGGCAATTGCGCCGCCACCCGCTCGCCCGTGCGCTACGGGTCGATAAGGGTACGATTGCCGGTTTGGCTGCCACGCTGCGCAGCTACCTGCGCGGCGCGGCTCTGCGTGAGATTCCGGTCTGGCAACTGATCAGCACGCCGGTGGCGGAATTGCAACGGCGGGCGGAAGCGATGGCAGCCACCCTAGTCGCTGCCGGCCTGTCGGCGCGCGCCATCGCCTGCGAGAGCGCGATCGGCGGCGGATCGCTCCCCGGCGCGACCCAACCTAGCGCTGGCGTCGCGCTAGTTCCGGCGACCGGCACTGCCACGGCGTTAGCCGCGCGCTTGCGCGCCGGTGATCCGCCAGTCGTGGCCCGGATTATGGATGAGCAGGTCGTGTGCGACTTGCGCAGCGTCTTTCCCGCCGAAGACGCCACGCTGAGCGAGGCGCTGATCGCGGCTTACCAGTAGCGTGGGCGCGAAGGTGCGCGCGGGGGATTGCGTTGCCGAGCGAGGGCAGAGCGGCGCGCTGCCCAACAAGGTGACACCATGAAGATCGTCGGTCTCTTGCTGGCTGCTGGCCAATCGACCCGGATGGGCCAACCCAAGCAGTTGCTAGTTTGGAAAGGCCGGCCACTGGTCGCGCATATCGCTACCGAAGCGTTAGCCAGCCAACTGGCCGGACTTACCGTTGTGGTTGGCGCCGCCGAAGCGCAGGTGCGGGTCGCGTTGCGCGATCTGTCGGTGCAGATCGTCACCAACTCGGCTTATGCCGAAGGGTTAGGTACCTCGCTCGCCGTAGGGTTGCGCGCGTTGCCGGCCGATACCACTGCGGCGATGGTCTTGCTGGTTGATCAACCGCTGGTGACGGTGCGGCTCATCAACGAATTGATCAACGCCTATCGCGCCGTGCCGGCGGCACTCGCGCTCGTGCCCGTCTACCGCAGCCAGCGCGGTAACCCCGTGATCATCGCTGCCGACCTCTTCGCCGAGCTGACAACGCTGCGCGGCGACGCCGGCGCCCGCGCTGTCTTCAATCGTTACACCGATCAGATCGTCTGGCATGAAACGAACGATCCGGCGGTGATAACCGACGCCGATACGCCGGAAGCGTGGCGCGCACTGCAAGAGTAGTGTGACGCCGTAACGTCGCAGCGGACGGCGAACGCAGCCCAAATAAGATATGGTATAATCGCATGATGTCACGTGGGAGCGTGAACAGGAATACGCTCCCAATCGTCTTTCTGTTCCGCCGTTGCGTCCGGATCGCGCCGCTGGGCGAGAGGCGAGCGGAACATCACCAGAGGAGGCTTTTGTGCGCGATCGTCGTCGAGAGTACGAGCTAGTCATCATCATTAGCCCGCTCTTCGCCAACGAAGAGGGGATCAACGCCAACATCGACCGTGTCAAGCAGACGGTCGAGCAACTGGGGGGCCAAGTCAACACCGTGAGCCAATCGTCGCCGTGGGGGCGCCGCAAGCTGGCTTACCCGATCCGCGAGTATGTGACCGGCGAAGCCAGCCGCCGCAGCTTCACCGAGGGGTATTACGTCTTCTTCACCCTCACCTTGAGCGCGTCGAAGGTGGCCGAATTGGATCGGGCGATTCGGTTGAACGACAACATCTTACGCCACTTGTTGGTGTTGGTTGAGGACAAAGCCACTCAGTCGAGCCTCGTCGAGCCGGTCGAGCCGGAGTCAGAGGAAGAGCCGGCGCTGAGCGACGAATAACACTTGCGCCAGCGTGCCGGTGAAGACAGCAGTTCGTCGTGGTGGAGGGCGCCATGGCGCGTGATTTAAATAAAGTCTTGATCATTGGTCGCCTTGGCGCCGATCCTGAACTACGCTACACTGCTACCGGCACGCCGGTGACTACCTTTCGGGTCGCTGCCAGCCGTCAATGGCGCGATCCCAACGGCAATCTACACGATGAGACTGAATGGTTTCATATCGTTGCGTGGAACCGATTGGCCGAAATCTGCCACCAGTATCTGAGCCGGGGAGCGCGGGTGTACATCGAGGGCCGCTTGCAAACGCGGACGTGGGAAGATGCCCAAACTGGGCAAGCTCGTTCGCGGGTGGAAGTGGTTGCGCAAGATATGATCTTGCTTGAGCAGCGCGAATCGCGCACCGACGACTCACCGTCACGACCGCCCCGTCGCGAACCGCCGCCAGATATTAGTGATGATGATATTCCATTCTAGCCTATGTCACAAACACCCAAGCCGCCACGGAGCGTAAAAGCGCCGGCGCAACCTCCCGCGCCGCGTCGCCCATCGCGCCGCCGTCTCGAAGAAGAGCGCCGTCAGCGTCTGGTCATTATCGCTACGGCGAGTGCGCTGGCGATTGCCCTATTAGCTATCGTCAGCGGGTTGATCTACGAACAACTGTGGATTCCCAGCCGGCCAGTGGCGCAGGTTGGTGCAGCGACCCTCACCCGCAGCGATTACTGGCGCGAACGTCGCCTTGCCTACGCCCGCGAGATCTATCAGAATTTCCAGTTGCTCGATCTGTTTGGAGCCAGCAACCCACAGATTGCCCAGCAGTTTCAGGGGCGCAGCATCGTGATCGATCAGCAGATCCGCGGGTTGCGCAATACCGCGATTGAAGATCGGATCGTTTCGGATTGGATTGATCGGCAGCTTAAACAGCGGGCTGCGGCTGACTTTGGTATCACGATCAGCGACGATGCGGCAATCCAAGAAGCGGTTGCCGATTTGTCCTTTATCTTCATCCCGCCGCTGCCCGAACCAACTCCGACGCCTGATCCGAATGTAACACCATCGCCGACGGTTGATCCGGCGGCGACAGCAACGCCAGAACCGACGGCGACGCCATCGCCGACTCCCGGTGGGCCAACGCCAACCCCAGAACCGTCGCCGACGCCGTTCCCAACCTTTACACCAGTGCCAACACCCCAACCCGCTGAGGCGCGCACGCAGTTTGATCAGATTATCGACGAGATTTATCGCCGTTACGAGCTTGAGCTAATCACTACTGAAGCAAATCCGGAGCTGAGCAAAGACGAGTTCCGCCAAGCGTTGCTCGACCAGTACCGCGATCGGTTGCTCAACAATCAGATTCAGGCCCGGCTGGTGCCGGAAGAAACCTTCGTTGCCAGCACTGAGCCAGAGCGGGTGCGCGCGCGCCAGATCTTGATCGCGGTCAACCCGCCGGCAGATGCGACGACCGAGCAGATCGATGCGGCCTTTGCTGCGGCGTTGCCGGCTGCGCAAGAGCTGGCCGACCAATTGCGGTCCGGTGCCGATTTTGCGACGCTGGCCGCCGAACGTTCGGACGATCCCGGTTCGCGCGAGAATGGGGGCGACATCGGTTCGTTTGATCGCAATGGCTTTGCCGATAACGGTGCTACCTACCCGCCGGAACTGGTGCAGGCTGCCTTCGCGTTGCCGGTGAACCAAATCAGCGATCCGATCCGAACCCAGTTTGGCTGGCATATTCTGGAAGTGACGGATCAGACGATCCCGTCGAAAGAGGATCAGTTGCAGAAGGCGCGCACCGAAGCGTTCGATCGTTGGATTGCTGAGCAACGGGCTGCAGCCGACGTGCGGCGCTTCCCCGAGCCAACGCCGACGCCGACGCCATTCCCAACTGAGCCGGTTCCGACATTGGTGCCGACCTATTTGCCCGGCCCGCCGACCCCGTTGCCAACGCCGACGCCAGAGCCGACCGTTGCGGTCACACCGGAGCCGACGGCGACGGTGACGCCGTAATTGGGGAGCGCCGGTTTCGTGAAGGGTGCGTTTGACATCCTCAGGGATGGAGTGCGGCAGGTAAAAACTCCCGCACTCCATCCCTAGGCAGTGCGGCTCGTTTGATGAGATGAGGGACGCAATTGCTGCCACAGACCGGCAATGATGCTATTGCGGGCCTGATTGGCTTCATGACGCACTATGCAACGCTGGCGACCAATAGCAACAGCTCGTATCTGGCTTGGTCTTATTCTTGCCGTTGTGAGCGCAGCGGGGGCAGGTTGGCTGTTGTTTATGATGAGGGCGGCGCTGAGCGGGCCGCCAGAGCAGTGGCCGATTGACGGCTGGCTGTTTGGGCAGGCTGTACTGGTGCTTGGCTTGCTAGTGTTGGCCGGTTTCCTCCTCTACCGGACTGCTGCTGCGTTGACCTTACGGTATAGCCTTGACCGCAATGGGTTGTACATCCAGTGGCTGGGCAGCCGCACAGTCATTCCACTTACCCTGATCGATCGGGTTGAACAGGGCGCGTTAGCGATCGGCAGTTGGCGTACAGCATTGGCGAGCATCGGCTATTACCATGGCCGGGTACAGACCCATGACGGCATTGTCATTCATCGCTTTACCACCCGGCCATTGGCCGAAGCATTAGTGATCTACGCCGGCAATGAAGCCTACGCCATTTCTCCCACCGACCAAGCCGGCTTCGTGCAAGAATTAGAGCAGCGACGGCGGCTTGGCGCCATTCAAGCGTTGGCTCCCGGCATTGAAGTTGCCCGCTTTCTGGTCTACGACTTCTGGGCCGATCCGGTCATCCGGCGATTGTTACTCGTGACGCTCATTCTTAATCTGGGCTTGTTTGGGGCGATTGCGGTCATCTATCCCTCGTTGCCGCCTCAGATCGCATGGCGGGGTGACCAAATTGGCGCTGCCGCCGAATTAGCCCCGCGCATCCGTATCTTCTTCTTGCCAGTAGCGGCGGTGCTGACCGCGCTGTTCAATCTCGTTGGCGGTCTGATCGTCTACCGGCGCAGCCCCTTGGCTGCCCGTCTCTTGCAAGCCTTTTCGGTCGGTGTGCAGTTCTTCTTTGCGATTGCGACAATCGCTGTGTTGCGATCGTGAGCCGTTAGCTGCTGGTCGTTGACGCCACGTTCATTTGCCTTGAAAATTATCTAATCGCGTGGCAATAACGGTAGGTCTCAAACTTACCCCTACCTTTTCATTTGCCTTGACAACCATCCAACCAGCGTGGTACGATCGCTCTATCGAATGAGGGAATGTTCCACATAAACTACCTGTATTGCCCGCTCCGTTTCGGTACTGTACCCGAATCAGGTAGAAAGGAGGTCAGGGACGCAGGCTGTTGGCAATGTTCCTCGCATGGATACCCGTAACGATGGTGCAATTCAGGTGTCATTTCCCCGATTCGATAGGTTTCGCTGTTTTACAGATGCTACAAGGAGTGTGGCGATGAATTCACTTCACTGGCGTCACGCACTCGCTCTTGGGTTGCTCTTTGGGCTATTGTTGCCCATCTTGGCAGCCTGCGGCGGCGGCAATCCCCCGGCTACGCAAGCAACCGCAGCCCCAGTTGAACAGCCAACGACCGCCGCTGCGCCGCAACCAACCGCTGCAACGCGGCCAACCGCTGCGCCAGTTGCTGGAACGGCGCAACCCGGTGTGTTGCGGCTTAACACTGGCTCGGAGCCAGACAATATCGATCCGCAGAAGGCTAGCTTCGTCAACGAGATCCAGTTCATTATGATGGCCTATCAGGCCTTGATGACCTTTGATCTCGATATGAACCCTATTCCGGGGGCGGCTGAGAAGGTTGACGTGTCGGCAGATGGAAAGGTGTACACCTTTACCTTGCGCCGCGACGGTAAGTACAGTGATGGTACGCCGTTAACTGCACGCAACTTTGAATATGCGTGGAAGCGGCTCGCCGACCCAGAAACGGCGGGCGAGTACCAGTCGTTGCCGTGTGGCATTATTAAGGGCTACAGCGAGTATAGCGCCGCAGCTTGCCAAGGCTTGTCGATGGAAGAGGTGATGAAACTCGATCTCGACAAGCTGCGCGATGAGTTTGGTGTCAAGGCGCTTGACGATTACACGCTACAGATCGAACTGGTCGCGCCGGCGCCCTACTTCCTCAGCATGGCCGCGCTCTGGATTGGCGCACCGGTACGCGAAGAGGACGTGGCGAAAGGTGAGGACTGGTGGTACGATCCCGCCAACTACATTGGCAACGGCCCCTTCGTGCTGAAAGAGTGGGAACACGACAGCAAGGCAATCTGGGAGCCGAATCCCTATTACGTGGGACCGCTGGGGCCGGTCAAGCTCAAGCGGGTTGAGTACTACATGATCACCGATGGCCAAGTGGCCTTCCAAGCTTACCAGAACGGTGAGCTAGATATTCTGGGTGTTGGCGCCGAGGATTTGGCAACGGTCAAATCAGACCCGGTCTTGAGCCAGCAGATCATTGATGTCCCCGGTTCTTGCACCTTCTATTTCGGTTTCAACCTTGCCAAGCCGCCGTTCGACAATAAGTTGGTACGGCAAGCCTTCGCACAGGCGCTCGACCGCGAAGCCTACGTGCGCGATGTCTTTCAAGGTCTCGGCTCACCAACCTACAGCTTCATTCCGCCCGGCTTCCCCGGCTACCAGCCCGATTTGAAGCTATGGCAGTTTAACCCAGAGAAGGCGAAGCAGACACTGGCCGAGGCTGGTTATCCTGACGGTAAAGGTTTGCCTGAGATTAAGCTGACCTATTCGGGCACAGCGCGTAACAATGCCCGCTTCGAGTGGGTAGCCAACCAGTTCAAGCAGAATCTTGGTATCGATGTGATCCTCGATCCTATCGATCCAACTGCCTTTGCTGCGGCCACCAAGGACAACCCGCCGCAGATGTTCTCGCTCGGCTGGTGTGCTGACTATCCCGATCCACAGAACTGGGTCTCACTCTTCCAGACCAATGGTTTGCTCAGCACGCGCGTCAACTACTCGAACCCGCGGCTCGACGAGCTGGTACGACAGGCTGATATTGAGCAAGACCCGGTGCGCCGTGCTGAGCTGTATGCGCAGGCGCAGACGATTTTGGTTGAAGACGCGCCGGTGGTCTTCATGCTTAACGACGGCGGGCCAGTGTTGGTGAAGCCGTATGTGAAGGGGGTGACCAAGGAGACAATCACGCCGCTCGATTACTGGCTCGGCTTCTTCAATTTGCCGAACGTTGATGTGCAGCCCTAGGTGACTTGGATAATGCAAAACGCAAAGGCGCAAAGGTACGTATGGGAATGGGAAACAGGCTCAACACTGTACGCCCTAGCGCCTTTGCGTTTCCCATCAGAACAATGTTCGCGGTGCTAGAGGCAAGTGTCGTTGCGTTGCACACCAGCGCTCAAAAGGGAAGAGTGGTATGACCGCTTACATTATCCGGCGCATCTTGTGGAATATTCCGGTGTTGATTATCGTTGGCTTTGTCACCTTCGGCATTGCCAAACTGACGCCGGGTGGCCCATTCGACACTCAACCCGAACGGCGCCAGCTCTCGCCGCGGGTCGAAGCGATTTTGCGCGAGCGGTTTGGGATGGATTTACCGTTTTGGCGCCAGTTTACCCGCTATATGTTTTTTGATGTCGTGCCCGATCCGAAAACCGGTGAATGGAAGATACAGTGGGGCGCGATTGCCGGCAATCTCGGCCCAACCTACTCATCGCGGGGGGCGCGCACGGTGCAGCAAGAGCTGTTTGAAGGCACGCCAACCCGGCCCAGCAAGTTTTATTACTCAGCCCGTTTAGGCGTGCAAGCCCTCTTGTTTGCGGTTATGTTCGGCATTCCGTTGGGCATTCTGGCTGCGCTGCGCCAAAATACGTGGCTCGATTACCTGCTCTCGTTGTCATCGACGATCTTCGTCGCGTTAGGGACGCTGATTACCAGTTTGATATTGGTCATCATTTTTGCCGTGATTCTTAACTGGTTTACGGTCATTCCCGATTGGAACGATCCAGTGAAGCCGTGGATTTTGCCGACGGTGGCGTTAGGCACAACCAGCATGGCGTTCATTGCTCGATTAACGCGGTCGAGTGTGCTCGAAGTGAAACGGCAAGACTACATTCGCACGGCGCAGGCGAAGGGCTTGGCCGGGCAGGTGATTGTCTGGCGTCACATGCTCAAAAATGCGCTGCTGCCGGTGGTGACGATTTTGGGTCCGGCGCTGGCCGGTTTGATTACTGGTACGCTGTTTGTCGAGACCATCTTTCAAGTACCCGGCATGGGGCGCACCTTTGTTGACGCGATCGGCAAGCGCGACTATTCGATGATTATGGCCGGGTCACTGATTTATGTCTTCTTTTTGGGGATTGCTAATCTCTTGGTCGATATTGCGTATGGCGTGCTTGATCCACGGATTAGCTATAAGTAATGGAGAGGAGCGAGGTAGCCAACCGCCTCTCTACGGTGCAGAGGGTTATCGGTTCGTGCGGGCCAGCGGCTCGCGCTCTCTGGGTGAATCGCTAAGGGTGATAGATGCCTGCGCATAGCAGACGGACGACCCAACGACCCGCGCTCTCTGCGCGAATCGCTGTGGTTCAGAGAGTTATAGGCTGAGAGCGAGGAACAGACGTGACGTCACCGGCCAAGTCGTTGACCAACCCGATCGATATTCAAGCTCTAAACACCAAACCGCGCAGTTTGTGGTCGGATGCGCTGGCCCGGCTGCGGCGCAATCGTGCAGCGATGGTTGGGTTGGTGGTGATTATCCTCTACGTGATCGTAGCGATTGCTGCGCCGTGGCTCGCACCGTATAACCCCGTTCAGCAAATTCCTAATAACAGCCTGCGCCCGCCGGCATGGGTAACGGATAACCCGGCTCGTATGGGAGTGCCTGAACATCTGCTCGGCACCGACACGTTGGGGCGCGATGTCTTGTCGCGGTTGATGTATGCTATCCGGGTATCGCTGATTGTGGGGATTGTGCCGCAGGTTGCGATTCTGCTGATCGGGGTGACAATTGGCCTGATTTCAGGTTTTGCTGGTGGGTGGCTTGATAATCTGCTCATGCGGTTTACCGAGATTGTGGCTGCCTTCCCCGATCTGTTGTTTATTATCGCGCTTTCGACGGCGTTCCGTGAGACGTGGCTCGGTCGCACGTTTAACGGGTTGCTGCTGATCTTTGTCGCTGTCTCGCTGGTGAGCTGGACAGGAATTGCCCGCTTGGTGCGCGGGCAGGTGCTGTCGCTGAAGGAGAAGGAGTTTGTCGAGGCGGCGCGGGCAATTGGGGTGCCGACGGCGGCGATCCTCTGGCGGCACATCTTGCCCAATACGCTGGCGCCGATTATTGTCTCGACCTCATTTAGCATTCCGGCTTTGATCAGTGCCGAGGCGGTATTGACTATTCTGGGTGTTGGTATGCGGCCCTCGGTCGATCCCGATAATCCGTTTCCGACCAGTCTAGGAGTGATGTTGACTGAGGGATACAATAACCTGTCGTCGGGGCCGTGGTTGCTGAGCTTTCCGGTGGTCTTGATTGCAGGACTGATGTTGTCGTTTACCTTCCTCGGCGATGGGTTGCGGGATGCGTTAGATCCGCGAGAACGGTGATGGGTTTTGATAGATTGGGACGCTGCTCGCTTGGATGGCGTTTCGTTTGATGGATCCTATGCCGCTCTCAGTGTACGCTGGATGCTTACCTCTCCGCTATTGTTGACGAGATACACGGAAAGGTAGAGACCGTAGAGACGTAGCATTGCTACGTCTCTACGGTGTAGGCGAGTTAGTACAGCCGGATTTTGTAGCCAACCTGCTTCAGCAATTCGCTGGCGATCACGTGCTTTTGAATTTCGTTGGTGCCCTCGAAGATGCGGGTGACGCGGGCATCGCGGTACATACGCTCAAGCGGTAACTCGCGCGAGAAACCCATCCCGCCGTGGATTTGGATTGCTTCGTCAATAATCTGGCTGGCCATCTCGGTACAGTAGAGTTTGACGATACTGCTTTCGAGCGTCGCTGGCTGGCCGGCGTCAACCCGGCGAGCGCAGTCGTAGACGATCTGTTCCATTGTGTAGAGCTTCATCGCCATCTCAGCCAGTTTAAACTGGAGAGCTTGGAATTCGGCGATCGGGCGGCCAAACTGGTGGCGGGTAACCATATACTTGCGGCTCAGCTCGAAGGCTTCCTTCGCCGAACCGATACTGCTGGCGCCCAAACCGCAGCGACCGATGTCAAGCGTGCGCATCGCGAGCGGGAAGCCCATGCCAACCTGACCTAGCACATTCTCGGCCGGAACGCGGCAATCCTCGAAATAGAGGCTGGCGGTATGCGAGGCGCGCAACCCCATCTTTTCTTCGATCTTGCCAACGCGGAAACCGGGCATATTCTTCTCGACGATGAAGGCGGTGATGCCGCCGCGCGCGCCGAGATTTTTGTCGGTCACGGCATGAACGACGATCACGTCGGCGAAGCTGCCGTTGGTAATCCACATCTTCTGGCCGTTGATAATCCACTCATCGCCGCGGCGCTCGGCGGTGGTCTGGATGTGGGCGGCATCTGAGCCGGCATTTGGTTCGGTGAGTGCCCACGCGCCCCACATACGCCCTTCGATTAACGCGCGCAGGTAGGTCTCCTTTTGCTGCTCGGTACCGCCGAGATAGATGCTCATCGCCGCCAATTGAGAATGGGCGCCGATGATGGTGGCGTGGCTGGCGCAGGCCCGGTTAAGCTCTTCCATCAGCACGCAGTAGCCGGTGATACCGAGTTCGAGGCCGCCATAGCGCTCGGGAAAGGGGACACCGAGCAGGCCTAAGTCAGCGGCCTTCTTCAGCGTCTCGAACGGTACGCGCTCTTCTTCGTCAATGGCGCGGGCAATCGGGCGGATCTCCTTGTCGACAAATTCGCGTACCGTCTGGCGTAACATCTTGATTTCTGGGCTGTGCTCGTACTCCATTGTGGGTGTGCTCCTTTGCTTGTTGATGACCAATACAAAACGTGTTAGGACGCATAACAGAGTGTCGATGGGACACCTGACCGGGTGCCGACAGGGCACACCGTGATGTGTCCCTACGGTTGTGGGGAGTGCGGTGTGTCAACTACCGGCAACACCACTGCCGACGGATGATCAGCGTCGTGGCAAATGCGGTGCTCGATGACCGGGCCGCCTCGTCCTTGCCCATACGGGCAATCGTCGCCGGGGTGTGCCCCCCAGCGTGGGTTGCCGCCACCGGCAATCTGGACACGCAGGCGGTGGCCGGCGCGGAAACGTTGGGCGGTGGCAGTGAGATCAATCTCGATCCGGCGTGTACCGTCAGGCTGGACATCGCCAACGCCGGGTCGCACGCGCACGATGCCGTCGCAGATATTGATGCTGCGCCCATCGGGGTAAACATCGCAGAGACGGCCAACCAGATCGAAGAAGGGATGATCGGTACAAATATAGACGCACAGGCGCACCGGCCCGATCACATCGAGATCAGCCGCCAGCGGCGGGCTAGTGAAGGTTAGCACATCGGGCCGCGCTTCGAGCGGGCGCTGGTCGCGGGGGCCGCCCTGTGCGCTAAGCACCGCGCCGCCGATGGCTGGAGTCGGATCGGCAGGATCGTAGTGAAAGCGGCTGGGCGGTGCGCCGGTGGGTGGTGCTTGGCGAGCAAGACTGCGATCGGGTTGCAAGCAATAGCGCGTCATAGTGGCCGGTGGCGGCCAGAAATCCATCTCGTGCCACTCGTGGCTGCCCATCAGGGCGATGCGTACCGGACGACGGGCTAACAGCTCGCGTTGGTCTTTCAAATGAGCATCAAACCACCATAACCCTTCGCGCAGTCCTTCAAAGACCAGCGCCAGATCGGTATGCGCGCGCGGCAAGACGGTTAGGTAAGGGCGTTTGCCGGCGGCAACCAAGGCAGCGTAGTCGGTCAACTGGCCGGGGAGGAAGATGTCGTACCAGCCGGCGACCAGATGGACGGCAGCGTTGATCCGGTGCAACGAGCGGTGGTAATCAACCTGCGACCAGTACGGCCCGTATGGATCAGGATCGCGCAACCAACGTTGGAAAAAGGGCACTGAAGCGCCGGTCGCCAGTGCATCGGCGGCAGCGTAGGGTTGATGATGAAGAGCACGACTTAGGATCCGCTCGCGCAAGACGAATAAGCGCCAGAGTGCTGACGGATCAAGCCGTTGGCGTTGGCGATTGGTTGCAGCGATGAGAAAGACCCACCGCAATGTTGATTCGAGCGCGAACGCGCCGCCGGGGTAGAAGAGCGATGAAAAGCGGGCGCTGGTAACAATCGGCACAATCGCTTTGAGGTAGGGCGGCCCGTCGATCGCTGGCCCCCATTGAGTATAGCCAACGTAGCTCGGCCCCCAGAGACCGAGACTCCCGTCGAACCATGGTTGTTCGCCGATCCATGCCACTGTTGCCCGGCCATCGGCGGCTTCGTTGACGAACGGCTCAAACACACCTTCCGAGCGGTAGCGCCCGCGCACGCTCTGCACGATCACGTTGTAGCCGCGTTCGGCAAAAAGCATGCAACCGGTGTGTTCAAAGATGCCCAGCGGCCCCAATTCACCGGGGCGGCCGTAAGGGGTGCGGATCAGGATGGTGGGATGGGGGCCGCCATCGCGGGGTGCGTAGCGGTCGGCGTAGAGCACAACGCCATCGGGCATGCGGATGGGTATGTCACGGGTGACGGCCACCCGGTGCTCGGCGGGGCGCAAACCGAGCAGGCGGGCGAGCAAGGGGCGACGAACCGCAAATACGGTTGCTGCTGTCACCCCAGCTCCGGCCAGAGACCATCCAAGCCAACGCATGCGCCACTCCGCTCTGATGAATTTATAACACACTGCGTCATAGATGATACCATGCACAAGAGGGGTATGTCAATGATGGGGAATAGGGCGAGGAATGAACGAATAGGGGAACGAATGACAAGTACGCTATTCCTCACCCCTCTCCCCACGGGGGAGAGGGCCGGGGTCAGAGAGCACAGGAATGGGGGCACAGCGGTGCTGCCCCTCTGTCGTTCACTATTCACTACCTTCAGCCGGAGATTGCCTCGGGGGCTGCGTCCCCTCGCAATGACAAAAGAGCGCATCCTCCTCTCACCTACTTTCCCCTGCGGGGAGTGGGTCGGCGGGAGGGGGGCTTCTATCCCGTCCGGCAAGGTCACACGGAGGGCGGGATGAAAGCCGTCCTCCGTTGCGAGTGGCTATCACCCCTGCGCGGCATCCCCACACCCCGCATTCATCCCCCGTCTGGGCAAGGTCACATAGAGGGCGGAGTAAGTTCCGCTCTCCATTCGTTTCTCTTCGGGAAGTCGGGTAACGAGATGGTCAGGGGTGGGCGGCATGAATTCCGCTCTCCGTTCGTTTCTCTCCAAGGGGGAGAGCGGGTAAGAATGGTATTGAACGCAAGGGTTGAGTAAAATCGGTGATGTAACGAGGCGACTGGGTGTCCTGCTTCGACCTCCATGATCTAACACTCCTCTTATTGCGCATGTTGACGCTCTGGGGTACAATACAGAACGTGATATGTCAAACAACTACGCAATGGAGGTAGGAAGCGCGCTATGCCAACCTACGTATACGCCTGTGATGCCTGTGGCAAGCAGTTTGAACAATTCCAAAGCTTCAAAGACGAGCCGCTGACCGTCTGCCTGTGCGGCCAGCAAGGCCGGGTGCGCCGGGTGATTCAGCCGGCGGGCATTGTTTTCAAAGGGTCAGGCTGGTACATTACCGACAGCCGTGGCGCGAGCAGCGGCTCAGTAACAGGCAGCGACTCGAGCAAAGGTGACAAGAGTGACTCGTCAAGCGACGACTAAATCGTTCGCCTCCTTCCCCCTTCCATTCCCCGGATGCTACTGTCGCTAGGGGCGCTGCCCTACTTGGCGGCGCCCCGGCATGTATGCCCGCCGGGTTCGCGCATCGTTGCGCGCTTCCGGCGCTCTCTCGTTATACCCTTCAGCGGTTAGCAGTTATATTATTCGCCGGAGCAATCCGATGCGTCTGTCACATGCTCTCTGTGTGTTGCGCGACGATATTCGCGCCATTTTTCGTAATGATCCGGCTGCACGCAACTTGGCCGAGGTCTTGCTCTACCCCGGCCTGCACGCGATAATTCTGCACCGTCTGGCCCATGCCCTCTACCGGCGCGAGATTCCGTTCATTCCGCGGCTGATCTCGCAGATCAGCCGTTTTCTGACCGGAATCGAGATTCACCCCGGCGCGCGGATCGGGCGCGGTTTCTTCATTGATCACGGTATGGGGGTCGTCATCGGTGAGACAACCGAAATCGGCGATTGGGTGATGCTCTATCAAGGGGTGACGCTCGGCGGCACCGGTAAACAGACCGGCAAGCGCCACCCAACCGTTGAAGACGACGTGGTGATCGGCGTGGGGGCGATCGTGTTGGGAGCGATCAGGATCGGGCGTGGGGCACGCATTGGCGGCGGCGCGGTGGTGGTTAAAGACGTGCCGCCCCATTCGACGGCGGTCGGCGTGCCGGCGCGCATCGTGGCCCGCCGCGATCCGGTGACCGGCCAGTCGCGCCGGGTTGAGCAATTGCCCGACCCCGAAGGCGAGATGCTGCGTGGCCTGCACGACAAGGTGCTAGAGTTGGAAATGCGCATTGCCGATCTCGAAGCCGAGACGCACGTACATCACGAAGAGCATCGCTTGAGATACGACGCATTGCCTGATCAGCTCTGGCAAACGTTGCTGGATGAAACGCCGTCGGTTGAAGAAGAGTATAATCAAGGCGCGGGCATTTGAACGGACACGGCCCGCCGCAGTGCGAGATAGCGAGTTGGTATGGCGATTCAGCTTTACAATACCCTGACCCGGCGGCTTGAACCGCTGGAGACAATCGAGCCGGGTGTGGTGCGGATGTATGTCTGCGGGGTGACACCGTATGACGAAGCGCATATCGGCCACGCGATGTCAGCGATCGTCTTCGACATGATCCGCCGTTACCTTGAGTTTCGTGGCTATCAGGTGCGGCATATCGTCAACTTCACCGATATTGATGACAAGGTGATCGCGCGCGCGAACGCGATGGGCCAAGACCCGCTAGCGTTGTCAGGTCAATATGCTGCCGAGTTTTTGGCCCAGTTGCAGGCGATGAATGTCTTACCGGCGACGGCTTACCCGCGGGTTTCAACCACGATGCCGGGAATCATCGCTTTTGTGCAGGGCTTGATCGAGCGCGGCTACGCTTATGTGGTCGATGGCGATGTCTACTTCCGGGTCCAGCGCGACGAAGACTACGGCAAGTTGTCGGGCCGGTCGCTCGACGAGATGCTAAGTGGCACCCGCTTTGAGGTTGATCCGCGCAAGGAATCGCCGGCTGATTTTGCCCTCTGGAAGGCGTCTCGTCCCGGCGAGCCGGCGTGGGATAGCCCGTGGGGGCCGGGCCGACCGGGGTGGCACATTGAGTGCTCGGCAATGGCGATGGAGCACCTCGGCCCGCAGATTGACATTCACGGCGGCGGCACCGACCTGATCTTCCCGCATCACGAGAACGAAATCGCTCAGAGCGAGAGCCTGACCGGCCAGCCGTTCGCCCGCTACTGGGTGCATAACGGCATGCTGCAATTGGTGAACCCGCAGACCCGGCAGGTTGAGAAGATGTCGAAGTCGCTGGGGAATGTGGTGACGATCGCCGATTTTCTTAGCCGCTACGATGCCGATGTCTTCCGGCTGATCGTCTTGAGCAGCTCGTACCGTAGCCCGCTGACCTATAACGACGAGATTGCCGCCGACAACCAGCGCAAGCTTGAGCGGTTGCTCTCGGCGTTAGCGCCGGCGACCGGCAATGTGCATGAGGGGCCGGCAGTGACGGCGCTGCGCGACGCTGCCGCCATTGCTCGCGAGCGGTTTATCGCCGCGATGGACAACGACTTCAACAGTCCGGCGGCGCTGGCGGCGTTGTTTGATCTAGTGCGGGCGATCAATGCGGCGCGCGACGCCGGCCTTGCCGCCGAAGAGTTGGCAGTTGGCCAACAGACGCTGCGCGAACTGGCTGGTGTGCTCGGTTTGCGGCTCCAGCCGCGCCAAGCGCGTGCTGCCGCCGAAGCGACCCCGTTTATCGAGCTGTTGATCGAGGTGCGCGGCGAGCTGCGCAAAGCCAAGCAGTTCGCGCTGGCCGATCTCGTGCGCAACCGGCTGGCTGATCTCGGAGTCACGCTGGAAGACGGGCCGCAGGGCACGCGCTGGAAGTGGCAAGGATGAGCGGTATGGAAACGCCAAACACGTGGCTTGAAATCGCGGTTGAAGTCGAGCCAGAGGTCGTTGAAACCGTCTCTGAGATACTGGCACGCTACGGCTACAACGGCGGCGTGGTGGTGGAACAAGGCTGGATCGCCGGCGATGAAGGGCCAGAGTTCCAATATGACCCCAACCGGCCAGTCTGGCTGCGCACGTATCTGCCGCTCGACGCGCAGGTCGAAGAGACGCGCCAGCGGATCGAGCACGCCCTCTGGCATGTTAGTCAAATCCGCCCGCTGGGGCCAATCCAGACGAGGACTATCGCCGAAGAGGATTGGGCAAACGCTTGGAAACAGTTCTACCCGGTACTGCGGATTGGTGCGCGAACAGTGATCGTGCCGTCGTGGCTCGAATACAAACCCCAACCGGACGACATCGTGCTCTTGCTTGATCCGGGGATGGCGTTTGGTACCGGCTTGCACCCCACTACCAAACTCTGTCTGCAACTGCTCGAACGGCTGGTGCAACCCGGCCAGCAGGTGCTTGATCTGGGCACTGGATCGGGCATCTTGGCGATTGCGGCGGCCAAGTTGGGGGCCGGCGCGGTGCTGGCGCTCGACAATGACCCGATTGCGGTGCGGGTCGCGCAGGAGAATGTCGCGCGCAATCAGGTGGGTGACAGTGTAACGGTAGCTGAGGGCAGCCTTGGGGCTGGGCAAGTGATGGGGCACTGGCTATCGGGCGATTTTGGCCCGGCAACGCCTGACCCGGCGCTGAGCGCAACGACTCCGCACGCTGCCTTTGATCTCATTGCTGCCAACCTGATTGCCAAAGTGCTCGTGCTGTTAGCGCCGGATTTAGCGGCGGCGCTCAAACCCGGCGGTTATTTAGTGAGTAGTGGTATTATTGACATAAAAGAGGCGGATGTCGTGGCGGCATTTGCTGCCGCCGGGTTGCGGCAGGTTGAACGGTATGTCGAAGGTGAATGGGTAGCGCTGGTACATACACGGTGATGGTGGGGCATACGTAGAGCCGCACAGCCGTGCGGCTCTATAAAAGCCGCACAGTAATGGATTACAATGGTGATAGAGCCGCACGGCCGTGTGGCAATACAGGGTATTAGCATGAGCGGGTTGTATCCAATTGTGTGCGAGCCGCGGCTGGTAGAGCCGATCTGGGGCGGGCAACGGCTGGCGCCATGGCTGGAATTGCCGCCGCCGCACCCCGAACGGCTCGGCGAGATTTGGCTGGTCTTTGATAGCAATCGGGTCAGCAATGGGCCATTGGCTGGCGCAACGATGGCCGAATTGGTGCGCGCGTATGGCGCGGCGTTGATAGGCACGAGGCCGTTTGCGCGCTACGGGGCCGACCTGCCACTGCTGGCTAAATTTATCGACGCTGCCGACCGGCTCTCGGTGCAGGTGCATCCTGACGACGAGTATGCCCACACCGTTGAGGCCCATACCGGCTTCCACGGCAAAACCGAGGCGTGGTACATTCTGGACGCTGAACCGGGGGCGACGGTGACGCTGGGTATGCGTGCGCCGGCAGAGCGGGAGGCGTTGGCAGCGGCGATTGCCGATGGCACGGTGGAAGAGCTGCTTGCCCAACAACCGGTCAGCGCCGGTGATTTGATCTTTGTGCCAGCAGGGACGATTCATGCGATTAATGCTGGGATTATGCTGTTTGAAATCCAGCAAAAATCGGATCTGACCTATCGGCTCTACGACTACAACCGGCGCGATGCGCGCACTGGCCAGCCACGCGAGCTGCATATCGAACAGGCGCTGGCGGTGAGCCGGCGTGAACCGGCTGCCACTGCGCAGCTCCGGCCTCTGCCGCTCGACGAGCAGCGGGATCTGTTGGTAGCCTGCACATCATTTGCGTTGGAACGCTGGCGGGTGCAGGACAGCCTCAGCGCCGCTACCGATCCCGGTTCGTTAGAGATTTTGACCGTGATTGCCGGGACGGTGCAACTGGTGTGGGGCAAGGAAACGCTTGAGTTGCGGCGGGGTGCAGCAGTGGTATTGCCGGCAATGCTAGGAGCATACCGGATTGCAGCGAGTGACGCCACTTTGTTGCGTTCATACATCCCCGATCTCACAGCATTACTCGCTATGGCCGGCGCTGCATCCGGCGCCGCCCCGATTTTTCTGTAGATACTGCCGTGGACAACGCAACAACGATACCCAATACCCGGCGCTTCTTCGTTGATCCAGCATGGTTGCGATCTGATCAGATCGAGATTGATGACCCGGCGCTGGTGCATCAGTGGGGCAGGGTATTGCGGCTCGGCGCCGGCGATCGGGTGTTATTGCTTGATGGGCAAGGGTGGGCAGCAGTGGTTGAGATTGCCGCGGTCGATCGTAAACGAGCGCGCGGTCAAGTAATAGCCCGTTGCCAAGCCAGCGGCGAACCAGCCATTGCCTTCGATCTCTATCTGGCTTTGATTCGACCAGAGCGGTTTGAATGGGCATTGCAAAAAGCGGTAGAGTTGGGTGCGCGCCGGATCGTGCCGGTGGCGTTTGCCCGCTCACTGCCTAGTGATCGGGCTGATGAGCGCCGGCTGGCCCGTTGGCAACGGATCGCCACTGAAGCTGCTGAGCAATCGGCTCGGGGCCGGATTCCGGCGATCGCAGCGCCCCAACCATTCGTAGCGGCGCTGGCTGAGAGCATCACCGCCGATCTGGCCATCTTGCTCGATGAACGGGCAAGCATCCATCTGCGTGATCTGGTTGGCACCCACGCAACAGCGCGCCAAATCGCGATATTCTCAGGGCCGGAAGGTGGTATTGATCCGACTGAGCGGGAGATGGCGCTTGGGCATGGGTTGCATCCTGTCTCGTTGGGGCCGCGAATCTTGCGTGCTGAAACCGCACCGCTGGCAGCGTTGGCGATGCTGCAATACGCACTTCACAGCTAGAAAAGGCTGTTCCATGGAACGGGCTTGGGTCATTATCGGCAAAATCACGCAATGGGTTGCCGTGATCGCAGTCGCCTTCCTTGGTGGTTGGATCACCGGGCGAATTGTCGGCGTCTCGCCGATTGATGTCTTCATTACCGGCGTCTCGAATGCCGACGCACGGCTGCTCACTCCCGGCGACCGGCGCCAACAATTTGCCGTCTTTTGGGATGTCTGGGATTTGGTGGAGGGCAACTTCTACCAACCCGAAGCGATCAATCGCCAGCGTATGGTCTACGGCGCCATCCGAGGCATGCTAGCAACGCTCGACGATCCCTATACCTATTTCCAAGAGCCGGAAGAGGCGCGCCAAAACCGCGATTCGATGGAAGGACGCTTTGAAGGGATTGGTGCCTATTTGCGGGTGGAAAACGGCCAAATCATCATCGACCGCCCGATTCGCAACTCGCCTGCCGAACAAGCTGGCTTGCAACCGGGTGACATTATCGTCGCGGTAGACGACCAACCGCTGGCTGAGTTGATTGCCGGATTGGACGACAAAGATGCTAGCGCCCGTGCAGTCAGTCTCATTCGCGGCCCGGCGGGCACTGTGGTGCGTTTGACCATCCGCCGGCCTGCTGACGATCGTGTCTTTACCGTCACCATCACTCGCGCCGCCATCCCGCTGATTACCGTTCATCACGCCCTCTTACCTGACGAGATCGCGTACATCCAGATCACCGAGTTCAAAGCGAGCACAACCGAACTCCTTGACCAAGCCATCGCCGAACTACGCCCGCAACAACCACGCGCGATCGTGCTCGATCTACGCAATAATTCAGGCGGCTTCCTAACCACGGCGCAAGAGGTGTTGGGCCGGTTTTACGACGGAGTCGCGCTCTATGAAGAGGAGCGTGGCGGCGTGAACAAAGAATTGCGCACAATTGTCGCCCCTGCCGATCGCCGGCTATACGGCATTCCAATGGTCGTGCTGGTTAATGGCGGATCGGCCAGCGCTGCCGAGGTGGTAGCGGGCGCGTTGCGCGATGCGCGCCCGAACACCGTATTGCTCGGTGAGAAGACCTTTGGCAAGGGATCGGTACAAAACATCTATACGCTGCGGGATGGTAGCAGCGTGCGGATTACGATTGCGCGCTGGATTACGCCGGAGGGTGAGGCGATTAATGGGGTCGGGATTACGCCAGAGCACATTGTGTTGGCGTCGAATGAAGCGGAATATGCCGCGCCATGCGTGCCTGACCGACCAGAGGATAGTAGCTGCGCTGATGCGCAACTCTATTGGGCACTGAAGTTGTTGCGTGAAGGTGTGGCGCCGCCGGCGGTGACCGAAACAGTAACGGCCCCTTAAGGGGCCGTACACCGGGCGGCGGGCTAAGGGGCAAGCGCGAGGAAGCGGCAGACACCTTGCCGCGTGGGGCAGAAATTGGGGAGGCAGAGATCCTGACTGGCAGGTAGGACGTGGATGTACGACATCGCATGTCCAATCTCTCAGGCAGCCCGCCACCAATCGGCACAGTTTTAGTATAGCAATGACGCAGTGCAGAAAAAGAGAATGGGCGGCTACTGCTGGTAGCGATTTGGTCACTGTTGTACGATTTTTCGTTTCAATCAGGGCTATAGGTGGCAACACCCGATTGACGGGCGAGGTACAATGATAACAAACAAATGTTCTACTAACGATGCATAGTGAGTGAGAGTCGCTGATGCATCAAATGACGATCCTATCGCGGCAACCAACACTGTTTTGTGTTTTTCTGCGGCTATACACAACGACGATGCTGAGGTGGCTATGAGTACCCCACGCCCCACCATCCGCGGCGAACGACATAACGATACGAATGACCTTGAATTGCGCGACTACCGGTTGCACGAACAGGTTGGACAAGATGAGCTGTCAATCATCTACCGTGCCACGCACCAAACCCTCAACCGGCCGGTCTATGTTGCGATCTTACGCCGCCACGACTGGATTTCAAACAGCCGGTTTCAACTTGCCGCCCGGCTAGCAGCCAGCCTCAGCCACCCGCACCTGTTGCCGGTAATCGACGCCGGCCATGACGACCGCTACGGCGACTACATGGTGACGCCGTATATCGATGCCCGCCCGCTGAGCGACATCCTTGCCGAGGGCATACCCGATTTGTCGTTAGCGATGCGGGTTATTAACCAGATGGCTGCTGCGCTCGATTATCTCCACGAGCAGCAGATTGTGCATCGTGATGTACAACCGGCCAACATTCTGGTCACGCCGCAAGGCAATGCCTATCTGACCAACCTGAGCCTTGCCGCAGCGCCCGATACACCGCTCGATCTGAGCACGTTGAGCGAGGCCGAGTATCTGACCCCCTACTCGGCGCCTGAGCTACACCTTACGCAGACCGAGGCGCATCCTGCGCTCGATATTTATAGTCTGGGAGCAGTTGCTTACCATCTGCTTAGCGGTGAATTGCCGCCGAGCGGCTTGATCGTTGAACTTGATCTGGCCGGTAAGTCGCCGGCGCTGGCACTGGCCGAACGGGCGCTGTTGCGGATGCTCTCGCCGCAGCCGAACTTGCGGTTTCCGACCGCTGGTGCAGCAGCGAATGCGCTCAGGCTCGCATTACGCACGTTGCTTGACCAGACCACGACCGACATGGAGGAGTCACGGTGGGAAACGTGCGCCGAGTGGTTTGAAAATCCGCTGGAATTGGCGCTCACCGCCGAGTTGGCGGATTTAGCTGAGCAGTTTAACCACTTCCTGACCGAGTCGCGGAAACGGGCAGATAACCTTCACCGGCGCGACTACCTGCGCAAATGGTTCAACCGTTGGAGCCGGCAGCATCCGTTTCGCCGCCAATCGCTCGGCCAACTGATCGAGTTTGAGACGATTGCTAGTTATAACATCTACTTCTACGAGCTGGAGGTATTGTACGAGTTTCGCACGTCGCCGAAGACGCAGATTCGCCCGATGCAGCTCGATGAGCGACCAATCGCTGAACCGGCGCTTGATTTGTGGAAGATGCAGTTACCGCCGCCAAAAGATTTTGCCTCGGAGGCGGGTGGCGACGTAGTCTTGCCGGGATCGCGGCGATTCTTTACCTGCCCCGATTGCCAAGGTTCGGGTCAAGTCCAGTGCTCGCAATGCCAAGGCAAAGGAATGATCAAGCCGCGAGCAAAGCAGGGCGAGCCTGATCCGGTCGAGCAGACGTGTACTCAATGCCGAGGTTATGGTAAAGTTCGCTGCGAGAAGTGTGCCGGCAATGGCAATTTGGTCGAAGAGAAGGTGTTTCATTGGTCACGCAAGGCGCTCGCGTATGAGAATAATGATGATAGCGAGGGATTGCCGCCTAGGGTGCAAGCATTGTTGCGCCAGCGCGCGCGTAAGGTGTACGAGGCGGAGATTGACCTTTATGATAGCCATTGGCAAAGTGCCGGGCCGCTGAGCGCGTTGATCGAAAAGGCGATCAAGGAAGCCGGTGAGCAGGGGCAGCCATTGCGGGCATTGTTACAGATCAAGGGCGCGATGGTGACGCAGATCAACGGCTTGCTTGACGAGCAAGAATGTGAGCTGTACCTCATCGGGCCAGATGAGACCTTGGTGAGCACGATTTCGCTATGGAATTGGGAACGGATTGCGCTGGTAGTGGTGCTGGCGTTGTTTGTGGTGATGGCGGTGGTGGTAGGGATCATCATGATTTAGGGCGCAGTGCGCTACGCCCGGACAAAGGCGGGGCGTCGCCTGCTAAAGCGCCGTGCGCTGCGTCCCTACTAGGGTGTCGCACGTGACGCCCCAGCTCGTTCGCGTCCGAAGGCGATAATTTCGTCGAGGAAGCGGGATGGCTTGAGGCGCTGGCCGCGGTTGCGGCTCGCCGTCCACGATAGATAGAGTCGTTCGGCGGCACGGGTGAGGGCAACGTAACATAACCGCCGCTCTTCCTCAAGGCTGGCCGGATCGCCGAGGCTGTGTTCGTGGGGCAGGGTGCCTTCCTCTAACCCAACCACAAACACAAATGGCCATTCAAGCCCTTTGGCGGCGTGAATCGTGAGCAGTTGCACCCGATCACGATCATCGTCGTCGTCGGTGTTGGTCATCAGCGCCACTTCCTGCAAAAACGAACCCAGCTCGGTATGCTCTTCGGCGGCGCGCAGCAACTCTTGCAGATGGGCGCGCGCTTCGGCCAGCTCTTCGGCGTCGAACCGTTCAGCCAGAGCAGCCATATAGCCACTCTGTTCCAGCACATCGGCCAATAGGTGATCGGGAGGCATCGTACCGGCGGCTAGTCGCCGCCAGCGTTGGAGGAGGGCAAACAGGCGGCGCGCGCCTTCAACCGCGCGCGGGCTGAGGCCGGGGATGGCAGTGGCGTGGCCGAGCGCCTCGCTGAGCGGGATCGAGTGGGCAGCCGCAAAGGCGGCGATGGTAGCCAGCGCCTGCCCGCCCAATCCGCGCGCCGGCACGTTGGCAATCCGGGTCAAGCTTAGGCTATCGGCAGGATTGGCAATACAGCGCAAATAGGCCAGCGCATCGCGCACTACAGCCCGGTCAAAAAAGCTGACCCCGCCGCGCACGACGTAGGGCAGGCGGGCATGTCGCAACGCCTGCTCAAGCGGGCGGCTCATATGGCGGGTGCGGAAGAGCACCGCCACCTCGCGCAACCGACGGCCTTGCCGTTGCAGATCGGCAATCGAACGGGCCACCTGTTCGGCTTCTTCGCGGCTATCCTTGGCTTCGCTGATCAAGACACACCGCTCGGTGGCGACCGTCGCCGCAGCGCGTAGTTGCATTGGGGCTACGCTGCGGCTATGGCGAATGATGGCATAGGCCGCATCGAGGATCGGCTGGCGCGAGCGGTAATTGGTTGCTAACTCGATCACCTGCGCGTCGGGAAAATCGGTGGCAAAGCGACTGATAATACTGTGATCGGCATTGCGAAAACCGTAGATGCTCTGCATGGCATCGCCAACCACGAACAGCGAACGGGGCCGGTTGGCGGTTGGGCGGGTGAGCAGCTCGATCAGCGCGTGCTGGCTCGGATCGGTATCTTGATATTCATCCACCAACACGTGCGGCCAACGTTGCTGGTAGGTCGCAAGCAGATCAGGGTCTTCGCTGAGCAGGCGGTAGGCGGTGAGGATCAGGTCATCGAAATCGAGCGCGTTGGCTTGTTCGAGTGCGCGCTGGTAACGGCGGTAGCATGCGGCGACAAAGCGATCGAGTGGATCGGTGGCGAAGCGGGCCATCAATCGTGGCGTGAGCATGCGACTCTTGGCGCGAGAAATCAGGCGCAGGACCTCATCGGCCTCGATCATACGCGGCGGCGTTTCGGTGACACCGGCCAACGCCTCGGCAGCCAATTGCAACTGTTCATCGCCGGCGTAGATCGAGAACGACGCAGTATAACCCTTTAGCCGGCCTTCAATCGACTCGCGCAGCATGCGGGTGCAAACGGCGTGAAAGGTGCCGCTGGTCAGGCCGCGGATGCGCGTGCCGAGCAGACCGCGCAGCCGCTCGCGCATCTCGCGCGCCGCCTTATTGGTAAAGGTGACGGCCAATATCTGCGACGGCGACACGCCGTAATGGGTGATCAAATAAGCAATGCGCAGGGTCAGCACGCGCGTCTTGCCGCTGCCCGCACCGGCCTTGACCAGCACCGGCCCAATTGGCGCGGTGACTGCGGCGCGCTGTGCTGGATTGAGATGGTTGAGCTGTTCCATGGCTTGTCCAGTTCACCGGTCTGAATGGTCTGCCGGCTGGGTATTATACCAGACGGGTGAGGGGGCTCGCGTGGCAATCATAGTGGAACAATGTTTCTGTGCTCGCATACTTGGGTGATGAAAGGAGGGGATGTGATGAGGACCATGGCTGTTGGAAGCG
>NZ_CALFBQ010000079.1 GCF_937951745.1 uncultured Chloroflexus sp.
CCGTAAGGGTAGCACCCCGCTCTATTACCTATAGACAGTGTGGTGCGCGAACCAGTACGCAGGCTATACGGTCTTTAATGCATCCACCGCAGAGCATCAGCGATATTGCGCTCTGCCAGCATTATCAACACACGATAAGCGAGCGCGGAAATCACGATATTAGCATCACAAGTCTTACGCAACGATTCAGGACCCGCAAGCCTTGCACGCACCACCGTCCCACCCAGTCTCTACTTCGCCAACATACCCCATACCACCAAGACGAACCCGATCAGGCCACTGGCAATGGCCGCACCATGCATAATGCGCGCCCACGTTGCCGCCGACGCGGCCAGTTCTTGTTCACTCTTCCGGCTTACTAGAAAAGCTTGTTTGCTCTTCGCAGGATGACGAGCAATCGCTACCCGGCCCCCCTGATCGATCGCCGTGCCGAGCACAAACACGCGAGCGCCCACTTCCAACCCACGCTCGTATTCGCGCCGGCCCAACGTGCGGGTTGCGCCCGTCCACGGCTGCGACATCTCGACAAACCGGTTGCCGGTGTCGATCAACTCCAGCGTCGCCCCATCGGGCAGCACCTGCACGTGACCACGCTCATCGCGCACCATAAACGGCACGCGGCGTTCATTCTGCTCGATCTGCTCACTGCGCCGCTCAACCCGCGTCTCTGGCTTGCCATTCGTCGTCGTCACCCGTTCTTCGTACTCGCGATTAACGGTGTAGGTGTACGCAACCAAGGGTTGCCCTGAAACAAGGCCGACCAGCGGCGCTGCGCACTCGATCACCCCTTCAATTTCGCAGGGTTGGGCAAAGCCGCTCGCGCCCAGTGCAGCGGTAATGCGCTGATGAATGGCCGCCAGCGTCGCGGTATCGTAGCTGTCTACCGCGTTGAGGGTGTGAAGTTTGTTGGCATTGGCACGGGCGACAGAGAAAAAAATCACGGCCAGCACAAGCAACAGAACGCCGCCGATAACCATGGTGCCTCCACAGAGATGTGCAATATGCGATTGGTGATGATCCCAAAGAAAAAAAGCACGGGCAGAGCAATACTCTGCCCGCGCAATGCCTCGGCTTAGCTATCCTTCTTACCGCCCAACAACCCGCCGAGCAACGTCTTCGCTGCATCAATTTGCTCGGAAAGGGCACCAATATCGCCCTTCAGTACCTGATCAATCTGGGTTGCGATCGGTTCAGGCAATTTATCCTTCAAAAAGCCAACCACCACATCAACCGCCTGTTGCGCTTGTTCAGCGCTGACCCCCGTCTTTTCACGAATAAGCTCCACGAGCGTTTTACCCGAACTCATACTCCCCGCTCCTTTCCAGCAGCAACCAGCGAATAGCTTCAGTATATCATCTCGCGTCAAGACGACCGCGCGGTGCGAAAGAAGGTCACCATATCAAGCATCCCGTACAAACTGGCACTGCTAAAGGTGATACTTGTGCCAGCGGTATGGCGCAAGACCAACTCTTCCCAAGTCGGTAGTTCGGCTTCAGCTTCAGCAGCCAGCGCCGGATCGGCGAAATAGCCGAGCGTCACGTGCGGCGCGTATGGCTCGTAGGCGGCAATACCAAATCGGTTACGAAAAGTTGCATTCCACCCGCTGCGTAACTCAACGAGCAACGAGAAGGCTTCGTTTGTGGTTGGCGTTGGCTCCAGTAACGCTACTAATGCAGCGTGCTGCACAATAACCAAGCGACTTACCGTAAAACCAACTTGCCACCCACGCCGACGGATCAGTGGCGAGCCGGCAATGGTACCGCTGATCAGATTGCCGTGACTAAGCGCACCGGGAATATCAAGCAAGAGATCGGCGATACGCTGACGCGCATTCGGCAATGCCTGTTCAACATTTCCATCGTTTGGGCCATCCCACAGGGTGACGTGATAGGTAGATGGCGGCAGCGCGCAAAACAGATACCGACGCAAAAGCAGATCGGTATTGAGCGTACACATTGCAGCACGCAAACCGCGGTACAAGGTATATTCGGGGATGGCATCGAGAGCGCACTCGAGTCGCAACCATGGCCCATCGCGACGCAACCCGACATTATCAAAGAGGACAGTTAGCCCCCGATACGTCGCCCAACGCGGCACAAAACCGGCGATTTTTGGGTTGGCGATGGTCAACATAGTGACCAAATCATTCTACGTAACGCCATGGTGCGAAGCATAAGAGGACGAAAAGGGAACATTCTAAGACGCGAAGGACACAAAGACGCAACGGGGTGGTGCAAAGTAAGTAGATCAAGGATTTCCGTTGCGTCTCTGCGTCTACTCATGAGTCATTAGCCCTCACGAGCCTTCAGGTCTTCGAGGATCGGCTTCGCCCCCTGCGTCAGCTCATCGTTCACGGCTGCAAATACCGAACTTGGTGCTTCACCGTTAACGATAATCCGCTCAAGTCCTTTGCCGATAATCTGGTCACCGTTACGCACGAAGACACGCGCCGCATCTTGCGCCCGCGTCTTAGGCAATTGATCGACGGCGGTCTTGAAGTTGGGGTTCTTGTTAAAGAACTCCACCATCTCTGTCGTCTGCTTCGTACTAATCCGTACCGGCATATACCCCGTGCTGCGCGCCCACACTCCCGCATTGGTCGTACTAGTGGCAAATGCAATATATTTCATCGCTGCTAGTTGCTTCTCGGCTGGCGCCCGACTAACCACCGCCAAGCCTGCCCCACCGGTTGGGCACCCAAAGTTCGTCTCTTTGGGCAGAAAGCCAACACCGACTGGGAAGGTAGCATTCGCCTGAATACCGGCCAAGGCACCGGTTGAAGCCATCATTGAGGCGATAGCACCACCGAGAAAGTCTTGATTGAGATTGGGGCTAAGGATTGCCCACTTATTCTTCACCACTGTATCCTGATAGAATTGCGCCGCTCGCAACGTGTTAGGATCGGTCATGGTCATCGTGAAATCGGGCAGTGAGTACTGCCCGCCAAACTGCCAGACCACACCTTGGAACAGCCACGCAATGTAGCTAGCACCGTTGGGGTGACCAAATGCGGCGCGGCTGCCATCACTCTTCACCAACTTCGGCGCCCACTCCGTAAACTCAGCCCACGTCTCTGGTGCCCGATCAGGCAAACCCGCCTCGGCCCAGATGTTCTTGTTGTAGTAGAAGAGCGGCGTACTGCGCGCAAATGGTATCCAGTAATGAACCCCTTTCCGCACGCCTTCATTCAGCAACACCGGCTCATAGTCATTGAAATCAAGGTTCACCTGCTTGGCCAGATCGTCGAGTGCAGCGATTGCCCCAGCCAGATAAAACCCGAACCACCACACATCCGAGAGCAGAATCACATCAGGCGTTGTGTTAGCTTGCAGCGCTGCGGTGAATTTCTGCGCCGTCTCTTCGTAGCTACCTTGGAACTGATACTCGACCTCAACCTCGTTCTGCGACTCGTTAAACGACTTCACCATCGCCTGCTCGGCTTCACCCAGATTACCACTGAACGACCCCCAGTACGTAATCTTGACCTTCGAGCCGGGCTGGCTAACCACTGCCGGCGCTTGAGTCGCCTGAGTTGCGGGCTGACCGCTCTGACCGCCACACGCCGCCAAGACCGCCGCTCCGCCGCCTGCCATCATCAGGCGCAACAACTCGCGCCGCGTAAACGTCTGCTTCATACTCGCTCCTTTGTCACCCTACGAACCAACAATCGAACGACACCTGTTTATCTATATGCATACGGCCCAATGCCGTCATGCGCGATATGAGAGCACTACCAACAATACCCTACCCCTTTACCGCACCGGCAGTCATCCCCTCAACGATGGCCCGCTGCGCGAGCAGGAAGCCGATCAACACCGGCACGATCAGGAACAGCGAACCGGCCATTACGACACCCCAATTGGCCAAACCCTCACTGTTGCGCAGCCAGAAGACGCCAATCGGCAGCGTGCGCATATCTGTAGTGTTGGTGACAATCAGCGGCCAGAGAAAGTCGTTCCACTTGCTCACCACCGACAACAGTGCCATCGTTACAATCGCCGGCTTGGCAATCGGCGCGACAACGCTAAACAGAATGCGGAAGTGACCGGCGCCATCAACCCGCGCCGCTTCGAGAATCTCGCGGGGCACGGCTAGAAATGCTTGGCGGAGCAGAAAGGTGCCATAGGCAATCGCCGCCCCCGGCACAATAATGCCTTGGTAGGTATTGATCCAGCCGAGACGGGCAACAGTGAGGTAATTGGGCACAATCGTGATCTCCACCGGCACCATTAGCGCTGCCAACAGTAAGAGAAAGACTAAATCTTTGCGTGGGAAGCGCAAATAGGCTAACGCGTAAGCTGAGAAAAGAGCCAGTGTCACTTCAGCCGCAGCGCCAAAAAAGGTCGTGATAAAACTATTCAGATAGTACCGACCAAACGGAGCCGCCTGCCACGCCGCCGGAAAATTGGCCAGCGTCGGTTTAGCTGGCCACCACGTGACCGGTAACGAGTAGATCTCGCGCGTCTCCTTAAATGCGGCTGTGACCGTCCAGTACACTGGCAAGCCGATAATGAGCACGATAATCAACATTGCTGCATAACCGGCAACTCGCCATGCTAGTACCGAGAATGGCATGCGCCGACGGAGAGCGATGACCGGTTTACTCACTTGTTCGATTTCATTCGTCACAGCCATATCCAAACCCAGTCTCCGAAACTTTACTGTTACAGTCGAGCTAATCCGTAGCCTCTTTCACGGCCTTATCACCTCTTCACCCAGCCCCCATCATCCATACGTCACTTGTCGCTCGACATACCGAATCTGTACAATCGTCAGCGCCAGCATGATCAGGAATAGCACTACTGCCACCACGCCCGCCTTACCGGCGTCATACGAGACAAAACCCAACTCGTAGAGATGGAACACCAGCGTGGTCGTTACATCAGCCGGGCCGCCGTTGGTAAGAACACGGATCAGGTCGAAGGCTTGAAAACAACTCAGAATACTGGTCACCGACAAAAAGAAGGCAATTGGAGAGAGACCGGGCAACGTCACATGCCAAAACCGTTCCCACGCGCCAGCGCCATCAACCCGCGCCGCATCGTACAACTCACGGGGAATATTCTGCAGACCGGCAAGGTAAATGACGACCGCGTAGCCAATATTCTTCCAGACGTAGACGATGATCACCGCCGGCATTGCCCAGAAAGGATCAACTAACCAGTTAGGTGATCTGAGACCGACGAAACTGAGCAGTTGATCGATCAGCCCGTAGCGCGGATCGAAGATATAGCTCCAGACCACCGCCACCACTGCGCCTGACATCACTACCGGTGCGAATACGACTGCCCGCGCAGTATTCCGGTATAACAACCGCTGATTCAGCAGCAGTGCTAACAACAGTCCTAACACCAGCGTCAGTCCCACTGACCAGATGGTAAAGGTAGCAGTCTGCCAGATAATGTTCCAGAAACGGGGGTCGCTGAACGCAGCAATGTAGTTTTGCAAGCCAACAAACGGCATCGTGGGACGCAAAAAATCCCAGCGCACCATGCTGAGATAGACGTTGTAGAGTAATGGCCAGTAGGTGAATACGCTAAACAAGAATAAGTTGGGGCCGATGAATAAGACGAAGAGTAACCATTCGCGATGTTCGCGCCGTAACATATTTGGATGGCGCTCTTGATGAGGCGAATACGTGGCCATAGCAACTCGCAATACAGTTTTATTTCGATAGCTAGACAATGGTAGTGTGTTTAGGTTAATCAATCATCATTGATATATTAAGAAGGTATTAACGTTTCATCATGCCACCATTAAACGGAGGAATGCTTTGTGTAGCGACACAGGGTTGTGCGCGCCACTCCCTCACCCTCGGCCCTTCCCCTGCGGGGAGAGGGGTCAGTGGAGGGCGGCATTGATTCCGCATCTCAAGCAACGTTGCCCCCCAGAGGAGAGTTGAAAGAAGGGTTTCGCGCACGATCTGTCAACCTTTGTTGGAACTTCCCACTCCGTCTACACCTCCTCTGCTCGGGAATCCTCGGGGCGTAAGAGGGCGGGAGCGATGGCACACAGCAACGCAGAACGGCGATCTAAACACACATCCAGAGATGGGTCCCGACCGTGCCGGCCCGTCAGCGCGGATCGAGCGAGCCGCACCGCCATGCGACGCGACGGTTGGAATCCAATGGTCAGACCACCAGTGCGGCTCACGCACGGATCATCCCCGCCTGCTGCCTTTTCGCCAAACTTGTACAGCTATGGCACGTATATCTATTTGCGATCAGATTGACATTCCGCCAGTACGGATGAAATGGTACGATAGAGGTAGTTGTTATCTCACAAAGAGAGACCCATATGCTGATAATCTCACGCACCATTGCCGGCATCTACGTCCTAGCCACCTTGATATTGGTCATTGTGACAGTTATTTTTGGACCAATTGGATGGTCGCCACTCCCCTTGCCTACCGCCGCACCACCGATCCGAGTTGAGCTTGCAGTGAGTTCAGAAAAAGAAGCGTGGCTGCGTAGTGCGCTTGAGCGATTTGCCCGCACTAATCCGACAATCAGCGGTCGTGCGGTTGAGGTGCGTATGCGCGTGACCGGCTCGATCGATTTGATTACCGCCATTGAACGTGACGGCTACCAGCCGACCGTGGTTAGCCCGGCAAGTGAACTACAACTCGCCGAACTACGCCAATGGCGAGACGATCTGTTGCGCGAGCCAGCCCAAGCGCTGGCCTTTACGCCGCTCGTCGCCCTTATGCGCGAAGCGCCAGCCACGAAGGAGATTGCTAACCCGTGGCAACTCTGGCAGCGTCAATTCCCCGATCAGATTAACAATGTCAAGATCGGCATCTCGTCACCAATCAAAAGCAATGGTGGGCTACAGAGTTTGATCGTGCTAGCAGCGCAGTACCATGATGAACAAACAAGTCTTACGGTCGATCAAGCCAGTGATCCGGGTTTAGAAGAGTGGCTACGCCAACTGAATAGCAGGATAGTCGGATGGCCAGAGAGTACCGGTACGCTTACTGCCGAGTTTGTCACCCAGACCGGCCTCTACGATATCATCACCACCTACGAAAATCTCGCTCTGCAAACATTCCCGCGAGGCGAAGCACAGGGATTGGGGGCGCGGATCTACTACCCTACCACAACAATAGTCAGCGACCATCCCTATGCGATCCTCACTGCGCCATGGGTAGGGAATGCCGAACGCGCAGCAGCACGCTTACTACGTGACTTTCTGCTCAGTGCTGCCGAGCAGACCATTGCAATGCGTGAATATGGCTTTCGTCCGGCTCACCCGCAAGTAACAATTGATCTGAATGACTCGACATCACTGTTTGGTCGGTACCGTGACTACGGCCTTCAACTCGATCTAGCATCACAACTCGCTATCCCGTCACCTGATGTTGTTAATAAACTAGTGGATACATGGAGTCGTGCAACAAAGAAGCCTGAGAGGAGCCATTCATGCTTATGCGACCGTTCAAATTGCTCACGCTGCTCGTATTAACTGTTACACTTCTCAGCGGATGTGGTGACATTGAGTCACTATTCAGCGAAGGTGACACAAATACGATCACCATCAGCATCGCTTACAGCCCCGAAAAGGATAAATGGCTGACCGAGCAGATTGCCCGTTTCAACGACCAGCGGATCACGGTCAATGACCGCCGGGTGCGCGTTGAAGGAATCAATAAGTCATCGGGTGCAGCCCGCACCGAGATCAAAAACGGGACGTTGCAAGTCACCATCTGGACACCCTCGGCCAGTACGTGGCTAGAAGTGCTCAAGCAAGAGACCGGCAATCAGAATGTGGCGGTTTCAAATAAGCCACTCGTGCTTACACCGGTAGTCATCGCGATGTGGAAACCGATGGCCGAGGCCATGGGTTGGCCGAATAAGCCGATCGGCTGGAAGGACATTCTCGATCTGACCAATGATCCACAAGGCTGGGGTCGTTTCGGTCACCCGGAATGGGGGCGCTTCTCGTGGGGGCACACCGATCCAGAAATTAGCACCACTGCGCTCAGCACGTTGATCGCCGAGTTCTACGCCGCCACCGGCAAACGCGATGGTCTGACCGTGGCCGATGTGCAAAGCGAAGAGGCGACCCGCTTCATCCGTGCTCTAGGGCGCAGCATCAAGCACTATGGCTACAACACTTTGATTTTTAGCGAAAATATGAAGAAGTTCGGCATGAGCTACATCTCAGCCTTCCCAATGGAAGAGATCACGCTCATCGACTTCAACAAATTCAACCCGCCGCCGACACCGCTGGTAGCTATTTATCCAGCCGAGGGCACCTTCTGGCACGACAACCCCTTCATCATTATGGCCAGTGCCACCGCCGACGAACGAGCTGCCGCCGAACGGTTCTACGAATTTCTGCTCACCGAAGAGAGTCAGCGTGCAGCGATGTCGTTGGGTTTCCGCCCGGCCAATCCCAACGTTCCCCTGACTGATCCGATTAGCCCGACGTTCGGTGTCGATCCGCAGGGGGTACAGACCGTCTTGGCCGTACCTTCGGCTGAGGTGATCGTTGCGGTCAAGAACTCGTGGTCGCTCAACCGCAAGCGAGCTGACATCGTGCTCGTTGTTGACACTTCTGGTTCGATGGAGGGTGATAAACTGACGATGGTCAAAGCCGGTATCGAGACCTTCCTCCTGCGCATTCTGCCCGAAGATCGGGTTGGGTTGATCACATTTGACTCAACGGCACGGCTCGTAGTACCGATGGCACCATTGACTGACAATCGGATTGCCTTGCAGACAGCCGTGCAAGAGATGCGTGCTAGCGGACGGACAGCGCTCTTCGATGCTTTGATACTAGGCAAGCAAACGCTCGATAAACTACCGCCAGCAGCAGATGATCGGATCCAAGCGATTGTACTGCTCTCGGATGGCGCCGACAATTCAAGCCGGGCATCACTCGATGAGATCCGGCGACTCTTCGATGAGAGCGGGATCAGTATCTTCCCTGTCGCTTATGGCAATGATGCCGATCGGAACGTGCTCGAAGCGATTGCCGAGCTATCCCGCACGATTGTAGTGGTGGGTGATACAGGTGATATTGCCCAGATCTTTGAGAACCTGAGTCGGTATTTCTAGTACTACCGGCTTCGTAGTGCAAGACAGGCGTGGGGAGGCGATCTCTCCGCGCCTCGGTGAAGCAAGGTAACCACAAGGTATGAGCAAAAATACTATAGATGCATTGCGCATTGCCGCGTTACAACCGCTCAATCTACTGGTACTAGTTGCAGCAATACTTGGTGGCTTATCAATGACGATCTGGTGGCTGCCACTAGGCATTATTGTCTACATCGCTGCTACGTGGCTAGCGGCGCGTGACCCATTACTGACTGCACCGCCACCTGCGCCGCGCCCACGCATTACCAGTCCGACACTGCGCGCAGCGATCAGCGAGATCGAGCGTTCGCAACGTGAAGTCGAGCGCGCAGCAAGCGCGGCCCAAGGCCCATTGACCGGTCTACTCAGCAACATCGTTCAGCAGACCCGTGATCTGGTAGCGGAAGCATACCTGCTAGCTGACAAGGGACAGGTGATCGAACGGTATCTTGCCACCAACGATATGCAGCGGATAGCCCAACAACTCACCCAGCTCGATTGGCAGATCAGCGCTACCTTCGATCCCTTTACACGCCAGCAACTCGAAGAACGGCAGCAGGCATTACGTGACCAGCAGCGACATATTCAGGACTTGAGCACGTACATCTCTCGCATTCAAGCACAATTAGCCAATATCGATGCCAGCCTTGACACCACGCTCGCTGAGATCATCAGACTGCGTACTGCCGATGCAGTGGCAATGGCATCGGCGAGTGGCGCTGTGCAGCAACGCCTCGTTGATCTGCGCAGCGATATGGAGGTCTTTCGCAAGGTATTAGATACGGCGATGACAGGGATGTAGGGTGTGGTACGGCGCGATACATAGGGACGGGTTTGAATCTCGCCCCTACCGGTATACAGGCAGATGATTCGGTGCGTGGCGAAGAGTGAATGCTTCACCCCTTCCCCCACCCGTTGCGAAAGCGATATTCCTCTCTTTCACTGCTTGCGGGAGAGTGGAATACGGCAACGGGCGCATCCGGTAGGAACGGGCTTGAAACCCACCCCTACCAAACCCACCCACAGCACAATTGTAAAGGTAGCGCAATCCAACGCTGCTACGAATCATCACCATTTCCTGCTACAATAAGGGCCGAAAATATATTGTCATAGCCATACCCTAAAGGAACAACACCACATGGTTGCGCGCAATATCATCCCTGCCCGCACACCAGTCGCAACGCCTGACGAGGGGCTGGTATCTGATCTCTTACCGCCGATGCTCGTGCTTCTGACGACGCTATCCGGCGGTGCGATTGGGATTCTGCTCCTCAATCGTTGGGAAGGCAATATCTGGCCGTATGTTGTAATCCTCTTGCTACTCACCAGCGTCGCCGTGAGCGACCGGTTGCGGCGGCGCGGCAACCTCTATTTGGCTAGTGTGGTGATCGTGGGAGCAATCACGCTCTTGCCGGTACTGAGTTGCGCTGCTTTTGGATTTACCGATAACATTTTCATTTACCTCTCGGTATTGGGAGTGTTTGCCGCCGGCATTATGGTCTCATCACGGGCGCCATTTCAAGCAGCGCAAGCGGCAATCTTGCTCTACCTGATCTTACTGCTTGGCGCCGATCTGATTGGTCGGTCCCGGCCAACATGGTTTGAAGCGATCGGGCAGATCTTGTTCCAGATTGCGCTGTTGCTCGGTGCGGCGACGCTGAGTTGGGCGGCCGCGTATGTGGTGCGCGGCACGATCAGTTGGGCAATCGACACCGCACAAAAATCCGAGCGGCGCGAGCAGTTGTTGCGCGAGACACAAGCTAATCTCGAACGAGCCTTACTCGAGCGCGATCTCCTCAACGAACAACTGTACCGCACCACGCTTGAGTTGGAAGAGGCGCGAGCGGCGGCAGAGGCCGCGTACCGCTCGAAGGCCAATTTTATGGCCACGATGTCACACGAATTGCGCACACCGCTCAATATTATCATCGGCTTTAGCACTGCGATGCTCGAACATCCCGAAATGTACGGCGATGTGCGCATTGACGAACAGGTGCTGCAAGATATTGCCGAAATCCGGCGTAGTGGCCAGCATTTGCTTGGCCTGATCAACGACATTCTCGATCTGGCGAAAGTTGAAGCGGGTAAGTTGGAACTGAACAAGACCAATCTGACCTTGATACCACTGCTGGATGAAACGATGCGCACGGCGCAGGCGCTGATTAGCGACCGGCCCATCCAATTGCGCCGCGAGTACCGTGATCCGTTACCGACAGTGCTGGCCGATGAGATGCGCGTGCGACAGGTATTGCTCAATTTGGTCTCCAATGCATGCAAGTTTACTCATTCGGGCGAGATTGCGATCGGGGCGCGGGCCGATACCGATCAGGTTGTGCTTTGGGTGCGCGACACCGGCATCGGCATCGCACCGAACGATCAGGAGCGGATCTTCCAACAATTCGAGCAGATTGAAAACGCCGACACCCGCCAGCACGCCGGCACCGGCTTGGGCCTCTCGATCTGCCGTTGGCTGGTCGAGTTGCACGGCGGGCGGATGTGGCTGGAAAGCGAACTGGGCAAAGGCAGCATCTTCTTCTTCTCGTTGCCGCGCACGCGGGCCAGCACGGAACGAGCATAACGGAAATGACGAAACGCGGCAATACCACGTTTCGTCCATCATCAACATCGCACGCTGGCAATGACGCAAGGTAGCAAAGGAGCAAGGAACGATGGCCAGAATTCTCCTCGTCGATGATGTCTACACGGCCCGTTCGATGTTCGAGCGTGTGCTCCGCCACGTTGGGCGACACGAAGTGCTTTCGGTCGGCAGCGGCGCTGAGGCGCTAGCGAAGGTACATGAGTTTGCGCCCGATGTGATTGTGCTGGATATTAGCATGGCCGATCGCGATGGCTTGATGGTGTTGCGTGATCTGCGGGCGCAAGGTATCACGTGCCCGATCATTGCCCACACCGCTCGCACCGAAAAGACACCCGGCGAGTTTGTGGCACAGGGGTTTGACGCCTATGTGCCCAAAACCGGCAATTTGACCAATCTGTTGAGTACAGTGCGCGATTTGGTTGGGCGGTAGATAGGCCCGGCCCGGATGTCCCCGATCGTGTGCGCAGTCCTCAAGGGCCGGGCTTGGCTGACGAAGCCTGCTGCACTGGCCGGCGAGGAGGGGCGCGTATATGGCTTAGTTGTCACCGCGATCAAGCCCTTGCCAATTGCTACATTTCCCTCAATCGCACGCGCCAGTACAACACTAGCGCGTAACCAATCGGTTACAATACGGCATGGTAGCATACCAACCAACAGGAGGTATTGTGACCGTCGATCTGGTACGCGGCATGCGTGATGTCGCCCCGGCTGAGTATATAGCCAGCCGGTATGTGCAAGCCATCGTGGAACGAACCATAGCCAGTTACGGCTATCAGATGCTCGATACGCCGATTATCGAGCACCGTGATCTCTATTTGCGCAAACTCGGCGAAGAGCTGGTTGGCAAGGTGTATGAATTCAGCTTCGGCGGGCGTGATTTGGCGCTGCGTCCGGAATGGACGGCGTCGGTGTTGCGGGCGTATGTCGCCGGGATGCAGGATCAACCGTTGCCGCTGCGCCTCAGCTATGCCGGGCCGGTCTTTCGCTACGAGCGACCTCAACGCCATACCTATCGCCAGTTTACGCAGATTGGCGGCGAGATAATCGGCGGGTTACCGCCGCGGGCCGATGCAGAAGTGATTGCGCTGGCCTGCGCCGGGTTAGACGCTGCCGGCGTGAGCGGGTATACCGTGCGTATTGGCCATATCGGGCTGGTGCGCGAGCTGCTGCTGCGTTTTGCGTTGCCAGAACGCACCCGTGGGTTGTTGGTATGGAGCCTTGAGCGGCTGCGGGCCGAGGGGATCGAACCGGTGCGCGAGCGAGTGCTGGCCAATCTGGGCACACCGCCGGAAGGTCTCGAATTGCCGCCCGGCCTCGATGACGCACAGGCGGCTATTTGGCTAGAACGGGTGCTGGCCGCGATGCGAATCGATTTGCGCACCGGCACCCGCAGCCCGGCTGAAGTGATCCAACGCCTGCTGCGCACGCTGCGCCGGGCCGATGAGCAGCCATTAGTCGAAGCGGCCCTAGCACAGTTGACCCAACTTGCTGCGGTCAGCGGCTCGCCCGCGCAGGCGCTGCCGGCGCTGGCCAGTTTGCTCGGCAACGAATCGGCGGCTTTCCGCGAATTGCAGGCTATTCTCGACCTCCTGACAGCGCATGGCGTGCCGAGCGAGCGACTGGTGATCGATGGCGCGTTAGGCCGCGGATTGCACTACTACACCGGCCTCATCTTCGAGATTTACGACCATGACGGAAACCAGCTCTGCGGCGGCGGGCGCTACGACGATCTGGTCAGTACCCTCGGCGGGCGACAACCAACCCCGGCAGTCGGTTTTGCGTATGGGTTGGAACGGGTGTTGGCTGCGGCGGCGCTGCCAGAATTAACGCCGCCAGCGACCGTCTTAGTCGCCGCAGTGAGCAATGACGACTACCCGTATGCGTTAGCAGTCGCCGAGCGCATCCGCGCCAGCGGGAGAGCGGTTGTACTCGATGTGCGCGGGAGGAGCGTGAAAGACAATCTGCGCGATGCAACGCGGCGCGGTTTTGCCGCCGCCGTGATTGTGGGCGCAGCCGAACGTGAGGGCGAGTACGTCGTGTGGCGCGATCTGGCTGCGCGCACTGAACGGCGGATTGCGCTGGCGGCATTGGGGGAGGTGTTATGAGCGCTGCACAAGCGTGGGGGCGCTGGGTTGACTTATTGCCGGTGCAGCAGCAACAGCTCATCGCGAAACAGCCAATCTGCTGGTTACCATGGGCAACATTAGAACCGCGTGGATCGCACTTGCCCTGCGGGGTAGCTGGGTATATTGCCGAAGCGGTGACCGAAGGCGCAGCGCGCCGGGTTGGTGGCGTCCTCTACCCATTGCTGTGGTGGGATAGCAATGACAATATTGCACTATTCCGCCAACTCGTGGCGGCACGGCTGGCTGCCGTAGCCACACAAGGGTTTCAAGTTGCTATTGTGATCGGTTTGCCTGAGACCACGATGATTGATCTGGCGCTGATCGAGGCTGCCGAGGCGGCGTGGTCGCAACATCAACTGCTGACTCTTGCCATCTCGCCGCTCGAACTGGTTGATGAAACGATGCAAGATCACGGCGCGCTCTGGGAGACCTCGCTGTTGCTGGCTATGCACCCGGAATTGGTCGATCTCAGCCAATTCGCACCCAATGATGGGCGCAATGTGCGCGATGTGGCCAGCCCCTCGCTAGGCAACCATGCGCTCACGTTGGCGATTGATCGGCTGGCAAAGGCCGTGCAAGATGTCTATACCCGGCGGAACGTAGCCGCGATCACTGCTCTGTACCAACAGCGCCGCGCGCGTTATAACAGGTCTGCGCTATGACACTCCGTTTTGCCATTCCGTCCAAAGGCTCCGGCTACGACGCGACGATTGCGTTGCTGGAAAGTTGCGGTCTGCGCGTGACTCGCGCCAACCCGCGCCAGTACACGGCGGTGTTGCGCGGACTGCCCGGTACAGAGGTTTTACTGCATCGCCCAGCCGATATTGTGACCAAAGTGGCCGAGGGCGCGATTGATTTGGGTGTGACCGGCTACGATCTGCTGCACGAACAGCGCGGCGATGACGATGATGATGTGCTGGTCGTCATCGACGACCTCGGCTTCTGGCGGGTTGAGCTGGTCTTTGCCGTGCCCCAAAGCTGGATCGATGTCACTTCGTGGGCCGATCTGGCCGATCTGGCAGTCGAATTCCAAGCGCGGGGCCGGCGATTGCGGATCGCAACCAAGTACCCCAACACCGTGCGCCGGTTCTGCTATGCCAATGGCATCAACATCTTCGAGCTGGTCGAGTCGCAAGGGGCGACCGAGGCCGCACCGAGCCTCGGCTACGCCGATATTATTGCCGACATTACCGAGACCGGCACTGCCATTCGCGAAAACCAGTTGAAGATCGTCGGCGGGCCGATCATCCGCTCGCAAGCGGTGTTAATCGGCTCGCGCCGTTCGTTGCGCGGTAACCCAGCCCGGCTAGAACTGGTGCGCCAGCTTTGCGAATTGATCGAAGCGCGCCGGCGTGGGCGGCTCTTCTATTCGCTGACTGCCAATCTGCCCGGCGCATCGGTAGAAGAGGTGGGGCGGAAGGTAACAGCCCGCCACGAACTGGCCGGTTTGCAGGGGCCAACGATTGCACCGGTGTGGAGCAAATTTGCCAGTGAGAGCGGGTGGTACGCGGTCAATGTGGTGGTGCCGCAAGAGGAACTATTGCCGGCGATCGATTACCTGCGCAGCATCGGTGCTAGCAGCGTCACGACTGTCCAAGTGCAGCACGTCTTTCGGGCTGAGAGTGAGGCGTTTACGCGGCTGAGCGCGCGCCTTGGCGAGGAGCGATTATGAGCCAGTATAGTGCAGCCGGAGTAGATATTGCCGCGGCGACGCGGGCAAAAGAGCTGATGGCGGCGGCGGTGCGCAGCACCCACGGGCCAGCAGTACTGGCCGGGATGGGGGCGTTTGGCGGGTGTTTCGATGCGGCGCTGGCGCTGGCCGGTATGCAAGCGCCGGTGCTGGTCAGCAGCACCGATGGCGTGGGTACCAAGACGCTGGTCGCCACTGCGCTTGGCCGCTATGACACAGTTGGGCAGGATTTAGTCAATCACGCGATTAACGATATTTTGGTGCAAGGTGCGCACCCGCTCTTCTTCCTCGATTACATTGCGGTGGCGAAGCTCGATCCGGCGCAGGTGGCAGCGATTGTTAGCGGCGTCGCCGCCGGGTGCCGCGCCGCCGGCTGCGCGCTGATCGGCGGCGAAACCGCCGAGATGCCCGATGTCTATACTCCCGGCGCCTTTGATCTGGCCGGCACTATTGTCGGCGTCGTTGAGCGGGCTGAGATGCTGCCCCGCCCCGACATAACTCCCGGCGATGCGATACTGGCACTCCCAAGCACCGGCCTGCACACCAACGGCTACTCACTGGCACGCCGGATCGTCGCCCAGCACTTCGCTGCCGAAGGGTATTACGCTCGTCCAGCAATCCTTGGCGGGCAAACGATTGGCGAGGCGCTGCTGGCGATCCACCGCTGCTACCTGCCTGAAGTGACCGCGTTACGCACGGTGGTACCAGTCAAGGCGCTCTGCCATATCACCGGCGGCGGCATTTATGACAACCTGCCACGAGTCCTACCGGCAGGTATGGGAGCTGCCATCGTGCGCGGGAGGTGGGACATCCCGCCGATTTGCCAATTGCTGGTTGAGGTTGGCGGTTTGAGCGAACAAGAAGCCTACCACGCGCTCAATATGGGGCTGGGCATGCTGGTAATCGTGCCGGCTGAAACGGTAGCAACCGCACTGGCAACCATCCCGGAGGCGCGGTTGGTTGGTCAAGTGACGGCCACGCCAGCGGTGCGGCTGGTGGATGAGGGAGCATAGCCGCGAAGAGCCAAAGAGGGACGGGAGGGTTGCTATGAGGAGGGTTTGCGCCAGTTGCCGGTGTATCACTCCGCTACCACCCTCACGCTCGCATCGGCGGGATACTGCGGCGAGGGCTGCGGCCCGTCGCAATGACACAAATACAGCCCGCGCCCTACGGGCAGGGTTGATCGGCGGGCCAGTGGCCCGCGCCCCACGGGAAGGAGCAGAACATGGAACTCGGACATGTGTTGGCCGAAGGCAAGACAAAGGTTGTATACGCCCACCCTACCGATCCTGACCTCGCGATTCTGCGCCACAAAGACGGCATCACCGCCGGCGACGGCGCGCGCCGCAGCGTGATCGAGGGCAAAGGGGCGCTGGCCGGGCAGACAACGGCCAACGTCTTTCGCTTGCTGAACCGGGCTGGGATTGCGACCCACTTCATCGCCGCGCCAGAACCAACGCTGACCGTCGTGCGGCGCTGCGCAATGATCCCGCTAGAGGTAGTGATACGCCGCTTACCGGCAGGATCATACCTGCGCCGCCATCCCGAAGCGGCGGGGCAGCGGTTTGAGCCGCCGTTGGTCGAATTCTTCCTCAAAGATGACGCTCGCCACGATCCGCAGATCACGCCGGAAGAGATCGTCGCGCAAGGAATTGCTACTGCCGCCGAAGTTGAGCAGATGACGAACACGGGCCAACAAGTCTTTCAGACCCTCGAAACGGCATGGGCCGCGCTTGATGTCACACTGGTTGATCTCAAAATCGAGTTTGGCCGGGCCAGCGATGGCAGCCTGCTCGTCGCCGACGTGATCGACAACGACTCGTGGCGGATCTGGCCGGAGGGCGACCCCAACCGTATGCTCGACAAGCAGGTCTATCGCAATGCGCAGGTGGTTGACGAGGCGCTGCTGGCCGATGTGCGCGAACGGTACGCGCTGGTGGCCGAATTGACGGGACGTTGGACGACAGCAACCTTGTAGAGACACCCAGTTCGTAGAGACGCACGTCTGTGCGTCTCTACGGTACGTCCTAAAAATACAACGGTTCCATTCACGGTGCTGGAATCACAATAATCCGCGGCGCCGCAGTCAATGTTACTGTTGTTGACAGTGGCAATGGATTGCCGGTAGCATCGTATATGGCGCGAGCATTGGCCGGGAGGGGAAACGTTCGCTCAACACCATCAATACTCCAAACAACGATCACCTCACTATCGGCAGTGCGGAAGTGATACCCTTCCAACCCATTCACTGCAACCGAGCGCAGATAGCGCGCTTTGCCGAGCTGCTGGCGAGCAAATTGGAAGGCGCGAAAGGCCGGGAGCGGTTGTTGAGCACTGTCGAGCAGACCACCCTCTTGCCAGCCGGGGCCGTTGAGTGTGTACCAGTGCGACATGAGCAGATCGGCGGCAATCGTGCGGGCATAGAGGCGTACTACCGCATCGGCTTTAGCCTCCTCGAAGCCGTTGGGACGGCAATTGGGTGAACTACGGTAACACAGCAATGCACCCTCATTCATTATCAACGGTTTGGCATAGCCGTACTGAGCCAAGGTAGCGCGGAGATAATTGGCTCTACCGAGAGTTGATCCGCCTCGATCACCCCATTTTGGATCGTTGCGATCAGGATCAGAACGAGAACCAAAATAACTGTACGCATGGTAGGCCAAAATGTCGAAGTAATCACCGCCACCGGCACTTAGCACCGCTTCGAAGAAGCGACCAGCCCGGCAGGTTTGACCATTCGCGAGCGGTCGGTCAGGCGGGCAATCGAGCATCAAGCCACCGAAAATCACCTGCGCCTGCGGATCGGCAGTCTTAATCGCCGGGTAAGCAACCTTAAGCATTGCTGCATATGCTGCGCCGCCGGAACCGTCTTCATCAAGCTCATCACCCCAACAGCCAAATGGTTCACTGCTGACTAATTGGAACGGTACATCCGGTTCGTTACCTAACTCCCAGAACTTGACGTTGTAGGGCGGTTGGCTATAGCGCGCCACCACATCGGTGAGGAAAGCGGCAAAGGCTGGCAAGGCATCAGCACGGATTGGGCCACACGGTTTATCAGGTTGCGCCCGCGCCCACGCCGGTGCGTTACGCACAATCACCATTGGCACCGCACCGGCAGCATTGATCGCGAGGAGTTCTGCTTCCACTGCGCGCAGTGCCGTCCAGTTACGAGCACCGGGCGTTGGCTCAACCTCGTCCCAAAGAATGGCATTGTAGCGCACCCAATCAGCGCCGAGTTCAGCCAATTGTGTAGCGGTCGCAGCCACGGTGCCACGGTTAATCTCGACCCCAAACACCGAGCGACTACTACGCGGATTGGGAATAGGTTGGGGGGTGGTGTAGAGTTCACGTCCAAGCAAACCAAGCAGCACCCGCGAGCGAGCTGGATTTTGTGGATGCCACTCGAAACGCGCCCGCTCAAACCACTGCGTCAGCACTAGATCGCCGTTGGCATTCCGCTCCATCTGTGGCGCAGTGAGCGGATAGCCAAACAGCGCTAGTGATTGCGCATAACGGCTCAGACCGGGAATGCGCAGCCCGTTATTCTGCCAATAGGTACGAAAACCATTGCCCGGTTCTTGGTCACAGACGTTGTGGCCGGTTTCGGGGAACCAGAGACAACCGGGTTGCGGCCCGGCATCGGGCGGATCGGCAAACGGATCGCGTCCGGCCCGCGCCAACGCCTCGGCTCCCATACGCCCGATCTGGATACGATAGGCCGGAGGGTTGCCCGGATGCAACTCCAGCCGGTTGCGTTCCGTCCATTGAACCGTTAAACTACGGCCTTCATCACCGACGAACTGTTCAAGCGGACTAATCGGATAGCCAAAGACCGGCAGGCCGCCATTGTCGCTCCAGTAAGCGACAAACGAGGGATGCAAACAGTAATCGATGAGTGGTACATCAGGAAAGCAGCGTGGTTCGGTTGACTGGGCAGTGGCTGACATCGGCGCAACGAGCAACGCCAGCGCCAACACGAGCAAGATGAGTCGCTTCATTGATTTGCCTTCATTGATGTTATGAGCCTGATCATTGGCAAGGCATCGTGCTCTCATTATATTACCAACGGCAGTGATGAATCGTCAACGGCGCTGGAAAGCGCAGGTCAGAGATCTCGGTGACGACCGGACAACGTTCCAGCAGATCAGTCCGGCCTGCCAGTAGTGATAACGCATGCTCTTGCAAGACGAGATACTGCGGTTGATAGCGATCGATCGCGTACTGCGCCGCAGCGGGGAACCCGCCTGATCCTAATTGGGCCGCAACGTCAGGCTGCAAAAGGCCGGCAAAGTCGATCAGATGACGTTGCGCATAATAGCCGATAATGCCGATTTCAAGCGTGGCGACGCTCGCCGTAGGAGCGGTATTGGCAGCTAGCCATTCGCCGGCGGCGCGGTACACCGCTAGCCGTTGATCAATCTGCTGGCCAATGCGGTAGACCGATCCGCTGAGCCACCACGTTGTACCGCCCAACACCAGCACGGCGCCGGCCAGCGCCAACCATTTGCCGCCCCCCCGGCGCAGGAGATCGACCAGCACCCGCACCCCGACCCCAAACGCTGGGGCCAAACCGATCACCAATGGTGCGACGTACCAGAAATAGCCAGCGACGTGCAACACCGTATACGCCACCCCGTAAAGCGCAGCCCAACCGATCAAGAACAGCCAGCGCGGTGAGCGCAGCGTCGCTACGAGACCCACCCCGGCTAGTGCAAACACGATCTGGTAGAACGGCTGGTGCGCATATCCGTTGAGTGTGACCTGCAACCGATCAACAAAATCGTAAAAGCCGGGGATTAGGGCCTGCTGCTGCTTGGCATAGAGCGTCACCGGCAACGGCGCGCCATAGACAAGCCATGCGAGGCCGAGACCCGCCGCGACAATACTTGCCCACATCAGCGCCGCAACCCATGGCCAACGCCGCCAATCCCGCCAGTTGCCGTGATCGATCATCAGCAGCAATAGCGCCAATGGCCCGGTCAACACGCCATCAGGCCGTAACCAGACCAGCGCCCCCAACAGCGCACCGGTCAACCACTGCCGGCCCTGCGCCGCACTCACAAACGCCCACAAGGTAAGCGCCATCGCCGGTAGGGTTTCGCTACCCAACGTCATCAGCGGCAAAGGGAAGAGCAGGTAGAGCAAGGCTGCTGCTGCGCCGGTCATTTCATCACGCCACAACCGGCTCAAGCGCCACAACGCTAGCGCACCGGCAGCGTGGCTAAGACAACCAATCAGATTAGCGACCAGCGGCAATGGCCAGCCTACCAACACCACTGGCACAAGGATCAGACCGAAGAGCGGTGCAGTGGTGCTGAGCGTGGCCGTACCGGGGTTGTAGACAAAGCCATGACCGGTTGCGAGATTGAGCGCATAGCGGTACGTGATGTACGGATCGTCGTAACCGCGACGATGGAGCAAGGCGAATAACATCAACCCTATCAGAAGCGCCACAAACCACGTCAATCGATCTAGCATGTGCCACCATCGCACCCAAGAGGACGGAGGAATTGACATCGTTGTGTTACTCGTCAAAGTCTATGTCAGGCACAATCTACCAAACAAATAGGTATCATTCAGAACACTCATAGCAAGTAAGCGTTGTTAGGTGTGTCTCAATAATGCGATTACTTGAATAAGACCACTTCCATATGAGAAGTGTACCAAAGCCATTCATCACCCGATACTGACACAATTTTTCCCAAAGAGCGGTATGATACAGCTATCTCGCGATGAAATGATTTCAGCTTCATTCACCTACTCGCGACCGAGTGATCCATAACGCACCAAGAGTATAGCTGCGCTGTACTGCATTGTCGACTCATACTTGTACCACATGAAATCATGCTTGCCTACCTTCGTTCATCTATCACATTGTTTACCCAACCGCTGCGATTGGTGCGTTCATTCACGCTCGACACGCTGCGCGCCGATTTCCTCGCCGGATTGACCGTTGGTCTGGTGTTGCTGCCCCAATCGCTCGCGTTCGCGATATTAGGCGGATTACCGCCAATTGTCGGTCTGTACAGCGCGCTGACAGCGACGATCGCCGGCGCGTTGTGGGGATCGTCGAGCCATCTCAATAGCGGCCCAACCAACACTGCCGCCATCATCACTCTCTCGGTACTGGCACCGGTCACTACGATCGGCAGCAATGAGTTTGTTACCACTGCCAGTCTGATTGCAGTTATGGCTGGTATCATTCGGCTGATCATGGGCGTCGCGCGGCTAGGAATATTGGTCAACTTCGTCTCAGATGCGGTTGCAGTCGGTTTTACTGCCGGAGCCGGCATTCTCATCCTTTCGAACCAGATCGGGCCATTGCTGCGGATCGATCTGCCGCCCGGCACCGGCTTGCTTACAACGATTACTGAGACGGCCAACCATCTTGATGCCATCCATTGGCCATCACTGGCGGTTGGCATGGCCACGATTGCACTGATCGTCCTCGCGCCGCGGCTGACGCGCAAGATTCCGGCAGTGCTAATCAGCATTGTGGTGGTGTCGCCGGTGGTCTGGTTGCTCGACCTGAAGGCGCAAGGCGTGCGGGTGATGGGGCCAGTGCCGCCGGGATTACCGCCATTGGCCAATCTGCCGATCTTCGATCTCGACTTGATCGCGCACTTACTCAATGGTGCGCTCGCTTTAGCCATTATCGGATTAGTTGAAGCAGTGGCGATCGCGCGCGCGATTGCCGGTTACACTGGTCAGCGCATCGACAGCAACCAAGAGTTTGTCGGCCAAGGCTTGGCGAATATTGTCTCCGGCATCTTTTCCGGCATGCCCTGCTCTGGGTCGTTCAACCGCTCGGCGCTGGCGTATCAGGCCGGCGGCAAAACGGCGTTTACGGCAGTGGTTTCAGGCATCACCGTTTTGCTCGCCACCACGGTGCTAGGGCCATTGTTGGCCGAGGTGCCGCGCGCCGCGCTCGCCAGTGCATTGGCCGTAACCGCGTGAAGCATGGTTGACCGGCGCAACATGGCGCGGATCTGGCGCGGGTCACGCGGCGAAGCGGTGATTATGGTGGTTACGCTGGCGCTGACCCTCACCTTGCCGCTGCAATTCGCCATCCTGATCGGTGTGTTGATGTCGCTCGGCTATTACCTGCTGCGCACAGCTACCCCCCGCGTCGAG
>NZ_CALFBQ010000080.1 GCF_937951745.1 uncultured Chloroflexus sp.
GTATCAGGCCAACGCCAGCAAGGATGGGCAAGTGTCGGCGCGCGTGGAGCGGCTGGGCAAAGTCGCCACCGGCATGTTGGGCGCGTGGTTCGGCTTCTTCCTGCTGGTCGGGTTGTACTCCACCTTCCTGCTGCGCTGACACGCCCGTTTGAATAGGCGCATGGGCAGGCTGAAGGCAGCGCCTTCGCCTGCCCATGTTGCCTTTTATTGCATCTGCAAGTAGGCTTTCAGCAGCACCTTGAACAGCCGGCCGTGATTGGGCACTTTGAGATGTAACAGCTCGTGGACGATCACCTCGCGACGAAAGGCGGCCGGTTGGCGCAACAACGCCTCATCGAATGTGAGGCAGCCTCTTGAGGAGCAACTGGCCCATTTGCGCTTCAGGGCGCGGATGCGCACCTCGCGCGGCCTGACACCGATCCGCCTCGCCCAAGCCTCGACCTCTGCTCGGAACAGGTCGCGCGGCACCGCATGTTCCAGCAGCTCCCACTGAGGCGCAGCCGCTTTTCTCATTCGGCGGCCCTCCGCAGCAGGTTCAGGATGGCATTGGCCCAGGGGACGACATCAACCTCCCGAACGCCGATGTCCAGCAAGGCGCGATAGAGCAAGGCGCGCAGGTCGCTCTCCTGTCGGCGGTCGCTCATCCAATGAGGGAATTCAGCAAAGGCGGTTTCCATCGCTTGCGCCACCCGAAGCGCCTGCCTAGGGTCAATTCGATGAGTGCGCAGCCACCACTCGACGGCGAAGGCCTGCGGCGCGTAGGGGCGACCGGACAGATCGCCCATCTTGCTGCGGCGTTCTTCTTCAGCCTCTTGGAGTTGCCGCACCAGCTCCTCTAGTTCACGCAGCGCTTGCTCTGATTCGATTTGGCGTTCCTCAAATCGGCGGCGGATTTCCTCGGCACGCTCGCCAATTGAGAGCAGGTGGGGCGCGGTGCTCCCCTGTTCGTCCACCAAATGGTGCAATTCTTTGAGCAAGTTGAAGACTTTGACCGTTTCAGGTTTTTTCCGCACGCAGTAGGTTCAGCAGTGCTGCCGGCCCCAGTTCGTAGGTCGCTTGCGGTTCGCGAATGGCGCCAACGTGACTGTGCTGCTGGACGATTTCGGCAGTCTTGCGCAAGAAGGATTTGTCCACTTGGACGTGCGGCTCGTAAGCGGCGCACAGCAGGCGGTACATCTCTAGCAGGCGTTGGTAATCCTCTAGGTATGGGCGCAAGAAAGTGTCGGGCGAGAGGATTTCATAGAGTTCTTCCAGTTCGCGGAAGAAGCGGTAGAAGGCTTCGCGTTGCTCTTTATCGCGAAAGCGCTGCAGAATTGCTTCGGCGAGTTTGTTGTGGTTCACCACAGAGAGCACAGATTCCACAGAGATTCTCTCTGTGCTCTCTATGTCACCTGGCTCAAAAACCGACTTTAGACTTTTGACTTCTCTGGAATACCCCCACTTTTCTCAATGTGTTCAAGACCCACGTAACGCATACTCGGTAAGTCTGTGGGATTGACTGATCTGGTTGATAGGCTACAAACCTCCCCCAACCTCACCACCTGCCACTCCTCAGGCAGGGGGCTGAGTTCGGTCATCTGGAAGCCGTCGGGCGGGTTCTCAATTTCATTCGCCATCTCTCAGCTCCTCCAGCAGACGGACGATTTGTTGTCTCAGCAGCGGCACGTCTTGAGTCGCCGTGACCCAAACAATGCGCCAGTCAACCGCAAAATACTCGTGCACAGCCAGGTTGCGGAAGGCGACGATGTCGGGCCAGGGGATGTCCTGGTACTGGTCGGTATAGCGCTTAGGTAAGCGTGCTGCTGCTTCGCCGATGACGATAAGTTTCTGCAGCACAGCGCTTTGCCTCAATTCATCCTGCATGAAGTCGGCTGAGCTGATTCCTCTCAGAAACCGCTCAATGGCATCCGCCGCTTCCACCATATCGGTTAGGTACAGGCGTTCAGGTCGCATAGATCACCTGTTCTTCGCGCAGTACAGCGTCGCGTATGGCAAGCTTGAGGCCCTCCCTAGGGACAAGGTCCACCGGCCTGCCGAACACTTCAGAGAGCTCCCGCGCCATGCGGCTTAAGGTGAGAAAACCCACGGCAGCATCCGCCTCAAACTCCACCAGTACGTCCACATCGCTTTGCGGATTGAAATCCTCGCGCAGCACTGAACCAAACAAGGAAAGCCGTTTCACGCGGTAACGCTGGCAGAACTCCTTAAGCTCCGATTCATGGATAGGAATAGCTAGGTTCATAGTAGGCTCTCTAATTTAGTCCTAAACTGAAGAGCACCTCGCGCAAAGCGCGCTCGGCTTCGGCGCGTTCCTCCTCGGCCTCCTCCAGCCGCACCAGCGCCTCCTCCGGCGGCAGGACCTCCTCCTTGCCGTTCACGCTCACGTAGCGGCTGGGGGAAAGGTTGTAATCGTTGCGCGCCGCTTCTTCGCGCGTAATGATGGCGGAAAGACCCTCCCGCGCTTCCCAAGCGTGATAGATTGCCGCAATCGTCTCAATTTGCTCCTCGGCTAGGTAATTCTTGGGGCGCCCTTTGGCGAATTGCTGGCTAGCATTGATAAGCAGGATTTGGCCGGGGTGACGCTTCTGGCGGTTCACGACGAGAATGACACCTGGCGCAGTGGTGTTATAGAAAAGATTTTCGGGCAAGAGAATCACCGCCTTGATCAGGTCGGCATCCACAAACTTCTTGCGGATGTCGCGCTCGCGGTTCGAGCCTTGGTTGCCGCTGCCGCGGCTGACCGCGCCCGTATCCAGCACCACCGCCATGCGGCCGCGTTCATTGAGCGAGGCCAGCATGTGTTGCAGCCAGCCCCAGTCGGCGCTGGAGGAAGGCGGCGCCCCGTAACGAAAACGCTCAAACGGGTCGTTCTCGTAGAGTTCCTGCGCAAACTTTTGATTCCACATCGGGTTGGCGGTGATCAGGTCAAAGGTCTGTAAGCGCCCGGCGGTGTCGCAAAAGGCGGGCTGGCGCATCGTATCGCCGAGACGGATGTCGGCCTCGATGTCGTGGATGACGGCGTTCATGCGCGCCATAGCGAAGGTGGCCGGGTTGATCTCCTGCCCGAAGATGCGCAGCGGGGCGATTTCCGATGGCAGCGTTGGGGCGAAAGATTTTTCGCCCATCGGGGCGAAAGATTTTTCGCCCACCGGGGCGAAAGATTTTTCGCCCTTACTGTACCTGTACCTCTTCACCAGCCGCAGGTGGCACTTGATGAGCAGTCCACCCGAACCGCAGGCCGGGTCATAGACCGTCATCCCCGGCTCTGGCTCCAGCAGGCGCGCCATGAGCACGCCGACCTCGCGCGGGGTGTAGAACTCGCCGGCCGATTGTCCCTGTCCCTCGGCGAATTTGCGCAAGAGGTACTCATAGGCGCGGCCGAGGATATCCGGCTCCACGTCGTACAGCCCCAACCGATGGCGCGAGAGCACCTCGATCAGCGCCGCCAGGTGCTCATCGGAGATGATGCGTTGACCGGCGGCGGTGGCGTTGAAATCCACCATGTCAATCACCCCGGCCAAGGATGGATTCTCGCGCGCCACGGCACGCACCGCGTCGGTTAGATACTGCCCTAGGCCGCTCGTCCGCCGGCGGATCGCCTCCCAGCGGGCGTGTTCGGGGATAAAAAAGCGCACAAGGCTCACATGCCCGCTCTGGCGTTCCTGCTCCAGCAAGTGGAGCAAAGTCTTTTCCCCGCCAAATTCCTGCGCGCGGCGCTTGATCTCATCGTCGAACACATCTGAAAGGCGCTTGAGGAAAATCAGCGGCAGGATGTAATCTTTGAACTTGGGTGCGTCCAACGGGCCGCGAATGACGCACGCCGCATCCCATAGCCAAGTTTCGAGAGTTTGGATATCCATAGCGAGCGTAGTTGGTAGTCGTCTTGCTAGCAATGATTCTCCGTAGGATTGGAGTATTATACTCTACTCTTGCACAGGTGGTGGGTTTTTGCCCCTGTCAGGCTATGAGGGCGGTGCGCGAGGTCGGGGTGTAAGGGTACAGCAGGCTTACCCTTCACATTCTACGATTTCTCGTCTGTGCCTTGACGGATGGGGGAATCAGCCGCGTGCTCCTTCTGTGTCGCATTTGACTATTGTGCCGACTCGTGGTATCTTGCCGCCGTGCCATATCGAAGATGATATTGGCAATATTTGTCATATACCTTGTTGTATATGACACAGCACTCCGCGACAGGACCATGTTCGTCCTGTTCTACCGTCGCACATGCAGTGCGGCGGCCTGATTCCGCGTTGAATGGCGTTTGCTCCTAGTTTGAGCAACGCCCGGAGGAACAACTGCATGATGATGCATTCGACGCACCGGCGTCGCGCTCTATTTGCGTTAAGCTGGTTGTTCGCCGTAATGCTCGTGATCGTTACCCAACCACTTCCCGTCGTCGCTGCCCCCATCCTCGTCCTTCCCACGCCACCCGGCGAACCATGGCGAATTATTCAGGGATACGCTTGCGGTACTCACACTGGCTGGGATCGCTATTCACTCGATTTGGCACAGGTGAATGGCCCTACCTATAACGCGCCGATTCGCGCGGCGGCATCTGGTACACTGTGGCATTGGGAAGCACGTAGCGGCACGATTATTCTCGCCCATGGCAATAACTTTTTTACAATGTATACCCATCTCAGCCGACCAGTAACGACCGAACGCGGGTATGCGTTTGCAGTTGGTGAGGTGCTTGGGTATGCAGGTGATCGTGGTTCACCGGGTATTCCCCATTTGCACTTTACGGCCTACACTGCCGGCGCGAATGGCTGGAGCGGACGGCAGTCAGTGCCGCTGAAGTTCGCCGAGGGTTACGATTTGCCGGAAATCGGTGGCTGCAATCAGCACGGCGGCAAGGTGTTGGTGGCAATGTCGCTGCAAGACCCGGTGGTGACGTTTACCAGCGCGGTGTTGCCGGCGGGATGGTATAACGTTGATCACCAGATCGATTTTCGCGTGGCGTGGGGTGGCGGCGGGCTGAGCCAAGCGTGGGATGTTGAGCCACCGGCTGATGCGCCGATGTTCCCCGGCGCTTACGATGGCTACGCTCGCTTGGCTGACATAGGTGAGGGGTGGCATACGCTCTATGTGCGGGCGTGGGGGCCTGATGGCCGCCAAACCTTGGCGAGTTATGGGCCGGTCGGGTATGACATCTCGCCACCGGTGTTGACGGTAACGCCGCAAACCCTCACGATTGCTCGCGATCAACCGATGACGTTGGTATGGTTGGCAGCAAGCGATCCGTTGTCAGGTGTGGCCGGGTATCGGCTGTACCTTGGCCCTGATCCAAACGGCGAGAGCGAGTGGTTTGTAAGCGATCCAAACGTAACGGTGCCGCCGTTGGCGCCCGGTACGTATCTGTTACGGGTAAAGCCGATTGATAACGCCGGTAATGTGGGTGCGTGGCAGACAGTGATGACCCTCGTGGTTGAGTAGCTCTCATCCCCAGCCCCTCTCTCGTTGCGCGGGAGAGGGGCAATATGTTTACCGCCGCACTACCACCGACGTGCCCACCGGCGCCCATTCGTAGAGCCATGCCGCCGCTTTGAGCGGCAAATTGATGCAGCCGTGGCTGCGGCGCACGCCGGTGCCAAATTGGTTGTGCCAGTAGGTGCCGTGCAGCGCGACACCGCCGACGATATACATCGCGTGCGGGACGCGGGGCACGACCCAGCATTCGCCACCAGCGCAGCCACGCATCGTCTGTTCGCGCACTTTGGCGTAGATGGTGAATGAGCCGACCGGCGTGTTGAAGCCGTCCCGTCCGGTTGAAACTGGCGCGTCGAAGACGATGCGGTCGCCGTCGAGCGCGTAGAGCCATTGGTCGCTCAGATCAACGATAATCAGCTTGTCGCCGGTGGTGCGGGTGACCGGTTGGGTAGGTTTGGGAGCCGGCGGTCTGGCTGCCGGTGCCGGGGTAGGCGTGGCGGCTGGGGCTGGTACAGGCGGCGTCGTTTGGGGTTGGCCGTTGGCATCAACCGGCAGCGCCTGACCGGCAGCGACTGGACTGAGGTCAATGCCGCGTAGGCGAGCGAGGTCGCGGCCTAAGTCGCTGATCCGCACCGCATTCGCCAGATCGGCGGGACGCGGATCGACTTCAAGCCGGGCCCGTTCAAAGTACTGTACCTGCCGCAACGCGCCGCCAACATATTCCCAGCGCGGTTCGCTGATCGGCAGGCCAAAGACATCGATCGCGCCGTGGGCTTCCCAGAAAGCGAGGAAGGGCGGCCCAAGCGTGTAGCCAGTCTCGGCGAAAAAGCGGCGACCGGGAGCGTTACGGATGGCAAGGGTGGGTTGGGGGAACGAGCGGCCCAGTGCAGCAGCGTACTCGGCCCCGACCCGGCCGCGTAACACCGCATTGTTGTGAGCCGGATGCAACTCGAGCCGGCCGCGCTCGAAATATTGCACCGTCAACTCGCCGTCGCGGAAGGGGGCGCTGATCGGTTGGCCGAGGGTGAGCGGCCCGTCGCTGGTCCGCCAAACCCTGAGAAAACCGTAGGTGTCATCAAGCCGCTGGCCGGTGGCGACAAAATAGAGCGCGTTGCTCTGCGCGTGTAGCGGCGCACCCCACAGCGCCAGCATCATTCCGGCTATCAACGCGAGATACCGCATCGTTGCACCGCTTTCTTCAACGTGAAGCCTTCACTTATTATACGGCAGGCGAAGCTGTGGTACCATAGGGAAAGCAGGGACATAGCGCTGCTATGTCCGCACGTGATGGGAACCTTCCATCTAAGGAGCGATCATGTTAACCGAATTACACGACGAACTCGAAACAGTCCGCGAGCGGTTTGCCAATCTGCGGGGGCATCTTTGACTTAGCGGCCAAGCAAGCCGAGATCGAACAGCTCGAAACACGCGCCGCCGATCCCGATTTGTGGAATACGCCACGCGCGGCGCAAGAGATTATGCAGCGGCTGACCCGTTTGAAGGAGGAGGTCACGCTGTGGAACGATCTTGAGCGCCGGATCACAAGCCTCGCTGAGCTGATCGAGCTGGCCGAGTTAGAAGGTGACGAGTCGCTGGCCAGTGATCTGACCGCCGAATTGCGCGCTATTCAGCGCGAGGTCGAACAGCGCGAGCTAGAGGTGTTGCTTAGCGGCCCCTACGATGACCGCGATGCCTTTCTTTCGATCCAGGCCGGGATGGGTGGCACCGATGCCCAAGATTGGGCGGCGATGCTGTTGCGCATGTATACCCGTTGGGCGGAACGGCGTGGTTATACCGTCAATCTGATCGACATAAGTGAAGGCGAAGAGGCAGGAATCAAAAGTGCAACCATCGAGATTCGTGGCCCGTATGCCTACGGCTATGCCCGCGCCGAAGCCGGTGTGCATCGCTTGATCCGGCTCTCCCCCTTTAATGCGGCCCATACCCGCCAAACAAGCTTTGCCCGCGTCGAGGTAATGCCAGAAGTGGACGATGCGCCGGAGGTGGAGATCAAGCCAGAAGACCTGCGGATCGATGTTTTTCGCAGCGGCGGTCATGGCGGTCAGGGAGTCAATACCACCGACTCGGCGGTGCGGATTACGCACTTACCAACAGGAATTGTGGTCGTGTGTCAGAACGAACGATCGCAGATTCAGAACCGCGAAATGGCGCTGCGCGTTTTGCGCGCCCGCCTGCTCGAACGCGAATTGCAGCGGCAGGCGGAAGAACGGGCTCGGTTGCGCGGTGAGTACCGTGAGGCGGCGTTCGGGAATCAGATGCGCACTTATTACCTCCACCCCTCAACGCTGGTCAAAGATCATCGCACCGATTATGAGACGAGCAACGTCCAAGCTGTGCTCGATGGCGATATTGATCCGTTTATCGAAGCCTTTTTGCGCGCAAACGTGCAGGAGTCGTGATGGAGATCAAATATACGCCGTGGCGCATGCGGTATATCAAGCGCGGTGAAACTGATGAGGGATGCGTGTTCTGCGTGATGGCTGCTGCCAATAGCGCCAGCGATGGTGAGCGGTTCGTGCTCTACCGCGGCCAGCACTGCTTTGTGGTGATGAATATTTATCCCTACAACACGGCCCACCTGATGGTGGTGCCGTATCTGCACGTTGCCGATCTTACGATGCTTGATAGTAGCGTTGCCGGGGAATTGTTTACCTTAACGCAACAGTGCGTTGCCATCATACAGGGTGAGTATGCACCGCACGGCTTCAACCTTGGCATGAATTTGGGGCGTGTGGCCGGCGCTGGGATCGCCGATCATCTGCATATGCATATTGTGCCGCGCTGGAACGGCGATACCAACTTTATGCCGATCATTGGTGATACCAAGCTGATCCCTGAAGCGCTGGAAGAGACGTATACGCGACTGCGCCCGCATTTTGCCGCGCTTAGCTCAGCGTCCGCTCAATAAGATCGACGAGATGCGATATCTCGAACGGTTTTTGAATAATGACAGCGCCTTCAGCCTCAAGATCGGCAAACCATGGCTTGCGGCTGAGTGCCGTCATGAGAATAATGGGAATGCCATCGTCTTGCAGACGTTCTTTGATGCGCTGGAACGTCTCGACGCCATCCATGTTGGGCATCATGATGTCGCTTAACACGAGACTGGGTGAGAGGTTTTCAAGCATTCGCAGCCCTTCAAGACCGTCACGGGCTAATACAACATCGTAGCCGGCATTGCGAAGGGCCAATGATAAGATACTCTGGAGCCCGAGATCATCATCGATGATGAAGATAGTGCCTTTATTTGCTGACATATCTGTTTCCTTGTCAGTCATGGTTTTGGAAGGGGTTGGGATGGACATGAGCAGGTCGGTGTTTGTTGTGCGCCATTATACCAGAGAGTAACCGGGTAGGTGTTGGGAAATTAAGAGTGATACGAGGAGTAAGTGCATGACTCGTCCGGTGCCGGCAGTGCTGGCCGAATATCCGTTTCATTACCCGATTGAAGTGCGCTTTCGTGATCTTGATGCGCTTGGTCACGTCAATAATGCGGTCTATGCGACGTATCTCGAATCGGCTCGGATCGCATATTATCAGCGTTTGGTGAGTGGTTCACTCGATCGGTTGGGTATTATTCTGGCTGAACTGACGATTCGTTACAAAGCGCCGGCCCATTTTGGCGATGAGTTGCTGGTGGGCGTGCGGGTTAGCCGGATTGGTGGCAAGAGTTTTACCATGGATTACGCAATTGCCCGCCTTGGCGATGGCGCGCTGATCGCGACGGCGCAATCGGTGTTGGTGGCCTACGATTACGCTGCCGGTCGTAGTGTGCCGGTGAGCGACGAGTTCCGCACTCGTGTCGCTGAACTGCAAGGCAGGCTAGCCGGATCGTAGCGGCGACGCGGCTCTTCATCGCTCTACTCCGCTAATTCGTGGTAGAGCTGCACAACTGGGTCGTCGCGTTTGCGGCGGGGGTTGATGCCGGCGGCGGCAAGGTAGCGCTGGTAGACGCGCTGCATCTCTACCGGCAAGCCGAGCCGGTGGCTGGCGCGCAAGTGCCAGTTTACCACGGCGGCTGCTCGCGGTTCGAGGCTTAAGACGCGCTGGCAGTAGTGCAAACATTGCTGATCGTTACCGGTAGCGTAAGCATGGGCGGCCAGCCGTTCGCCGGATAGCACCGCCTTGCTGAGCAGGCTCGCTCGCCGTTCGGCGGCCCACTGCTGCGAGCCGGCAATTCCATCCATGTACTGCCCGTCGTACAGATCTAGCACGTATTGGTAAGACGAGAGCGCCGCATCAAGGCCCTGTTCATCAGCGGTTTTGACGGCGAGATCGAATGTCCGTTCCAACAGATCGGCATCGCTGCGGTATAGATCGCTGTTGAGCGCGCAGCGTTGCCGATTGGTATGGAGTAGATGCGTGGCGAGATCACTGCCGCCGCATTGATGTAGCACTTGTCGCAAGGCGGTCAGGGTACGGGCTATGCTGCTTGCGCTGGCCGCGCCGCCCCAAATGGCCGCCGCAATCTCGCTGCGCGTGGCCCCGCTGGCGCCGCAATGCACCAGATAGGCGAAGATGCCTTGCACCTTGCGCCCGCCAGCCTTCCCGCCATCACTTTGCCCCCATTGATCCGGTTCGATTGGGCGGCTGTCAATAAAGACTTGGAAATCGCCAAGGCAGCGCACGTAGATGCCACGGAATGGGCGAAGCTCGACCCGTAGACCGGTAATGTCTCTGATGTTGGTTAAGGCTGCGCGCGCTTGTTCACTCAGCGCCGGATCGTCGAGTAAGCGGCGCAGGTAGGTAAGGGCGCGGTTGCCATAGTGGGTAAGCAGAATAGTGGTGGCTTGCCGGCGCACAAGCGGGTCGGTATGGGTCAAGAGCGGCAGGTAAAGTGTGACAGGATTGGACATAGCTGCTACTCATCGTGATCAGGCTCCTCTGGCGGGAGGCGGCGGACAATGTTGACTGAGGGATCAATGCGCAGTTCACCATACTCGTCAAACTCAACCAAGAGGATTTCGCGATCGCCGCTGAACATGCTGAAGCGCACTTTACCGGCTCCATACGGCATACAGATGATCCGGTCGCCGGGCTGGAAACGCGGTTCGGGCGGCGGGGCGCTAGCGGTTGGTTGCGGCGTAGCCGGTGCGGCGGGTTCGGCGCGCGAGCGACGTTGGCGCAGACGGGCCAGTATCGCTTCGGCGTCGGGCGTGGTTGGCTCTTCGGTCGGCGGTGGGTTGACCGGCTGCGCTGGCGGCGAGCGATCAGGTTGATTACGCACCGGTGTCCGTTCGGGTGGCCGGCTGTATCGGTTACGTGCATTGCCGCTGGCGCGGGCGGCGCGGGCGGGCGGCTCGGCGCGGGCGGGCGGCTCGGCGCGGGCGGGCGGCTCGGCGCGGGCGGGCGGCTCGGCGCGGGTGGGCGGCTCGGCGCGGGCGGGCGGCT
>NZ_CALFBQ010000081.1 GCF_937951745.1 uncultured Chloroflexus sp.
GCTCGCCGGTTGTCGTTGCAAGCCGAGCGCAGTGCGGCGAAGCAATCTCCCGCGAGCACGGATGAATCCTGCGCAGGCGTGCTTCCTGTCCTCCCATCTCCCGTATGTTGCATCTGCGGGGGCTGCGCCCCCTCGCAATGACAGACGCACCATATCATTGCATACCGCTATTTATCTCCTCCCAACGCCACAAACGCGATCAACTCAGCCACCCGTGCCCGCCATGCCGCCTCGTTGTGATCCGCGCCGGGAAATTTGCGCGTGATCCAATCGTGACCGTGCTGGTAACCAGCCCGCCGCATCCACTCGTCCATCCTCTGCTGGAACGGCTCATATTCGGCGTCAAGGCCAACCGTGCCGTAATCGAAGTAGAAGCGGTGGCGGCCCGGTGGCGGCAAGAGCGCAGCTAGTTCATCAACCAAGATATTGCCGCCCACCGGCCAGTGGGTCGAGAGACACCCCGCACCGTGAAAGACTGCTGGATAGCGGCAGAGACCGTAGAGCGAGATCAACCCGCCCATGCTCGATCCCATAATGAAGGTATTGGCTTGATCGGGCAGGGTAGGATAGTGAGCATCAATAAACGGCTTAATCTCTTCGACCAGATAGGCCAGATACATATCCGACACCGGCTCGCCGCCCATTCGCTCGATAATGCCTTCCCAACCGCGCGTCTGGCGGAGGGCCGCGAACGGTTGTTGCGGTGCGTACTCGCGCCAGCGTCGATCGGTACACCAAATCCCAACCACAATCGCGCCGGGCCAGCCTCGCTCGGCGCGCAGCCGTTCAATCGCCCGATCAACCGCCCAGACCTCGCCATCGTCCCGGAGGGCGGGATCAAACAGATTTTGGCCGTCGTGCATGTAGATAACCGGCAGGCGTTGATCACCAATCGCTGCCGGCGTCCAGACATCAACGGGGCGTGATGGAACGTAACGGCTCGTGATAGTCGTATGGCGAACAAGAGGCATCCTATTTCCTTTTGTCAAGATGGCCCGCTAGGCCATCGCTGCAATATTACCGCCCTAACTGGTATGTGATCACCCCATCGGCGCGGGTGCCGATCCAGAGCACCCGTCGCTGATCAACTGCCAACGCCAGCGGTTCAGCGCCGGTAAAACCAGAGTCGCGCGGTAGAAAGTTGCGCCACGTGTGGCCATCGTAACGGAGCAGAAAACCGCCGGTGGTGAGCGGACGGGCCGCGCCGACCCATAGTTCGTTAGGAGCCGGCTCGAGTAAGGTCGTGATCGTCTGCGCCGGCAACTGTCGGTTGGCGGTGGTCAACCACTCCCAGCGCGTACCATCCCACCGCGCTAGACCTTCACCCAGCGTCGCTACCCACACGATGCCGTTGTGATCAACCAGAATAGCCGAGATTCCTGCCCCGCCGAACCCATCGGCGCGATCAAAATGCTGCCAGCCACCGGTGGCCGGCGTGTAGCGGCTGACGACGCCAAGCCCGCCAAACCACACTGTGCCGGCGGGATCGAGTGCAATCGCAAGCGCCAAACCGCCACGCGCCGCTTGGGGCAACGGCTGCCAGCGCCCATCAGCATAACGCACTGCGCCGCCGGAGCTAGTGCCTAGCCAGAGCGTGCCGTCTGGGCCAGCGACGACCGTGCGGACCACCAGATCGCGCTGGCCGCCGAGCGTTGGCGTCTGCCACTCCCAGCTCCCATCAGCAGCTACTAATGCTAAGCCACGATTACTTGCTGCCCACAAGCCGGATTCGGTCTCGGCCAATGCATAGACTCGCCCTAGTGGCAGGCGTGTCCAAAGCGGTGGATCTTCGCTCACTGCCGGTGCTTGCCAGATGACCAACCCGGTCTCACTACCTATCGCCACGCGCCCATCGCGCAACGGTTGAATAGCGTATACCGCTCCCGGCGGCAACCCGCCGGCGCCCGGCGCGATCGCGTTCCAGCCAATACTTCCGAGCGTAACCATCACTAATGCTGTGCCGTAGACGGCAGCGATAAACCCAACCAAAAGCGCCAGCGCGATCCACGCAGAGCGGGGCGGTCGTAGAAACATGATCTCGCTCCAACCCCAATACTCATCCAGATCGCGCAGCCACGTTACGATCCGGCCCAAGACCGGCGCCGCCAACAGCGCAATGGGAATGACCAGCGTGAGCGCATACTGCGGCCATTTAACCGGCCACCAGAGCAGGATCAGCAAGCCGCTCACGAACCAGACGGCAAGATAGCGGCGTTGCGGATTGCGCCACGCGGCGGGCAGACCGATCAAGGCCAGCAGGGTCAGCCAAGGATCAGGGCCGGGGAAGAAGAAGACTTCGGGGTGCCATTCAACCGCCGGCGCTGTCGCGATCCAGATCAGTGGTTGGTACCACGGATAGCCGGCGACTTGCACCTCGCTCCCGTGGGTGTACGCCGTCCAGAAACCGGCCATGGTAGTGAGGCGAGTCACCGGCTCACGCCAGATCGTTGGGTTAGCAAGCGCGAAAATAAGCAATGCAAGGCCGGCCACCTCCCCCAACCGCAGCGCATACCATACCAACCCCCTGCGTTCTTGCGGCTGTGCAGTTACCTCAACGCGCAACGCAGCCAGCGCAAGCATGATCATCGCCGGCAGAGCAACAATCGTGTAGGACATCTTGGCCGCCGTTGCCAAACCCCATGCCATGGTACCGATCCATAACCATCTACGCCGGTGGCGCGTTGCTGGCTGGCAAGCGTGTTGCCATGCGCCGATGGCCGCCACCACAAGCGCCAGCGGCAGCGCCTCAAGATACGCCTGCGCCGTGTATTTGATCGTTAGGGTATGGACGGCAAGTAAGCCGGCGGCCAGCGGGCCGGCGCTGAACGCCAACAACGCAACTGCGAGTGTGCCAAACAGCGCCGAAATCAATCGCGCCACTAAGAGAACAGTCGTTTGGTTGGCGCTCTCGCCCAACAGCAGCGCCCCACCGGCGTAGACCAGCTTGGAGAGCGCCGGATGCTGGCGATTGCCGGGATAATCGATCACTCCCATCCAATCGCCCTGCCGGATCAGGCGCGCATAATCGAGCGCCGCCCCTACATACACCGGCTCATCAAAATCGGGCGGCAGCGCTAACGCGGCCCACAAACGGAGCAGCGCGGCCAGCACAATCACGCTGATCAGCCAGCCGCGCGATACAGTAGCGTTCACGGTTGTTTATCCCTTAACACCGCCAACCGTCAACCCCGACACGAGGAAGCGCTGGAGCATCAAGAAGACAATGATCGTTGGCAGAATAATCAACAACCCGCCGGCGGCAAAGTTGCCCCACGGCACGCTCTGGCTGTTGGCCAAGCTGAAGAGACCGGGTACCACTAACTTCATATTGTCGGGAGCCGGCACCAACACTGAGGCAAAGATATAATCACCCCAACCAGCCAGAAAGCCAAGCAGGGCCGTAACCGCTAAAGCCGGACGCGCCAGCGGCAACGCGATCAAGATAAATGACTGGATCGGCCCGCAGCCATCAATCATTGCAGCTTCTTCTAGCTCGATTGGGATCGTATCGAAATAGCCCTTCATATTCCACGTGCTAAAAACCAGCGTGCCGGTTGTGTAAGCAAGGATCAGACCTTCGTGCTTGCCGTATAAGCCGAGCGCCGTCAGCAACTGTGCCACTGCGACGAGACTCAAGACACCGGGGAAGGTTTGAATAGCCAACAGGAGGATGAGGGCAAACTCGCGACCATAAAACTTAAACCGCGAAAACGCAAACGCCGCCGAGGTGGTAATCACCAGCGAGGCGACTGTTGTCACACCCGCCACATACAAGCTATTCCGCAACCACGTCAGTAGCGGCCGGTCAAAGATCATCGCTCGATAATTCTCAAACGTCCACTCGGTAGGGATAAACATCCCAAGCAGGTTGAGTGTATACAGCCGGTCGCCGGTGCGGCCCGAAGCCAGAAAAGCAAACCACAGCGGGTAGACAGCAAACAACACCCCGAGAATGAGGATAGTGTACTGCAAGATGAGGACTGGTCGAGTAGGTTTGCGGATCATGACTCGTAAGCCCCTTTCGTGATGCGCGTCAGCCGCAGGCTGTAGAGCGTCGCGGTGAAGAGGAAGATGAAGAGAATGACGGCAAAGGCAGTCGCATTCCCGTAATTCTGGGTTTGGAAGATTTGCTTATAAGCGTAGACAATCACAAACTCAGTTGCGCCGGGCCGGCCAACCTCGCTAATTGGGCCGCCCTGCGTGATGGCCCACACCGTGCCAAACATCTGAAACGCGGTGATCGAGGTCAGCACCGTGGCCGGCAATACCGCTGGCCGGATCAACGGCAAGGTAATGCGCGTTAATTGTTGCCACCACGACGCGCCATCAAGTTCAGCCGCTTCATAAACATCACGAGGCACCGACTGTAACGCGCCGAGGATCACAATCATAAAGAAGGGGTACGAGAACCACGTATCGACCAGCACCACAATCAAAAACGCACTTACCGGATCACGCAACCATGACATCCCGGAAAAACCGAACAAAGTCAACACTTGATTGAGCGTGCCTTGCTCGCGAAAGAAGAACTGCCAAATCAGGGCCATCAAAATCGCCAGTGATGAGGCTGCCCATGGCACAAACAGCAACACCCGGAAGAGGGTGCGTCCGGGAAGGTTATCACTATTCAAGATCAACGCAAACGTTAAGCCGAGCAAAAAGCTAAACGGTACCCGCGCGATCACGAAGAGCAAGGTACGGAAAACCACCACTACAAAATCGCCAGTACGCATCAGGGTGTCATACGCTTGCGCCACATTGACCACGGCGGCCAGAATGAAGCCCAACACTAACGCCCCCAGCCATACCATCGACGGCGCAACCGGCGGTTCTAACATCTGGTTGAGGCGACGATTAACAAATGAAGCAGCAATCAGCGGTACGAAGCAGAGGGCAATCGCCACCATAGCGCCGAGCGCTTCCGGCGTGAAGAGGTTACCAATCAGATTCGCGTAATTAGCGTAGATTGGGTCTTGCAAGCGGTACGGCTGCCCTAGACCTACTGGCGTACTGGTGCGGAACTGCGGCCAACACAACGGGTCAAGCAAACCGGTGAGGAAGATTTCGCAATCGGGATTGGGGCGGAAGCGATTACGATTGGTAAACGAGGTATAGACGCTGAGCAGAATAGGATAAATATTAAACAGCAGAATACCAATAATGGTAGGACCGGTAAAGAGCAAAACGGTGAGCGCCTTACGGCGATTAGACCACGACACCATGTGCGTTACCTCACTGGAAGCAACCGGAAGGCCGTTGAGCGGCTGCCGGGCGCCCGACCGGCGCGGCGGTAGTTAGTGAGCCGGACACTGTTGTCCGGCTCAAGTTGATAATCGCCATTGACAATACTGCGGGGTAAGAAAGCAATTCTCACCCCGCACCGCCACTTACTTCATCTGCATAATCGCAGCTTCAATCGCCTGCGCAGCAGCAGCCAGCGCGTCAGCCGGCGACTGCGTGCCCGTCCAAATGGCCACGCTCGCATCACCCACCGGACCCCACTGGGCCGAGGCAAACGGCGTGTTAGCCATTGGCACACCAGCATTCAACGCCGCGCCAAAGCCCGCCAGCGTCGGCAACGCCGCCACTTCCGGATTCTGCAATGCTGCAGTCGCCGCCGGCACCGTCTTGTTGGTCAGCGCCAGCTTTGCCTGTACCTCGGCGCTGGTGAAGTATTTCATGATGTCAAGCGCCACTTCAGCATTGCCGCGCTCAACCGCATTGCGGGTCAGCATAAGGGTCTTAATGCCGACGAACGGCTTGCCCAGCGGCAGAATGCCGTAATCAACACCATCTTGTTCGATACCGGCAATCGCCCACGGGCCGGTCCACCACATCGCCGCTTTGCCTTCAGCCAGCGCTGCCTTGCAGATGTCGTAGCTCTGCTCGCTGAACGAGACTTTGCTCATTTCGGCCAGCCACTCGCCGCCCTTGATCATTTCAGGGGTATTAACGTAGACATTGCCCTCATCGTCAACGTAGCTGGGCACGCCATAGCCGAAGTAGATCGGCGCAACGTGATAGGCATCGCTGCCGCCAAAGCCCTGATTGCAGACCAGCGTCTTGTCGGGGTTGGCCGCGCGGAAATCCTTCGCCATCTGCAACAGCTCATCGAGGGTGCCCGGCAGCTTCATATCGCCGATCACCTTCTTGTTATAGATCAGCGCAATACCTTCCTGCGTCTCTGGCAGCGCCCAGATCTTGTCTTGCCAGATCACACCGTTGACTGCCGCTGGCTCGTAGGTGCTGCGCAGGAAATCTTCGGTGATACCGTAGTCATTGAGGGCGACGATATTACCTACCAGCGCCTGCTGGCCAATCTGGTCATTGGCCCAACCGATGATATCGGGGCCTTCACCGGCCGGGATAGCCACGTTGAGCGCGTTGCTCACGTCTTCGGGCTTCGAGAGGTCAATCTTTACGTTTGGGTGTGAAGCCTCGTAGTCGCGGAACGCCTGCTCAATCGCGGTGAGGTAGGCGCCATCCCACTGGTGCCAAATACGGATGGTCACTTGCTGCGCAGCCGGAGCAGCGGTCGGCTGCGTAGCCGGAGCAGCGGTCGGCTGCGCAGCCGGAGCAGCGGTCGGCTGCGCGGTCTGGCCGCCGCCACACGCCACAAGCATCATGGCTGCGGCGAGAAACACTGCGATCAAGGCACGCTTCATTGCATTCACGGTTGTACTCCTTAACTGTGTCTACGACGACGACAGCACGGTAAAGGAAAATTTGTGATAATGGGTAAACGAATCCGGCAGTAACTGAGCGGTATGCAGCGATTGAATCCGATCCACCTCCTTTCTGTTCATGTAACAGGAGCGCATCACGCGCAGCCGAGAAGGAGAACACGTATGAATAAGAGGCCGGCGTTGCTACTCGCCGTTGTCAGGCAAGGAGCTAGCCAAAGGGTATTTGGGGATGTTTCCCTTCCCTGCGCTTGATGACAATAGTTGTGCTAGACATTGTTTTATATACAACCTTTTCGAGCACAACTATACCTCATTCCTGCACCCCTGTCAAGTAGGTGCAAGTAATTATACCGCAGAATACAATAGCACAGCGAGGCAATGATGTAACATTGCCCCGCCATGTAGCGGCCCGTAAGGATGTAAGGGTATCGCGTCGCGATACCCTTACGGGCCGTACCGCCAGCGCACATAATGCTGTCCGACATTACCCATCTCGACCCGCCAATTCGGATCGTTGTCAGGAGTGTAGGTCAGCACCCGCCGTTCAAAGGCCTGCATCAGCACATCTTTCTCGATGCCGCCGACCTTAACTCGCGCCCAATATGGTTCGCTAATTGGCAAGCCCATCACGAAGAGCCAGTCGATGATCTGGCGGTTCACATACCGGCCATTCTCAAACACGACTCCCTGTTGGGCGAAGTAGTCGAGGAAGACTTGCGGGATATTGTGGCCGAGAGTCGATTCGTAACTGCCAATCCGCACGTCGTAGCGGGCCAGATCGGGTCGATCAACCACCAAGCCGTCGCGGTTGAGGAAGGCGGTCACAACTTGCCCGGTTTGATCGGGTGCGCGGTGTTGGTTGACCGGGAAGGCGACGTTGCGCAACGTAGCATAGGTGGGTGCGTTGGGATTGATGCTGGCCGGATCGCCGGCTACTGCTTCGGTGGCCGGCGCGCGCTCTTCAAATTGGGCATCGCCAAGCTGTACCCGCCCGGTCAACATCTCGACGACGAGCAAACCGTTTGTGACGTACCACTGGTTGCGTGGTGCCTCCGGGTTGTTGATCTCCATCCGGCTCTTGTCAAAATATTGCACTAAGCGGCTACCACCGGGGCTTTGCACGTATGGTTCGCGCATCGCGCCGCTAATCGGTTGCGGCCCCCAAATCCACGAACGCGGGCGCAGACCCGGCGCGCCGCCAGCCACCGGTTGGTCAGTGCGCTGCCAGACGTTGCGCATCGCATCGTCGGCAAAGGCGCCATTGGCCGGCACAAAGCCGCCGCTCACCGGAGGCTGCGGTGGCGACGGTGGCTGCGGCTGCGGCTGAGCCGCTCCCGGCTGGTAGATGAGGTAGATCGGGCGCGGGCCGACATCAAGAGTCAGAACTCCTCCCGCTGCGGCTTGCCGACGCTGGCTGCCATCGCGGTCAATGATCGTTACTTCGGTATCGGCACTAGGGATGCGCACCTGCCCACCATCCACTGCCCAGATGACTTCGACCACACCGCGATCAGCGGCAAAGCGGGCAGCGTAGGCTTCCGGCCCACTGTAGCCGGTCAGATCGTCGAGGTACATCACGCCCTCACCGGTGCGGCTGTCGGGGTCGTCGTCAATCACGATCGCCTGCAACGCAATCTCGCCGTCGAGTTTGCCATCGACAAAGCGAATCTGGTTGCCCGGCTCGACGGGGCCATTCACCGCCGCCACCAGTTCCTGCCAGCCGGGAGGGCCGATCTTGCCGAGCCGGTATTGCAGAATTTCGCCTTGCGCATCGCGCAGTTGCACTTTGAGATCGAAACTGCTGCCGTCGCCATACACCCAAAGCCCAATTTGGGTCGTGCCGGCAGGGAACGTAATGGCTTCGCGCGGCGTGAAGCTGACGTAATCGTTGCCAGCAGTGGTGAAACGATACCGCACCTCAGCCGCACTGCCGCCGCTGCGCACTTGCGCGCTGCTCTGGCTAATCGAGCCATTACCGGCGGGGAAGGTCTGCCACGCGATCGCTCGCTCAAAGTCAAACGCGACCCGCGCTTCGCTCAACCGGCGCAAACCGAGCGGCTGCCGCCCGCCTACCTGCTGGTTAAGCGTGCGAAAGGCGTTGAAGGCTGGTTTGAATTGGCTATAATCGCCTTGCCCACTGCCGTAGCGCAAGAGGCCATAGGCGTTAAACGGCGTGCCGTTGCGCAGTTGCATGTCTTTGAAGCGGTACATGATGATCCGCTCGACGCCAGCCTGCCGCAACAGCGCCATCGCCCGGATCAGATAGTTTGCCTGCGTTTCCCCATCAAACGCCCGCTCGCCGGTGCGATCGGTCGGGCTGTCGGCCCAGCCGAATTCGGTCACCCAAATCGGTTTGGGGCCGAGCCGGGCGGCTAACGTCTGAATCGCGCCGATCCCGACCGTATCAATCGAGCCAGCCTCCGGGCCAAGCGGATCGGTATAGGGATGCAGCGCAATGATGTCGAATGAGTTCCACGCGCCGTTGTCGGCGATGACTTGCAAGAACGATCCGGCTGGTTCAGGCGAGACAATACCGGCTGCCAGCACCATTGCCCCCGGATCAGCGCCTTTGATGGCAGGATAGACTGCGCGCAACAGCCCAGCATACGCTGCCGGGTTGGGTGAGGGCCGCCAGTATACTGGGTTGTCTGGTTCGTTCCACACCTGCCAGTAGCGCACCCGGTCTTTGTATCGGTTGACTACAGTAGCGGCAAACTTGGCAAAGAGTTGCGGATCAGGCGGGTAAAAGCTGCCTTGCTCAGGCGGGATGTTGTCGTCAGCCGGATCGGGTGTGCCCCAACCCACCGCCGGGTTGAGCAGGCCGACGATGTTGACGCCGCGTTGCACCAATTCATTCACCGCCCGATCGGTGAACGTCCAATCAAATTGGCCGGGACGTGGTTCGATCCGGCCCCATTGAAACTCCTCGCGCACCCAGCCCAAACCGCTCTGGGCAATCACATCGGCGGGTCGGTTCAGCGAGTCGGGGAAGGGGTAGCTAGCGGCGATGTGGGTATTCGCGCCAAAGACCGATGGGTTCGCCGATTGTGCGACCGGCGCCACGGCAAGCCAGCCAGTCAGTAGCACTCCAACCAGCAGTAACAGGCTGAGATGGCGAGTATAACGCATACTGCATTCCTCTCCAAACTACCACAGGATCGACAACCGTAGTATACCGGTTTGGCAAACCCGAGACGGTAACACTTTTTGCAAAATTTTGCGCCGGCCATACTTTGCGATTGGCCGGCGGTTGCGTATCAGCGTTGATATGATCCAGATTACCGCGATACGAGCGGGATCAGCACGTGGTGTTGCGCCGGAGGCGTTTCAATTGGCACGGCGTAGGCCAGCGACGGCCAGCCAGCTCCATCGATAAAGCGCACGTACATCGTAGTCAGGAGATCCGTATTGGCGGTAAGCGAGGGCACACTGTCTAACGGCAGCGCAATCTCGGACGCGTATGGCAGGCGCATCGCATTGGCAAAGTCACGGCGCGTGCTGATTTCAACCGCTTTGGTCGCTGCTGGCGCTTGCGCGTGAATAATGAGATGCTGGCCATTGAGATAGGCCGGCGTAGACAAGCGGTATTCCGGCGCCGGCCCAAGCCCGCTGACCGTCACCGTTTGCGTGATGATCGCAGAGGCATTGCCGGCTAGATTGAGTGCGCGAAACTCAACCACATACTCGCCATCGTAGAGTGGCAGCTCAATCTGCGCCAGCTCACGAACACTATTGTACGTACCATCCACTGGCTCAACGAATTGCCAGTCGCTCTGATCCACACGATACTCTATCGCAGTGATTGGATTAATGGTGGCATCAGGTTGCACCGGCGAGGGGTATGGCACATCACGCGCCACCAGCTCAACCAGCAGACGCTGGCCCGGTTCTTGCTGTACGGTAGTAAGCGTCAGCGACGGCATCGTATCGAGCACATCAATGATCCCATCGCCATCGCTATCGCGATACCCAAGCTGCGCCCGCGCCGAGGCGTCAATCGCGCCGTTGACAAAGCTGTTGATCAGTTCGCGCATGATGCTCGGTTCGTTTGTACCACAGTCATTGAACATACTGTTGGTCGTGGGGGTGAACAGATAACCGCTGCGCTGATCACACCTGACTCCGGCGGCGCTGTACTGATCAAGCGCGCCAAAGAGATGGGCGAATTCGTGGGCAATCACTGCGCGCAGCCACTGCGTAGTATACGGGCCGCCGTCAGAAGTGACCACACTAAAGGGGCCATGGAGATACGCATACGCGAAGCGGCCATCGGCGAAGTAACCATCATCACGCGCACTATTGACAATAAAGATCATTGTTGCCCAATCAGCGCCACGCTGGTCACGCAAGTCAAACACGGCTTGGAAGGCTTGCTCAAAATAGTTGTTGCTCGTGTAGCCCAATGTCCGCAAGACATCACTAATCCAAAGACCCTCTTGCGCCAAGCCATAGCGGATCGGCTCGTAGCGGGTTGGCACAACTTGCACTACTACATCAAACTCAAGCCGAGCCGCTGGCAACCGTTCGCGCCACCAATCGAGGGCAGCACGAACTTCAGCCATAACCTGTTCGATCTGGGTCTCAGTCCAATCTTCGCTTGAACGATCAAGTGCGCCAGTGCTTTCTGGCAACACGATGCGTACTGCAACCCGGCCAGCAAGGTATTGGCTCGGCAAGCGCAGGTCTTGTTCGTCATCGACGGCAAACGCGAGTGATGCCGGCGCTGGGGCAAGCAATACATCATCAGCCGGCAGCGGTAGGTTGGGTTCCGTACTAGGAGCAGCCTGAAGGGTAACGATAGGCGCTAAGACTAAGCAAAGCAGCAGGCTGAGAAGAAGTTTAGTACGCATAGCGGCCTCGCTCGGATAGAATGAGAGTGAGTGGCAAAGCCGTTTCTTGATTTCACTGTAGCTTGCCGAGGTGCAGATTCCGAGGGGCGAAAGAGTCCCGTCGTTGCGATACAAGGAGGGGCATACGGCGACGACAAGAGATAGGAGCAGCGTACTAATCTACATTGGAAAAAGCTATTTCAACTCAGTGGCGATGTACAATAAGGTTGGCAAGCCACGTTACGCAGCTCTATCTTCGGAGGAGGTAGAATGGGATCGTTGCTCCCATGGTTGATGCAGATTCAGCACACTAACGAAGATATTGTCCGGCGCGGGCGGATCATTGTGGTATTAGCGCTGTTTGTCAATGCCATGGCGATCATCGCGATTCCGTTAGTGGTGATTACAGTGACGCAAACCACATTTGAGCTTATCGCGATCAATCTGATCGGGCTGGTCGTTTACACGACGGTGACGATTCTTGCCCAAAGAGGGTTGGTAGCGGTAAGCGGGGTCATCTTTGTAGTCACTATTTCATTGCTCACACTGATGGCCACGTTTGGCTCTGCAAACGATAACGCCACCTCTTACAGTTCTCCCTTCTTTCTGACCTTTCCCATCATCATCGCTTGGTTAGTGCTCAAACCGGCATTGGTGTGGATAACGTTCCTCTTCAATCTGTCCGGCTTGCTCAGGGCATGGCAGCTTACTGGCATTCCGCTGTTGGTCAGCCCCTCTGAAGGCGCGCTCCAAAATGTCGCGATCTTGTTGCTGTCTGGCACGACTCTCTTTGCCTTCGTTGGCGGGCGCACGACTAAGCAGGCGTTGCGTGAAACGTGCCGGTTGCACGAAGAGGCAAGCCGGAACGCCTGCCGGTTCACAGCGCTCAATGCTAAGTTGGAAACGGAAATCGCGGAGCGTACCGCAGCATTGGAAACGACGTTGCGCGATCTCGAGCAGCACGTGGCGGCACAAGCCCGCTTGCTAGCCGAGAGTGAGCAGCGGCAGCAGGTCATCCGCGATCTGAGCGTACCGAATCTTGTCGATGCGCGATATGACCTTGGTCATGCCACTGATTGGCCCGCTCGATCCGGCGCGGCTCGCCGATCTGCAACGACAGGCGCTCCGCCAGATTGCCCAGACCGGCGCGCACGATCTGCTGCTCGATATCACTGGCGTACCGACCATCGATCCACAGGTTGCGCAAGGCTTGCTGCACCTCGTCGCCTCTGCCCGGCTGATGGGAGCGCAGGTCACATTGGCTGGAATCAGACCGGAAGCAGCACAGATCTTGGTGAGTCTCGGTATTAACCCCCAAGAGATTCGCACTGTGAGCATATTACAGGCAGCGTTAGTTCAACGGTAGGTAGTTAGACAACATGCAGCACTTAGCAACGCGATACCGGAACAGGTATCATTGAGATTACAGATCGTTCCTCACGCATGCTTGCAGGAGCCGCTATGCAATCCTTCTTTACGTGGCTAACCCAGATCCAAAGCACGAATGAAGATGATCTGCGCCGAGGTCGCACCACGATCGTGATGGCGCTGGTGATGATTGGGTTAGCAGTGCTGGCCATTCCGATCAGCTTCCTTAGCGATGCTGCGCTCAGCGGGGTTATCATTATTGCGATTGGAATAACCGCCTATCTTGGTACTATCGTCGTTACCCGATTGGGCCGGGTCAATCTCGGCGGTTTCATGTTAATCACCTTTATTATCCTGCCCATCTTAGCTTCAATCGCGATTAAAGCCTCGCCAACCAGCCCATTTACCTCACCGTTTTATCTGATTCTTGTCTTGCTCGTAGCCGGCTTAGCGCTGCGCCCGGCACTGATATGGATGGTCTTGGCGATCAATGTCGTGGGGTTATTCACTGCGTGGAGCATTGCCGGAATACCGCTGTTCGCCGACGCGCTGGAAACCTCACTAGAGGCGGCGGCGATCTTTTTGCAAATCGGCGCTGCGCTCTTCATCTTTGTCGGCGGAAACATTACCGATAGCGCATTGCAAGAGGCACGGCGGCTGCGCGAGGAGGCACGGCAGAGCGCGGCTCGGTTGGCAGAGTTGAATGCCAGCTTGGAAACGCAAGTCGCGCAGCGCACGTCGGCGTTGCAAACCGCTTTGCGCGATCTTGAGCTGCGTGCGGCGGAACAGGCCCGCTTGCTAGCCGAGAATGAACAACAGCGGCAAGTTATTCGCGAGCTAAGCGTGCCGGTGCTGCCAGTGCGCGATACAACTCTCGTGATGCCGCTGATCGGCGCAATTGACACTGCGCGCCTGAGTAATATGCAGCAGCATGCCCTTGAACAGATTGAACAGACCGGTGCGCATGAACTGCTGATCGATGTCACCGGCGTACCGGTGATCGATACACAGGTGGCCAAGGGGCTGATTCAGTTAGTGGAAGCGGCACGGTTGATGGGGACGCGGGTGATGCTGGCTGGTATCCGACCCGAAGTGGCCCAGACGCTGGTTTCGCTTGGGGTGGATTTGAGCAATATTCGCACGTTTAGCACGTTGCAGGCGGCGTTGACGAAGCGGTCATAGCCGCGAAAAAACTCAACCAACACGAATCGGTTGGGATGATTGGCCCTCGTCCCCTTTGCCCCCTTCTCCCACAGTGCGGGAAAAGGGGGCGTTTACGTGTCTGCATCATCAAGCACAAGCAAGGAAAGCGCGGCAGCGTATGGTTCACGCTGATGGTGCATCCTCTGCGCCAGCCGGCGGGGCGAGCTGCGGCAACACCCCACTATCGCCGAGCAAACCGGTTCGCAAGTAGACCATCAGCTTCTTGCGCGTGTCAGCAATATCGTTATTGCGCATATGCAACTGGCCAATCCGGTCTTGCGGGGTAAAGCTGGCTTCGCCCTTCTCCATCGTCAACCGGCTCGGATCATACGTCAGGTTCGGTGAACTGGTATCGAGAATCGAGTAATCATTGCCACGACGCAGACCGATTGTCACTTCACCGGTGATCAAGCGCGCCACCCAGCGCTGCAACGATTCGCGGATCATCATCGCCTGCGGATCAAACCAGCGCCCGGCGTAGAGCAAACGGCCCAGTTTGCGCCCGTACTCGCGGTACTGATCAATGGTATCTTCGTTGTGAATACCGGTCACCAACCGCTCGTAAGCGATGAAGAGCAACGCCATACCCGGCGCTTCGTAGATCCCGCGGCTCTTGGCCTCGATAATCCGATTCTCGATCTGATCACTCATGCCCAGCCCATGCCGCCCGCCAATCCGATTGGCCTCGGCCATTAAGGCGACATGATCGGGGAAGGTCACGCCGTTAATCGCCACCGGAAAGCCCTCTTCAAAGGTAATCCGTACCTCTTCATACTCGATCTGCACGTCAGAGCGCCAGAAGGCGACTCCCATAATCGGGTTGACAATCGTGATATTGCGGTCGAGGAATTCGAGATCCTTAGCCTCGTGAGTCGCGCCCAGCATATTCGAGTCGGTCGAATAGGCCTTTTCAGCCGGCATGCGGTATTCAAGACCAGCCCGGCTCAGATAGGCCGACATCTCGGCCCGCCCGCCCAATTCGTCGATAAAGGCTTGGTCAAGCCATGGCTTATAGATGCGCAAATCGGGGTTAACAAGCAGGCCGTAACGGTAGAACCGCTCAATATCATTGCCCTTGTAGGTGCTGCCATCACCCCAAATATTGACGCCATCTTCACGCATCGCCGCCACCAGCATCGTGCCAGTAACAGCGCGGCCCAGTGGGGTAGTGTTAAAATAGGGCAAACCAGCGGTGGAAATGTGGAACGCACCGCACTGGAGCGCGGCCAAGCCCTCGGCCACCAACTGGTGGCGGCAATCGATCAGGCGCGCCGCCTCAGCGCCGTACATTAAGGCCCGGCGCGGAATATCTTCGTAATCAGGTTCGTCGGGCTGGCCAAGATGAGCGGTATAGGCGTAGGGG
>NZ_CALFBQ010000082.1 GCF_937951745.1 uncultured Chloroflexus sp.
CTTGTAGCGCGGCTTATAGAAGGGCATCTTCACGACGCGCGCGCGAACGGGTCGCTCGCGCACGATAACATCAAACTCACTACCTTCGCTGCTGAGATCGGTGGGTACGTAGGCCATACCGAGCGGGCGGCCAAGGGTTGGCGAAGGCATTCCACTCGTGACAAACCCTACCGGTTCGCCGGTAATGCGTCTGATTTGATAACCACCACGGGCAATCCCCTTGCCGACCATCTCGAACCCGACCAGACGACGGGTGACACCGGCCTGCCTAATCGCCTGCAATGCTTCGCGTCCGATAAAATCACCTTTGTCGAGCTTCACCACCCAACCGAGGCGAGCTTCGTAGGGGTTAATCGTTTCGTCAATCTCATGGCCATAGAGGGCAAGACACGCCTCAAAGCGCAGACTATCGCGCGCACCGAGACCGCAGGCTTGCACCGCATTGCCACCGAGTGCCAGCAGACCGTACCAGAATCGTTCGGCATGCACTGCCTCGAAAAAAATCTCGAAGCCGTCTTCGCCGGTGTAGCCGGTACGAGCGATCAGGGCATTGTGGCCGAAGATAGTGGTCATTGCCACCCCGTGAAACGGGAGCGAGCCAATCTCAGTCGTGGTTGAGTCCTCTGCGGTGGCGAGCAGGTGTTCGGCGTGTGGCCCTTGGAGCGCGAGCATTGCCCAGCGCTCAGAACGATCTTCAATTTCAACTTCAAACCCGGTGGTATGCTGCTGGAACCAATCCCAATCTTTCGCGCGATTAGCGGCGTTAACTACCACCATAAATTCATCGGGCAGATGGTAGATAAAAACATCATCAACAATCCCACCGTTGGGCCGGCAGAGCAGACCATAGTTGGCGTGGCCGAGCGGAATGGCGCTGACATCACACGTCACCATGCGTTGGAGGAACGCTTCGGCATTGGGGCCGCGCACCATAAACCGGCCCATGTGGCTGATATCGAACAACCCGGCCCGGTTGCGCACGGCATGGTGTTCTTCGATGATGCCGCGATATTGTACCGGCATTTCCCAGCCGCCAAATTCGACCATGCGCGCGCCCATGGCGAGGTGCGCGTCGTAGAAAGGAGTTCGTTTCAGCATACACTTTCCCGTTGGTTATGAACGGTCTTCTTCCAAACCGGCGCGCACCCGGCGCAGCAGTTCTCGGCAAGCGATGGCGTGGCGCGCCAATGCTTCATCACCACCGGCGCGCGCTTCGGCGGCAAATTCCCACAATGCCTGTTCGGCAGTTTCGCTCAGCAGCAGCGGGTATTGATCGAGTACGTGTGCTATCGCGTCTTCGTCATCGGCCACTAACAGCGCCTCGATAGCCGTCTCTAAATCAGCGGCGGGGGCTAGCGTAGCGCGGAACGTTGCCAGCATTGATCGGCGTGCCTCGATCAGTTGGGCTAGCCGCTCGGTATCACTGGCGAGCGCCGTCTCTATTTCAACCGCGAGTAACTCATCGATTTCGGGTCGCAACAGCAACGGGTAGCGCGCGATAGCCTGTTCGAGTTCGGCGTCACTGTGTGCATTCAACAGGGCTTGCAACGCTTCTGGCGGAATGGCAGTGAGCCGTTCGGAAGCGGTATGACGGCTCATTCCGGCCAGCAGATCGCGCGCATTGCGCAGTCCCTGCGCAATCTCAGCTTCGCCTTGCGCGGTGGCGACTTCGGCCAATTGGGTGAGGGTCACAATGGTCGCTGGTTCAAGCAGTTCAGGATGCTTAGCCAGTGCCTGTTCGAGATCGGCAGCGGTATCGGCGGCTAGGAGGGCTTCGACTGCGGCTAGCAACGGCGGTGGTTCGTCGCTTAGCGGCGCAGGTGGTGATGGCGGCGAAGCTGGCCCACGCCGACGGGCATCGAGCCGGCGCAGCAGGTGGGCCAACCCGCTCATATCTTGGGCGATGTCAACATCGGCTAAATAGGGCCGCCGCTGCTCGATATCAATCGAACCGACCAGCAAGGCGTGCAGCTCGCGGGCTTGCTCGCGAATCTCGTGATCAGCCGCGCCGGGAGCGGGCGCAAACAACACCCGGCGGGCTTGGGCATCGTGATACAGCAACGGTGCGCCTGCCGGCCCACGCGCTCCGCAGTGCGGGCAGGTGACGATGTTGACCTCTTCGCGGCGCAGCGCCGCTGCCGTTTCCGGCTCCTCATCGGCGTCGATAATCAACCAAATCTCGGCGCTAAAATCATTGCCGCAATGCGGACACGTCAATGGCGCCTGCTCGCGGTACGAGATGGGCATACGTTCTTGCAACCTTGCCGATCGGCGAATTCGTTTCCTCCGCTGTATTGTACCATCAGTAGCCGTTCTGCATTGCGTTATTGTGAGGCTCTAAACGCGCAGGCGCAAAGCGCGCAAAGCCGCAGATGGGTTTAACGCGCAGGCGTGTAGAGGTTGCAAAGGGCGCGGGAGATGGTTTCGGGTGCTGCGCGCCCTTGCAATGACAAACAGGCGTGTACGAGGTAAAGGAACGCGGGTACACATCCTCCCCGGATGGGCATAGCCTCACTGTCCTGACCTGACTTCAACGACGTTCAGATGGTAGCGGTTGGTACATTCCGGCCCGGCCCCGATCAAGCGTAACTCGATCGTGTACCGTCCGGGGTGAAGGGGGGTGAGGCGCAGGTGATCGATCTCGATAGCGAGCGAGTCGGCGGGCAGATCGAGGTAGCGCACGACAGTGGCCAATTCAGCGTCAGTGGGATCGCGCATCGTAATAGTGACTTGCGCGCCTGCCAATGGTTGGCGGGCATCGTTGACGGCGTAGATTGGCAAATCAATCACTTCGCCAATAACGAAGTCGCGCGGTTCGATCAGAGTAAAGGCATATTGGGGGCGAAAGCAATCGCGCAGAGCGTAATACGAACGCTTGGGCACTCGCCAATAATCGATCACGCTCCACAGGACGGCTGGATAGGGATCGACAAAGAGAAACGCAATGATCCCGCCGGTCGGACGATATTTGTGGTAACGCAAGCGATCGACGTAAAAGCGGTTGAGTTCAGCTTGATAGTTCTGCGACATCTCGATGACTTCGGCCAGTGAGGCGGCTTGCCGCCACGGATACCACGCTGACATAATGTCAGCCTGCAACCCGTGCCGTTCAACGAGGCGGGCTACGGATGCGTCATCGAGCGGGTCGGGCATGAAGCGTAAACTGCTTTCAAGGTTGGGAAAACTCTGTGCGCCGAATTCGGTCACAAAGCGCAGATTGCTGGGGAAGCGGGCGCGCACCGTTTCGCCAAACGCCAACGTGCCGTAGGTGCGGTACCAGCCAAAGTAGGCATGAGCGTCGGTGCCAGTGCGCACGTAGGGCACATCTGGCTCACCCGATGAACGGATCACAGGGCGAGTTGGGTCTTCTGCTTCGACGATCTGCTTCAACTGCACATCCATCACGTCGCGGTTCCAGCTGAAAATGAACGCCGACTGGTAGGTGCGCAGCCGGGCGCCCAACGACTCATCAGCAGTGTCTTCGAGATGAATCGCCTCGTTGTGCATGCACCAGATCGCGATGCTGGGATGGTTCCCGAGCAAGCGTACCATGGCTCGCGCCTGATGGCGAGCTGCCGGCAACACCTCAGGGCGATAGATCCACTGGAGCGGAAAATCCTGCCAGAGCAAGATTCCGGCGGCGTCGGCGGCGGCGTAGAAGGCCGGATGGTCGATATGGGCATGGACACGCAGCATATTCATATGGCAATCACGGGCCAAGGCGAGATCGCGGTCGGCCCGTTCGCGATTCATGGTCGCGATGCGCATATCGCCGGGAGGGTAATTATTGCCTTTAGCAAGGAATCGCTCGCCGTTCAGATGCGGAATCCAGTCGCGCAGCTCGAAGGTGCGCACGCCATAAGCGAACGACTGCTCATCGCTGAGAGTATCATCAAGCCATATCCGCACCGTGACCTGATAGAGGTCAGGCTGGCCAAGATCGTGCGTCCACCAGCGCCGCGGCTCGCGCAGCTTCAGCAAGCCCTGCACCGTCTGCGCGCCGCCGCGCAATCGCCGTTGCACGGTGAAGACCTGCGTTTCACCGTGAAAGGTCAGCGGAGCAAAGATGATTTCGCTGCGAATTGCTACAGCCTGTGCGGCATCAAGATCAAGGGCAAAGCGTAACTGGGCCAGCCGGGCATCGCAATGCTCGGTGCGCAGGCGGGCAGCGCGCAACCGCACCGGCCCGCTGCGGTGTAACTCAACCGGCAGCCAAATCCCACCCGGATTGGCGTGCGGATCGAAGCAATCCCAATGGGAAAAGACGCCGGTAATCATGCGCTTGCCGATTTTATTGTGCTCGTCGGGACAGTCAAGTTCGATAATCAGAGTATTCTGAGGTTTTAAAAGCGTCGTCACCTCGTGCTCGGTCGGCTCGAAATAGCCTTCGTGCGCGCCAAGATCGACCCCATTGAAGTACGTGTGTCGGTAATAGAATGCGCCGTTGATCCGCAACCAACGTCGTTCGTCGGGAAGCTGATCGGGTGAGGAAGGGTTCACGAAGCGACAGCGATAAACCACCTTGCCGCTGTGCGTTTCGAGACCGGGCAATTGCTGCCAATGGGCCGGCACAATTGCCGGCAGCCAGCCCTGATCATGACGCGGGTAAATGCCTTGGGAAAATTCGGTAAGTGGGCGAATGTGCCAGCCATCACTTAATGTATGTAGATGCATAAGCGGGAAGATGGATTGCAAACGCTTGTGGCTACCGCAATGGATGAACCGGATCAAAATCGTGTAATGCTGCCAATACTTGTTTATACGTTGCGATGCGCTGTCGGCGCAATGCTGGCCGATGACCAAGTGCCAGCTTAAGCGTCTCGATACTCAGCTCATACTGATAGCCCAGCCAGATCAGTCGGCGCAGCAGCAGTGTTAACGGCCAACCGTACCACATCCGCGCCAGCAGTAAGCGGCTTTGCTGAAAGTGGCAGTGGCGTGCTACCGGCATTTGTTCACTACTCTTCCCTTCGTGATGGATCACCACTGCTTCGGGTAGGTACCAGATCTGACTCTCGACTTCAACCTTCTCGCGCCGAGCATGAGTTGGCGGTGGCGGAGCCGGCTGGCGCCATTGTAACCGCCACTGCCATTCCAACTCTTCACTATACATAAAGAAGCGCTCATCGAGCAAGCCAGCTTGGCGGATAGCGGCGGTGCGCACGAGCAATGCTGCGCCGACCAGCCAACCTACTCGCTGCACGCGATCATCTGGCCGGTCAGCGCAGTGATAGTGGCGCACCCACGGGTTTTGGGGCCAGAGGCGTTCCCACGGCGTACTCTCCCAGACCATCGTGAGCAGGGTGGGGAAGCGGCGGCGCGACGATTGGAGACTACCGTCGTTGTAGAGTAAGCGCGGGCCAACCGCGATCGCGGCTGGATGAGATTGCAGAAAAGCGACCAATTGCGGGATCGCATCGGCCACCGGCTCGGTATCGGGGTTCAGCAAGAGGACAAACTCAGGGCCGCCATCAGGCCGTTGCAATAACCGGCGCAAGGCCAGATTATTGCCAGCGGTAAAGCCGAGATTTGCGCCGGCTTCGATTACTTGCACATCGGGAAATTCGCTGCGTACCATTGCCGGCGTGCCATCGTGGCTATCGTTGTCAACTACAATAATCTCGGCAGTGAGATCGCTAGCCGCTAGCGAGGCCTTGACGGCGGTGAGGCAGCGGCGGAGCAGATCTTTAACGTTCCACGAGACGATGACGATAGCAAGCATAGTTGTCTATAGTTGGTACAGAGTGAGGTGTGCGCATATTCATTCGGAAACACAAAGATAATGGGGGAAGTAACAAAGCGCATTGAGGCGTACTCATCACTCCTCTAGAGAATACGCAAAGGTCAAACAGTGGGCCTTAACCCGTACTCGTAATGTATCATAGCATGTTTTAGACCATTGCAGGGGGCGGCCATGCGGGGGTCGGCCTTGTGCCGACCTTGTGCCGACCCCTACGATTGCCTGCCCCTACCGATCTTGTGCCTGCCCATGCGTACCCTGTTGGAGGTAGGCATAGGGCCAATGTCGATGTTTTTGACAGATCAGGGTTCATTCCTTATCATACATAATGCGTCTTATTTGCGCCACGCTGCGTAGAGCTTTTCCCCATACCCGTACTCTGTTTTGCTGCTTTCGTTGTTGATGACCGGAGCTGTGCTATGCATCACGATATTTCACTGTTGGCAAATCTCGCGATCGCGCTGGTAGTAGCGTTCATCGGCGGGGTGCTAGCCCGGCAGCTCGGTCTACCGACAATTGTTGGGTATCTCGTAGCCGGCATGGCAATTGGCCCGTTTACACCGGGTTTTGTCGGCGATGTCGAGGATATTAGCCAACTTGCCGAAATTGGTGTGATCTTTTTAATGTTTGGGGTTGGTTTGCACTTCTCACTCAAGGATTTGTGGGCCGTGCGTCAAGTAGCCTTACCCGGCGCTATTCTCCAAATGTCAATCTCGACCACTCTTGGCTTTTTGCTCAGCCAATGGTGGGAGTGGTCGGTTGTTTCGGGCTTGCTCCTCGGCTTGTCAATCTCGATTGCAAGCACTGTTGTGCTGCTGCGTGGCCTTATGGATAACGGCATGCTGAACACGAGTGCTGGGCGGATCGCGGTAGGCTGGCTAGTATTAGAAGACATAGCAACTGTTCTGATTCTAGTCTTGCTCCCCATCATGTTTGGCAGCCAGAGTGAGCAATCGCTGCTTGTCAGTGCCTTTTCACTGCTTAAAGCGGTGCTCTTCGTCGTGGTGATGCTGTTTGCCGGACGGCGGCTCTTGCCCAAATTGCTTGACGTTATCGCCGGTACTCGCTCACGTGAGTTGTTTATTCTGGCGGCAATAGCGATTGCATTGGGTACTGCCTTTGGAGCAGCGGTCTTTTTCGATGTTTCGCTCGCACTCGGCGCGTTTCTCGCTGGTGTGGTGCTGAGCGAGTCACAGTTTAGTCACCAGATCGGCGATGATGTGTTACCTTTCCGTGAAACCTTTGCCGTCATCTTTTTTGTCTCGGTCGGCATGATCGTCAATCCGCTTTATCTTTGGGCAAACGCCGGTCAAGTGTTGGCATTGACAGCCTTGATTGTGTTTGGCAAAGCGTTGATTACTCAACTGCTTGGTTTCCTTTTACCGGCTAGCGGACGCACAATGTTAGTTGTTGCTGCCGGCCTCAGCCAAATTGGCGAGTTTTCGTTTATCTTGGGTAGCACTGGTATGGCCTTGGGCCTGCTCAATCAAGAGCAATACTCGCTCATTTTGGCTGGCGCACTGCTCTCAATTATGGTAAATCCGTTCATGTTCCGCTTAATCAAGCCAATCGAGCAGATGATGCAGCGCATTTCCCCCCGACTTTGGGACTGGTTCGACCGTCATCCGTTGGCATCGTCTGATCTCGTTCTGCCGCACGAAGGTCACGTCGTTGTAGTTGGCTATGGCCGCGTCGGCCAACACATCGTGACCGTACTTGAGCGACTGGGGATTCCACGGTTAGTCATCGAGATCGACTCGGGGCGAGCAGCCGAGTTCAACGCGAACGGTGTACCGACGCTTTTCGGCGATGCGGCGAATTCAGACGTGTTGATGCATGCTGGGCTAGAGCGCGCACGGGCCCTCGTGGTCACGTTGCCTGATGAGACGGCAACCGAGTTGGTGGTAGCGGCAGCACGCAAAATTGCGCCTAATTTGCCCATTATCGCTCGTGCTGCTACCACCAAAGGCGTTGGTCGCTTGATCAACCTTGGCGCGCGCGATGTGATCCACCCCGAATTAGAAGGCGGGCTGGAGGTGATGCGCCATACGTTGCTCTGCTTGGGGTATCCGGCTACCCAAGTGCAAGGTTATACTGACGCGGTGCGGCGCGATGAGTACGATTTCACAGTCTCGACGCCAGCCGAACATCAGGCGCTCGATCAGATGGTGCGGGCCGCACGCGGGATCGAGATTGCGTGGCGAATGGTTGGCGAGCACAGTTCCATCGTTGGTCAAACCCTCGCCGAAGCGAATATTCGTGCCCGCACCGGTGCGTCGGTGATTGCAATAATCCGCAACCAACAACTGATCGCGAATCCCAAATCGAGTACGGTGTTTCAGGCTGGCGATCTGGTCGGTCTGATTGGTGAAAGCGAGCAAATTGCGGCGGCTGAGCAGTTGATTAGCGGCGTGGCGCTCGCGCGCGAGCCGGCGTTGGCAGGGTAAGAGACGTTGCATTGCAACGTCTCTACCGCAATCATTCATATACCAGCTCTACCGCGCCGCTGCGGCTCTGCTCGACGAACAACAGTAGCTCGTTGTGCGCAGCCAGCCACGAGATAGGCAGTTTGTACTCTTCTTGTGGCCCAATTTGCCAGAAACGGCCGCAGTTTTGACCATTGAGCCAGATTTGGCCTTTATCGAGGGTACCGGGACGCAATGCGAGGCGGTTGATGGTAGCCGGGAGATCGGCGCGGGCGAAGACCGCTTGCACAAAGGCTGGGCCGGCAGGTGGGGCCGGTTGATCGCTGACGGTCACGCCGGCGCGGAAGCTCCAGTGGGCCGGTAACGGTTGGTTGGCGTCGTAGCTAATCAGGGTCGCCCGCCATGGCGCGCCAGCGTAGTTGAGAATCTGCAAGGCGAGGGTGTTGATCCCCGGCTGTAGGAGATCAGTGATGTCAGCCTCAATCAACCCGCCGCTACGATGGCGGCTAAACCGCTCGACGGCGACGCCATTGACAAAGAACGCGCCGGAGTTGCGGTCGCCGGTGATATGCACCCGGTAGCGTCGCCCGGCCTGCACCTCGATCGGACGGATCAGCCAGACCATCGGCCCCGTCCACGCAAACCGGCTCAGGTGAACGTTCTCGGCATCGGGCCGCGCGGCCCACGGCTTGATGTTAGCAACCGCTTCACCGGCAAATTGCACCTCTTGCCAATAGGCATACCAGCCTGTCGAGATGTCTACTTGATTACCATCGAGATACAAGGGGGCAAGTAAACCCTTCCGTTCCCCCAGATTCAGACCATAATTAAACCGGCCCAGATTATCGACTAACAGGCGCAGATCGTGGCGGCCAGCCGGCAGGTCGAGGGCAAACGTGTAGCGCGGGCCGGTTGGGTGTAGACCCAGTACGCCGGCGAATTCGCCATTGATCAGTACCAACGCGCGGTCGCGGAGTGCTGGCGCTGCGAGCGTCGTCTTTAATGGCGCGTTAAGCTCAAGCTCAGCGCGATACCAGCCATAACCGTAGGGACAACCGAGCTGTTCGAGCGGTGCGGGCGTAGCGATTGGTTGCCAGCCGGTGTCGTCAGTCGCCTCTACCACCGCGAACGCGCGTGCGGTGAGGATGGTGCGGCGCGGTTGGGCGGGTAGCGGCAAAGGCTGGCTGCCGTAGCGTTCGGCCAGTGCTTGTGGCAACAGCTCGATCAAGAGGGCATGATCTTCCCATGCCACCTCGATCCGGCGACCCTCAGCCGTAATCCAGTAATCGATCCGCAAGACCTGCTCGCGCATCACCACCCGCGCTGCTAAGCCAGCATCATCGGCGTGGATACCAATCGGCGGCGAAGGCAGCCGCAACAGTAACGTGCCCTGTTCACCTTCGCGACCATAGATCGCAAGCGTCCCTTGATCGGGCCAATAACCGAGTACGCGACCGGTATGGCCGACGATGGTGATCCCACTCTCGCCGAGGGGCAGATTGGCAAAGATCGGGCGCATGCTGGTTGGTTCCACTTCAACGCTCAGATGCTCCCCCGAAGGCAAGAACACCTCGTAGGTCGTTGCTTCAAGGCCGGGGTTAACGAGAAACGTAGCGCAGAACTCACGCCACGCCGGTGGTGCGGTTGGGCCGGCGGATACTGTGCGGTAGGGCTGCACGCCGCCCTCGCTTCGGCCAGCAATTGCCGCCGACGGAATTACTGTCATCCCACCGGGCATGGCATCGGCCAGCACTGCCGACAACGTCGCCCCGAAGCAGCTCAGAAAGAGATGATGGCGGCGAGCGACTAGCGCCTTCGCAGTCAAGCGGCCATATTCATCGACCGGCGCGTCATAATCGTAACTGGTGGTCATGTGGATCAAATCGCCGCCGACGGTGCGCCCGCCCCAATAGCCGAAGTTGGTGCCGCCGGCCCACATCCAATGGCTGAAGCCGGCGCATCCCACTGCCGTCAGTTGATGTAACGTCATATCGAGCTTGGCCGCCGTCTTGCGCGTTTGGCGCTGACCACCCCAATGATCAAACCAACCACTCCACAATTCAGAGACGATCATAGGATTATCCGGCCAAATCTGGCGCGTCTGCACCAACTTCTCGGCAATCCCGCTCCAGCCGTTGCGAAACTCTGAGTAGCCGGGGGTGGCTCCCATACACGTATACTGCGGCACCTCGATGCCGCGTTCGAGCGCAGCGCTGGCCAGCGTTAACTGGTGCTCATCAGCGCCGTACACCCCTGACGCCCAGTGCTCATTCTCAATCTGACAGAGGATGATCGGGCCGCCACGGGTATGCTGGCGTGGAACGAGGATCGGCATCAGGGTGTCGAACCAGCGCAGCACTGCGCTGAGAAATGCCGGATCGTTGGTACGGAGACGCAAATCACCGTTAGCGGTTAACCATGCCGGCAAGCCGCCATTTTCCCACTCGGCGCAGATGTACGGGCCGGGACGCACAATCGCTTTCAAACCAAGCTCGTGGCAGAGGTCGAGGAACGCACCCAGATCGGCTTCGTCGCTAAAATCGAACACGCCCGGTTGCGGCTCGTGGCGGTTCCATGGAATGACCGTATCAATCGTGTTGAGACCGGCCCAGCGCGCCTGTTCGAGCAGCGGGCGCCATTCGGCGCGCGGCCAGCGGAAGTAGTGAATACATCCAGAGAGGAGATAGAAGGGTTGGCCGTCAAGTTCGATCCCGTTGCGGCCAACGGTAACACTGGCGCTCATGGCTAACCTCGCTTATCACCCTGCGCCCGCCTTTGGCGCAGTACACCTTAATCATGACATAGACGGGTGGAACTGTCGAATACAAACATTGTGCAAAGAAGCGCACAAAACTGCTCGATTCACCTAGCAAACGCCAAGCGTGTTATCAAACCTTATCACTAGTTGCTCATATCGTATCTGCATGGTTCGTGCTCTCGTGTTCACACGACGCTAAAACGGTGCGCAAAGTGATTGCGTTGAGGGTCCTCGTGCGTTCATAATAAAGGTATACGGTCATTTCGCGCCTAAGCTGCTGGGTGATTGGCGCATCAAGCGATTGGGGATCGGATGCAACGATCACTACAGTTTGGTTTAGCCGCCCTCGGGCTGGCACTCCTTTTCGGTCTTGCCATTGTGATGCTTTTCGTCTTCTGGCAATTGCTATCATCAGTCACTGATGAGCAGGCCGATACTCGCCAAACAATGGCAACGGTAACTGCGGTACCACCGGCACACATCTGGGAGTCCGGTGGGTATCTTTCGACGGTCTCTACGCCCGGTGGTCGGTTAGCGGTAGCAAGCAGTTATCAGACCATCACCCTCTGCTTTCCAGATCACCAACTGCTCACCTCTTTGCCTACCGGCGGCTATCTGGCCGTGCGTCCCGATAGTTCATTATTAGCGGTCGGGCAGTGTGGCGCTGTCAGGGATTTGACCAGCGGCAAAGTGTACGCGTACCTTGTTTGCTGGTTGCCGCCTGAAGAGTGGACAGAGATGTGGCTAGTGTTTTCGCCCGATGGTCACACCTCGGCCTTAACCAGAGCACACCCTGACGACGATCTCGAAGTTCAGCTTTGGAATGGAGCGAACCAGCGCCAACTATGGTCGGTGCGCAGCGACGATCCGGCCATCACGGTGGCGCGGCAACGAGCCTTCAGACCCTATGGCCGGTACATAGCCGTTACGACCTTACCAGAGGGGGGCTGGCTGATTGACGTGGAGCAGTCAGCAGTGGTGCGCAAGATTCAGCCGGAGCCGGCGGGCAGTCTTGCGTTTAGCCCTGACGGTTCCCGGCTCAGTGTGGGTGGCTGTACGATCCGAACCTATGATACAGCAACGTGGGAGATCGTTCACGAACAAACGTTTCCTATATCAGATGCGCAAACCGTGACCGAACCGTTGACCTTACCCAAGCCCTTCCTCATAGAAAGCAAGCTTGTTGCGATCAGCCCTGATGGGCAATGGCTAGCCGTGCCGGTTACTTATTCTGAGTCGGGATCTGACTTCTTCGTTGACCAAGATCCGCCACGGCAGCCGATTGCGCTGTGCCGGTTGGCTGATGCCAGCGGGTGTATCTCTCAAGCGGCAGCCAAAACCGGGTGCGGCACCTGATGGTTAGTCCTGAGGGGTAGTAGTTGGTGGACGTTGGGCAAAACGAGATACAGGCATAGCCGGTAGGAGAGAAGGGACTTGGATGGTATTGTGAGGATGCCCGTAGCTATAAGGAATACACTATAATGAGACGACGACTGATCTTAGCTGGCAGTGCCATAGCAGCACTGGTTGGGTTGGGCGGGTTAGCGTTGGTGATAATGATGTTCTGGTTTGAGCGGGAAGAGCAGCCGGCGTATGTTTGGCAGGTGGTTGCCCGATCAGCCGCCTTTTTGCCCGATGGCCGGTTGGCGATTGCGAACGACAGGCAGACCATGATAGTGAGCTTCCCCGACTATCAAACACTCCGTGAACTGCCCGCCGGTGGCTATGTGGCGTCTAGTCCTGATGGTTCGGTGCTGGCTATCGCGGTGCGCGGCACGGTCAAGCTCTTTGACCCGGATAGCGGCTCATTGATCGGGCAACTTGACTGCTGGCCGCCCGGTGAGCATACGTATCCAATACACCTCGGTTTTTCGCCTGACGGGAGCATCCTCGCGGTAGCTGAATCGCACCACTCGCGCGGCCCGGAAGTGCAGCTTTGGGATGTGAGCCGCCAATCGCAGATTGGGACAATTCGATTTGATGATCCAGCGATCTCAATTGTTCAAGCGCTCGCGTTTACACCCACTGGGCATGTAGTTGTCTCAACACATTCGGAAGGGGTTTGGTTCGTAGATGTTGCCCAGCAAGCCGTTATCCGCAAAATCCAAAGCTGGCCGAGCAGTCACATTGCTGTTAGCCCTGACAGTTCGCGGCTCAGTCTCAGTGAATTTACCCTCGTCCGCACCTTTGATACCCGCACGTGGCAAGTTGTGCATGAACAACGATTTACGCAAGCACGGCCTATGCTAGATACATGGATGAGTCGATTAAAAAGTATGCCAGTAGCGATCAGTCCTGACGGGAACTGGCTAGCGACTCCCAACCGTGAGGAGCCATCCGACTCGTTTTCGCTGTTCGAGCCGGGGCCACCGCGGCAAACGATTGCCTTGCGCCGGTTGGCTGATGGCCAGCGGGTGAAGGTACTGAGCGGGTCGCCGATAAGATTACATGCTCTCTTGTTTAGCCCTGACAGTCAGTGGTTGATTGACGTTGGCCTCAGCGAGATTCGGGTCTGGCGGGTGGCAAAGTAAATAGTTTGATGTCATTGCGAGGGTGCGCCAGCGCCCGCAGCAATCCCCGCCTGAGCGAGAGGAATGGCTGCGTGGGATGCATCCTTGCTCGAAGGAGATTGCTTCGCCGCCCGCGGCTCGCAACGCCAGAGCCGAGCGCAGGGACAGCGCGCCGCTCTGCCCCTCCACTCGGCTCGCAATGACAAAGATAGGGAGTGAGCTTAACGCTATTTATGCTTGGTATGTTCTCTTCCGTTCACGTATTGTTAATTGCGATGAGTTGAACTCTATCAACTTATCCCAATGAATTGCACCTTGCTCGTTACAGAAATCAGAAATAAACTCAGCAGTGAATGAATTAATAATCTCGGCATACGCTTGCTGAAATGTTGCATTACGCTCCCGCGCTTCAAATCCAAGCGGTTCGATGATTTGCTTGTACAGTTCCTGCTCACCATTTGAAATAAATGT
>NZ_CALFBQ010000083.1 GCF_937951745.1 uncultured Chloroflexus sp.
AATGCATTTATGCCATAACTGTGATCATCATACCCATCGTGGTGCCGCAGGGCAGAACGTCGCACCGGTGTTGACACAGCCTTCGTCGTCTTGGGCACGGAAGACACGCCTCGCGTTATTCACGCCATCGCCATAGACCTCACTCTTCGGCGCAGCATCGAGCGTCGCCATTCTAGCTGCCTCACCCATACACCGCAGCTACGTACCGAACTATAGCACGGCTTGGCGCATTAACAAAATCAATTCTAGCTGCCTCGCCCATACACCGCAGCTACGTACCGCTGAGATACGCTCGCCGCTTGCCGACATACCACGGCTATGGTATAATCAGTAGCGGAACAGAGCCGGTCTGGCAGGCGGCAAACCATCCGCCTGCCAAATTTGTGTGTTAGCACGCCGTGCAGTCCCGCTGCCATGCGGGCGCCTGCCGGCACGATCCGAAAGGAGCGACGCCGTGTCGCAGCAATTACTCGAAGAATTGGGCCGGCGCCAATACCGCACCGACATTCCCGAATTTCGCGTCGGTGACACGGTGCGCGTCGGCGTCAAAGTGGTTGAAGGCAACCGCGAACGAGTGCAAGATTTTGAGGGGGTCGTCATTCGCCGGCGCGGCGAGGGCATCAATGAGAACTTTACCGTGCGCCGGATTGCGTCACACGGGATCGGTGTCGAGCGTACCTTCCTGCTCCACGCGCCACGTATCGATTCAATCAAGGTTATTCGGCGCGGCAAGGTTCGCCGGGCCAAGCTGTACTACTTGCGCGGTCGTACCGGCAAGGCGGCCCGTATTCGCGAGCGGCGAGAAACGACCCAGAACTAAGACACTTTGTGCAGCAGAACCGCAGCGGCGCATGCGCCGCTGCGATTGTTTGGGCAGGAAATCTCTGGGCCGGCGGCCCACTGCCAAGAGTGGTGACGCCTATTCTTTCGTATTGGTTGCAGCCACCTGCATCACCAGCTCAACCAGCGCCAGATTAAATTCAGCCGGACGCTCGATTGCGCTGAGATGGCCGGCGCCGGGAATCACGACAAACCGGCTGCCGGCAATCGCTTCGTGCATCACCCGCGCCTCGCTCGGCGGGGTCAGCGTGTCTTCCGCACCGACTACCACGGTCGTTGGCACGCGGATCTGGCTCAAGAGCGGCGTTGAGTCAGGGCGCGCCGCCATCGCATGCAATGCCGCAGCCACTCCCGCAGGCGGATTAGCGGCGGCAATGGCCAATAATTCGGCCCGCAGCGCCTCGCTCGCTTGCGACGCTAGCAGATTCGGCAGCAATCGTTCCGCTAACGCCGCACTACCCTCGCGCAACGCAATCTCAGCGTTAGCGGCGCGGGTCGCGCGGGTTGCATCACTATCGGCAGTCGCACGGGTATCGGCCAGCAACAAGCCACTGATCCGCTCAGACGCCCGGCGGAGCAAGGCAAACGCGATGTAGCCACCCATTGATAGCCCGCCGATGATCGCCCGTTCAATCTGTAATGCATCGAGCAAGGCAAGCACATCATCGGCATAATCGTCAAGCGATTGCGGTAGAGGTGCGGGTGGCGAACCGCCAAACCCGCGCAGATCGGGCGCAATCATACGAAACCGATCGGTGAGCGCAGTCAATTGCGCGCGCCAGAGCGCCGCACTTAGTGGAAACGCATGCAATAACACGACCGGCTGCCCGCTCCCCACATCATCGTAGCGTATTTGCACGCCGGTAGGCAGAGTCACTTCCATCGCAACCCCCATCGTTTTGCGTATTGGCGAATGCGTATAGTATAACGCACAGTAGGGGCGCAGCATAGCTGCGCCCTTACCACCCTACGCCATCTTAATTGAGATCACGACCGCAAAATCGCTAATAGCCGGTCAATAGCGGGGATTGCCGGCGGTGCCGGTTGCGGTTGCGCCTCTGGCACAGGATCGTGCGGCGCCAGTGGCACTGCTTCGAGCCGCACAATCTGTTGCGCTACCAGATGGTCGATGCCTTCAACCACATCAATTGCCTGCCAGTGCAACTCAGCCGCAATCTCGCCCACTCGCTTGCGCCCATCGATCGCATCAATGAGCAGATGCTCCGTTACCTTCGCACGCTCTTTCGCCACTTCCCGCGGCATTGCCAGTACCGGCGTCAAATGTAGCGAAGCCACCTGATGCCACAGCCGGCGCCAGCGTAATGCTGTGTGCTCGGCATTGCGCAGCAACGTCTCGAGATCGCCCCACACTGACTGCTGCTCGCTGCGCGCGCCACTTGTGACGTTGAACATCCCTTTCTGCACATTGAGCAGTATCCCAAGCGCCTCGATGCCAATCTGCCCTTCGCACTCGATATGGTAGATTTGGCCATTAAAGAGAAAGATACGACCGGATCGCTCGCCAACGATATCGAGTGATCCGGTGAGTAAGCTATAGGTCGCGAGATCGATTAGCTCGCGCAATGATACCTGCTCTAACGATCCATGCAGCGCCATTCGCGGGCCTCCTATGCAAGAGAGCGATGAGGTGAGGATGACCCTTCGTTATTGGTTATACCATAGCGCCGCTTAGCGCACAAGATGACCCTAGTCCCGTTGTGCAATAGGCCAAACTACAACCCATCGCATGCCAAACCGGCTAACGGGCCGGCGACCCGGAAACGACCGGCGCATGCGGCACAGTCACTGTCGCTGGCCGCGCTAGCAACGTCGCACTGAGCAAAACCAGCGCTAACCAAGCTAGATCGGCGAAGAGCAGATGCACCAACTGCATCCACACCGGTGCTTTGAGCAGAACGTTTACCACACCAAGAAAAATTTGACCGACAAAGATGGCAGCAGTAGCCCATGCTAGCCGCCGCGTGGACGGAGCAGGATCGTAGCGCACAGCGCGCTGAGCCAAGGTAATCATTGCTAAACCCACCAGCGTGCCTAGCACCGGGTGGATAATGCGCATCCAGACGAGGGGGTGACTGTCACGGTTGATCGATTGCGATACGCCGCCGGGCAACACGCCCAACTGCAAGAGTGTATCACCCAGCGCAGTCACTGCGCCGCTTGAACCAACCAGCGCCGTGCCAATTAGCGCAGCGATCAATATGCCAAGCAACCCCCCTTTGCCGCGCAATTCAGGCGCTGGCTTACCGCTAGCGTACCATGCGGTTAATGCCATCGCGCCAATCAGCAAGAAGGTGTTAATCAGGTGCAGACCGAGTGACAGCGCCCGGGTCAGTGAGGCATCATGTGCCACTAATTGGAAGAGCACTAATGCCGCGCCAATTAGCGCCTCTACAACCATAAAGACCATCGTGGCAATTGCCGCCCGCCGTGCCGGATGCCCGGCTGCAAACAAGCGTAAGGCCCAAACGAGCAATGCAACTGCAAGCAAGAGAGCAATTCCACTTGTAACCCGATGCGAAAACTCGATCATCTGTGCCGTGTCCGGTGCGCGTGGAATAACTTGCCCATCACACAGCGGCCAGTGATCGCCACAACCGGCGCCCGAACCAGTAGCACGCACAAATGCGCCCCACATAATCACCAGCAGGTTGTAGCCAACATTCAGCCATGCAAAATTCACAAATGCGCGGTACCGGGAATCCATGCCATAACCTCCAGCCGCGACCGGCTGTCGCGGATTGCAAGAATAATGTGACATTTCGCACTTTATTCTAGCATGGCCTTAACCCTCTCTGGAGTAAACCCCGTGTTATAATTCGTTCACCAAATACCGATGTTGCACTACAATGGGAGCAATCTGGGTGACTGTTCACGCACCGCCATCAACTGAACAGCTCGTGCATGTGCTGCACCACATTTGCCGGTTGCCATCAACGACTGGGCATATCGAAGAGTTGCGCGCTGCGGCTGAACAGATCGCGCTCTTCATTCGCATGCTCGGTATGCATGTGCGCATCGCCACGACTAGCGCGGCGCCGGTGATTATTGCCCACCGCTCTGGCCGACGCCCCCAAACGCTGTTGCTCTACCATCACTATGATACGCCGCCAACCGGCCCTTGGCGCTACTGGTCGCACGAACCGTTCGCTATCTCCGAACGCGACGGCAAGATATTCGGGCGTGGCGTCGCCGGCGGCAAGGGAGCGCTCGCTGCCCACCTCGCCGCCTTGCAAGCGATTGTGCAACGTGAAGGCAGGTTGCCGTGCGGTGTGACTCTTGTCATCGAGGGCGCCGCCACAATTGGCAGTCCGGGATTAGCTGAAGCATTGCCAGCCCACACCGATCTGGTGCGATGCGATGCGGTATTGGCCAGCATCGGCGATCGCGACGCGCACGGCACGCCAATCTGCACGAGCGGCAGCAAGGGCTGGCTCCGATTACGCTTGACTGCCCGCGGCCCAGCTTATCCGTTACCCGCCGGCTTTGCCACCAGCGTCGCGAATCCGCTCTGGCGCCTGATCTGGGCGCTTGCCGCCCTGAAGGGTGATGATGAAGATGTGCGCATCGAGGGCTTCTACGATGCGGTTGAAGGCCCTTCCCGCGCTGATAATGCCGCGATTCGCCAATTACAACTGGCCGCCGCCGCGCGCCGGGAAGCATGGCAGATCGACCAGTTTTTGTTTGGAATCGACGGCGCGGCTCTCAGCCGCACAGAAGTAACACTCCCAACCTGTAATGTCAGTTCATTGACCGTTGAACCTCATAGCGACACGCCGGTCATCCCTGCCCTCGCTTCAGCCCTGCTCGATCTCCAATTAGTGCCGGGCCAGCAGCCTGATGCTATCTATGAGTTAGTACGCCGCCATCTTGACGATAAAGGGTTTGCTGATCTCGTCCTTGAACGATTGCCCGGCGGTTATCCGCCTTGGATTACTGCCACTGATCATCCGATCGTAAGCCGAGTCGCAGCGATCGGTGCCACTGTGTGCGAACGTCCCCTCCCAATAGTACCAGCTGGCCCCTATGTGGCGCCGCTCAGCCTGCTCACCGGCGGCCAGCCTATCCCTACCGTTAGCCTCGGCTTGACGCCGGCGATCAGTGCGCTGTTCGCCCCCGATGAGCATATCGCCCTTGCCGATCTGAGCCGCCATAGCCAATTGTTGCTTGAGACGCTCGACCGGCTGTGGACGTAGCCCCCGCGCTTGCCCACCTATTTCACAACCTTTTTCTAAATATCTCAACCAAAATGTTCGTAAATTAGCTTGACCTTCGGAAAAGGTTAGGATATACTAACGTCAACCTTGCGCAAGGTTGTGGTCGTTGTCACGAAGAATCGACGTAGTCGAGGAGAGAAACCGTGAATCGCTTTCTGCGCCTGTTCGCGCTGTTGACATTGGCGGCATCCACATTGGCCGCCTGTGGGAATCAAACTGTTAGCACGCCCACCCAAGCGTCTGCACCAACTGATACGCCAGCCAAGATTGTCGTCTATTCCGGCCGCAGCGAAAGCCTCGTTGGGCCGTTCTTTGCCCAATTCACTCAAACTACCGGCATTCAAGTTGAAGTGCGCTATGGCGATACCGCTGAGTTGGTGGCTACCATCCTCGAAGAGGGCGCCAATAGTCCCGCCGACCTCTTCTTTGCCCAAGATGCTGGCGCGCTCGGCGCGTTGGCGGCTGCCGGCATGCTGGCCCCCTTGCCTGCCGAAACGCTCAATCAGGTGGAACCGCGCTTCCGCTCGTCTGATGGCTTGTGGGTTGGCATCAGTGGCCGCGCCCGCGTAGTGGTCTACAATACCAATAAGCTGACCGAGGCCGATTTGCCGCGTTCGATCACCGGTTTTGTCGATCCGCAGTGGCGGGGTCGGGTTGGTTGGGCGCCGACTAATGGCTCGTTCCAAGCGTTTGTCACCGCGATGCGGATACAGTTGGGCGAAGAGGCGACCCGGCGGTGGCTGGAAGGGATGATCGCCAACGAGGTCAAGACCTACGAGAAGAATGCGGCAATCGTGCAAGCAGTTGCTGCTGGCGAGATTGACGTTGGCTTCGTCAATCACTACTATCTCTACCAATTGCAGAGCCAGTCGGGCAATACGTTAGCGGCAGCCAACTATTACCCCGCCGATGGCGACGTTGGCGCGTTGATCAACATTGCCGGCGTTGGCATTCTCAAGACGGCGAAGAACCCCTCGGCGGCACAGCGTCTGATTGACTACATGCTCTCAACCGAAGGTCAGCGATACTTCTCAGAAAAGACCTTCGAGTACCCCCTAGCCGGTAATGTGCAACCTGATCCACGCCTGAAGCCGCTGTCGGAAATTCAAACACCTGCTATCGATCTTAATCAACTGCGCGATTTGCAAAGCACCTTGCAATTGCTGCGCGATGTCGGAGCGTTATAACCGTGTGTATGCGCCGCGATCGTGCATGATCGCGGCGTCCATCATTCCAAGCCTATGATCCGTCGCGTCACCTTCTCTGAACTAGCCGTTGCCACTCCCCAACGCCGCGCGCGTCCGTGGGTCTTGATCGGGCTGAGTCTCGGCATTGTTGTACTCGTGTTGCTACCGATCGGCTATTTACTGGTGCGCGCCCTCGAAGCCGGGCCTGATGCATGGGCGGCCTTGCTTCGCCCCCGCACGCTGCGGGTCGTGACGAATAGTATCGGTCTGGCCCTCGCCACGGCGCTGCTCAGCGTACTCATCGCAGCACCGTTAGCATGGCTGACAGTCTGCGTTGATATTCCCGGTCGCCGCTTTTGGGCGATCGCGACCGCCTTGCCGCTAGCTGTGCCGTCATATATCAACGGCTTTGCGATCATTGTAGTGTTAGGGCCGGTAGGGTTGCTGCAACAGATGCTCGCGCCGTTGGGGGTTGAGCGGTTGCCGCCGGTATATGGCTTCGGCGGCGCCGTCTTGGCCCTCACCCTCAGCAGTTATCCGTATGTGTTGCTGAATACGCGCGCAGCGTTGCAACGGTGTGATCCGGCAGTGGAAGATGCTGCCCGCAGCATGGGCGATAGCCCGTGGCGCGTCTTTTGGCGCATTCTCTTGCCGCAAGTGCGCCCGGCGATTGCGATTGGCGCACTGCTGGCTGCACTCTACAGTTTGAGCGATTTCGGCGCGGTGTCACTCTTGCAGTTCGAGACCTTCACCCGTTCGATTTACGTGCAGTATCGCGGATCGTTTGATCGCAGCGGCGCCGCCCTGTTGGCCCTCGTCTTGATTGGGCTGACACTCAGCCTGATCGGGATCGAGCAGCTTATCCGTGGCCGGCCTAGCATGAGCCGTACCACCTGCGCCGTGGCTCGCCCACGCCGGCTGGCTGACATTGGGCCGTGGCGCTGGCTAGCGGCGCTATACGCCGCCTTGTTGACTTTGCTCGGCATCGGGATGCCGCTGTTGGCGCTTAGCTACTGGTTGATCCGCGGCTTGCTCAATGGGCAGACGCTCGATGTGCTCTGGCGACCTATGGCCAATTCCCTGCTCGCTGCCGGCGGTGCAGCGGCGCTGTCGGTTGTGGCCGCCATTCCGATTGCGCTGCTGGCGGCCCGCTTTCCCTCCCGGCTGAGCCGCATCCTCGATGCCGCTGCGTACACCGGCTACGCGCTGCCCGGGATTGTCGTTGCGCTGGCGCTCGTCTTCTTCGGCGCCAACTATGCGCCGTGGCTGTACCAAACTCTGCCGATGCTGTTGTTCGGATTGGCTATCCGCTTCTTGCCGCAGGCGATCGGTAGCCTCCGTACCACATTGCAGCAGATGAACCCGCGGGTCGAAGATGCCGCCCGCTCGCTGGGTCGCTCGCCGCTTGCCGTCTTTGCCGGCGTCACCTTTCCGTTGATGACTCCCGGCCTCCTCTCGGCAGCAGCGCTGGTCTTCCTCACCTCGATCAAGGAATTGCCGACCACGTTGCTGCTCAGCCCGACCGGCTTCCCGACCCTTGCTACAATGATCTGGAGCGCCACCAGCGAAGCGATGTTTACCCAAGCCGCGGCGCCGGCCTTGGTCTTACTGGCGGTGTCGGCAGCCGCAATGGCCATTATGCTGTCGAACGAGCGATCGGCATAACCAGCGGGGCGAGAGCTGTCTCGCCCCATTACATCGCACCTTACCGATCGCGGTATGACGCCAGCGCCGCTTCGCGGTCGGGGTAAATCTTGAAGAGCGTATCAAAGCGGCTCTTGCGGAAGATTTCGGCGATCTGCGGTTGCAACCCGCACAAGCGCACATCCCCCCCTAACGGTTGCACAGCGCGCAGATTGCTCAGCAGCATGCGCAACGCCAAGCTGGCGACAAAGGTCACTGCGGTCATATCGGCCAATACTTTACCGCCGTGGTTTGTAATCGCGGCCGCCAAATCTTGTTCGATCGCGGCAACGCCGGCGGCATCGAGGCGTGCTGGCAGCTCAATAATGAGCACGTCATCTACTTGCTCGGTTTTCACGCCGAAAAACCCCTTTCTAGCAGGTGATGGCCCGCTATGCAATCAAGGATGCGGTCATTATAGCACGGCTCGCTCAGGGGTTTCGGCTGCCGGCGGTAGTGGCGCGGGTTTACCCATCCGCCGGCAATCGCTCTACCACCAAGAGGGTGATGTCATCGGCTTGGGGCGCACCCTGCGCAAAAGCATCCACTGCCGACACCGTTGCTGCCACCAACTCAGCCGCCGTACCCTGCGCCTGCGCTCGCAACAACGCTTTGAGACGGTCATCGCCAAACAATTCCCCAGCCGGGTTCATAGCCTCGGTAATGCCATCGCTAAATGCAACCAACTTCTCGCCGGGAGCAATCCGCAACGCGCGCACCTCATACGTTTGCCCGGTCACGATGCCAATCGGTAGCGCGCCTTCGCTTAACTCCTCAATCACCGCGCCATCGCGCCCGATTCGCAACGGTGGATTATGGCCGGCATTGATGTACTGCATCACTCCGGTGGCCGGATCGAGCAAGCCATAAAAGAGGGTCACAAACATCATCGATTCACCATGCTCACGGCAGATATAATCATTGGTCAGGCTTACGGCGGGCAGCAGAATCGCCGCGCTGGTATCACCATCGCCTTGGACGCTGCCGGCAGCTTGGGAAGCGGCGCGCAAGAGCGACCGGCTGAGGGCGACAAAGAGCGCAGCAGTGACGCCTTTGCCGCAGGCATCGGCGACCACCAGCCCGATCTGGCCATTGGGAAGGGTAATGGTATCAAAGAAGTCACCGCCAACCGCCTGTGCTCCCCGGCTAAATGCCGCAATGCGCCAGCCGGGTGGTTCCGGCAAGACGCGGGGTAAAAACGATTGCTGAATGCGGCGCGCAACTGCCAGCTCTTCTTCGAGCCGGTTGAGCCGGATCAGTTCGGCTTGGGCGGCTTGCAATTGTTGATAGGCGGCCACCAGCTCGGCGTTCTTGCGTTCGAGGTCATGGATCATGCGCTGGTTGGTGTTGCGCACCCGGCTGACGATGCTACGCAGCATTGTCATCGCCAGCTCCGGGCTGGAACCAATCAGGGTGGCAAATACCGCTTCGTTCAACGCAACTAGCCGGCTTGGCTCGATCGCACGCACTGTCGCCGAACGGGGACTGCGATCGATCAAGCTCATCTCACCGATGATCTGACCGGGGTGGAACACCTCTAGCCGCAACTCGGCGCCGTTCACGAATGTAATTACCTCGACCGCGCCGTCGAGAATGACAAAGCATTCGGCGCCGGAGTCCCCCTGATTGAACAACACGTCGCCAGCGGCCAAACGGCATTCCGCCAGCCGCGGAGCCAGCTCGGCCAGCACCGCTTCCGGCACGGCCTGAAAGATCGGCAAGGCCCGCAGCCGATCGAGCATACTCATCGCCTTCGTTACCGTCAACTCATTCCAGCCGCTGCGCGGATCGTGGTGATAGGTCAGCGTATCGGCATATTCACGGACGAAAAAGAGACCAAGCCCGCCAATCAATCGTTGATCAGCAGCCGCATGGATGTCCGGCGGCGGCGCTTCGCGCGGATCGAATGGCTGGCCACGATCACGAATGGTCACCGTAAGTACCCCTTGCTCGTACTCGCAAGCGAGCTGGATCTGGTCACGGTTGTGATCGTGGTAGCCATACTTGACGATATTGGTAGCCACCTCTTCGATCACCAGCCGCAACAAATACCCATAATCGGGCGGCAAACGCCAACTGGCCTCCAGCTCATCGCTGAAGGCCAAGAGAGAGGCTATAGCGTTCTGATCAGCAAAAACTGCAATCTGCCGCCGCATGCGCCCACCTACACTGCCAGCGGCTCGGTCGGATGGCGGCTCTGACCAAGCGGCAGAGTAGCCCGCAATTTGCGCAGGCGCGTGATCGCATCCACCGCCGCTTCGTGGACATTCGGATCGGTATCATCGATTGCTTGCGCCAAGGCATTGAGCACCTGAGATGTCGCTGCGGCTACGCCGAGGCGGCCCAAGGCCCGGGCAGCAGCTTCACGGGCATAGGCATCGCTATCGGCCATCATTGCCAGCAGGTGCTCGATCATCGGGCCGGTGCCGGCCAACTCACCCAATTGGCTGACTACCAGCGCCGCCGCCGAGCGCACAAAACTGTCAGGATCGCCAAGGCACTCGATCAGATGGTCGAGCAATTGCGGCGACGCGATCCGGTCGCGCAACAAGCCCAGCGTGCGGGCGGCGGCGAAACGGGTTTCTAAATCGCAATCGTGAATGGCCAACCGGATCAACGTCTTGACCAAAGGCTGCGGCGGTGTGCCGACGATCAAACCCAGCGTGCGAGCAGCGGCAGCTCGCACATGGGAGTCGCTATCGCTTAAGCCATCGTGGAGCAGCACCAGATCGGCGGCGGTAAAATGGCCTTCGCGCACCCGCAGGCGACGAATCGCTTCGTACCGGCTCTGCCAGCCGGGATCGTGCAACTGGCGGCGCAATTGCTCAAAATCACCGTTCTCGAACGTCCCGATTTCAGCGATGAGGGTTAGGCGAAACCATTCATCCCGCGAACTATTCAGCCGCTGGCGCGCAAGGTGAATAACGTTCAGCGCCACTAAAATCTCTTCGATCGTGAGGCGCAATTCGGGGCGCGAGCGCAGTTCGCGCTCGATCAATTGCGCTAACTGGTAGCGCCAATGGCTCGCCCGCCGCACAATATGATTCGCGCCGGGACCACGCGAAATCTCGGCCAATGCCAGCACCGCTGCTACCGGTTCGTCTTGAAAGGCTTCGAGAAAGGGTTCGAGCGAGCGTAGCGCGAGGAAACCGAGCACTGTACTGACGCCGGCTACTTGGATCTCCTGCCGCGGGTTGCGAGCAAAGTTATTGAACCGTTCGGCTACCCGTTGCCGCCACGTCTCGCGGTCAAACATCGGTAGCTCCTTTCTCCATGCGCCATTGCAGCCAAGCTTGTGCTTCGCCTACATCTGTAATATAGCATATTGGCTATGGATTGCACAGTACTTTAGTACTAAACCATGATTGCAGTACCATTACATACAGCACGCCGCGCGCTACGGATGTGCTAAGATAAGGCGAGAAGCATGTAGCAGCGGAAACGATCATGTCTCAGACTCCCGAAGAGCCCGATGTCGCTGCCAGTGTGCGTCGTGTGCGCCGCGGCTGTATTATGATGGCGATTATTGTAATTGCGATGACGATCTTCTTGATCAGCGCCACCGGCAACCTCGCCTTTTCGTTGCTGCTGTTCATCGCCGCGGCGCTGTTCGCGCTCGCCTTCTTTGTCGTGCGTGAGGGATCGTGATGCCAGTTCACTATCGACGCGCTCTGCTTGCCCTCCTCGGTCTGATCTGCGTGGTTATTTCGATCGTGGTTGCTTTCCTGCAACCGTTTGGGTTATGGCATTGGTTGTGGCTGGCCTTGGCTGGCCTCTGTCTGTATGGCGCACGATACGTGCCATAACCCAACTCCCATTTGCGCAATTCTGCGACCTTCGTTATAATAAACCGTAAGTATTCCCCATAGTTTGTGATACGTCATTAGTTGATCACAGCGATCGAAGTGGCGGCATTCTAGACTTCATGCGCATGATCGACTCGTGAGCGGTGCGTACCTGTTTCGTGCATTGTCAATGAGGATCGCATGACGCATCGTGATTCGGTGACACTACCAGCCCCGCAAATGGAGATCGATAACATCGGGTTGAGCTTCGGCGGGGTGCGCGCGCTGCTTTCCGTAACCTTCAATATCTATCCCGGCACCATTCAGGCCATTATCGGCCCCAACGGCGCCGGAAAGACGAGCCTCCTCAACTGTATCAGCGGTCTTTATCGCCCCCAACAGGGCCAAATCCGCTTTGAAGGGCGCAACATTATTGGCATGCCGCCCCATCAGATCGCGCGCCTCGGCATTGCCCGCTCGTTCCAGAATATCGAGCTCTTCCGTCACATGACGGTTGTCGACAACTTGATGCTGGGCCGTCATATCCATATGCGCAGCGGAGTCTTCAGCGGCGGGTTGTATTGGGGGCGGGCACAGCGCGAAGAGGTCGAACACCGCGCGTTTGTCGAGCAGGTGATCGATCTGCTCGAAATCCAGTCGATCCGCAAGAAGATGGTCGGCGCACTTTCGTATGGCCTGCAAAAGCGGGTGGAGTTGGGCCGTGCCCTCGCCATGAATCCACGCCTCTTACTGCTCGATGAGCCGATGGCCGGCATGAATACCGAAGAAAAAGAGGATATGGCCCGCTTTATCCTTGATATTAACGAAGAGTACGGCACAACGATTGTGCTGATCGAGCACGATATGGGAGTGGTGATGGATATTAGCGATCGGGTGGCGGTGCTCGAATTCGGCCAACTGATCGCGTATGGCACACCGGCTGAAGTGCGCAGCGATCCGAAAGTGATAGACGCTTATCTTGGGCGTGAGCATGCGCTTCCATACACATAAAGAAAATATTCCGGCGCTGTCTGCCGGTCCCACAGTTGGGTGACGCAATGATACAGATACCTGAGACAACCCTGCCACGCTTGCTGTTTCAGAATGCTGAACGTTTCGGCGATAAGGTGGCGCTACGCGAGAAGGATCTTGGCATCTGGCAAACGGTGACGTGGCGACAGTTTGCCGAGCACGTGCGCGCGTTTGCGATGGGGCTGCATGCGCTTGGCGTGCGCCGTGGCGATATCATTGCCATCATTGGCGATAACCGCCCGGAATGGCTCTACGCCGAATTTGCCGCTCAAACCATCGGCGCAATATCGATTGGCGTCTACCAAGACTCGGTGGCCGAAGAGGTGTATTACGTCGTTTCGGCGGCTGAAGCGCGGGTGATTGTGGCCGAAGACCAAGAACAGGTCGATAAGATTATCGAGATTTGGCCGCGGCTGGAAGGGGTGCTGAAAGTTATTTATTACGAACCAAAGGGGATGCGTAATTACCGGCAACCCTACCTTGCCCATTTCCCCGATATCGAAGAACAAGGTCGCATCTACGATCGCGCCCATCCCGGCCTGTTTGAAGCCGAACTGGCCGCTGGCAAGCCCGACGATGTCGCCATCCTTTCCACCACTTCCGGCACCACCGGCAAGCCCAAGCTGGCAATGCTCACCCACCGCAATTTGATCAGCCAAGGCGCCGGCCTGCTCTCGGTCGATCCGCTCGGCCCTGACGATGAGTTTGTCAGTTTCTTGCCGCTAGCATGGGTCGGCGAGCAGATGGTGACGGTCGCCGCCGGTATGCAGTGCGGGTTTACGATCAATTTCCCCGAATCGGCTAGCACCGTGCAAGAGAATATCCGCGAGATCGGGCCGCGGGTGATGTTCTCGCCGCCCCGCATCTGGGAAAATATGCTTTCGCAGGTGCAAGTCAAAATGCAAGACTCAACCCGTTTGAAACGGGCGCTGTTTGAGTGGGCGATGAAGCAAGGCTACGAAATGGCCGATACCCGCTTTAGCGGCAAGCAGCCGAGCTTTGGGCTGCGCCTGCGTTATTGGCTAGCCCGCATCACCGTGTTCGAGATGCTCAAAGACCATCTCGGTTTGCGCTTCCTCAAACGGGCCTATACCGGCGGCGCTGCGCTCGGCCCCGATGTCTTCCGCTTTTATCACGCCATTGGTGTTAATCTCAAGCAGGTCTACGGCCAGACCGAAAGCTCTGGCTTGAGCGTGATCCACCGCGATGGCCAAATTAAGTTCCAAACGGTTGGCACGCCCCTACCCAATACTGAGATCCGGATTGCTGAGAACGGCGAGATTCTGGTGAAAAGCCCGTCGGTGTTTGTTGGCTATTACAAAAACCCGGAAGCGACTGCCGAGGCGCTGGAAGATGGCTGGCTGCATAGCGGCGATGCCGGCTATTTTGACGAGGATGGCCACTTGATCGTGATCGACCGGGCGAAAGACGTGATGACGCTGCACGACGGCACCAAGTTCTCGCCCCAGTTTATCGAGAATAAGCTCAAGTTTAGCCCCTATATCAAGGAAGCAGTGGTGTTTGGCGGCGATTGGCCCTTTGTGACCGCAATGATCAATATTGACTTCGCCAATGTCGGCAAATGGGCCGAGAATGCGCAAATCTCGTACACTACCTACACCGATCTGGCGCAGAAGCCGCAGGTCTACGCTCTGATCCGCAAAGATGTCGAGCGGGCGAATGCTGATCTGCCGCCGGCGGCGCGCATCCGCCGCTTTTTGCTGCTCCATAAAGAGCTTGACGCCGACGATGGCGAGCTGACCCGCACCCGCAAGGTGCGCCGGCGGTTGGTGGCTCAACGCTACCAAGAGATTGTTGATGCGCTCTACGGCGACCAAGACATGCTTGAGATCGAGACGACGATTACCTATCAAGATGGGCGCACGGCTCTGATCAAGACCCGCCTGCGTATTGAGGAATTGCACGACCCGGCGGCGCCGTCACCAGCCCCGGCAGCGCGAGCCGTGGCACGTTAGAGTGCAGGATCACATTTCTAAGGCCCCATTCCATATTGGCATGCATTGTTCAATTCGGCGACGACGGAGACGCGCATGGATCGGATTATTCAACTGGCGCTGAGCGGGATTGCCAATGGCGCAATCTTTGCGTTGGTGGCGCTTGGCTTTGTCTTGATCTACAAAAGCAGCGACGTGATCAACTTCGCCCAAGGCGAGTTGTTGCTGATCGGGGCTTACCTCACCTACACGATGGTCGAGCTGTTTGGTCTCTGGTGGCCAATCGGCGTTGTGATAGCCGTGGTGTTAGCCGCAGCGGTCGGGGTTGTGATTGAGCAACTCGTGCTGCGACCTCTGATCGGCGAGCCGGCCATTTCGGTGATTATGGTCACGATTGGCTTGTCATCACTCTTGCGCGCGATGGTAGGTGCGATCTGGGGGGTGACGCCACGGCCAGCGCCGCAGTTTTTGCCCACCGATACGGTGACAATCCTTGGCGCAAATGTCGGCGTTGATCGCATCTGGGCCTTTGTGTTAGCCATTGCGCTCTTTGCCCTGCTTACGCTCTTCTTCCGCTTTAGCCGGGAAGGGATCGCGATGCGCGCGGTGGCCGACGATCAACAAGCGGCGCTTAGTATGGGGATTAGCGTCAAGAAGGTATGGGCTGTAGCGTGGGCGATTGCCGCGATTACGGCGGCAGTGGGCGGCATTCTGTTGATGAGCATTTTTGGCGGCTTGTCAGGCACGATTGGCCGGGTTGGTCTGCTCGTCTTCCCCGTGGTGATTTTGGGCGGCCTTGATAGCATTCCCGGCGCAATCATCGGCGGTCTGATCATCGGCCTGCTCCAGTCGTTCGCTGGCGGCTTGCTGCCGCCGGAATGGGGATTGGGTGAAGTCGCCCCCTTTGTCGTCCTGCTCCTGATTCTGCTGGTGCGACCATACGGTCTCTTCGGCCAACGAATTATCGAGCGCGTGTAAGCAGCGATTGGCGATAACAAGATTGGGTTTGCTATGCAGAGCGGAACGTTTCATACCACGTATGCGAGCGATGTTCGTTTGCGCCCCTATTGGCCGCAACGCATCCGGATCGTGATCGTGCTGGCATTGGCACTGATCTTTCCGTGGTTTGCCGACCGTTACTGGCTCAATTTGGCCAACACGATCGCGATTGCTGCGATCGGCGCGATTGGCTTGAACATTCTGGTCGGCTACACCGGCCAGATTAGCATTGGTCACGGCGGCTTTCTCGCTGTTGGCGCGTATACGGCCGGGTTGATGGCGGTGAATCTTGGCACACCAATGTGGATTACGATCCCGGTGGCGAGTTTCTTTACCGCAGTCGTCGGGGCGTTTTTCGGCCTGCCATCGCTGCGGCTCAAGGGATTGTACCTCGCCATTGCCACCCTTGCCTCGCAAGAGATCATTATTTGGGTGTTAACACACGGCAAACTGCTCGGTATTGGGGAATCGCTCTCGCTGCCGCGGGCGAGCAACAACCTGTTTGGGTTGCCGATGGAGTGGCTCGGTAATAACGACTTCGCCTTTTACTGGATCTGCCTTGTGGCGCTGATCCTGACCGTCATCTTTGTGAGCAATCTCTTCCGCACCCGCACCGGGCGAGCCTTTGTCGCCATTCGCGACCAAGACATCGCAGCGCAGGTGATCGGGGTTGATCTCTTCCGCTACAAACTGCTCGCCTTCGCTACCTCGTCGTTCTTCGCCGGGCTGGCCGGCGCGCTCACTGCCCACTATCGCGGCGTGATTTCGTGGGAACGCTTCACGATTGATACCAGCATTCTCTACCTTGCCATGATTATTATCGGCGGCATGGGCAGCGTCTCTGGTTCAATCTATGGCGCTGCGTTTATGACGCTGTTGCCAGCACTACTCTCAAATCTGGCCCGCGCTCTTAGCGATGTCGTGCCTAACATTAACTCCTATCTGCCCTATATGCAGCAGGGCGCGTTTGGTCTGGCCATTATCCTCTTCCTGATCTTCGAGCCAGAAGGCATCGTGAAGATGTGGCGCAATGTCAAAGATTACTTCCGGCTGTGGCCGTTCAGTTATTGAAGCGTCTAGAAGGAGGATGGCATGCACAGGAGGAGATGGACGTTCGGGTGGTTGGTGACGCTAGTCCTTTTTGCCACGTTGCTGGCCGCTTGTGGTGGTGGCGGCGGTACGGGCGGCGGCACCGGCGGCGGTGGAACGACTACGGAACCGATCAGGGTGGGAGCGATCTTTGACTTGACCGGCGCGACGGCTGACGTAGGTACGCCTTATGCACGAGGACAGATTGCCTTTATTGATTGGAAGAATGAGCAGGGCGGCATCAACGGGCGGCGGTTGCAGTTGTTCAGCGAAGACTATGCCTATCAGGTTCCGCGCGCGGAAGAGCTGTACACTAAGTTCGTAACCCAAGACAAGGTGCTGGTCTTCTCGGGCTGGGGCACCGGCGATACCGAGGCGTTGCGGCCCAAGATCACCGAAGATAAGATTCCGTTCATCTCGGCCTCGTACTCGGCAGCGTTGGCCAATCCGGCCGAAACACCCTACAACTTCCTTGTCGCGCCGACCTACTCGGATCAGTTGATCATCGCCATGAAGTGGGCGATCGAAGATTGGAAGGCCAAAGGCAATAGCGGGCTGCCGAAGTTTGGCTACTTGATCAACGATAGCCCCTTTGGCCGCTCTCCACTGGCCGACGGCACCGCCTTCGCCACCTCGCAAGGCATCGAGACACCGCTCGAAGTGCCCTCGCCACGCGGCGCAACTGATCTGACCCCGCAGTTGACCCAGCTCCGCGATTATGGCGCGAACTACATCTTCTTGCAGAACGTGTCGAGCCCGGCAGCGCTGGCGATCAAGAATGCAAAGAGCCTTGGCTACAACGTCCAGTTCGTCTGCTTGAACTGGTGCGCCAACGAGATCTTGATCAAGCTGGCCGGCACTGATGCCGAGGGTGTGGTCGGCGCCGTGCCGTTCAACCACGAGTCGGAGGGCGGCAAGATCGCGCTTGAATTCGCGAAGGCGAAGAATATTGATTACGGCGGTGCTGATAGTACCTTCGTACAAGGCTGGACGGCGATGTCGATTTTGATTGCCGGGATCGAGAAGACATTGGCTGACGGCAAGGAGCTGACCGGCGAAAATATTAAGAACACGCTGGAAACGATGGGTGCAATCGATACCAAAGGTGTCACACTACCAGTGCAGTTCAGCTCTACCGATCATGCTGGCGCTAAGTCGCTGAAGATGTTCCGGGTCGAGAACGGCAAATGGGTGCCGATTACCGACTTCATTAGCGCGCGGTAGTAAATCATACTGTGTTAGAGTAGGGTCAGGTCTTCAACCTGACCCTACACGATCGCCTATGCTCTCACTCAATAATATCGAAGTCATCTATAACGATGTCGTGCTGGTGCTTAAGGGCCTTTCGCTCGAAGTGCCGGAGGGCCGTATCGTCGCGTTGCTCGGTTCAAACGGCGCTGGTAAGAGCACGACCCTCAAAGCGATTTCGGGCTTGCTCAAGCCAGAAAACGGTGAAGTGACCGATGGCGAAATTCTGTTTCAAGGGCAGCCGATTCACAAGAAAGACGCCGCCGAGATTGTGCGTATGGGTATCTTTCAGGTGATGGAAGGGCGGCGCGTCTTCGAGCACCTCACCGTAGAAGAGAATTTGCGCGCTGGCGCGTACACTCAGCCAATACGCCGGTTTAGCGAGGATCTGGCGCTGGTCTATAACTATTTTCCCCGTCTCAAAGAGCGGCGCAATCAAGTAGCCGGCTTTCTCAGCGGCGGCGAACAGCAGATGCTGGCGATCGGGCGCGCCTTAATGGCCCATCCTAAATTAATTATGCTCGATGAACCATCGTTGGGGTTGGCCCCGCTGCTGGTGGCCGAGATTTTTGAGATTATCCGCCGGATTAATCGCGAACAGGGAACAACCATTTTGCTGGTTGAGCAAAATGCGCGCCTTGCGTTAGATTCGGCGCACCACGCTTACATTATGGAAAATGGCCGGATTGTGCTCGATGGATCGCCAGCGGATTTGAAAGATAATGCTGACGTGCGCGAGTTTTATCTTGGCCTTAACGAGATTGGCAGCCGCAAGAGTTATCGCGACGTGAAGCATTACAAGCGCCGCAAACGCTGGCTGTCGTGACACGGTACGCAATACGCACTCGCTCCTCTCCCCGATGGGTCGTATCCCACTCCAACCCTCCCCCTCTGGGGGAGGGAGTTGTAGGTTGCTCACGCCGCAGACACCGAGAGCGCGGAGCTTGCTCCGATTCCAAGCCCCGTGGCATCTTCTGCGCCTTGGCGTTCACCCCCGTGGTGTCCTCTGCGCCTTGGCGTTGACGAAGTTGGTTGTTGGGTGAGAATGCGGTACAATGCTGACTACCAATCACCCTTACGAGCGGGCAAGGATAGCGCATATTGCGGTTCGCAGGCCAATGACGCCGCAACGCTGCGCGAGCGCCGGAAGACCGTTGCGCCCGCGCGTCGTTGTCTGAAGCACGAGGTGACGGAGATGGACATGCAAGCCTTTTACGCCGGTTTTGATCAGCGCGTGCGCGAGATTGTTGCGTTTGGCTACGAGCATTCGCCAGCGTTTCGCCAACGGATGGAAGCTGCTGGACTGACGCCGGCTGATATTCAGACCACCGCTGACCTGAGCCGGTTGCCGATTTTGCGCAAAGAGCAGTTGGTTGAGCTGCAACGGCAAGGGCCGCAGTTGGGCGGGATGTTGACTGTGCCGCTCTCACGGCTGCGCCGTATCTTCCAATCACCCGGCCCAATTTACGATCCCGAATCCGATGAACCCGATCCATGGCGGTGGGGGCCAGCCTTCCGCGCCGCTGGCTTTGGCCCTGATGACGTGGTGATCAATTGCTTTGGCTACCACTTGACCCCCGCCGGGGTGATGTTTGAAGAGGGTGCACGCGCGGTTGGCTGCGCTGTCATCCCAGCCGGGATCGGCAATCAAGCCCAACAGATCGAGGCCATGGCCCATCTCGGCGTCACCGCTTACGCCGGTTTGCCCAGCTATCTCAAGGCGCTGCTCGAAAAGGCAGCGGAATTGGGCCATGACCCGCGCTCGTGGCCGCTCAACAAAGCCTTTGTCGCCGCCGAGCCGCTGCCACCCTCGTTGCGTAAGCTGTTTGAAGAGCAGTACGGGATTCTGGTCTACGACGGCTATGGCACCGCCGAGACGGGCAACCTTGGTTACAACGGCCCTGAACGGCACGGCTGGCACCTGCCGGAAGATGCGCTGGTGCAGATTTGCGATCTCAACACCGGCGAGCCAGTGCCTCCCGGCCAAACCGGAGAGGTAGTCGTGACCCTCTTCCGCCGCGACTACATCCTCATCCGCTTTGCTGTCGGCGATCTGTCGGCGCTGATGGTCTCCGATGAACCAACGGTCATTCAGACGCCGCGCTTGGTGGGTTGGCTGGGCCGCAGCGGCGAGAGTGTCAAAGTGCGCGGGTTGTTTGTCCATCCACGCCATATCGCTGAAGCGATCCGGCGGCTCGAGGGGGTGCAGGCGTATCAAGCGGTAGTGGTGCGCGAACATCACCGCGATGAATTGATCTGCCGGCTTGTGCCCGCCAGCGATGCCGATCACGCTCGCTTGCGTGACGCCGTGGCGCAGGCCTTGCACGAGGCGATCAAGCTCCATTGTAAAGTTGAAGTGGTTGCCGAGTTGCCGCCTGACGCCAAGCCGTTCGTTGATCAACGCACGTGGACGTGATCGCATTGGCTGCCTAGTCCGTTTGTTCTAGCAAACCGTGGTATACTAGAACACAGAATTGGTAGCGTCGCCAACGGGGCGGCGCTTTCTCTTCGTTCGTATCTCAGCGGAGACGGTTGTGGCCAAGACGACCATCGTGATCAAAGGCGCGCGCGAGCATAACCTCAAAGGGATTGATGTCGAGATACCGCGCGACCGGCTGGTCGTGCTGACCGGCGTGAGCGGATCGGGCAAGAGTTCGTTAGCCTTCGATACGCTCTACGCCGAAGGGCAACGGCGCTATGTTGAAAGCCTCTCGGCGTATGCGCGCCAATTCCTCGGCCAGATGGAGAAGCCGCAGGTTGATCTGATCGAAGGACTATCACCGGCAATCGCCATCGAACAGAAGAGCGCGAGCAAAAACCCACGCTCGACCGTTGGCACCGTCACCGAGATTTACGATTATCTGCGCCTGCTGTTTGCCCGCGTCGGTCACCAACACTGCCACCGCTGCGGCCAGCCTGTCGCCGCCCAATCGGCCCAACAGATGGTTGATCGGGTGTTGGCCTTACCGGCGGGCGCCCGCTTTATGGTGCTAGCGCCGGTCGTTTCTCAACGCAAAGGCGAGTACAAAGATATTTTTGCCGAAGCCAAAGCCGAAGGCTTTGCGCGGGTGCGCGTTGACGGCGAGGTTCGTTCGCTCGACGAAGAGATTAAACTCAACAAGAAGGTCAAACACTCGATCGAGGTGGTGATTGACCGGCTGACAATGCCGCACACTACCGGCAATGGCGATCTCGATAGCTTTATCACCCGCTTGACCGATAGCATCGAGACGGCGTTGCGGGTGGGGGAAGGAAAGGTGATCATTAGTCTCGCCGACGAGCCGGCTGATCCTGCTCAACCCCGCGAGTGGCTCATGAGCGAGAGCAATACCTGCCCATCGTGCGGCATCTCATTTCCCGAACTCACCCCGCAGATGTTCTCATTCAACTCGCCGCAAGGCGCCTGCCCAACCTGTACCGGCCTCGGCGCGCGGCTTGAGGTTGACCCGGCGCTGCTGGTGCCCAACGGCGCGCTCTCGATCCACGAGGGAGCAGTGACGTACTGGGGCGAGATGCGCAAGAAGCAGGATACGTGGGCCTATAAGGCGCTGCTTGCCATTGCTGCGCACTATCAGATTGACCTCGACAAGCCGTGGGATGAATTAACCGAACACCAGCGCAATGCGATTATCTACGGCAGCGGCAGCGAACGCATCCGGTTTGTGTGGGAAAACGAGAGCGGCTCACGCGGCGAGTATTCCCGCGCGTGGGAAGGGTTGGCCAGCGAGATCCGGCGACGCTATATGCAGAGTGGCTCAGACACGATGCGCGAGTACTATACTCAGTACATGAGCGAGCAACCCTGCCCTGATTGTGAAGGGGCACGCTTGCGGCCCGAAAGCTTGGCGGTACGTGTGGCCGGACGCTCAATCCGCGATGTCACCCGCATGAATGTGGCGCAGGCGCTCGATTGGGCGCGCGAGCTGCCCAACCACCTCACCGAGACCGAGCGGGCAATTGTAGGCGATGTGCTGAAAGAGATCCGCGAACGGCTCGGTTTCCTACACAACGTTGGCCTGCACTACCTCACCCTTGATCGCGCCGCGCCGACGCTGTCCGGCGGCGAAGCGCAGCGCATCCGCCTCGCTTCGCAGATCGGGTCGGGGTTAGTCGGCGTGATGTACATCCTCGACGAGCCAAGCATCGGCTTGCACCAGCGCGACAACCGCAAGCTGCTCGATTCACTGTTGCGGCTACGCGATCTCGGCAACACGCTGATCGTCGTCGAGCACGACCTCGAAACGATGCAGGCCGCCGACTGGATTATCGACTTCGGCCCCGGCGCCGGCGTCAAAGGCGGGCAGGTAGTGACCGCCGGTACACCGGAACAAGTGGCCCAACACCCGACCTCGCTCACTGGCCAATATCTATCGGGTCGGCTGACGATTCAGACACCCGCCACGCGCCGTCAACCTAAACAAGGTTGGCTGACGCTGGAAGGGGCGACGCTTAACAACTTACGCGATGTCACCATCAGCTTCCCGCTCGGCTGTTTCATCGCCGTCACCGGCGTGTCTGGGTCGGGCAAATCCTCGCTGATCACCGAAACGCTCTACCCAGCGCTAGCCAACCGGCTCAACCGTGCTCAACTCAAGCCCGGCCCCTTTCGATCGCTGCACGGTCTCGACCGGCTCGATAAGGTGATCAACATTGACCAACAACCGATCGGGCGCACGCCACGCTCAAATCCAGCAACTTACGTCAAGCTTTTCGATCTGCTGCGCGAGCTATTCGCCGAGACGCCGGAAGCCAAATTGCGCGGCTACGGCCCCGGACGGTTTAGCTTTAACATTCGCGGCGGGCGTTGTGAAGCCTGCGAGGGCAACGGCGAAATCAAGATCGATATGCAATTCCTCGCCGATGTCTGGGTGCGCTGCGCCGAATGCAAAGGCAAACGCTACAACCGTGAGACGTTGCAGGTCAAGTATAAGGGTAAGACAATTGCCGACGTGTTAGACATGGACGTGCAGACGGCGTTGGAGTTTTTCGCCAATGTGCCGCGGGTGCGGCGCATCTTGCAGACCCTGCACGATGTCGGTCTCGATTACATCAAACTGGGCCAACCGGCCACCACCCTCTCTGGTGGCGAAGCGCAGCGGGTGAAACTGGCTAAGGAATTAGCCCGCGTTGCTACCGGGCGCACGATCTACATCCTCGATGAGCCAACCACTGGCCTGCATTTCGCCGACATTCAGCATCTGTTACAGGTCTTGCACCGGTTGGTTGATGCCGGCAACACCGTGGTGGTGATCGAGCACAACCTCGACGTGATCAAGACGGCTGATTACGTGATCGATATGGGGCCGGAAGGCGGCGACGGTGGCGGCGAGGTGGTTGCGCTAGGTACGCCGGAAGAGGTTGCCCGCCATCCTACGTCGCATACCGGCAGGTTTTTGCGCGAAATCCTCGCACCGGTGGCGGCAACCGGCGGGACAGAAACGCAGGTATACGTCGATTAGGCAGTAATGAAGACGGCCCAATGGGCCGTCTTCGCCACATCTACATCGCTAACCCCCTCACGCCGGTCACATCGCAATCGCGCAGATCAGCCTCCGACAAATCGGCATCGGTCAGGTCGGCGTCGGCCAAGCTTGCCTCGCGCAGATTAGCGCCGCGCAGGTTAGCACCACGCAGATTGGCCCCGCTCAGATTGGCGCGCGACAGGTTAGCGCGGGTCAAGATAGCATTGCGCAGATTAGCCCCACTGAGGTAAATACCGCTCAGATTAGCCTCGCTAAAATCGGCGTTGCACAGACTCGCCTCACCCAAATTCGCTTCACTCAGATTAGCACCGATGAAGTTCGCTTCGTCAAGCGTGACTTCACGCAAGTTTGCATGCATCAGATTAGCACCCGCGAGATTGGCACCATTGAGGTTGGCGCCATTCAGGCTCACCCGAAGCAATATCGCTCCACTCAGATTTGCCCCGCTTAGATTGACCAATTGCGCCTCACGCAGTTGGGCTTCGCTGAGGTTAGCGCCAATCATGATTGTATCGCGGAGATCGGCCCCACTCAGGTTGCAAAGGCTAAGGTTAGCGCCATAGAGGTTGGCACCGCTAAAATCAGCAGCACTGAGGTTAGCCCCACGGAGATTCGCCCCAACCAGCGTGGCAAATTCAAGATTGGCCCAACTCAGATCCGCTTTGCGCAAATCGGCATCGCTGAGGTCAGCCCGCACTAGTTGCGCCCAATTCAGCTTTGCTTCACGCAGGTTGGCCCAGCTCAGATTCGCACTGCCCAACTCACAAACGCTTAGATCGGCCCGAAACAGATTAGCGTCGGTGAGCCGGGCCCGGCTCAGTTGGGCCTCGCTCAAATTGGCGTGGCTGAGATTCGCCGCACTCAGGTTAGCGCCATTCAGATTCGCACCGACTAACCAGAGCGGGCCGGGCCGGTTGAGCAAATCGTAGATCTGATCGGGAGTCAGGTCGGCCATACGGCCCTCCTTATATACATCAACTGACAGGCAATGATGGTACCTTAGACACGAGCCAAATTGACGCCGGCGCACCCATTGAACGACAAGCAATCTGTTCGACCGTAAACTCACGGCCGGTCTGCCAATGTAACGCCTCTTGCAGCACACCACACTGAATGTAGCCAATCGGTTCATCGGCTTGCTTGCCGGCGGACATCGAGCAGGTATAGTCGATATACGCCCATGCCTCGCCGCGATCCTCAATCGCCAAGCGGCGATCTTGGTTAACCGCTTGGCTCAGCCGGCGCAGACCAGCTTGCATCGCCGACAAACCAAGCTTCACTTGGGTCGCAAACGGCAACACCTTTGAGGCGATCAAAGCTGCGGTACCGAACAACGCACTCTGGTGCTCAATCGCCAACCGCGCCGTCTGGCGGCCAATCCGCAGCACCATGCTTCGTGCCGAGCGGCCAAAGAAGTTAAGTAGTCCAGCGTTGAGTGAAGCGTAATGGTAAAAGGTCAAACCGCTGGTCGCCTTCAGTTGTTCAGGCGGATAGTTGCCGATCAATTGGCTCAACCCAGCCTGCCGCAACACAACCGCCAACCCGTTCCGCCCGATGACCTCCTCTGCCGCTAACAACGCCCACCGCATATACGCATCAACTAACAACATATCGGCGACCGGGTCATGGTCGGGGCGATCGCGGATCTCCATGCCACCCTCCTCTGCGCATCCATAACCAGCGGATGAGCGCAGGATACCATAATAAACGCAAAGCGGAGACAAATTGTAAGGGCAACGCCAATGCGTCGCCCCAATCATTGCTCCCATATCGTAACGCGCGGCGTCGCCCAACGGCCTCCGCTAGCGGCCCTTAATCTCCGTCCATAGATCATCGAAAGCGGTAGTGCCTTCGTTGCGCACCGCCCACTCAAGCCGCTTATACATCTCTTCGTCAGGTGCGAAACCCTGCGCGTACAGCTCGCGAATCTCGGGCGACAGCAGCTCTAAGGCATCTTTATTCGGTGTCAAATAGCCGACATATTCGGTAATCTGAGCCGCAATCGCTGGTCGCAGGAGGAAGTTCATAAACACGTGCGCAGTGTAGGCATTCGGCGAATCTTTCAGGATCACCATATTATCCATCCAGATCATCCCGCCCTCTTTCGGAATCACGAAGGCGATATTAGGATTGCCGCTAAACTCATCGCCTAAGCCATTGCGGGCCTGCATCGCCGAACCGCTCCACGAATGCGCCAGCACATACTCTTCGCTAGCCAGCTTGCGGTTCACATCCGAGCTGTTGTACGCGGCCAGATACGGCTTCTGCGCCAGCAGAATCTCTTTCACCCGCGCGAGTGCCGCCGGATCGGTCGAATTGAGCGATTGACCGATGTAGCGTAATGCAGCGCCCGGTGTCTCACGTGAATCGTCAAGCATACTAAATTTGCCGGCGAATTGAGAGACTTGGCTCGGCTCTAAAATTGCAGCCCAGCTATCGATTCCATTAGGGAAGAATTTGGTGTTGTAGGCAATGCCAGTAATGCCGTACATGTACGGAATTGAATACATGTTGCCTTTATCGAAATACTGATCGAGCAAGTTAGGATCGAGATGGACTATATTGGGCAACAACGCCTTATCAATGGGTGCAGCCAACCCTTCAGCAATCATGATCTGCACTGCATAATCAGATGGTACGACAATATCGTAGCCCGAATTACCGGCGCGCACCTTAGCCAGCATGTCTTCATTGCTGTCATAGGTATCAACCACCACGCGCACCCCATATTCCGCCTCAAACTGTTCGAGAACGGCTGGGTCAATGTAATCTGACCAGTTGTAGAAGAAGAGCTGGCGCGCTAGTCGGCTGCGATCAACCCCATCACTCGGCGCCGTCACCTCACCACCGCTAGCGCCGTACTCATTCCCCGGACTCGCCGCCGGACCGCCGCCACAGGCCGTCAAGGCCAGCGCCAGCAGCAGCGCCACCACAAGCACCCGAAGCATCTGCATCTCAGTTCTCCCTTCCTTTTGCTATGCTCTCATCGCCGGCGCTGTAGCACTTGCGACAGCGCAACCAGCGCCATCGACAAGATTAGCATGAGCGTTGAGATCGCGTTAATTTCTGGCGTGATGGCACGCCGCACCCGGTTATAGACCTCCACCGGCAAGAGTGAAGTACCCGGCCCAGAGAGGAACAACGAAATGATGAAATCATCGAGCGAGAGGGTAAAGGCCAGCAGCGCGCCACCGATGATGCCGGGCAAGATGAGGGGAAAGGTGATACGCCAGAAAATATTCCAGCTGTCAGCGCCTAAATCGGCGGCGGCTTCTTCGAGCCGGCGGTCAAAATTCTTCAAACTGGTGCGTACCACCACGACCACAAACGAAATGCTAAAAGCAATATGGCCAATTGTCACCGTTGCCAGATTGCGACGCAAGACCTCGCCAGTTACCATTCTGATTACGTCGAAGATAATCGCCGAGAAAGCAAGCAGCGCCACTGCCATCACAATTTCGGGCACCACAATCGGCAAATAGATCAATCCCTCGATTGCATTGCGCCCGCGAAAGCGATAGCGCTCCATCGCCATAGCGAGCAAGGTACCGATAATCGTTGAGACAATCGTTGAGACAGTGGCTACCACCAGCGTGTTCCACGCTGCCCCCATCATGCGCGGGTTATTGAACAAGCGGATATACCAATCAAACGTAAAACCAGTCCACCGTACACCGAACTCGTCACGGGTAAACGAAAAGATAACGAGAATAACGATCGGTACATAGAGAAACAGGTAGACCAGAATGGAAAATACCGTGAGCGCCAGACCGCTCCACGTCAGCCGGCCCTCGCTAAAGGCACCGCGGATGCGCGCCGATGCAGTGGTGGCAGGTGCCGTCTTGATCATCGCTCTTCCTCCGACGTGACGCGGAAGTACATCATAATCAGCACGAGCAGCACTAACATCATCAAGACCGCCATTGCTGAACCGAGCGGCCAATTGATTGGGTTGGCGCGTAAGAAGAGACGCTGGATCAGATTGCCGAGGTAGTCCACCTTCGCCCCGCCTAACAGCTCTGATACCACAAATTGACCGAGGGTAGGAATGAAGACCAACACCGAACCAGCCACGATACCGGGCATTGTCATCGGCAACATAATGCGCAGAAACGCTTGCACCTTATTCGCCCCCAAATCGGCGGCAGCTTCCATAAGTGTGAAATCAAACCGGTCAATGGCGGCGTAGAGCGGTAAGACCATAAACGGCAACTCGCCGTAAATGAGGCCGATCAAGGTTGCGCCTTCGGTGTTGAGCAGAGTCAGCCGGCCAATGCCGATAATTTCAAGGAAGCTGTTAATGATGCCGTTGTTGGCGAGAATAATCTGCCACGCATAAATCCGCACTAAGAAATTAGTCCAAAATGGAATAAGGATCAGCATAAGCAACGGCATGCGCCATTGCTGCGGGCTGCGAGCAATAAATACCGCCAGCGGATACCCGATCAACAAACAGATCACCGTCGTCAACACACTCGTCCAGATTGAGCGCCAATAAGCGTTAACGTACAAGCTCTGGGTAAAGATGGTGATATAGTTATTCAGCGTCGGCTCGTAGACCACCCGGCCCAGCGCGTCATTGGTCATGAAGCTGTAGAGAAAGATAATGACCAGCGGCAGGGCAAAAAAGAGCAGCAGCCAGAGCAGGCCGGGGGTGAGTAGCAGCGCCAGCCGGATGCGGTCGCGGCGCTGTTGCTGTTGTTGGATCGTCGCCATCACCCCCTCCTTACTCGCTCAGCACGAGCGCATTGTCGGGCGGGCAGACGATTACCGCCGCTTCACCCGGTTGCCAATACTCATCACGATCGAGTGTTGAACGGGTATTTTGTTCCCAGATATCGATAGTACGCTGGTCGTTGATTCGTACCGTAATGCGGGTATCACTTCCGATATAATTGACTGTCATCACGGTACCGGCCAGCCCGTTCGGAGGCAATTCACCGTTGGGTGCGAGCAGCCGTACCTTTTCTGGACGAATCGAATAGGTGACTGCGGTGCCATCACTGAGTGGACGCGCGGCCAAGCCGCGGAGGCGCAACCCTTCCGGCGTTTCGAGCACGGTGTAGTTGCCATCACGCCCAATTACAACGCCGTCAATAAAGTTGGTTTCACCGATAAAGTCGGCCACAAAGCGGCAATTGGGCCGTTCGTAGATCTCGGTGGGCGTGCCGACTTGTAGCAGCTTCCCCTTATTCATGACCGCAATTCGATCAGACATCGTCAGCGCCTCTTCCTGATCGTGGGTCACGAAGACAAAGGTAATGCCGACACGAGCCTGCAAACTCTTCAGTTCGAGTTGCATCTCTTTGCGCAGCTTTTGGTCAAGCGCGCCCAGCGGCTCATCCAGCAACAGCACTTCAGGATGGTTCACCAGCGCGCGCGCTAGCGCTACCCGCTGCTGCTGCCCGCCGGAGAGCTGGCGGGGACGCCGATCTTCCAATCCGCTTAAGCGCACCAATTCGAGCGCCTCTTTCACTTGGCGGGCAATCTCGGCTTTCGGTGTCTTGCGCATCTCAAGGCCGAAGGCCACGTTTTGGGCCACCGTCATGTGGGGAAAGAGGGCATACGATTGAAACACGGTATTCACCGGGCGCAGATGGGGCGGGGTAATACCCATCTCACGGCCATGGATGAGAATGCTGCCCGCAGTGGGCAGCTCGAAGCCGGCGATCATGCGCAACGTTGAAGTCTTGCCGCAACCGCTCGGCCCCAACAATGAGAAAAATTCACCGTCACGGATCTGGAGATTGACGTGATCGACCGCAACCACGTCGCCAAACCGCTTGACGACATCGCAGAGTTCAATCGCGATCGAGTCGCTCACCTGAACACTCCTCCTAACAGGTTGGCTCACTAGTGATGAGTAGCGACCAGCGAGAGGCTGATTAAGCCAGCCGTCTCGCGTCGCAACGCTTCAACCAAACAAGGTCAAGAGAAGTCATTGGCATCGTGGCCTGTAGACATCACACTGTGCATTAATTTAGCAGTAGTATACCATAATCCTTTCGCGGAATATTGTGGGGAAAGGCACGGAGAATGAGGGAAATGTAGAATTATCAGCCATCTGCTAAACGCAGCGAGTCGATGCGGTAGAGGCGGGTTTGAAACCTGCCTACCACACCATGATGTATGGGCACGCGGCTGTATGCCCCACCATCCCTCTTTCCTCCCCCTCAACCTGCATCCCCCCCACCCCCAGCCCCGCCCCGCTGGGGAGAGGGGTCGGCACCCACCCTTCCCTTACCTAAGCAGTCAGCGAGCCTATTGCAACCGGGCGCGCAGGTGGCTTGCCTACTATCACCTTCCGTGCGCACGAGAGCGCGATAGACGCGCAAGCGACTCGCCTGCAACAGTCATACAAGAGAGGAACGGAATGAAACATTCACTGGTGGATTTGGTACGAATACTGGTATAAGATTGGCCGATACTTTCGGTCAACGATGCACTTATCCATATCAGAAAATATCGCGTACAGTACTATGTACGATGCCTAACTCAACACGTTTCTAGACGAGTAACCCACTGATTGAAGTGTGGACAGCGCGATCGGATGATGTCCAAGCCGATAGCCTCAGCAATTTTCACTCCACCGAGTGGCTTCCGGTAATCGGGCTTACTGCGCAAAATACGAGCTGCCGGATGGGTTTCACTACCATCATTTATCTCTTCCGGTGTCGAAAATTGTTCGATTTGACCAAACGGTTGTTGAGAAGATAGCCGTAACTGTTCAATCAGGATGTTCGATGCGGAAAACAACAGTTCTTCAAACTCATGCAATAGCAAAAAAGGCAAAAATCTTTGATTATTAATGTTATTAGCAAACTCCTGCTCAAGTCTATTTACCCGACGAGATGGATTCACACCTTGCAAGCTAGTTTTACCGGGAAGGTCAGCGGGTAAACCGTAGTTATCGAACATTGTAGTTACACAGACTGCGCCGCTATCATGCAGTAAATGGATAATATTCTGACGAATTTTGTCGTAAGATGTAATTCCGCCTCGATATTATTGGGCCGAAGAGACGCGTTTAGTCACTAGTAGGATTGGCGTAACCCATCGCCCACACGTAGCCAAATGCGGATTTAAGACAAGGGTTACAAACGTTTCTTCCGTTTGACCCTCGCACACGATCAAGATCCGCTTCATCGTCGTGGCCTGCCTCCAAGCACGTTCTGTTCCCATCGTTCACCTAGTGCATAGCCGGTCAGCCAATGCTCGATCGCGTCTCTCTTAAGACGCCGCACGGTAGAACCTCCTTCGTGCCGATCAAGCACCAGAATATCTTCTGGGGCAAATTGATTGACCAGTGTCACCGATTGAGTAGCGAGGATTACTTGCCGCTTTGTCGCTACTGTTTGCGCAAACTCGGCTAGTACGGTGATAGCATACGGATGCAGACCTCATTCTGGTTCATCAATAATCATCGTGGCCGGTAGATACGCTGCCGGTTGGAGGAACAGGGTTGCCGAGCAGATAAACCGTAGGGTACCGCCAGACAACGCATCGGGACCAACACTACCATCCGCACCATGCTCACGCCACTCGAGCATGAGGTGATCAGGCTGACGTGGTTGCGGTTCGAGCACAAAATCGCCAAAGAACGGTGCAACAAGGCGGACGGTTTCGACAATGGCCCGGTATGCATCCGGGTGCCCCTCGCGTAAATGCCAGAGGAAGGCCGCCAGATTGACCGCATCGGCATGCAAAAAGCGATGATCGCGGAGCGAGCACGGTTGCTTAACCCGCGCTGAGGCACCAGTATCGTGAACGTGGTAGCGCCGCCACGAGATCATAGCCCGATACACGAATCTATCAATCGTACCCTTTTTGGATGCCCATTGCGGCACCAGCGACTCAAGGCGCAACTGCTGGGACACGCGATGTCGGAGGGGATGGGGATACGTCTGGTCGTGAAAAAAGGTCGCCTCGCAAGCCAGCCATAGCTCATGACGCACGGGTACCAACTCACACCGATATCCATTCGCTCGCGGCTGCTAGGTATCGTTCCACCACAACGCTACCACCCTCCGCTCGGTTGTTTTGCGACCATAGTGCCAGATACGGTCAGCGCCACCGGCGCGAGCGACATACAGTTCCTTTATCATCTGATTGAGCATGGTAAACAGCGCGATCAGATGTGATTTGCCCGCGCCGTTCGCGCCGATCAAGACGTTCATTGGTCGTACATCTAGATCAAGTTCGCGAAAGGTGGTGTACCCTTCGAGTTTGATGCGTCCCAGCATCCGATCGGTCATAGGCAACCGGCGTTCTCACTGCTGAACCAGCACGGTAGGAGCATAATACCATGATAACGATCTCCATCTATTATCGGTGATATTCCGAGGCCCATCGGACGTTCCTCAGGTCTTGCCTTTCGAGCATTCATGGCAACATCCCCCCTCAAACGAGCAGGCATCCAATCACACAGTGCCTCTGTTCGGGTTGACACTGAGCTGTATCGGCAGTGCATGTCACTGCTCACCCTCAGCGAATCAGCCACAACTCTTCTTGCGGCGAACCAATCCACTCGCAGCCTTCAGGCGTTACCAGTATCTCTTCCTCAAGCGAAATGTAGCCGTAGCGCGTGCGCACGCCGAGTTCGAGGGTCAATACCATGCCAGCATCGATCGTGCCATAGGGTTTATCGCCGTAGCGCTCCCAACGCGGGTAGAAGCCCACACCACCGTCATGCACTGCGCGCCCGACCTGATGGCCGAGCGCATGAGGGTACTCTGGGTAGCCAGCAGCCGTAATTGTCTGACGCGCAATCGCGTCGATCTCCCACCCCACCACGCCGGGCCGGATGGCCGCCGCGGCGGCGCGAATCGCCGCCTTGACCGCGTTAAAGGCATGCTGCGCTTCCGCTGGCGGTTCGTGTTCGCCGGGCCGTAGACAGTACCAGACCCGTTGGTGATCCGAGCAGTAGCCGTCGAGCTGGACGCCAAAATCCATGTGGAAGATTTCGCCCGGCCGTACAATTTCATCCGATGGGCCAGTGTGGCCCCACGGCGAGTTGGGGCCAGCGTTGAGACCGGGGCAATGAGCAGGATCCCACGCCGTGGTTGCACCGGCCAATTGGGTTTGAGCATGGACAAAGGCTGCCACCTCGCGCTCGCTGACGCCGGGACGCAGAAAGTCACCGGTGGCGGTGAAGATGCGCATACTTAGTTCAGCGGCAGCACGCATACGTGCCACTTCCTGCGGCGTCTTGCGGCTGCGCAGTGCGGCGACAAAATGCTCCGCCGATACCAGCCGCTCACGGTACGGAGTGCCGGCAAGGTAATCGCATAAATTCAGATACATCCCATAGGTCAAGCCATCGGCGCTGACGTCGCTCCGGCTGATGTTAATCCCGATCCGCTGCGGATCGTAGCTCTGCAACAGGCTCACCAATTCCGGGCCGATGCTTTGGGTGTAGGGTCGCACCTCGTCAAACAGACCAGTGCGGCGCACCGCTTCATCATCACCCAAACCGGTTAACGCGATGGCTCGTCCACTGCGGGTGACTACAATCGCCGTCGTCCACGTCAACGAAAAGTGGCCGAGCAGTTTCAGGGCTGGGTCGGTGTGTTCCGCCGTCTCCCGCACCAAGATCAACCAGAGGTCAAGGTCGTGCGCATCGAGCAATTCTCCGGCTTGGTGTAACTTTTCGTGGTACAGATCCATCGTGGCGCTCCATTATCAAAGTTGGCAAATCGACCATGTAGCAGCAGTGTACCAGTAGCGTAAGAGGATCGGCGGCGAGCTTGATAACCGAGAGGGGATTGGAGATGGTGAGGGCAAACCCAAACGGCAAAGCGAGCCACGGCGCAGAGTGGTAAAGCGCAAAGGTGCAAAGTAACGCAGAGAGCGCAAAGGTATTTGGGATGGTGATCATCCTCTGCGCCCTCCGCGTCCTCTACGGTACTCACAATGTCCCCCCTCACCTCCAGCCCCTCTCTCACTGGCGTGGGCGAGGGGCGCCGCAGTGTTTCGCTCAACCGTGCCTTTCCCGCTAATCACGCGACTCCCCTGCCCCACCGTCCGGTAGGAGCGGGGGCCGGGGGGACGGGCCTACCGCCAGAGGCTATTCCACAAGTCTTGCAACGTCGTCTGCACGCCGGCAATTGTCTGCCGGATTGGATCGGGCGAAAGGCGGGCATCAAGCCGGGTGCGCGCATCCTCAATCACCTCGGTCAGCATTCGATGCGCTTCTTCAGCATGCAAGCGGGTAAGCAATTCGGCGTAGGCGTCGAGCAGTTGCTCGCGATCAGCCTTCGGCGTCTCTTCCAGCATATTCGCCAAAATCCGGCGCGCGCCAGTATAAAAATCTTCGATCGCCATCGCAGCTTCCTCCTAAGCGAGACGGGTGATTGATTGCCGGTTAGACGCGCCGGCAGGCCGGATCGTTGCGGCGCCACGTTCTTACGACGCGGCTATCGCCAAACCGTCACGGCGGCGTCCCATCGCGGCGCAGCACCTCGCGCGAACGCCCGCCATCAGGCGGGCCGACGTAGCCCTGCTGTTCGAGCAGATCGATCAATTGCTGCGCTTTGGAATAGCCGATCCGCAACCGGCGCTGCAAGAGCGAGGCTGATGCACGCTGATGTTGTGAGACGAGCGCAATCGCTTGCGGCAGCAATTCGTCTTGCTCGGCGGTCGAGAGGAACTCGGCGGGGGGTTGGAAGCTCTCACCGCTGGCGGCGGGTTGAGTCTCGCTTGCGCTCGGCTTCAGCTCCTCCAGCTTCGCCTCATCGGGCGGCGCCGCCTTGCGCCAAAAATCAACGATCCGCTCAACCTCACGATCGGCGACGTAAGTACCCTGAATCCGCACCAGCTTCGCCGAGTCAGCCGCCATGTAGAGCATATCGCCACGGCCAAGCAGATGTTCAGCGCCGGGAACGTCGAGAATGACCCGGCTGTCGACTTGCGAGGTCACAGCAAAGGCGATGCGCGAAGGGAAGTTTGCCTTGATCAGGCCGGTAATCACATCAACCGACGGGCGCTGAGTGGCGATAATCAGATGAATGCCAGTGGCGCGGGCCATCTGCGCCAAACGGCAGACATACGTCTCAACTTCATCGGGAGCCATCATCATCAAATCAGCCAACTCATCGATCACGATCACAATGTAGGGCATTGGCTCAAGATCGGCCTGTTTGCGCATCAATTGGCGATAGCTATCAATGTTCCGGCATGCATGCTTGGCAAACACCTTATAGCGGCGTTCCATCTCGCGGGTCACCCACCTGAGCGTTGGTACCACCCGCTCCACCTCAGTGACGACCGGCGACAGCAGGTGCGGAATGCGATTGTAGACAATCATCTCGACCATCTTGGGGTCGATCAAGATTAGTTTCAGCTCGTCAGGCGTATGTTTCAGCAATAGGCCGCACAAGAACGCATTAATCGCCACCGACTTGCCCGAACCGGTGGCGCCGGCTACCAACAGGTGCGGCATCTTGGTCAAATCGGCAATCACCGGCGTGCCACTGACATCCTTACCCAGCGGCAACTTAAGCCGACCGCGGTGCAACTCATACTCCTCGCTATCGAGCACCTCGCGCAGCGAAACCGTCGAGATCGCACTGTTGGGAATCTCGATACCGACGACATTCTTACCCGGAATGGGGGCCTCGATCCGGATCGACGGTGCCGCCAGTGCGAGCGCCAGATCGCGTTCGAGCGTGGTAATCTTAGCCACCTTCACCCCAACCGCCGGCTGCAGCTCAAACTGGGTCACGGCCGGGCCGGTATTGACGCCCACCACCCGCGCTTCTACTTTAAAGCTAGCCAATGTCTCCTCGATCACGCGCGCTTTGAGACGACGTTCTTCGTCGGTAATGCCGCCTTCACTCGAACGCTCGAGTAGTAGATCAAGCGACGGTAACGGCCACGCCCGCCGCACCGGCGAAATCTCGAAGCCGTCAAGCGCCTCTTGCACCACCTCTTGCACCGGTTCCGGCTTGGCTGGCGATGTCCTCACCGCTGGCGCGCTGGCCGGTTTCGCCGGTTCGGCAGGGGGCAGTAACTCCGGAGTAGGGAGCTTAAACAGGCTCGCCCGCGTCGGACGGGCGGCAATCGGCGTCGGCACAATATCATCGGCCTCGCCTTGGGGCGGTAGCGTAAAGATTAAATCGGCCAGCGAACGGCGCGGCATGTTGACAGGGGCAGCCGGACGGCGCGGCGCGCTCCAGAGCATGTGCCAAAAGGCAGCGGTGCGCTCGACCATCCCCAACACCAGTTCGCGCACGGTCAAATTAAAGGTCAGTAGCAAACCGGCCAACCCCAACGCCAAAATCACCACTACCGCCGCGATCCGGCCAATGGCAAACTGCAACGCCTCGAGCAGCCAATACCCAATCAAGCCGCCGCCCTCATTAAAGCGATCGGCGATCAGAATATCATGCACCGGCACTTCGAGCAGACCAAGCATTGCTAACAGCACCAGTATGGTGCCCAACACATTGGCCCCGCTCAGGCTAGCATCACTCATCCGCTCTTGCCAGAGGATGGCGATCCCGATTAAAAAGAGGGTGAGCGGCACAAAGAAAACTCCGGCGCCGAACAACGAGCGCACACCGTTGAGGTACAGGCTGCCCACCCCGCCGGCTTCACCGGTGAACACAAAAATAATTGTAACGACAGCGATCAGGATCAGACCCAGCGCAAACAGCTCACGCTGATGTTCGGGGCGCAACGAGATGGCCCAGCTCGCCCTCGCACCGCTCTTGCGGCTGCGGCTGCCTGTAGCGCGCCGCTTGCCGGTTGATTTGTTGCCGCTGCGTGAAGCCATTGCTCCTCAGTTCCCCAACACCTATGATCTACCATTCGATTATAGCATATCTGTGCGAGTATTCCATGATATGCAAACCGTCTTTACAAATTGCGCGCAACCACATATAATTGTGGCAAGGTATGGGGTAGGCTGCGAAAGCACTCCCAGCCACGACTGAGAGATATGCTCTCAGTTATTCTTTTTATATTGAGATTCCCCGTCCGCCCGGCTGTGCGGAATGGGCAGTGTAGAGGCAGTAGTGATGACAGACAAGCCGACGTACCTGACTCGCGAAGGTCGCGCCCGCCTTGAAGCGGAGCTTGAGTACCTAATGACTGTGGAACGCAAGCAGATCGCTGAGCGGATTGCCGCGGCCAAAGAATTGGGCGACATCTCTGAGAGCGGCGAATACGAAGACGCGAAGAAAGCGCAAGCCTTGCTCGAAGGTCGAATTCGCGAACTTAAGCACCTACTCTCGCGCGCTGAATTGATCGATGAAGATCAGGTGAGCAACGGCGAGGTGCGGGTCGGCTCGTCCGTAACCGTCCGGTTTGAAGACGACGGCTCGGAAGAGACGTGGACGATTGTCGGCAGCGCCGAAGCCAACCCGCGCCAAGGCCGCATCTCGAACGAGTCGCCGCTCGGCGCTGCGCTGCTTGGCAAGCGCGCCCGCAATAAGGTGACGGTGCATACTCCTTCTGGCGTGATGAAATTGACGATCCTTAAGGTGCGTTAGCAGCCATTGTACGCCGGCTGGGCACGGGCGAGGCATGCCTCGCCCGTGCTGTTTTCCGGTATAATGGGGAGAGGAGCGCCGGTGCTGGCGGAATGCGCCGGTAAAATGGTATCGATTCTTTCAGTATGGAATTAAACGACTTACAAGCCCAACGCGCCGCCAAGCTTGAACAGTTGCGCGCCGCCGGAATTGATCCCTTTCCGCCCCGCTGCTACCGCAGCCATACCATTGGCGCTGCATTGGCTGCGTTTGATGAATTGGCCGCTGCCGAAACGGTGATTACTCTCGCCGGGCGCATCATCGGCGCGCGACGAGTCATGGGAAAGATCGCTTTTGCCCATATTGAAGATGGGAGTGGCGAAATCCAACTCTGGCTCAGCCGGGCTGACATCGGCGATGAGTGGTTCGAGCGGTTTCGCGATCAGCTCGACACGTTTGATATTATCCAAGCGACTGGCACGCTCCGCCGCACGAAAACCGGCGAGCGATCGCTGTTTGTGCGTGAGTTGGCGGTTCTGGCAAAGACGATTAACCCGCCACCGGAAAAGTGGGCCGGTCTGCAAGATGTGGAAGAGCGCCATCGTCAACGCTACCTTGACCTGATTGTGAATCGTGAGCGGCGCGATATTTTTCGCGCCCGCGCCTGCATAATCAGTACGATGCGCCGTGTGCTTGACGAACGCGGCTTTCTTGAAGTAGAGACGCCGGTCTTGCAGCCGCTCTATGGCGGCGCTGCCGCGCGTCCGTTTGTTACCTATCACAATGCGCTCGGCCAGAATCTCTATCTGCGCATCGCGACTGAGCTCTATCTCAAGCGGTTGATTGTCGGCGGCTTCCCCGGCGTCTACGAGATCGGCAAAAACTTCCGCAACGAGGGGGTTGATCGCTCGCACAACCCCGAGTTTACGATGATGGAGTGCTATCAGGCGTATGCCGATTATCACGCTATGATGGCGCTGGTCGAAGAGATGCTGGATGAGATTTGCTATGCGGTGCATGGTACGACCACGATCACCTATCAGGGCCGCGAGCTTGAGTTTCGCCCGCCGTGGCCACGCCTTGCAATGGCTGATGCGATCGCCGAACGCACCGGGATCGATATTACTCAGCATCCGGATCTGGCCTCGCTGCACGCGGCAATCGCTGATCGCGGCTTGCGCGTGGATCGCAAGGCATCGTGGGCTAAGCAGGTTGATGAACTCTTCTCTGAATTCGTTCAACCCCATCTCTTCCAACCCACGTTTATCATTGACTATCCGGTGGCGATGTCACCGCTGGCCAAGCGCATTCCCGGCCGGCCCGATTTCACCGAACGGTTTGAAGCCTTTATCGCCGGGATGGAGATCGGCAACGCCTTCACCGAGCTGAACGATCCGTTTGATCAGGAAGAACGCTTCCGCGAGCAGTTGCGCGCTTTCGCCGCCGGCGATGAAGAGGCGCACCAGATGGACGAAGACTTTATCAATGCGCTGCGCTATGGCATGCCCCCCACCGGCGGCCTTGGCATCGGGATTGACCGGCTGGTGATGGTGCTGACTGACCAGCCGACGATTCGTGAAGTGATCCTTTTCCCGCATTTGCGGGAACGATCCGATTGAGTGAGCGGTGCTGGCAAACCGTAACCGGAAAGGAGGCGCGTATGCCCCGCTCGTTTACGGTCGAGCGTGAGAGTTTGCCGGCGGTAGTGCAACGCTGGATCGAGGCGATTGGCCTCGGCGAAGAAGAGGTGATCGAATTGGTCTTTACCGAACGCGAGTTGCTGATCCGCCGGCCTATGAGTCCACATTTGCGCGCTTGGGCCGAGGCGGTGTGCGATCAGTACGATCGGGCCTTCCGGCAGATTGTCGGTATCTGAGGGTGTAGCGATTGATGCGGCAGAACGGCATCATTGCGCCGGGCCAGTTTGGATCGGCGCTAGCCGCGTCAATCAGCGCAGGACGATGGGATGAGCGCTATGTTGGACGAAGAAGCGACCCCGATCGTCTATCTTACTCAAGACGATGTGCTCGATTTACATACCTTTGTGATCGAGCGATATGGCGGTTTGCTCGGTATCAAAAGCCAAGATCGGTTGCAGATGGTGTTGCATGCGCCGCGTCAGATCCTCTTTGGGGCGGAACTCTACCCCGATCTGTGCAGTAAGGCCGCAGTGCTCACCTTTATGCTTGTGAAGCACCATCCGTTCAATTCGGCCAATGAAGCGACAGCCTTTGTCAGTTTGTTGCGCTTCCTCGCCCTGAATGGCGCGAGTTTGCGGCCCGAAGTCGGGCCTGATGAGATTGGCTGGGTGTTCCACGCGTTGAGTCACGGTGATATGGATCGGGAAGAGCTTGAGCGCTGGCTGCGCGAGAATGTGGAATGTTGCCATGACGCGGGTGCTGATTAATGGCTCGACTGGAATGTTATGCGTGCGGGCAGCGCAATTGCTGAGCCAGCAGCATGAGGTGATTGTGCTGGGCCGACGACCGCCCGAAGGGCCTATCGGGCACGCCGATTGGCTTGTGGCCCGCCTTGATCGCAAGCAGATGCTCGAATTGCTGCGCACTGAGCACATTGAGACCGTGATCCATCTTGATCTGCTCGGTTTTGATGGGCCATTGCCCGATCACGAGACGACCGTGCAGCAGAATGTGATCGGGACAATGGAGCTGCTTGGCGCTTGCCGGGCAGGAGGGGTGCGCCATGTTATTGTGCGCAGCCACGGCTGGATCTATGGCGCTAGCCCGCTCAATCCGCTCTTGATCACCGAAGAACGCCCCATCAAGACGATCCATAGCCGTGGTCTGTTGCGCACCCTCGGCGAAGTCGAGCAAGTCGTGGCCGATTTTGCCGCGCGCCATCCTCAGATAACGGTGACAGTGTTACGCTATGCGCCGTTGCTAAGCCAAGATGGCCCAGTGATGAAGTATCTGCGCTCGCCATCACCCCAGTTGCTGTTTGGCTTCGATCCCATGATCCAGTTGCTGCACGTCGATGATGCCGCTTACGCCATGGTCGCCGCTGTGAACCAACCGGTCGGGGGGGCGTTTAATCTCGCGCCTGAACAGCCAATGCCGCTGAGCCAAGTGATCCGGCGGTTAGGGAAGCAACCAACAGCGACCATAGGACCGCTGTTCGATAATCAACCGCCGCCGGGCTGGCCATTTGAGGTTGACTACTTGCGCTACCACTGCACTATCGATCCGCAACGCGCTTGCCGTCAGTTGGGATGGGCGGCGAAGTATGATATGGTAACCGCGCTTGACACCCTCAAGCCGCTGTCACCGGAAGAAGAATACGCCGCAGCTTCGCGCGCGTTGAACGAGTTTCTCAACCGCAGGAGACGGGTAGAATGAACGACGAGCCGGTTACTCCGCCAACCAGCGATCCGGGAGAGCCACGCCGTCCCCGCCGGGGCCGCGCGCGATCGGTGGCGGTTGAGATGGAAATCGAGACACCGCCACCCACCGGCACTCCGCCTGAGCACGCAGCGTCCACCGATCCGGTCGAAACGCCACCCATCAGCGCTCCGCATGAGCATGCAACTCCCGCCGATCCGGTTGATCCGGCACCAACGGCGATCGGATGGGATGAGTCGACCTCCTCACGCCGTTCGGCTGAACAGTTATTTGAGGTCGAGATTGATATTCGCCAGCAGAGCGAACAGCAATCCGGCTCGCAAGCCGCCCTTGGCAATTTCGCCGCCGGCGTGGTACGGTTGATTGGCGAGAATCTCCAGCGCATGACCAATGAACAGGTCGAGCGGGTCAATAGTCTGTTACAGGGGGTTGACCTGCGCGATTACCTCGATCCCGATTTTTGGAAGGGGATCGGGATGGTGCTGCGGTATCAGATTGACGAACAGATCAACTTTATTCAGCGCCGGCAGCGGGGCGAGTACACAACCGATCCCTTCGGCATGGATCGCGAGATTATCGAGATCGCTCGGCCATTTCTCTCGTTTATGTACCATACGTGGTGGCGGGTACAGGCCAGCGGGCTGGAGCATGTGCCGGCTGCAGGTCGGGCGTTGTTGGTCGCTAACCACAGCGGCGTATTGCCGTGGGATGGAGCGATGATCGCGACCGCTGTCGTTTATGACCATCCAGCCCAAAACGAGCGAATTGTGCGCTCGCTCCACCTGCACTGGTTCACGACCCTGCCAGTGATTGCGCCAACGCTCGCCGCATTAGGTCAAGTACCCGGCATTCCAGAAAATGCCATTCGCCTACTCGAGCACGATGAGCTGGTATGTGTCTTTCCCGAAGGGTTAAAGGGGGTAGGTAAGCTCTTCAAAGATCGCTACAAGCTGGCCCGCTTTGGCCGCGGCGGCTTTGTGCAAGCCGCGCTCCGCACCCAAGCGCCGATTGTGCCGGTCGCCGTAGTCGGCGCAGAAGAGATCTATCCGATGTTTGCCAATGCCGAAGGGATCGCCAAACTGCTCGGTTTCCCCTACTTTCCGCTCACCCCATTCTTTCCGTGGTTCGGCTTGCTGGGCGTCATTCCGCTGCCAACGCGCTGGTCGATTACCTTCTGCCCGCCGATCGATACAACCAGCTACGGCCCCGATGCTGCCAATGATCCGATCACAGTGCTGGAACTGTCGGAACAGGTGCGCGAGACGATTCAAAATACTATCAATCAGAAATTAGCCGAGCGGACGTCGGTGTTCTAATGCGGTTTGACGAGGCAGCGGCGCCCGGTATGGATGCCACCCATATTTGCAAGCCGATTTACGCTTCTGGTTCACCCGGCTGAATGTTTTGCGGCGTCTCGATCCAGCCGCGGCGCAGGGCGAAGATCACCGCCTGCGTGCGGTCATTGAGCGACAATTTGCGCAAAATCGACGAAATATGATTCTTGACCGTCTGGGTGCTAATGCCTAATTCATCGGCAATCGCCTTGTTGCTGCTGCCGGCAGCAATGCGCTCCAGCACCTCGATCTCGCGTTCGCTTAGCGGCGTAAAAATTTGCAAGCCAAGATCTTCGGCAACCATCTGCACTTCGGGCAGACTGCGAAACTGCGAGAGGATCCGGCTAGCGACACGCGGCTCTTCGGTTAAGACATCATTAATCACATACTCGCCGCGCGCCACACGCCGCAGGATATCGGCCAAAGCGGCCGGCTTGATATCTTTCGAGCGGTAAGCGGCAGCGCCGGCGCGCAAAGCGTTAAACGCCGCTTCATCGCTCTCGTGCATGCTCAGCATCACGACGGCAATACTAGCGTACTGACGGCGCACCTGCCGGGTCAATTCCAAACCGCTCATGCCCGGCAGATTGAGATCGACCAGCATTACATTTGGTTCGAGATTGGGGTCAACTTGCGCCAGCCAGCGCAACGCCTCTTCACCATTACCCGCTTCACCTACAATCTGGATGCCCGGTTCGTGGGATAACGCCCAGCGCACCCCCTGTCGGAACAGCGGATGGTCATCCACGATCAACAATTTTACGGTTGGGTTGGCCATGGCGCCGGTTCCTTTCCCTGACTGCGCAGCCATCTGAGATATGCTTCAACCGGCTCAACGGGCACTTCCATCCCGGCAGCGCGGAGCAGGCGCGCCACTGCCGGCAGCGGTAATCCTACCACATTGGTATAGCTGCCTTCAATTGAGTCAATCAATGCCGCGCCACCGCTTTGTAAACCATAACCGCCAGCTTTATCCAGTGACTCGCCGAGGGCTACGTAGGCAGTGATCTCGTCATCATTCAGCGCGCGGAAACGCACCCGACTGGCAACAAGGTCAAACAAGATCTGCCGCCCAGCATACACCACCCCGCTACAATCGGCTGCTTGGGGCAACAAGAGGCACAAACCGGTCAGAACCGTGTGCGCGCGCCCGGCCAAGCGCCGGATCATTGCACAGGCATGGTCTTCGTCACGCGGTTTGCCCAACACCATCCCGTCAATCACCACTTCGGTATCGGCCGCCAGCACGATCGCATCAGGATGACGCCGGCCAATATCAGCCGCTTTGCGCCAAGCAACGAGTGTGGGATGCGCATCGATTGGCAAGAGTTCCGGCAACGGCGGCAAAGCCGCCACTAGATCAGCCGGTGCCGGCGCAGGATGATCTTCAGCCGGGCTAGCAAGACACGTATATTCCACGCCAAGGTAGGCGAGCAACTCGCGCCGGCGGGGTGAGGCAGAAGCAAGAATGAGCGGGTGAGACGACGAGGCGGGCATACCAATCCTGATATCGCTATCCTTCGAGCCGTCAGCGCCTCGATCATAACATGGCCAGCGGTGTCGCGCAAGATTGCGCGAAAGAAGAGCATGCACTAGCGCCGTTCGTTGGTTGGTTACCAATTCGTTGATAAAGTTGACAGTCGCTTACAGAACCGTTATAATCCCGCCTAACGATGTACAGTTTCTTACCAACACCTGTCGATCGTCGCCGCACCTCGCCTCATGCTATTCTGGTCCACGTATGCTGGCTTACATAGCCTTCGCTCGTACATCAGCCGCGGGCTGATATGATTATCGGACAAATGGCGTGGAGGATGGAGAAAGGAGGTGATGCGGCGAAGAATGAACGCAATGGCGCGGCCGTTCGATAGCGATGCTTGGCAAGAGATTGGAAATCGTTCGTTCCGTTGCCCTCAGATTTAAGGAGGACACAGACAGATGGCTAGCTTTACCAAGCGAATCGTTGCCGTCGCGATGGTGATGGCGATGATAATTCCGATGCTAGCGGCTTGTGGCGGCACTGCCCAGCCGCAGGTCATCCGCGAGACGGTGGTAGTCTTGCAGACGGCCGAGCCGGTGCGCGAGACAGTCCGTGAGACGGTCGTCGTGACCGAGGAGGTCAAGGCTGAGCAGTACACCACCCCGCACCCGATTCTGAGCGATGTGCGCGTGCGACAGGCGATTGCCTACTGCACCAATCGCCCCGAGCTGATTCAGTCGGTTTATCCTTACCTGACGCCCGAGCAGCAGCAGGAGCTGTTGATGGACACCTTCCTGCCGAAGGCACACTGGGCGGCGGCGAAGGAGAACATCACGGTCTACCCGTTTGACCCCGACAAAGGCAAGGCCCTGCTCGAGGAAGCCGGCTGGACGGGCAGCCCGATCCGCACCAATGCTAACGGCGAACCGCTGGCATTGAGCTTCACCACCACCAATGCCCAATTCCGCCAGACGTGGTCGGCTGTCTTCATTCGCCAGATGGCGGCGTGTGGTATTCAGGTTATTCCAACCTACGCTCCAGCCTCGTGGTGGTTCGGCAGCAGCACCGGCCTACGCCGCCGCGACTTTGAGCTAGGCGCCTTCGCGTGGGTTGGTCAAGCCGATCCGGGTGGTCAGACACTGTACTCTTGCAACCAGATTCCGCTGGCTTCTAATAACTGGAACGGCCAGAACTACATGGGCTGGTGCAATGAGCGGGCAAGCCGTGCGATTATCGCCGCGAACAACACGCTCGACCGCGCCGAGCGCATCCGCCAGTACGCAATCGTGCAAGAAGAGTTCACCAAAGACATGGTGAGCCTGCCGCTCTTCAACCGGCTTGAGGCGTATGCCGCCAGCAAACGGCTGGTGAACTTCAAGCCGAATCCGACCGAGTACTACACTGCCAATGCTGATGAGTGGGAGCTGTCTGATGGCGGCGACACCATTGTGCTCGGCTTCACCCAAGAGCCGCAGACGATGTGGAGCTTGATCGAGAGCGCAGCGGTGCAGCGTGTCGCGGTGAACCTGCTTGGCGTGCCGTCGACCACCTCTTACGATTATGACTACCAGCCGGTGGGTCTCGATGGTCTCTCGACGATCGAGAACGGCCGCGCTACTAACGTCGATGTCGAAGTCAAAGAGGGTGATATTGTCTGGACGACCGATGGTGAAGCGAAGCCGTTGGCGCCCGGCATTGAGATCACGACTGCCGATGGCGAGACGATCACGTATCAGGGCGGCACGGTCAAGATGAAGCAATTGACCGTCACTGACAAGTGGATTTCGGGCATCACGTGGGAAGACGGTGAGCCGCTCAAGAAAGCTGACTTCGAACTTGCCTACAAGATCAACTGTGATCCGAAGTCGGGTGCTACGTCGCTGACCTTCTGCGAGTCGATCGCTAAGGTTGACTTCATCAGCGACACCGAGTACACCGTCACCTTCCACCCCGGTGTGCAGTGGCCGACCTACTTCACCGGTTCGTTGGGCTACTACCCGTCGCATCAGGTGTTGAGTGACGGCCGCAAGCTGGCAGATGTGCCGGCGGAAGAGTGGCAGACCCTGCCCGAGATTATCGAGCGCCCGCTAAGCACTGGCCCCTATGTCCTCAAGGAGTGGGCCAAGGGCCAGAGCATGACGTTTGAGGCCAACCCCAATTACTACAAGGGCGAGGTCAAGATCAAGCGGGTGATCATCAAGTTCATCGCCGATACTAATCAGGCGGTGGCCCAGTTGCTGACCGGCGAAGTTGACGTGCTAGGCAGCGAGACGTTAGGTGCCGGCGCTGAAGTGCAGACCGTGATCGAGGCCGGTAACCGCGGCGAGATCCAAGCCTTCGTGGTGCCCAGCCCGACGTGGGAGCACATCGACATGAACCTCTTCACCAAGTAAGCGATTGAATTGGCCGGTAACCGGCACGGCGATGGGCAGATCGTTGCCCATCGCCGCGCCTGCTCTATGGGTGAACACAACGGCGCAATGCGACTAACGAGAGCTGCTTGACAATCGTGACCTCGCGCAGCCGGCCACGATCGATCGTTCCCCAACGTTCAGGAGTATTACTATGGCAGGTTATCTTGCCCGCCGCTTTATGCAAATGTTCTTGGTGGCACTAGTAGCGGCAATTTGCGCCTATGGCATGTTGTATTTGGTGCCCGGCGGGCCGATTGATCAATTGCTGGCCGAACGACAAAATGCCGGGCCAAATCGAATTACAGAAGCAGATATTCGCCGCGTGCGCGAGCGATTTGAATTGGATATCTATTTGCCCTTCCGTTTTACTCGTTGGCTTATCGGCTGGCCAGCGGGGCCACTGCCCGGCGGTATTGGAGCCAATTGGCAGATTGGGTGTGCTGTGCCCGGCCAAGTGCGTCTGCGTTACCCGGATGGACGGGTGGAGGTACGCGAAGAGGGGTGTGAGGTGCCGGTAACGATGGCTGACCTTGAAGGGCGCAAGGTGAGTCGTGGGATCGTCTTTGGTGATTTTGGTACATCGCAGGTTATGCTGCGCGGACGGCCGGTTGCGGATCTGATTATGACCCGTTTGCCCTATACGCTTTACCTGATGGGGGCATCGATCTTGCTCTCGATCCTCATTGCGGTACCGATTGGCGTTTACTCAGCGGTACGCCAATACTCGCGCTTTGACTATGTGATGACGACACTGGCCTTCATTGGCGCATCACTTCCAAGCTTTGTGTTTGGCATCTTCGCGATCTTGCTCTTCTCGGTGTTAGCTAAGAACGCTGGATTGCCCTACCTCCCCCCCGGTGATGCAGTAGGAGTACGTGATTATACAATCCCGCTGATCGGCACTGTGCAAGCCGGATCATTTCTTGATCGATTTTTACGCTTCCTGATGCCGTGTGGCGTATTAACCTTTATCAATATCGCCGGCTGGAGCCGCTTCGTGCGTGGGAGTATGCTTGAGGTGCTGAGCCTCGATTATGTGCGCACGGCAAGGGCGAAAGGCGTTGCTGAGCGGGTGGTGATTCTGAAGCACGCCCTGCGCAATTCACTCATCCCGTTTGTCACCTTGTTGGCCGGCATTCTGGTTGCGCTCTTCAGCGGTGCGCTGATCACCGAGACCGTATTTAACTGGCCGGGAATTGGGCGCCTGTTTATCGATGCCCTTGGCCGCAATGATTATAATGTGGTGATGGCGTTGTTGATCATCAACGTCGTTTTGTTGTTGATTGGCATTTTGATCACCGACATCTTGTATACGGTGGTCGATCCGCGCATTCGCTTGACCTAATGATGTTTTGCCGGCGCTATCGCCGGTAATCAAGACGTTCACGAGGAGAAGTTGCATGGCCACTAGCACGACTGCCGTGCCACTTGAAGAGGCTGCACCCCGACGATCGGAAGGGCAGTGGGCAATTGTCTTCCGGCGCTTTCGCCGCCACCGGCTAGCGATGTTTTGTGTCGGGTTGCTTGCCGTTTTACTGTTGCTATCGGCGGCAGCTCCATTGATTGCGCCTTACGAGCGTGATGAGCCAAATCTTACCGGGCGCTTTCTCACACCGATGGGCCGCGATGCCGATGACGGTTTGCATATTCTCGGCACCGATCACCTTGGTCGCGATTATGCCACTCGTTTACTATACGCTTCGCGCGTGTCACTCGGTACAGCGTTTACCGCAACGCTCATTGCCTCAACAATTGGCATTTTGTTGGGAATGCTAGCCGGATATTTTGGCGGCTGGGTTGATACGATTATCAGTCGCTTTCTAGAAATTGTTGCTACATTTCCGACACTCTTACTACTACTCATTTTGTCGTCTATTTTGGTACAAAATATCAATGCAGTCCCACTACCAGCGGGGGGGGCCTCGTTCCTTGCTTTTCTCTTCGCAGTGTCAGAACGTGAGGCGCGCATTATTTTCGCCGTGATTCTGGTGCTCGCCTTTTTTGGTTGGACCGGCACGGCCCGGCTAATGCGCGGCATGGTGCTCTCGGTGCGCGAGAATGTCTACATCGAGTCGGCCCGCGCTCTCGGCGCGAGCAATGCGCGCATTCTATTTCGCCATGTCTTCCCCAATGCCCTACCGCCAATGATCGTCGATTTTACCCTCGGCGTGAACGGCACGCTGGTCGCCGAGTCGGCGCTAAGCTTCCTTGGCTTCGGCATTCAAGACCCAACGCCAACGTGGGGCAATATGTTGGACTATGCCCAAAGCTATATGTTCCAGTACCCGTGGATGCCGCTCATTCCGGCGATGCCGATCTTGATCGCATCGATTGCGATTAACTATATTGGTGATGGTCTGCGTGACGCGCTCGATCCGCGCCAGCGCGGCTAAGCAACGGGCACGCCCAAGATAATGATACGGAGTACCTGTGGCAACCGAGTCTCGTGTTGTAGCGGGCGCAGCGCGCCCAACCGGCCGGCGTGGCGCTGAACTGCTGCGCGTGGAAGGTTTGAAAACCTATTTCTTTACCGAAGATGGCATCGTGCAAGCGGTCGATGGGGTAGATTTTACCTTGCGCCGCGGCGAAACCCTCGGCATCGTCGGTGAGTCGGGGTCAGGAAAGAGCGTGACCTCGCTTTCGATTATGCGCTTAGTAAGCCCGCCCGGCCGGATTGTCGAAGGCAAGATTATCTTCGACGGAGTTAATCTGCTCGACCTTGACTCCGAAGAGATGCGCAAGATCCGCGGCGACCGGATTGCAATGATTTTCCAGCAGCCGACCACAGCGCTCAATCCGGTCTTCCGGGTGGGTGACCAGATTATCGAGACACTCGAAATCCATCAGGGTCTCAAGGGCGAAGAGGCGCAAAAACGCTGTATCGAGCTGCTGTCGATGGTGGGGTTACCCGACCCGCAGCGACGGATGCGCCAGTATCCTCATGAGCTATCGGGTGGGCAATGCCAGCGCGTGATGATCGCGATGGCCCTAGCCTGCAACCCTGAATTACTGATCGCTGACGAGCCGACCACCGCGCTTGATGTGACGATTCAGGCCCAGATCCTTGACCTGATGCGCGAACTGCGCGAGAAGATCGAGACGGCGATTATGCTGATTACGCACGATATGGGCGTGATCGCCGAGATGGCCGATAGTGTGGTGGTAATGTACGCTGGGCAAGTGGTTGAATACGCTGATGTGCAGTCGCTGTTTAGCGATCCCAAGCACCCCTACACCCGCGGCCTGCTCAACTCGATGCCGATACTTGGCGATGAACGCGAGGAGTTGGAGGTCATTCCCGGTACGGTGCCGAGCTTGATCAATCCGCCTAAAGGGTGCCGTTTCGCATCGCGGTGCAGCAAACGGTTTGAGAAATGCGACCAGCCGCCGCCGATGATCGAGCTAGGCGCAAACCGGCGCGTGCGGTGCTGGCTGTATAAAGATTGACGCCAAGACGCCGTCCAGCACAACGTCTTGGTTATGACGATACGATGGAGCGAGACCATGACTACTCCGGTGGTGCAACCGGCAGATGATATCCTGCTTGAGGTGCGTAATCTCAAGAAATACTTCCCGATCAAAGGCGGTTTTTTGCGCCGCACCATCGCTGAGGTGCGCGCAGTTGATGATGTCAGCTTTACCGTCAAGCGCGGCGAAACGCTCGGGCTGGTGGGTGAGAGCGGCTGTGGCAAGACAACTACTGGGCGCACGGTGTTGCGGCTCGAACGAGCAACGGCGGGTGAGGTCATCTTTGAAGGCCAAGATGTGATGCGGGCTAACGGTCGAACGATGAAAGCGCTGCGCCGCGATATGCAGATTATCTTCCAAGACCCTTACGCTTCGCTTGACCCGCGCATTACGATTGGCGAGAGTGTGGCCGAAGGGTTGGTCATTCACGGCATCGGCACACCGGCTGAACGGCGCGAGCGCGTGCGGGAAGTGCTGGCGAAAGTCGGTTTGAGCGCCTCGCATATGACCCGCTTCCCCCACGAATTTTCGGGTGGCCAGCGCCAGCGCATCGGCATTGCCCGCGCGCTGATCATGGAACCAAAGCTGATCGTCTGTGATGAACCGGTTTCGGCCCTCGATGTATCGATCCAATCGCAGGTGCTCAATTTGCTGCGCTCCCTCCAGCGTGAGTTCGGCCTGACGTACCTCTTCATCGCCCACAATCTGGCCGTGGTTGAGCACATCTCTGATCGGGTAGGGGTGATGTATCTGGGGAAAGTGGTCGAATTAACGACCAGCGCCGAACTGTTCCGCGAGCCGCTACACCCCTATACCAAAGCGCTCATCTCGGCGATCCCGCATCCCAATCCGATGGTGAAGCGCGAGCGGATCGTGTTGCAGGGAGATGTGCCGAGCCCGATCAATCCGCCAAGCGGCTGCCGCTTTCACCCGCGCTGCTGGATCGCCAAGAGCATCTGCAAAGAGCAGGAGCCGGCGTTTGAAGAGAAGCGCAAAGGCCACTGGGTCGCCTGCCATTTCGCTGGCCAGTTTTAGAGGGTAGCGACAGGTCAGAGCACAATGTCAGGAACGACGCAGTGAGTCACTCTCACCCAACGCATGGAGTGATCACGATGATCCGCATGCTCCATCTCGCCGATCTGCACCTCGGCGTCGAAAACTACGGCGCACTTGATCCGCGCCGCGGGCTGCACTCGCGCCTAATCGACTATCTCGACCGGCTTGATGAAGCGATAAGTATAGGCCTCGATCACCAGATCGATCTCTGCCTCATTGCGGGAGATATCTACAAAAACCGCACCCCCAACCCGACAGTCCAACGCGAATTTGCCACCCGCATCCGGCGATTGCGCGAGGCAGGTGTCGCGGTGGTCATTCTCACCGGTAACCATGATATTTCGCCAGCGCAAGGCAAAGCGCACTCGGTCGAGATCTTTGCCACGCTGGCGCTCGACGGGGTGACGGTAGCCGACCGGCTGCGCCGACACCGGATTATCACCCGCAACGGCGAGGTGCAATTGATTGCCGTGCCGTGGGTAACGCGCCAAATGTTGCTGGCCCGCGAAGAAATGGCCGGTGCGTCGTTTGCAACAATCGAGGACGAATTGAGCCGCCGGTTGGCCGATTTTATTGAGCATGCGGTAGCTCAACGCGACCCCAACCTGCCTACCATCATTGCCTTTCACGGAACGGTGGAAGGCGCCCAGTTGGGTTCAGAACGAGCTATGCTTCTTGGCCGTGATCTAAGCCTGCCGCGCTCGGCGTTAACCCATCCCGGCGTCGATTATGTCGCGTTGGGCCATATTCACCGCCATCAAGCGTTAGGTGAACAGCCGCCGATCGTCTATCCCGGCAGTATCGAACGGATCGATTTTGGCGAGCGCGACGAACCAAAAGGCTGTGTCTTCGTGGAATTAGCGCCGGGCCAAGCGCGCTGGCGCTTTGTGCCGTTAAACGCGCGTCCGTTTGTCAGCATTGAACGTGATCTTCGTCGGAGCAGTGATCCGGCGGCAGCATTACGGACGGCGATCGAGCGTCACGATGTGCGTGATGCGGTGGTGCGCGTCGAAGTGCAGCTTGGGCGCGAGCAGACCCCACTGCTCCGCGAAGAGCAAGTGCGGACGTGGCTCCATGAAGCCGGCGCAGCCGTAATTGCCGCCATTGTATTTGATGTGGAACGACCGGTGCGCCAACGCTTTGCCGGGGTTGCGGAAGCGTTGCGAGAGGGATTGACGCCACGGCAAGCGCTCGAACTGTACCTCAAAAGCAAGAATACGCCGCCACAACGGATCGCGCAATTGTTGGCGGCAGCAGATGAGCTGATTGGGGAAGCCGGATAACGGCACCCGATCGCGTGGGGAAAGAGTGCAGGGACAACGTGCTGCGTTGTCCCTGCCCCGATCGTTAGGCAGACGAGCCGAAGCTGTCCTCAGGGTCATGATCGGCGGGCAAAGAAATCCATCTGCTGCTCTTGATACTGGCCCATTGAGCGATACTTTTGGTACCGTTCACGCAGCAGCGTATCAAGATCACGCTGCTGCAGATCGGCCAGATGGAAGCGGAGCCGCTCACCAACCGCAGCGATAGCAGCAAGACGGTCAGTATGAGCACCGCCGGGAGGTTCGGGAATCACCTCATCGATAATGCGCAACTCGAAGAGATCGGCGGCAGTCAGCTTAAGGGCCTTGGCAGCCTCAGGCGCCTTTGCGGCATCGCGCCAGAGGATGGAAGCGGCCGCTTCGGGTGGGGCAACAGAATAGATCGAATTCTCTTGCATCAGAATGCGATCGGCGACACTGATCGCCAACGCGCCACCACTGCCGCCCTCGCCAATGACGACGGCCACGCTCGGCACGCGCAACGTCGTCATCAGCATAATGCTTTCGGCAATCGCATTGGCTTGCCCGCGCTCTTCCGAACTCTTGGTCGGATCGGCGGCGGGGGTATCAACAAAACAAATCACCGGCAAACCAAACTTCTCAGCGTGGCGCATCAACCGCTGCGCCTTGCGGTAGCCTTCTGGGTGAGGCATACCGAAATTGCGCCGCATATTCTCGCGGGTATCGTTACCCTTCTGGTGGCCGATCACCATCACCGTCTGGCCGGCAAACGTTGCCATCCCGCCGACCATCGCCGGATCATCACCGAACCGCCGATCGCCGTGCAATTCGACAAAATCCTCGCAGAGAGCAGCGATATAATCGAGGGTATGCGGACGCTGAGGATGGCGCGCCAACTGCACGCGATCCCACGGAGTCATCGTTTGTTGTGGAGGAGTCTCTTCCATACCGTGCCTCGCGTGATCTTACATAATCGGCTGCGGGAGAGTAGCGCGGCGCGCCGCGAGCTGATCGGTCCTAGCTGCCGGAGCTGGCCGCTGTTGGTAGAGCTTAAGCAGGCGAGCCAGCATATCGCGCATCTCACTGCGCGGCACCACCATATCAATCATCCCGTGTTCGAGCATAAACTCAGCCGTCTGGAAACCAGCAGGCAACTTCTGGCGCATAATCTGCTCGATCAGGCGTTTGCCAGCAAAACCGATATTAGCGCCCGGTTCAGCGATAATAACATCGGCCACCGACGGATAGGAAGCGGTCACACCACCGTAGCATGGGTCAACCAACAGAGCGATATGAGGTTGGCCGGCAGCCGCCAAGCGGGTCAACGCCATCGTCACCTTAGCCATCTGCATCAAGCCGATCACACCCTCTTGCTGGCGCGCGCCGCCTGACGTATTAATCGTCAACAACGGCACCCCCAGCTCAGCGGCGCGCTCGGCGGCGCGGGCCATCTTCTCGCCGTAGACGCTGCCCATCGACGCTCCCATAAACGAGAAATCACCTACGGCGACACACAGTTGCACACCACTGATCGCACCGACACCAGAAATCACGGCATCAGCCATACCAGTACGTTGCTGGGCTTTGGCCAATTTGGCGGCATAGCTTTCATCAGCAGCGACAAAACCGAGCGGGTCGGTCGGCAACAGGTTGGCATCCATCTCGCGAAACGATCCGACATCGAGCAGACCGAGCCACTCGTGGGCGCTGAGGCGCATATGATGACCGCACTTCGGGCAGACTTTGAGATTGTCGTTGAGCTGTTTCTTGTAAATCAGCTCGCGACATTCGCTGCACTTTACCCACAGATCGTCCGGGATTTGGGCATTGTCTTGATCATCGGGCCCGGTAAACCCTTTTCGGCTGAGGCGGAAGAACTCTTTCACTGTTCCCTACGCTTTCACTTGGCGCATATGCGCGCGTCTGCTGGTGATTTTATTCACAGTGGCGTTATTGCCATATATTATAGCATGAGCTGCAAAGAGGGTGTACCTGCGAGATCTCATTAACATTGCGTGATCGTACTGGACCGAAACACGAGTGAAACAAAAGCGTTTTCGCTGACTAGAAAAGCAAAAAAGGGCTACGCATCTCCGGCGACTCGAGCCGCTTGACAAATCGGGCAAGAGTTGCTATACTCCCCATCGTCAATCGCATCGCGGTTGACACGGAGGACGGCCCACGTGGCACGCTCCGCACCAAATGGCCCGTCGTCATCCGGCGCAGCGCATCTTGCCTGCTCCGC
>NZ_CALFBQ010000084.1 GCF_937951745.1 uncultured Chloroflexus sp.
TTGGCGCAGACGACCGGTGTCGATCACCCAATTGGCGCGGTCTTCGGGCAAGATGAAGTCGAGTTCGACCATCTGCCAATCGGCGATGGCGTCGGTGGTGGCAAAATCGGCCACGAACAGGGGGCCTGAGGCGAGGAAGGCAGGGATCGTCGGATTCGGGCCAACGGTGGGGGCGGGTGGTTCGGGGGGATACTGCAAAATCGGGCCACCCTCTTCGGCTTGGCTGGGACGGAGGGCAAAAACGAATGCCGTCACCACAGCAATCGCTACGGCGACCAGCGCCAACAGCGGCGTCAGAGTCATTTTGCGAGCCATTGAAACCTCCTCAGAAACGGGTCGTGCATGTGTCCCAAACGAAGAAGCAACCTTACTACGCCCCACGCAAAGCTGCCCGATACAGGGCAGCCAAATCGGCAGCAATCTGCTGCGAGGAAAACTGGCGGGCTAAGGCAACCGCGCGCGTGCTGTGGGCTTCCCATGTCGCCCGATCACGCAGCAACGCCACAATCGCCTCGCCAATGGCCGGGCCAGAACGAGGCTGAACAACCATGCCAGCTTGGGCGGCAGTGACGTAGGCACTAGCGCCGGTGGTAGAGGTCACAACCGGTGGCGTACCAGCAGCGCAGGCTTCAATTACCACCCGGCTAAACGACTCGGCGACCGACGGCACGACCACCACATCGGCCCCGGCGAGATAGGTCAACGCATCGTGATGCGGAATAGCCCCCGTGAGCAATACGTCGGCTGCCACTCCTAACTCAGCGGCGCGGCGGCGCAGGTAGGCGCCATAATCGCCAAACTGCGGTGTTGAGCGATTAGGCCCCACAATCAAGACCTGCGGCGCCAAGCCAGCTGCTCGCATCGTTGGCACCGCCTCGACCAGATACGCAATCCCCTTAAACGGATGCAGACGGTTCAAGCTCACGATAATCGGGCGCTGCGGATCGAGCTGATAACGGGCAACGAGCATCGCCCGGCTACGCGCACGAACATCCGCTAACGCCTCACCGGCTGGTGGAAAGCTATCGGCGGTAATGTTATAGGGAATAGCCGTCACCTTTGCCGGCGAAGCACCACGACCAATCGCCAACTCGCGAATCTGGGGCGAGTCGGCGCGGATCACCAGCGCACGGCGAAAGACATACGGCAAGACAGCACGCACAGCCCGAAAGCGGGCATAGCCATAATCATACTCTGGTTCGGCCATCACATCGGCGCCGGGCAACGTGACCGCAAGAGGCGGAGTTTGATGACCAGCCAACGCCGCAGCAAAACCAAGCGGAAAAGCCGTTTCGATGTGACAGAGGTCAAAAGCAGGAGCAGTTGCAAAAAAGCGGCGCAAGCCAACGATCGCACTGGCTAGGTAGGGGTAGGGAAAAATCGGGGCTAAGGCTCGATTCGCCACCTTGATAGGGAGCAGACCACTTGATGGCAGACGATGCACCACGATCCCATCTTCGATCACTCGAGTGGGACGACGCTGGTTGGTCGCCAAACTCAACACCTCAGCTTCTATTCCAAGCTCGCGCCAAGCCTGAATCACTTCGGTGTGAATTCGGTTCCCCATGGCCGCGCTATCGTAGCGGGGCAAAATGTACAAGATGCGCATATTGGATTCCATAGCCGGGTACATTCTACCATGAGAGTGACGTAAGCGAAGTCAATTTTGTTCCCGCGGTCATACGAACAGATTGCAATAGACGAGGCGAGTCGGCGGTGAAGGCAGGATCAACCTCAAGAGGAACAGCATGACCAGCGTAAGGATGCGCGCTTGCAGCACAGATAAAAGCAGCCATCTGCTCGTGCTCTTGCCAACACAACGATAGCGAGCAGAAGGAACCCGCTTGCCTTCCCCGCATTGGTCAACGAATGACTGCGCGCCCAGTGAGTCGCCGGTATCATTGCGAGCGCAGCGCGGATCGCTCGGTCGCTGTACGCTCGCGATCGACCAGCCGGGGCGGTAGTACAAGACCGCTGGCACAATCAATGGGATGACCAGACCCTTCGTAAGGGCCATCACCGGCAGCGCACACCACAGTATCTCCTACCCTTGTTGGGACAGAGGGACAGATGAACGCGGCTTACGCAGCGTAAACATCACGTACAGCGGATCAGTACGATCGAAGCGCTCTTCGAGCGGATGGACAATCCACGCGAGGAGCAGGTCTTTCAAGATAAACGTGCGCCAAAAGCGGGTCAAGCGGGTCTCGTGATAGCGCCAATTAAGGATCGAGCGACCAAACCCGCGCAGCGGGCTGATCTGCAACCCTGCCGGCTGGACATACACGCGCTGAATATCGGCGTCGTTGTAGAAGCGGAAAAAGGAACCGGGCTTCCCTTCTTGGACAAAGGCGTTGCGCGCCACGCGCTTAAAGCGCCGAATACCCTCGAAGAAACCGGTGCGTTCACCACTCGTGTAAGGGATGGTAATTACGGCAATGCCATCGGGCGCAAGCACGCGGCCAATCTCACGACCAACCGCTTCATCATCGGGGATGTGCTCGAGCGTGGAAACGGCGGCAATACGGGCGACTGAGTCTGAACGAAACGGCATTGCCGTTGCACTGGCCACAATCGGGAAAAACCGGCCATCACCGGGGCGAGCGGTTGCAGCACGTTTGGCTTGCTGCCAACGCACGCGATCGGCGTCGAGTTCGAGCACTACGACATCAAGCCCCTCTTTGGCCAGCATATGGGGAAATGACGAGGTACCGGAACCAATATCAACCACGAGATCGCCACGGCGAACATCAAGTGCCTTGGTCGCCCACGGATATTCGATCAAGCGCCAGAGGCTAAAATCGTTCACTGTACGACGCAAAATGCGCCATCCGTTGAGCGCCACTTCATACGCAATACATCGAAGGGCGCTTAGTCGAACCGGTTGTTGTTGAGAGCGATTCATGCACTTCACCACATGATGTTCATAGCCGCCCATAACGCGGCACCACAGTATAGCATGAGGTATTGAGGGGGGAACAACGAATGGTCGGGGCGAGATAGCCCCACCCCCGGCCCCCTCTGCCCCATCTGCCCCGGCCCCGCTGCCCCGCTGCCCCCTTGCCCCCTTGCCCCCTCTCCCACGAGGGGAGAGGGGGGATAGCCCAATCTCATCGCATCAGTCGCGAACGAATCCCTCTCCCACGAGGGGAGGGGGGGATGGTCTAGGTAGGGCGGAATGTATTCTGCCCCCGGTCAACCGGTTAGACGCGACGAGTACTCTCTCCGCAGTTCTCTGAGATGGGTTGGCAACTCTTGCAGAGAAAAAGTTTCTTACCATGGTTATGCTTTCGCAACGCAACTTCATTTCCAAGGAAGCAAATACCTCATTCCCAACAGTCAAAACCGCTTTGAGCATACCTTGTCGGCAAATTGCTCAAACAATCAAATGATTGACTATCATGCTACAATCAGAGTCGATCATGCGTCTTTGGGCAAGCTCTGGGTTTAGTTTTCTTGTCCACGTAGTTTGCAAACGGAACTACAGATCAGCCGGCAAGAGGGGTTGTTATGACTGTTGAGATCACCCGCGCAACGATCGACCGCTACAACCGTCCCGGCCCGCGTTACACCAGCTACCCCACTGTTCCGCACTGGAATGCCAATTTTACCGCCGATGACTATCTTGCAGCACTGCGCGATGTCGCCGCTACCCCTGATCCGATCAGTGTGTACGTCCATCTGCCCTTCTGCGCCGAACGGTGTGCCTACTGCGGGTGCAATGCGACATCAACCAAACGGGCCGAAGTGGTGGATCACTATCTTGACCGGCTCGAACGTGAGCTGGCGATGGTAACAACCACGCTCGGTACGGGGCACCGGGTAGTACAATTGCATTGGGGCGGTGGCACGCCCAATTTCTTGAATGAAGCACAAGCACGCCGTTTGATGGGTCTGCTGCGCGCCGCCTTTACCATTGACTCTGAGGCGGAAGTAGCGCTAGAGGTTGATCCGCGTATCAGCAGCCGCGAGCAGGTTTTCCTCTTCCGCGAGCTTGGTTTCAACCGAATCAGTTTCGGAGTGCAAGATATTGCCCACGATGTGCAAGTAGCGATCGGGCGAATCCAGCCGCTCAGCCAGACCGAGACGGTAGTGCTGGCGGCGCGCGATGCCGGCTTTGCCAGCGTGAATATCGATCTGGTCTACGGCTTGCCCTACCAGACGCCGGCCAGCTTTGCAGCGACGTTGCAGGCGATGATTGATCTGCGGCCTGACCGGATTGCCTGTTTTAGCTATGCGCACCTGCCGCAGGCGCGGCCAAACCAGAAGTGGGTCGATGCGCGCCAGTTGCCAACCGGCTACGACAAGTTCCAGCTCTTCCGGCAAGCTATTGACGCTTTCACTGCGGTAGGATATGAATGGATCGGGATGGATCACTTTGCGCTGGCCGATGACGAATTGGCGGTAGCAGCGCGCGAGCGGCGGTTGCAGCGCAACTTTATGGGCTACACGGTGCTGCCGGCGCCGCACCAGATCGGCTTCGGCATGAGCGCAATCGGTGATTTGGCCGGACGCTACGCGCAGAACGACGCTCATCTTGGTCATTATCAGCGGGCAATTGACGCTGGCCATTTGCCAATTACGCGCGGTATGCGGCTCAGTGACGATGATCTGATGCGGCGGAAGGCGATTATGCATCTAATGTGCAATCTTGAGGTGCCGTTTGATCTGGAATTGCCGCCGCACGGGCAACGGCTCGGCGAGGCATTGGCCGCCGAGATCGAACGGATCGCGGCCTTCGCTGACGATGGGTTGGTTGAGGTAGAATCGCGCCGCTTGCGCGTCACCGAGCGCGGCAGGTTCTTTGTGCGGAATCTAGCGATGGAGTTGGATCGCTATCTACAACAGGCGACGGAACGGCCGATCTTTTCGAGCACGGTATGAGGAGTAGCGGGTATGATGGCAGCATACGACAGTGTCGTGATCGGGGGCGGCATCGGCGGGTTGGCGGCAGCCTACACCCTGTATAAACGAGGGTACCGAGTGCTGGTGATCGAAGCGGCCAACCGGGTTGGCGGCGTGATCCACAGTGTCACTACTCCAGAAGGGTTTACGCTCGATTGCGGGCCAAACACGCTGGGCACGAAAGATGTGCGGTTGTGGCAAGAGTTGATCGATCTTGGCTTACACGAGCGCATCACACCGGCAACGCGCTATGGCAAGCGACGGTTCATCTTGATCAACGGCAAGCCGGTTGAAATCCCCAGTTCACCAGTCAGTTTGGTGACAACGCCGCTCCTCTCGTGGCAAGGCAAGTTGCGCGTGCTCGCCGAACCATTCGTCAAGAACGCACCGACCAGCGCCGACGAGAGCGTAGCCGCCTTTTTCAGCCGTCGGATCGGCCAAGAAGCCACTGCACGGCTGATCGATCCATTTGTGGCCGGAGTCTACGCTGGCGATCCGAATCAACTGTCAGTAGCGGCCGTCTTCCCCTCGTTATGGGAAGCGGCTCAGCGTGGCGGCAGTATCGTGCGTGGGATGCTCAAGCGCCCGAAGCAGAAACCGGCGGTGAGTGAACCCAAGATGCGTAGTCGCACCTTCAGCTTCCGGGCCGGTTTGGCCGAGTGGCCACGTGGGTTAGCCCGCGCACTTGGTACTGGTACCGTGCTCACCGGGCGAAAAGCAGTAGGCCTGCGCGAGCGTGACGGTTTTTGGGAGGTGACAGTTGACGGAACCGGTGCGATCGAAACGATCACTGCCCGCAGTGTAATCATTGCCACCCCCGCCTACGCCGCCGCCGAGCTAATCGAGTCGCTCGACTCGAACGCTGCTAGCGCGCTGCGCGGTATCCCGTATGCACCGGTAGCCGTGGTGCATCTTGGCTTCCGCCGTGAGCAACTCTCACGCGAGCTACACGGGTTTGGCGTACTCGCTCCTTCCAGCGAACGGCGACAGTTCCTCGGCATTCTATGGGCTTCCAGCCTCTTCCCGCACGTCGCGCCGGCTGATCGGGCGCTGACGATTACGCTGGCCGGAGGTGCGATCCGGCCTGAATTGGCCGAGCAAAGTGAAGAAGCTCTGATTGAAGCGGCGATCCGTGACAATCAGCAGGTGCTAGGCATCAGTGGCCAACCGCTACTGACCCACGTCACGCGCTGGCGCTATGCGATCCCACAGTACACCTTCGGCCATCGCGAACGAATGGCGGCGATCGAGCGGCTTGAGCAACGCTGGCCAACCTTGCAGTTGACCGGCAGCTACCGCGGTGGCGTCGGCGTACCCAAGACATGGGCCACCGGCGTGCAAGCTGGCGAGCGGGTGGCAGCCGCGCTTGATGCACAAAGCGCCACCCCTACCACCTTCGAGCAGACGCGCGGGTAAGGTGCAACCTAAGCATGCGTTATGGAATGCGGCAGGGCAACTGCCGCATTCCATCGTCGCGGCGGTAGTTACTCTGCTGTACCCTCTAGTGACGGTTCACGCTACCCCAACGACTGTCCCTCGCTGTCTCACCAATGCAGTACAATACTAACATTCATTGCCAAAAAAGCCGGCTTCTAGGAGAGGGACAATGGACAGACATGACCGCATCGCGGGCGGGTTGTACGGTCTCTTGATCGGCGATGCGCTAGGGGTACCTTACGAATTCCACCCACCCACAGCTCTCCCGCCACCCAAACAAATTGACATGCAACCGCCGGTTGGCTTCCCACGCAGCCACCCCAACGTCCCGCCGGGAACGTGGTCGGATGACGGGGCCTTAGCCTTGGCCTTGCTTGACTCATTGCTCACGTGTGACCGGCTCGATCTCGAAGACTTTGCGCTCAAACTACGAAAGTGGTATGAACAGGGCGCGTATACCCCCGACGGCATCGTCTTCGATGCCGGCATTCAGACCGTCAAAGCAATTCAGGCATTGCAAAGCGGCATTCCGCCATACCGGTCAGGGCCGGCAGGCGAACACGACAATGGCAACGGTTCACTTATGCGCGTATTGCCATTGGCGCTCTGGCATACCGGCGATGATCGGGCACTGGTAGCCGATGCACACATGCAATCGTTGCCAACCCACGGTCACCTACGGGCACAAATCTGTTGCGCATTGTACTGCTTGTGGGCACGGTACGAGCTAGCTGGCGACGAGGCAGCGTGGTCAACGGCGAGTGATCGATTGCGCGACATCTACGGCAACGGGCAAGCGCGAATCGAGCTTGAGACGTATGTGCGGCCTGATGATCCCTTGCCGGGTGAAGGCAAGGGATACGTAGTCGATACACTCCGCTCGGCACGGTGGGCAGTTATGCAAGGTACCAGCTTCGAAGCGGTGGTACGGGCAGCAATCGGGCTTGGCTACGACACTGACACCACCGCTTGCGTCGCGGGCGGGATTGCCGGTATCCGCTACGGCCTCAGCGGCATCCCTGAAGGCTGGCGACAACAACTGCGCGGGCAGGAATTGGTGCAAGCATTGCTGGCACGGTTATGGCAACACCATGGGTAAAGGGCAGGCATACGCGCCCCCTACCCGGGCCGGCTTAGCGTTTTCAGCTGCAAACTCAACTGCTGATGGATCACTCGTGCAATCTGCATGGCCCCATCGCGTGGGACAGCGTGTTTGAGACGCTCAACCGTTGCGGCATAACGGGCCGGGTCTTCGAGACTGCTGACTGCGGCGATAATCCGCTCGTTGGTAGGACAAAAGAAACCCAGCTCGTAATTTAGCACAAAATCAATATTACCGTGCTCTTGAATCCCAACCGCTTCGGTCACGATCACCGGCTTACGCATTACCAAGGCTTCCATCAACGTACCGGGACCAGCCTTCGTGACCACCACATCACTCGCCGCCATCAGCTCTTCCATATTGTTCACAAAACCAAACAGATGGGTATGCGGCAAGCGCGGCCCATGACGCAGCTCTTCGTACAATGCACGATTCTTCCCAGTGACAACGAGCAACTGCTTATCAGGCATCTGCTGCTCGAACGTCTGCACCAACTCACCGAGCCGGCCCGACCCCACGCCGCCGGCAGTCAGCAAGACAGTGAAGCGATCGGGATCAAACCCCAACGCGCGACGCACCGTAGGCGCATCACGATTCTCGGCGGCAAACTTGGGATGCACTGGAAAGCCGCAACGCTGCAACTGGCTCGGCTTCATACCGCGCTTGTGCATCAGACGGTAGGCCTCATCGGTTGGGGTCAGAGCAAGATCAACGCCGGGATAGCTCCATGCCGCATGGAGCGTAACGAGATCAGTCACGACGGTCACGACCCGAAACGCATTCTGCCGGCGCCGACGGGCTGCGCAGACGAGGCGATGCACTAACGGATGGGTGACAACCACCAGCCGTGGGCGACGTTCGGCCAGCAGGCGTTCGAGATTCTGGCGGGCAATCAGATAAACCACCCGCGAGAGAAAGCCAACGGTTGAGCGCGAATTGGTCAATTGAAACGAGAAATTGTACAGTTTCAGCCAGCGAGTCGAGAGCTGGTCATAAAGACCGGGAGCGCTGCGCACACCGGGCACATTCGTGGCCTGCAACAGATCTTCAATAGCCCACGTCATACTCCCGCCCGACAACTGTTCAAGCGCCGCGCTAATCGCCACTGCTGCGCTGCGATGGCCGCCGCCGGTATCAGAAATCGCAAATAGCACATCAATCGGTTGCCGGTTCATAGGTTTCTCAATCATGGCGATGTTGATCAAGATCGGCAATCACTTTCTCAGCAATCTCAAGAGCTGCCCGTGGCCGAGCCGCCGCCTGCGCGCACTGGCGCATTTCCAACAACATGGTTGGATGGTTGAGCAGATTGAGCACGGCCCGCGGCGTCGATTCGCACATCCGCAATTGGATGCCGCTGCCGGTGCTGACCACATAATCGGCATTCCATTCCTCGTGGCCGGGGATGGGGTCAATAATCACCATCGGCGTCCCCCGCGCCATCACCTCGCTGACAATCAAGCCACCCGCTTTGGTAATCACCACATCGCTCGCCGTAATCAGATCATCGACGTAATCGATAAAACCAAGCACACGCAGATCGACATTCGGGGTCGAAATAAAATCGCTCAGTGACTCAACCAGCGTGGTATTGCGGCCAGCCACCACCACAAGGGTCGCCTTGAGTTCACTTTGCATTAAGCCGCTGACGATTTGACGCACGTGATCATCATCAACCCCACCGCCAAACAAAGTTATAACGGTCGTATCAAGCGGCAAATCACGCCGACTGCGCGCCTCGCAGCAGTCGTTTGGCTGGGCAAATTGGGGATCGATCGGAATCCCGCTCACCACGATCTGTTGCGGACTGATCCCGCGTTCAATCAGTTGCGCACGGGTCTGATCATCACCGACAAAATACCCATCAATCTCGGTGTACGTCCAGAAGGTATGAGCCGCATAATCGGTAATCACGCAATAGACCGGCTCGGTCAGGCGTGCGCTACGTTTATAGCCGACAAGCAGCTCCATCGGCAAGAAGTGAGTACAGATAATCACTTCTGGTTGAAACGCGCGCAGCACCTCTTTGAGACCATTGGTGCCGATGCTTTCAACCAGTTTACGAATATTGTTCGTAATTTCAGATAAATTCGGATCGGCGTTGGTCTGGGTATAAAAATACCCCCATATCAGCGGCGCCCGGTCGGTCAATTCAAGGTACGAGCGCGCATAAGCGAGACGGAACAGGCGCGAGGTATGATCAAGCACATCCTCAACCCGCACCTCTCCCGGCTGGCGACGGCTAAACGCAGCGGCCAACGCTTCGGCTGCGCGTTTGTGGCCTGTGCCCACCGATGCGTGCAAAATCAAGACTCGCGGCATAACAGTATCTCCGGCGAGGCGCCATCTCGGCGCGCAGGTAGTTGCTCACTTAACGGTATGGTACCATGTTTCGCCGCTATGTGTGGCGAGGAGCCACACCGTTAGTTGACACCCCCGTCGGGGTGTGGTACGATGCCACTACCTTTAATACAGCCCTGTGAGGCTGTAAAGGAGCATGTATTGATGAACCAGAACGCGACCCGGCCTGAAATGCCGTTATCCCTTTGCCCCGCCGCGGTGGGCAAGGGTTTTTTTGTTTGCGCAGCCCGCCGTATGCGGCAGTGCGGAGGAAGGCATGAGCAACGAGAAACAGATTCTGTCAGCCGACGAGATTCGGAGAGCGCTAGTACGAATCGCCCACGAGATTGACGAGCGCAACGGTGGTCTGCGCGACGTGGTGATCGTGGGTATTCGCAGTCGCGGGGTCCCGCTTGCCGAGCGGATCGCCGCTGCGATCGCCGATTTTGATGGCACGCGCGTGCCAGTCGGCCAACTTGACATTACGCTCTACCGCGACGATTTGAAGCTGCGCGGCCCGGCAGCGCGCGTGCGTAAGACCGATCTGCCGATTGACATTACCGGCAAGACGGTGGTGCTGGTGGATGATGTCCTCTTCACCGGACGAACTGTACGGGCCGCACTCGATGCAATTGCCGATCTGGGCCGTCCAGCCCGGATTCAACTGGCCGTATTGATCGACCGCGGCCACCGCGAATTGCCAATCCGGGCCGACTTCGTCGGCAAAAATGTACCAACCTCGCTGTCAGAGCGGGTCATGGTGCGCCTGCGCGAAACCGACGGGGTTGATGAAGTTGTGATTCAGCGAGGTGCAAGCAATGAGTGAACTGCGCCGCCACGCGATCGATCTCGATGACTTTAGCGCCGCCGAGATCGAAGAGATTTTAGAGACTGCCGAAAGCATGCGCGAAGTGCTTGGGCGCGAGATCAAGCAAGTGCCGGTGCTGCGCGGCAAAACCGTTGTCAATATGTTCTTTGAAGAGAGCACCCGCACCCGCATCTCGTTCGAGCTAGCCGCCCGCGCATTATCGGCCAACGTCGTCGCATTCACTGCTCGCGGCAGCAGCGTCGAAAAGGGCGAGTCGCTAGTTGACACCGTGCGCACGTTACAGGCGCTCGGCGCTGACATGATCGTCATGCGGCACAGCCAATCGGGCGCACCCTATTTAGTGGCGCGCCATTTTCGCGGCTCGCTGATCAATGCTGGCGACGGACGCCACGCCCATCCGACACAGGCATTGCTTGACCTGTACACAATGCGCAGCCGGCTCGGCCAGATTCGTGATCTCCATGTGGTGATTGTCGGCGACATTTTGCACAGCCGGGTGGCTCGCTCGAACTTGTGGGGCTTGACTCGGCTTGGCGCGCGAGTAACGCTCTGCGGCCCACCGACTCTGATCGGGCCGGCTGCGTTCTGGACGGCAACATGGCCAACGATCCGCATTGTTCACGAGCTTGACCCGATTTTGCCCGAAGCAGACGTGGTTATGGCGTTACGATTGCAAAAAGAGCGCATGCAGAGCGGATTGCTGCCGGCACTGCGCGAATATACCCGAGTCTACGGGCTCACCGTCGAACGATTGGCCCGCCTGCCCAAGCACGCGATTGTGATGCATCCCGGCCCGATGAACGAAGGCATCGAGATCTTTCCTGAAGTCGCAACGGCATCGTCGGCAGCGATTGAAGAACAAGTCACCAACGGCGTCGCCGTGCGGATGGCGCTGCTCTACCGAATGGCCGGTTAAGGGGGATACAATGCGGTATCTGATCAAAAATGGCACGATTATCGATCCGGCTAACCGGGTGGCGACGATCGGCGATATTCTGGTTGCAAACGGCAAAGTGGAGCGTTTGTACGATCTCGCCGACTTACATAGCGAACGCGAGCCGCTCGGGCCTGATGTGGAAGTGATTAATGCGCGCGGCTGCGTAGTGGCACCGGGGTTTACCGACCTCCACACCCATCTGCGCCAACCGGGTGAAGAGCACAAAGAGACGATTGCCAGCGCCAGCGCCGCGGCAGCGGTCGGGGGGTTCACCACTCTCTGCGCGCGCCCAACGACGCGCCCCATACCCGACAATGCCGCCGCGATCCGGCAGTTGCGCGAATTGGCTGACAGTTATGGCAGCGTGCGGATCGATCTGATCGGCGCGTTGACGCTGGGCAACGAGGGGCGCGCATTGAGCGAGATGCGTGAACTGGCGGAAGCCGGCTGCATCGCCTTCAGTGATGGCGGGCGCACGATTACCGATGCGGCGCTGATGCGCAATGCGATGGCTTACGCGGCGGCCTTGGGATTGCCAGTGATGGTGAGCTGCCAAGATCCGCATCTCGCTGCTGGCGGCGTCGCTCACGAGGGTGCGGTGAGCATCCGGCTGGGGCTGCCCGGCATCCCCGCTGCCGCTGAAGAGGCGATTGTCGCCCGCGATATTGCACTGGCTGAAGCAACTGGCGCGCATCTGCACATCAGCCGGGTTAGCACTACCGGCAGCGTGGCGCTCATCCGCACTGCCCGCGCGCGTGGCGTGCGGGTGACCGCCGAAGTGACGCCACACCACCTGACCCTCACCGACCGCTGGCTGCTCGGCTGGCTGGAAGAGCGCCACGAAATCGAGATGGGCCGGCCCGGCGCGCATCCCGATCTCAGCCTGCCGTCGTGGCTCAATCCAGCTTTGCTGCCGCCATACGATAGTTCGACCCGCGTTGACCCGCCGCTGCGCAATATCGAACACGTCGAGGCGTTGATTGAAGGGTTGCGCGACGGTGTCATTGATGCCATTGCCGTTGACCACGCGCCGCACGCGCTGGTCGATCGCGACTGCGAATACGGTATTGCGCCACCCGGTATCAGCGGGCTTGAGACGGCGTTGGCGTTGGCGTTAACTCTTGTGCATCGTGGCGAGATGGACATTGTCAATCTGATTGCCAAATTGACCGAAGGGCCAGCGCAGGTCCTTAATCGATCACCTGCCAATTTACGCCCCGGCGCAACTGCCGATATTGTTATCTTCGATCCTGAACGTAGTTGGGTTGTCGATCCCGATCACTTTGTTTCGTATGGACGGAACACGCCATTGCGTGGCCAGCGGCTCAAAGGACAAGTGATGTTAACGATGGCCGCCGGTAAGATTGTCTTCCGCCGTGACGATTTTGGCCGACAGGCCCAAGCAGCACCACAACCATCACGGTTAGAAGGCATTTTGGAGACGGAGTAACCAGTAAACCCTGCGATACTACGAGAGCATGAACGACGCCGCTGGTTTGCAGCGGCGTCACGTTTTCTCGGTCAAAACCACCGTACCTATCGTCTCGTCTCACGGTGTTGGAAAAATGTTTCATGGTAAGATGCTCGTAGCGAACCTACACGTGACACACCTATAGCTACCAGTTGGAGGGGCTATGAGTAATCCGATCACGATTCTAATTGCTGATGATCATACGATGTTCCGGCAAGGGCTGCGCGAAATCCTTGAGCGTAAAGGCGGCTTTCAAGTGGTAGCCGAAGTGCGCGATGGCGTAGCCGCGGTCGAGGCAGCCAAAACGACCAAACCCGATATTGCCTTGCTCGATGTTTCGATGCCAGTGATGACGGGGATCGAAGCGGCACGCCAGATCGCACAGGTAAGCCCAAATACCCGCTGTGTCGTCCTGACGATGCACCGCGATGAGCAGACCGTACTCGAAGCGTTGCGCGCCGGAGCCAACGCGTATCTGCTGAAAGACGCGGATGCCAACGAATTGATCGAAGCCATTCATGTTGTCTACCGCGGAGAAGCAGCCTTGGCCGGCAGCGCCGCCGCGCGCGTGCTTGATCTGCTGCGGCGCAATGACAACGCGCCGGCGCTCAACGAAGTGTTGACGCCGCGCGAACGCGATATTCTCGCGCTTGTGGCTCAAGGCGACGATAACCGCGCCATCGCGCTTAAGTTGAGCTTGGCTGAAAAGACGGTTGGCAATCGCCTGAGCGAAATCTTCCAGAAGTTGGGGGTGAGTAATCGCACCCAAGCGGCGATCGTGGCGGTGCAACGCGGGCTGGTACCGCCGCCGGAGTTGCGGTAGGGTTGCATTCCCCGCCTTCGGCCCTCAGATTGCAGGCGGCACGGCAAAAAGTGACGCATCAATCGCTAGCCGCGTTGCATTCCCTGCTGCTTCGACCCTCAGATTGCAGGAGCGGAACGCAGCAACGCGCTGCTTTTGCACAAGCGGGAGGGGGTGAGGGTGCAATCTGCCGTGTCTCCCGACCCTACAGGGCCGGGCTAAGGTTACGAAGCCCGCTGCGCGGGCTGGGGATAGGGGCGAGAATGTACCCGCACTTCCCAAAGTTATCTATCGGCGAGGATTTCATTTCATAGACTGGTTGGATTTCACACTAGATTGAGGAATCGTGCTGACACTTACCGGCATACACCACGTGACTGCCATTTCTGCCGATATCCGGCGCAACTATGACGTTTATACCCGTGTGCTGGGGATGCGGCTGGTGAAGCGCACCGTTAACCAAGATGACACGCGCGCCTATCATTTGTTCTACGCCGATGGGGCCGGCACACCCGGCAGTGACTTGACCTTCTTCGACTGGCCGCTGCCGCGTGAGCGGCGGGGGACAAACAGTATCACCCGCACGATGCTGCGCGTCAACGGCGCAGCGAGTTTGGTATGGTGGACTGAGCGATTGCGCGCCGAAGGGGTGAAAACCGGTGATATTATCGAGCGCAATGGCAGATTAACGCTCGATCTGGAAGACCCGGAAGGGCAACGGCTATCGCTCGTCGATGACGGCGGAACGGGTACGTTTGTGCCGTGGGAGCAGAGTTCGGTGCCGCCTGAATATCAGATTCGCGGGTTAGGGCCGGTGATACTCAGCGTGGCGAGCCTCGACCTCACTGACACTATGCTGCGCATGGTGCTGAGCATGCAACCGCAGCGCACCTATCCGCATCCCGACTTCCCCGACGACGCGGTGCATGTCTATACAATGGGCAACGGCGGGCCAGCGGCAGAAGTTCACGTCGTCGCCCAACCTCACTTGCCACCTGCACAAGCAGGAGCCGGCGGCGTTCATCACGTCGCTTTCCGGGTACCGACCTTTGCTGAGCATACGGCGTGGGCGCAGCGGCTGCGCGAATTGGGCATTCCCAACAGCGGCATCGTCGATCGCTACTACTTCCGCAGCCTGTACGTTCGCGAATCGAACGGCATCCTCTTTGAGCTGGCCACCGACGAACCGGGCTTTGCGGTTGATGAACCAGTAGCAGCGCTCGGTGAACGGTTAGCATTGCCGCCATTCCTCGAACCGCACCGGCCAGCGATTGAAGCTGGATTAAAACCATTGGTCGCAAACTGATAAACGCCACAACTGGGAACTTCTCCCCATCACGATGGGAAGACGGCCCCTTGGCCGCCTTTTTGCTTATCGGTATACTAACGATGCAATCGCAAGCATTTTGCTCATCATTGTGGAGGATGCCACATGACGATATTTGTAAATAGCTTGAAAACGGTTGGTCTGCTTGGCCTGCTCACTGGCCTCTTTATTGTGATCGGCGGCGCAGTTGGCGGCCAGCTCGGCATGATCATCGCCTTCGTTTTGGCCATTGTGATGAATATGGGCGCGTGGTGGTTTTCCGACAAACTTGCGCTGAAGATGAGCGGCGCGCAAGAGGTCTCACCAAGTGAAGCGCCCGAATTGCATGCAATGGTTGAAGAATTGTCGCGCCGGGCGGGCATTCCCAAGCCGCGGGTATACATCATCGACACTGATGCACCCAACGCTTTTGCTACCGGACGCGACCCTGAGCACGGCGCAGTGGCAGTGACCACTGGCATTGCCCGCCTGCTCACTCGCGAAGAGCTTGCCGGCGTGATTGCACACGAGCTGGCGCACATCAAGCATCGCGACACGCTGATCTCATCAATTGCGGCGACGATCGCTGGCGCAATTGGCATGTTGGCCGATATGGTGATGTGGGGAATGATTTTTGCCGGTCTTGGCGGTAGTGATGAGGAAGAAGGTGGTGGCATCGCGGGCTTGGTGGGAGGTGTGCTCACTGCGATGCTAGCCCCAATCATGGCTCTGATTATTCAGATGGCAATCTCGCGCTCGCGTGAGTACATGGCTGATGCTGGCGGCGCGCAAATCCTTGGCAATCCGTTACCACTAGCAAGCGCGCTTGAGAAGATCGAGTGGGCGGCTAGCCGGATGCCGATGGAGGAAGCTCGCCCAGCGACTGCACACCTGTACATCGTCAATCCGATACTGGGCGGGCTGGCCGGTCTCTTCCGTACCCACCCAGAGACGCACAAACGGATCTCGCGTCTGCGCGCGATGGCCAATCGTAGTGGCAACCCTGCGCTTATGGCCTAATCAGCTCTCACGTAGCGCGTTACTATAGATTTCCTCCTTCCCCCTTTCAGCAGGCGTCGCTCAATGGTGAGCGGCGCCTGTTTTGCGGTACAATGCTGGCAATAGGCGTTAGACAGTCGTGTTTCACCAACCAACGATGATCAACATTAGCACAGTGCGATTATCTCTAACCAAACATAGCAGACTTCTTATGAAACAACTCCTCCTTATCATCAGCATGTTTGCCGTACTAGTCGGCTGCATGCTGCCGGTCGAGAAACCGCCAGAGTACGTTTTGCCCACAGCTACGCCACTCGCCAGCTCAGGCTCAACCAATGCCCCACCCCGATCACCAACACCAATCACGACAGAGATACCCGAATCGAACAGTGAGATTGATGAGATCGCGCTGATTGATGCCGCTGCTCGCCTGCCGCGTGATCAGATCGAACTCGCTCGCCAACTAGGCACATGCCGCCCAGCGCCAGACGAATGCCCTGACGTTGCCCGTACTACACCGCTTGAGGTGCAAGTTGGCGAGCAGCAAACCTTCTTTGTGACCGACTTTGGCACCAATACACAGTATGAAATCACGGCCGAGCTGCGCTATGCCGGGCCGGTAGTGCTCATGTATGTGGAAACCGGCGTTCCTTACAATCAGCGAGATTTAGAGCGCGCAGCGCGTATCTTTGAGCAAGAGATTTACCCGCGCACTCGCGAAATTTTTGGCAGTGAAGCGCAACCCGGTGTTGATGGCGATAACCGGATCACAATTCTCAATGCTGTCGAGCGCAGCCGCCAAATCCTCGGCTACTACTCGTCGAGCGACTCGCTAACACGCCAAGTCAATCGCTACAGCAATGAGCGCGAGATGTTCTTTATGAACATCGAACTCATGCCGTTCGACAGTGATACCTACCTTGACGTGCTGGCTCACGAATTTCAGCACATGATTCACCAGAACGAACAAGCGAGCAGCGCGCTCTGGCTGAACGAAGGCATGTCGCAATTAGCCGAAGATCTCAACGGCTTTCAGAGTGATGGTTTCATTCCACTGTACCTACGCAATACCGACATTCAACTGACGGGATGGGGCTTTGCGCCGGGCCAATCAGGAGTGCATTACGGTGCAGCCCATCTTTTTATGCGCTACATCTACGCCCAATACGCCGGCAAAGACCAACTGCGGCCACTCATCCGCGCAAACGCGGGGAACAACCTCGAAGCATTCGTCGAACTTGCCGCGCGCACCCGACCTGACATTACCCATTTTCGCCAGATTATGGCCGATTGGGCGGTTGCCAATCTGATCAATAACCCCAAGGTAGGTGATGGACGTTACACCTACGATACCGGCACCGAATTGAGCAATTTGTTGCCGCGCACTGTACGCCCAGACGTAATAGACAACCGCCACAGCGACGACATCGTGCAGTTTGGGGTTGATTATCTATCGTTGCCACGCAATACACGCACCGTCACCTTCCGCGGCGACACCACCGTGCGGATCGCCGGACAGATGCCACGCGGACGCTATGCATGGTGGAGCAACCGCAGCGACGATAGCATTGCAACGCTCACGCGCAAGATCGATCTGCGCGGCGTCAGTTCGGCCACACTCATCTTCGACACGTGGTTCGAGATCGAAGACGATTATGACTACGCTTTCGTCACCGTCTCAACCGATGGTGGTCGAACATGGGAGACTCTACCCGGCAAATGGACAACCGACTATGACCCACAGGGGGTGAATTACGGCCACGGGTTAACCGGGGTGTCGGGTAGACCAGAGGCAAACATAGAAGATGGCCTGCGCGGGCGCTGGGTGAGCGAGCAGATGGATCTGACGCCATTTGCCGGGCAAGAGGTATTGCTGCGCTTTTGGTCGATCAATGATCAAGGGGTGCATGCGCCGGGGATTATGATTGACAACATCGCCATTCCTGAAATCGGCTTCCGCGATGATGTAGAAAGCGGGACGGGCGATTGGGAAGCTGCTGGCTTTGTGCGGATTGACGGCGATCTGCCGCAGCAGTGGGAATTACGGCTGGTGCGCACGGCGGCCAATGGCCAGATCACCGTCGAGGCGTTGGAAGTCAATGCTGATGGCGTCGCGACGGCAACGTTGAACAACGGCGAGCGGGGGGTATTGGTCGTGATTGCGGTCACACCGCATACCGGTGAACGGGCGCGGTACGAGGTGATCTGCAGCGACACCGGGGCATAGCGTGCTATGCCTTTCCGAGAGGCTACAGGTGAGATTTCCACTTAGCATGCGCTGGCTGCTAGCCGCCATCGTCTTGATCGTCGCAGCGGCGGTGATCATTGTTAGCCGTGCCCATCAGCCACGCCGCCTTGCCCCTCTGGTCGCTGAGTTCAGCGGGGGCGGCGCGACGCTGGCGCTCAGAAGGGCGCTGCTGCCAGCACAGACTGATATGCTGCGGATCAGCGTTGCGCCGCTGGCGCTGCCGGCCAGCGCCAGCCTCGACGCAATCACTGCCGAGCTATCCACTGCACTCGCCTACGTCAGCGCACGCACTGCCACGACCCTTTCCGAGCCAATAACGATCACGATTAACACCGAAGCGAATTGCACGTTGCACGGCGTAGCCTACACGCAGAATCGCGAAGTACAAGTCTTTACCTGTGCCGCCATTCCATCTGACCGCGTCGTTGCCATTCTAGCGCACGAACTTGTCCACCAATTAGCCCACGACTACTACGGTGATGCGCATCTCAACAGTGACCCGATCGTACTCGAAGGCTGGGCAACGTGGGGCGCAGGACACTACTGGCTGAGCCGGCACGCCACCTTCCGCGACTTCCTTGGCGGGGAAGCGCCGCTGCCATTGGCAGCCAACCATCTCGGCCGGCCCGTCGCCGAAATGAACACCCTCTACTACCAGTGGGCCAGCTTCGTCGAATATCTGCTGGTCACGTATGGCCGCGAGGCCTTCGACCGGCTTTACCGCAGCGGCAATAGCACACCCGGCAGCGCCGATTATCAAGGCGTCTATGGGGTTGATTTAGCAACCCTTGAAGCCGCTTGGCAGGAGTGGTTACGGTAGCGACAAGCGGGGCACGTCATACCTTGCCCCGCTTCAATGTCAATCACCCGGCATGTGGGTGCGGCGAGCAACGCCATCCTCGATTGCGGCCCGCGCCACCGCAGCAGCGATGGCCGGCACAATCTGGCGATTAAAAACACTCGGCACGATATAGTCTTCGTTCATCTCTTCAGCCGGAATGGCATCGGCCAGCGCATTAGCAGCGGCGAGCCGCATCGCCGAAGTGATTTTACGGGCATTGACATCGAGCGCGCCGCGGAAGATCCCGGGGAAGCTCAGCACATTATTGATCTGGTTTGGCTGATCGCTGCGCCCGGTCGCGACCACCCGAGCATACTGGCGCAGCATATCGGGATCGCCTTCGGGAATGGGGTTGGCCAACGCAAAGACAATCGGATCGGCGCTCATTGACCGCACATGATCAGGGGTGAGGATATTACCCTTTGACACGCCGATAAACACATCGGCCCCGCGCAGAGCGACAGCTAGATCGCCGCGCCGGCGCTCGCGGTTGGTCAACGAAGCGATAATGCGTTGCATTGGCGTCTGGCGGGCATGATCCCCTTCAACCAAGATGCCAAACCGATCCACTGCTGTAATCTCACCGACACCGGCTTCGAGCAGCGTGCGAATAATCGCAGTACCCGCAGCGCCGATACCATTCACCACCACGCGCACATCGGCCAGCGTCTTGCTCACCAGACGCAAGGCGTTGCGGAGGGCGGCCAACACTACCACAGCAGTGCCATGCTGGTCATCGTGCATCACGGGCAGATCGAGGCTTTCTTCGAGCCGGCCCTCGACAATAAAGCAATTAGGGGCGGAAATGTCTTCGAGATTGATGCCGCCGAAACTGGGCGCAATCTGCTCAACCGTCTGCACGATCACGTCAGGATCCTGCGAACGCAGACAAATCGGCACTGCGTCAATATTGGCCAGCTCTTTAAACAGGATCGCCTTGCCCTCCATCACCGGCATGGCCGCTTCGGGGCCAAGATTGCCCAAACCGAGAATGGCCGAACCATCGCTGACTACCGCCACACTGTTCCCTTTCCACGTCAACGAATAAACCTTTTCGGGATCGTCGGCGATAGCGCGGCAGACGCGGGCCACCCCCGGCGTATAGGCCAGTGAGAGGTTATCACGGGTCTTTAGCGATACGCGGCTCTGGGTAGCAAGCTTGCCGCCGAGGTGGGCCAGAAAGACACGGTCACTCACCTGAAGCACTTTAATGTTCGGGAGCGTGTTGATTGCGGCTACCAGTCGCTCGCCGTGCTGTTCATCTTGTACGCGCACGGTGATGTCGCGCACGAGAATGTTGCGTTCGACGCGGACAATATCGATCGCGCCGATGTCGCCGCCGACCTCGCCAATTAGGGTTGTGAGCCGGCCTAACATACCGGGCCGATTCTCAATTTGGCAGCGCAAGGTCAGCGTATAAGCCACCCCAACGGACATACCCTTCACCTCGTTTTCTGGCTGTAACACACAAAAATGCCCGTCACGTTGACAGGCATCACTGCCTTATTCTTGTATAGTACCACAAGTAACAAATGTGGTGAGCAGGTGCTGCAAGCCCGGCAGGGAACGGAGATAGGATTGGGAAGCCCGCTGCGCGGGCCGAGTTGGAACAGCCCCCAAGAGACACAAGAAGCACCAGCGGAATAGCTGTAGAGAGCCACAAAAGGCACAACTTGTACTCTCATTTTCGCGTCTTTTGTGTCCTTTTGTGGCTATTCACAGCTTTTATCGCCGATACTGACGCGGCGCGACACCGACCTCACGCTTGAACGCCTTGCTAAACGCCGCTTCGGAATGATAGCCGACCCGCTCGGCAATCTCGCTCACCCGCATATGGGGATGTTCGGTAAGTAACCGAGCAGCTAGTTGCATGCGCCAGCGGGTGAGATAAGCGATTGGCCCCTCGCCAGTCAGAGCAGAAAAACGAGCGGCAAAAGCCGATCGCGAACAAGCCACGGCCTGCGCTAGCGCAGTAACAGTCCATGGCTGCTGGGGCTGGCTATGGATGAGGCCGAGCGCCTTGCCAATCAGCGGATCGTGCAGCGCGCCAAGCCAACCACAACGCTCGACTCCTTGCAACTCAACCCAGCGCTGGATGATCTGAATAAACAGAATATCAGCCAGCCGGCGCAAAACCACCTCTTTGCCGGGGCGGTCGGCTTCGGCTTCGGCAGCCATCAATGCCAGTACACTGGCAAACGTGCCTGCTTCGCGATGTGGAATATAGACGATCCGGGGCATCTGTTGCAGCAGCGGCAACAGATCGCGTCGCTCAATATCGAACGTCCCGCACAGCACGATCGCAGTTGGTTGATCGCTCCAGCGCATCAATGCGCAGCTTCCCCACTGATCCAGTTCAAGATTACGGAAGAGGGGCGCGGTCGGCGTTTCGCAGAGGGTATGCTCGTCGCCACCGGGTAAGAGCAGCACATCACCCTCACCCACCGGCAGCAAGGTATCATCGCCGGCTAACCGCACATAGCCGTTACCGCGATGCAGCACATGAAAGACTGCGCATGGGTGCGGCGCAAAGTGCAAGCCCCACGGCGAACCAAGCTCAGAACGGCAGTAGACACTGCTGCTGAGGCGTAACGTATCGAGGATGTAGGTGAGTGTATCCATGATGGGTGGACGATCGGCAAAAATATACGGATAGATCAACATAGATCATCCAGTATTGTTCCATTATAGTCTCGGTATAAGCCGTCTGCTAAGGGGAGAAATGCCGATGCATCCACCACCGAAAGGGGCGCAGCCCTTCATCTACACCCTGCTGGTTTTACTACACATCTTGGCCGCGATGACAGCGGTTGGCTTAAACGCCAGTTATGCCATTTGGATTGCCCGCGGTACGCGCAATCCTGCTAGCTTGCCATTTGCGCCGCACGGCGTCAAGTTTATTGATGACTACGTGGCTAATCCCTGCTACCTCATTGGGGCCGTCACCAGCACACTCATGATTGCAGGGGCAAGAGCGTCGTACCATTGTTGTGGATAGCGATCGCACTCTCCCTTGTGGCGAGGACAATGGCGTATGGCCTCTACACCCCCTTGCTCAGCCGGCAAATCAAGATGCTCGAGGCAACGAGTATCAGACACTAGCGCGCCGTTCCAATCAGGTCGGCGTCGCAATGGGCATACTGGTGATCATTATTCCGGCGCTCAAAATCTTTGAACCGCCGTTCTGGTAAGCACACCACAGGAGCAATTGTATGGTAAGCATCCGGATCGTCCATCTCATTTATACCTTCGCGGTTGGACTTTTTGCCGGCCTGCTCTACACCTTCGAGCAAGGCGTGATCCCAACGCTAGCTACGCTGAACGCCACCGAGTACGCACATGTCGAACAGGGTCTGATTCGGGCGCTCGACGCCTTTCCAACAGGTGTTATCGTCGTGGCGAATCTAGCGATGTGGCTACCATTGTACCCGCTCATCCGGCTATGGTCGCAGCGTCACACGACCTATTGGCGACTCACAGCATTGGGATGGGCGCTGTTCTTTTTTGGGGTTGGCGTCTTTACGATCGTGTTAAACGTGCCGATCAACAATGCTGTCTTGGCGTGGGATCAAGCAGCGCCGCCGGCAGATTGGGCACAAGTGCGAGAAGCATGGAATCAATTGAATGCGATCCGGACGCCGATCAACTACGTGAGTTTTGGCTTGTTGATCTGGGCGGCGTTTGGAGAGGGAGAGGCGAGCGGATAAATGAATTCTTCCGTTCGCTAGCTTTTTCAGCAACAGCGCATCCTGATTCTATGTGATTGCTGCGGGTGTTCCATTCGCAGCCACCACTCGCAGAATAGTCATTCACTATGCGCATCCCCCCTCGCCAACCACAGCGCAACTTACGCCAGCAGACCGTGGTACAATGCCGCCAAGACACATACCACAGGAATACGATCATGAATCCTGACATCATCCGTATCATTGTAGCGCTGATCATTGCGGTGTTGCTCCTAGCACAATTTCAGCGCAGCGCTGCCGGTTCGCGGCGGCGGCTCGCGTTTGGGTTAGGAGCAGCAGCGATGGTGGTGATTGCCACGTCAAATATGGTTACGACAGCGCTCTTACCGCTCATGGTAGTGGGTGGCGGATTGGCACTAGCGGCGGTATGGTTGCTCTGGCAGGCATACCAGCGCGGCGAGTTAGAGGATCGCTTTGATCGCGCCCGGCGCTACTTGGAATCGGAACGGCGCCGCTATGATGAACACAAGCGGGGAGGTTCGCGCGATGATTGATCTAGAGATGATTGGCCGGCGAGCGAAGAAGGCGGCGCGTGCGCTGGCAAATCTGGCGACCGAGCAAAAGAATGCTGCGCTCCATGCGCTTGCCGATGGCCTGCTGGCGCGGCAAAACGAGATATTGGCCGCGAATGCGGCTGATGTGGCTGATGCCGAACGGGCTGGCACGCCGCCGGCGATTGTCGATCGGATGCTGTTGACCGAAGCGCGGCTGAAAGCGATTGCTGACGATTGCCGGAAGGTAGCGGAGTTACCCGATCCAGTAGGTGAAATCTTCGATCAGCGCGAGTTGCCGTCGGGGTTGCGCTTGTATAAGCGGCGGGTACCGATCGGTGTGATTGGCGCGATTTACGAGGCGCGCCCGAATGTAACGGTTGACATTGCTGCGTTGTGCCTCAAAGCCGGTAATGCGGTAATCTTACGCGGTGGCAGCGATATTGGGCGTAGCGTCGCCGCGACCACCACTGTTATTGCCGGCGCCTTGAAGGAGGCCGGTCTGCCAGTGTTTGCAGTCCAGAGCATTACCGATCCCGACCGCGAGTTAGTGCGGCAGTTACTGCGGCTGGATCGCTATGTGGATATGATAATCCCGCGCGGTGGCGCTAGCCTGCACCGCTTCTGCGTTGAAAATGCGACGGTGCCGGTGATTGTCGGCGGGATGGGCGTAAGCCATATTTATGTCGAGCCGAGTGCTGACTTTGCCCGTTCGGTGCCGGTGATTGTGAATGCCAAGGTGCAGCGACCGGGAGCATGCAATGCACTCGACACGCTGCTAGTGCATCGTGACGCGGCGACGGCCTTCTTGCCGATGGTCGCTGCGGCATTGGCCCAGCATGGCGTCGAGATGCGTTGTGATCTTGAGGCGCTGGCAATCCTGTCGGATGCGCCCGGTCATGAAGCATGGAACATCAAACCGGCTGAGCCAGCCGATTTTGGGCGCGAGTTTCTTGCTCTGATTGTGGCGATTAAGGTGGTGGGTGATATTGACGAGGCGCTCGATCATATCGCCCAGTACGGTGGTCATTCTGAAGCTATCCTAACCGGCGATCCGATCAGCGCAGCTCGATTTACGCGCGAAGTCGATGCGACCGCAGTGTTTGTTAATGCGAGTACCCGCTTCAACGATGGCGGTCAGTTCGGCTTGGGGGCTGAAGTGGCGATCTCAACCAACCGGCTGCACGCACGCGGGCCGATGGGATTGCGGGAATTGACGACGTATACGTGGATCGGCGAGGGAGATTATTTGGTGCGAGCATGATCAGATTGCGCTTGGCCCACCTCTACCCGGATCACATGAATGTCTATGGCGATCGCGGCAACGTGATCGCCCTGCGCCAACGTTGCCTGCGACGCGGCATTGAGCTAGAGGTTATTCCTGTAAATCCCGGTGATATGATTGACTGGGGATCGGTCGATCTGGCGTTTTTCGGCGGCGGTCAAGATAGCGGGCAGACGCTGATCACAACCGATCTGATCGAGCGGCAGGGGCCGGGATTGCGGGCCGCGATGGAGAACGATCTGGTTATGCTGGCAATCTGTGGCGGCTACCAATTGCTCGGTCACTACTTCCTTACCCACACCGGCGAGCGGCTGCCCGGTTTAGGGGTGCTGGATGTGCATACCATCGCCGGCAAACAGCGGATGATCGGCAACATTGTGATCGAGGTTGATCTAGGACGGGGGCCGTGGCGATTGGTGGGGTTTGAGAACCACAGCGGGCGCACCTTCCACGGGGCAAGTGTCAAACCACTAGGCAAGGTACTAGCCGGCTATGGCGACAACGGCCAAGACGGCTGGGGCGGTGCAATCTACCGCAATACGTTTGGGTGTTATCTGCACGGTGCGTTGTTGCCGAAAAATCCGCAACTGACCGATCACTTGATCAGGCTGGCGCTGCGCCGGCGCTACGGGGCGCAGGTCGAACTAGCGCCGTTGCCTGCCGAACGCGAATTAGCAGCACAGCGCGTGATGGTACAGCGGTTAATAGGGCAGACTTAGTGAAATGGGAGACGGATATACACGGATCAGGCGTAGCATGCCGCTCGCTGGTGTTATTGTGAGAGGGGGTAGCGCCGAAACAAGTTCCCGTTTTCGGCACGTGCTATGCAGGGCGGCAGACGGAATGGGCACGGATTAACGCAGGTGCGACGGATGGAAACGGATTGTCGTTAAGCTACACCGAAGAACGATAAGGTTTCTTTGGAGGAGACGGCATCATGCTCATCACGACCACTGGCACGCCAACCGAAGAAGAAGCTGCGGCGGCGGTTGCAGCGATTACCCTGTTACTGGCTGAAGAGGCGGCGCAGACCGTAGCAATGCCATCTGAACCACCGGCGCGCTGGCGCGATTCGATGCGTTTGATGGTGCAGGGGTTGCAACCAACGCGCGTTCCTGAGACGCCGCGCTGGTCAACCATCGAGCGGCTGCGCCGGGCCGGAAGGGGTGGAATGGGGATTGTGGGACTGTAACCCCCTTCTCCTGCTGGTTCAAGGGCAGACAGAACATCTGCATTCACCAGACAACCCGGCTCTAAAGGGCCGGGCTACCATTACGAAGCCCGCTGCGCGGGCTGATGGCCCTCACCCCCATCCCCTCTCCCACTCTGCAAGCGAGGAGCGATCATTCCTTGCGGTCGAGTGCATAGCTGAGCCAGTGACACGGTACGCCCCCTCTCCCACCGTGAGGTGAGAGAGGGAGCGAGGGGTGAGAGCAAACCATATACACGTATGCGTTCTGTCCACCCCTTTCTCCCACTAGGAGGAGAAGGGAGCTAAGTGAGGCAGGAACTAACTCACCACTGGCAGATCAACAATCTCAATATTCTCCAGACCGCCGTAGATCGTCCACCACGGTTTCGCACCCTTGGCCAGCGTCTCATTCAGCGCGGTAATATTGGCCACGCCGCGATCTTCAAGCCATGCTTCTAGTGCCGCCAACCCCTGCTGGGCATAGACCGGAATACCATCTTGCCATGTTGCACGGCCGCACAACACACCAGCGAAGGGCGTTCCAGCTTCGGCAGCCAACTCGAGCGTCTCGCGGAACACCTCATCAGAGACGCCAGCGCTGAGATAGATGAAGGGTTTGCACGCAGCAGCAGCAGCCTGCCGGAAGTATTCCTTCGCCTCTTCACGGCTATAGGCTTTTTGGCCGCTAAACACGCGCATCCCCTCAACAAACTTCACATTCACGGGCACTTCGACCTTGAGCACATCAACACCATACTGCGGCTTCGAGAACTCGGCCATATAGGCGGTGACATACTTGGGCTTCACCAGCGCAAATTCAAAGCTCTTCTCATCGCCAACCGTGTCATCGTAGGCGATCGGCTCAAGGAAGAAAGGAATATCGTTGGCCGCGCACTCGGCGCCGATCCGCTCGATAAAGGCATGCTTGATCTCGTTAATTGCCGGATCATCGAAAGGATTGTAGTAGAGCAGAATCTTGATCGCATCGGCACCAGCTTCTTTCAGCCGACGCACACTCCAGACATCGAGCAGATCGGGCAAGCGACCACGAACCGAAGCGTCATAGCCGGTCTTCTCGTAGGCCAGCAAAACACCGGTACCGGGAGCGCGCTGGGCAATCGCCGGCAAGCCGTACTCCGGATCCATCAAAATGGCGCTCGCGTAGCGAGTGAGAATGCGCGTGACAGCGGTCTTGAACATTGTCAGATCTTCGTTCGATGCATCTGCACCACGCGCTTTTGCAATCGCCTTTTTTAGCGAACCGCGCTGATCCATCGCCGCCGCTGCAATAATGCCATTGGCGTCAGCACAGGCTTGAATCCCATTAAACTTGCCCCGCGTCATTTTCACTTTAGCCATTGGACAACTCCTTGTTTCCATCATCGGGCAACAACCAGCGTGATCGTCTAGCAGAAGGGAAATAGCTTGCGTACACAGACTGGGAAGGAGCAGAGTGGCAACACCTTTATTATACTCGATTCACTTCCAACGCCGGTAAAATATGGTACAATCGAAGTGTATTTCCCCAATGTGCATGGGAAGAGACACGGGGAGGTTGTATGAAACAGGTGATCGGTGTCTTCACCTTTCTGCTTGGTCTGATTATTGGCTTGATCGGCGGCGCGGCACTGTTAGCATACGCCTATCAAGCAGCCGGACTGTACCCGCCCGACGATGCAACGATCAAGTTCATCGCCCGCGAGCGGGGCTGGCTCCGCGACGATGTGTAGGCAATGGCCGGCGGCGCGGTGAAGGCGATCGCCTTCACCGCTGAGCGGTAAGCAATGTATTGTATTCCCCTTCATCACGTTAGGTCGCACAAGGAGGTGCAATTTGGACAAGATTTGGTTGTCGTACTACGAGCCGAGCGTGCCGCAGTCGCTGACTTATCCTGACATTACGCTCAGCGACATGTTAAACAACAGCGCCAAAACCTACGCCGATCACACTGCTACCAATTTTGTGTTGCGCTATCTGCTGGGCGGGCGATTCACCGTTGGCGGCAAATTCACCTATCGGCAGTTGAACGAAAAAGTTGACCGGATGGCGACGGCGCTTTACCAGCTCGGTGTGCGCAAAGGGGATCGGGTGGCGGTGATGTTGCCCAACTCGCCGCATTACATTATCACCTTCTTTGCCTGTATGCGGCTCGGCGCGATTGTGGTCAACACCAATCCAACCTACACCGGGCGCGAATTGCAGCACCAACTGCATGACTCGGGCGCTGAAACGATCGTGTTACTGAACCTGTTCTGGCCGCGCTTGCGTGAGGTGCGCGCGGAAACGCCGGTCAAGCGGGTGATCGTGGCCCATATCTTTGATACGCTCGGCTTCCCCTCGAATCTGCTGGTGAAGAGTGCGCAAAAGAAGACACCGGAATGGGTTGATGTCATGCCTGAGCAGGACATCTTCTTCTTTCAGCACCTGCTCGAGAAGTACGGCCCGACGCCGCCCAAAGTCAATATCAAGCCCGATGATGTCGCCCTGTTCCAATACACCGGCGGCACCACCGGCCTGCCCAAAGCGGCGATGCTGACCCACCGGAATCTCATTGCTAACACGGTACAAGTAGCAGCGTGGTTGACTCGTGGTGAGCCCGGTGGAGAGAAGATGATGGCAGCCATCCCCTTCTTCCACGTCTACGGGATGACCGTGGCGATGATGTACAGCATCCACATCGGGGCCGAGATTGTGATCGTGCCCAGCCCGCGCCCGATCGACAATGTAATGAAAGTTATCCAGCGCGAGCGCTGCACGCTCTTCCCCGGCGTACCGGCGATGTACATCGGCATTATTAACCACCCGAAGGTCAACGAGTACGACCTGCGCAGCGTAAAGGCATGTATCAGTGGATCGGCGCCGCTGCCGATGGACGTGCAAGAGAAGTTCGGCCAACTGACCGGTGGCCGTCTCGTCGAAGGCTTCGGCATGACCGAGGCCAGCCCGGTGACGCATTGCAATCCGGTCTTTGGCGAGCGTCGTGCCGGTAGCATTGGCATCCCGCTGCCCGATACCGAGGCAAAGGTGATTGATCTTGACACTGGCAAGGAGATTGAACCGGGCAGCGATGCAACCGGCGAGCTGTGCGTGCGTGGGCCGCAGGTGATGAAGGGCTATTGGCAACGGCCTGAGGAGACGGCGCAGACGATCGATGCCGATGGCTGGCTGCACACTGGCGATATTGCGCGCGTGGATAAGGACGGCTACTTCTATATCGTTGACCGCAAGAAGGATATGATCAACGTCGGCGGTTTGAAGGTGCTGCCGCGCGATGTCGAGGAAGTGCTCTTTATGCACCCCAAGGTGATGGAAGCAGTGGTCGTCGGCATTCCGCATCCACAGCGTGGCGATGATACGGTGAAGGCGTTTGTTGTGCCAAAGCCGGGTGAGCAGCCGACCGTTGAAGAGATTAAGGAGTTCTGCAAGTTGCACCTTGCCCCGTATAAGGTACCACGCGAGGTTGAGTTCCGCACCGAGCTGCCTAAGACGCTGGTCGGCAAGGTGTTGCGCCGTGTGCTGGTCGAGGAAGAAAAGGCCAAACAGAAGGCGGCGATGGCGACTGCGTAAAGTGGGTTATCCCAACCCCCTCTCCCGCGTGGCAGAAGAGGGGGTTGGGTTGGATAGCCACGAACACTCTCAAAAACAAACTATTGTTGTGCATTTTGCGTCTTTTTACGGCACCCGGCCCTCAAGGGCCGGGCTATCCGTACTAAGCCCGCTGCGCGGGCTGATGGCCCTTTCCCCCTTGCCCCCTCTCGCTGGGAGAAGATGCCTCCACCCCCGGCCCCTTCCCCCGCTAGAGGAGGGGAGATCAGGAGAAGGGTGTGAGGAATAGGAAAAGGGCCTCGCTCCCGCCTCCTCATTCCCAACCCTTTGCGCTCTTTACGCCTTGGTGTTTCACGCCTGTGCGAAACTAGACGGCTGTCCGGCTCTACTGCGCCTTTGCCGCCTCTGCAGCTATGTCATTGGCCTTCACCTTCGGCCCTTCCCCAGCTCTCGGCAGGCAAGGAATGATGTTTAGCGCGGCTCGTCCGTTTCCCTGCTACAATGAGCAGTGATGGCAGGCCTACAGCGGCAAGGAGAAGAATATGCTGACCCCTTTTCAAAACGAACCGTTTGGCAATTTTGACAGCGGCGACCGGCGCGCGGCGATGCAGCGGGCGATCCGGCACGTCGCTGGACAACAGGGCGCGACATATCCGCTGGTGATCGGCGGCGAACACATCGTGACCGAGCGCAAGCTTGCTTCGATCAACCCGGCTGAGCCGAAGAAGGTGGTCGGCTACGCCAGCAGCGCCTCGCAAGAGCAGGCCCATCAGGCAGTACTCGCGGCTGACGCCGCCTTCCGCACTTGGTCGCGCACACCGGTGAGCGCGCGGGCGCAGGTCTTGTTACGCGCAGCGGCGATTATGCGCCGACGGAAAGAGGAACTGGCGGCGTGGATGATGTACGAGGTGAGCAAGAATTGGGTCGAAGCCGATGCTGATGTAGCCGAGGCGATCGATTTTTGCGAGTGGTACGCGCGGCAGGCGTTGATACTCCAAGGTGAACGACAACCGCTCGTGCCCTACCCCGGCGAATTTAACGAGTTGCGCTATATTCCGCTGGGGCCGGGGTTAGCGATTCCGCCGTGGAATTTCCCCCTCGCGATTGCAACAACGCTGACGGTGGCGCCGATTGTGGTTGGGAATACGGTGGTGCTCAAGCCGTCGCCGCGTGCGCCGGTAATGGCGAACTTGCTGGTGCAGATTTTGGAAGAGGCTGGCTTGCCGCCGGGAGTCGTCAATCTCGTCACCGGCGAAGATGCGGTGATCGGTGATTTTCTGGTCGACCACCCGCTAGTGCGCTTCATCGGCTTCACCGGCTCAAAGAATGTCGGCCTGCGCATCCAGCAGCGCGCCGCCATACGCCAACCCGGCCAACATTGGCTTAAGCGTCCGATCCTTGAGATGGGCGGGAAAGATGCCATTATCGTCGATGAGACAGCCGATCTTGAGGCGGCGGCAACCGGGATTGTTGTGAGCGCCTTTGGGTTCCAAGGCCAAAAATGCAGCGCCTGTTCGCGGGCAATTGTGATTGATCAGGTCTACGATCAGGTGTTGCAGCGGGTGATTGAGAAAGCCAAAGCGTTACGGCTAGGCAATCCGACCAAGCCAGAGACAGATATGGGTGCGGTGATCGATCAGCGCGCCTTCGATTCGATCAGCCAGTATATCGCGATTGGACAAGAAGAGGGGCGGTTGGTGGCCGGCGGTGAGGTGATCGACCACGAATTGGTGAAAGACGGTGGTTTCTTTATCAATCCTACCGTGTTTGCCGATGTGCCTCCCCACGCTCGTATCGCGCAAGAAGAGATTTTTGGGCCGGTGCTGGCCTTCATCCGCGCCGCTAACTTCGACGAGGCGTTGGCCATCGCGAACGATACTGAATACGGTCTGACCGGCGGCCTCTATAGCCGCAAGCTCGAACGGCTCGAACGGGCGCGTGAGGAGTTCCATGTCGGTAATCTCTATTTCAACCGCAAGTGTACCGGCGCGCTGGTGGGGGTGCAACCGTTCGGCGGCTTCAATATGTCGGGCACCGACAGTAAGGCCGGCGGGAGCGATTATCTGCGGTTGTTTACCCAACCTAAGGTAATCAGTGAGCGGTTCTAGGACGAAGCAAAGGTGTGGTAAAGCCGGACGGCTGTCTGGTGCCGCAAAGGGGCAGGGGTGGGGGTGATTTGAGAAGGTAAGAGCTAACCTCGAAGGGCTATGCACACGTGTGGCAGAAAGATTCTCAAAACAGCTTTGCGTCTTTGCGTTTACAAACATATTAAGGCACAACCATGATCAGAATCGGTTGCGCGGTGTGGGCCTACCCCGGCTGGATAGGCGACTTATTCCCGCCGGGAACGCGCAGCAGCGAGTTTCTCAAGCTGTATAGCCGGCAGTTGACGACCGTGGAAGGTAACACCACCTTCTACGCGACGCCGTCGCCGGCAACCGTAGCGCGGTGGGTCGCCGAGACGCCGGCCAGCTTTCGCTTTTGCTGCAAATTGCCGCGCGAGGTGAGCCATGCCGGGCCGCTGGCCGAGAAGTTGTCGCAGGCGCACGCCTTTGTCGAACGGATGCAAGGGTTGGGGGAACGGTGCGGCCCGTTCTTTCTGCAATTGCCGCCGGGGTACGGCCCGGCTCGCCGCGCCGATCTCGAGCGGTTTGTGGCCGGTTGGCCGCGCGAAGTGGAACTGGCAATCGAGGTGCGCCACCCCGACTGGTATTTACCAGTGGCGGAAGCGCCGCTAATGGAGTTGCTGGAGCGATACCGGATCGGGCGAGTAATCATGGACGTGCGCCCGATCCGGAACCCGAACGATCCCGGCGGAGTATTACTAAATGATGCCCGTGAGCGCAAGCCTGACGTGCCGTTACGCCCGCTGCGCAGCCGCGGGCCAACACTGGTGCGCTACATTGGCCATCCCGATCTGGCGCGCAATGCGCCCTTTTTAGATGAATGGGCAGCGCGGATCGCCGAATGGGTCGTGACCGACTCCAACATCTACCTGTTTATGCACTGCCCTGACGAAACGCAGTCGCCGCATCTGTGCCGCCAGATCGCGGCCCGGCTACGTGGGTTGGGAGCGCCAGTGACCGCAGCGGGGGATCGTTCACCTGAAGCACCAGAGCAGTTGGGGTTGTTTGGGTAAGTTGACGCATTCCAAGGCGACGCAGTAATAACATCGGGACGACGTATGCGTCGACTTCCCCCGGCGAGCGCTGCGCGGGCAATACCTGCACTGACTGAATGGATGGAGCGACACTGATGCATCTTACCAGCTTGTTTGGGCGCACGTTGCGCCAAGCGCCCGCCGAAGCCACTTCAGTAGCAGAACAATTGTTATGGCGAGCCGGCATCCTGCGCACACTGAACGCCGGCGCGCCGGCGTTGTTGCCGTTGGGCAGCGCGGCGCTGCGGCGTTTGGCAACGCATCTGACCGCAGCAATGCACGCTGGCGGCGCGCAAGAGGTGACGCTGCCAACCACCACCGTCGAACCATGGCTAAAGACGATTATTGCGCTGGCCCGGCGTGACATCGACTCGTACCGGCAATTGCCGCAGACGATCTGGAGTTGGCGGCGGCGGAAGCGACCAACCCGCAGCCGGTCCACCTTGCTGGATTTGCCGGTGTCGGCTACACTGAGCTGGGCGGCGCTGGCGCTTGATGCAGCGCAGACGCAGAGCTTGCTCACTGCTGCCCGCGCGCAGCTTGGCGAAGCGTTGCACCAGTGCGGGCTTGGCAACATTGCTGACGCCTTGCTTGCCACCGGCGCAACCACGCTTATCGTTGACAGCCAAGCCGCACCGCAAGCCACCCTCGATTGCCCGACATGCGGCTGGCGTGCGCCGCTCGAACTGGCCCCATTGGCGCCACCGCCACCCTACACCGGCCCAACGCCAGCGATGAGTCTGGTCGAGACGCCCGGCACGAATACGATCGCGGCGCTGGCCGAATATCTCGGCATCCCGACAGCTGCCACGGCCAAGGCCCTCTTCTTTTACGACCAGCGCAGGCAACGGCTGGTGTTCGCCGTAGTGCGCGGCGACCGCGAAGCGAGTTTGACCAAGCTAGCTGCGGCGATCGATGCCGGCGACCTTGTGCCGGCCAGCGCTGAGCAGATTCAAGCCTGCGGCGCGACGCCCGGTTACGCTTCGCCAGTAGGGTTGCGCGAGGTGCTGGTGGTGGCCGATCTGAGCGTTTGCAACGGCGCGCCACTGGTCGCCGGCGCGAACCGGCCCGGCTACCATCTGCGCGACGTGGTTTACGGGCGCGACTGGCAAGCGACGATTGTCGCTGACATCGCTCAAGCCGCCGCCGGCGACGCTTGTCCACGCTGCGGCGCGACGCGCAGCGAAGGGCGCGGCGCAGTCATCGGCGCGATCAGCGAACCGCAACCTACAGATCTACTAGTGCAAGACGCTGATGGTCAAAACCGGTCATTGCACCTTGCTGGAATCGAACTCGACCTCGAACCGCTGCTGCACCTCGCCGTCGAGCAGCACCACGACGAACGCGGCATCGTTTGGCCAGCGGCCATCGCGCCGGTGGATGCGCATCTGGTCACGTTAGGCCGGGGTGAAGCAGTGGCAGCCGCAGGGCAAGAACTAGCCGGCGAATTGCGCGCCGCCGGGTTGGCAGTGCTGCTCGACGACCGCGACGAGCGGGCGGGGGTGAAGTTAAACGACGCCGATCTGATCGGTGCGCCGTGGCGGGTGGTGGTGAGCGAAAAACTGCTGGCCGCCGGGCAGGTCGAAGTGCGCCGACGCACCGAGGCTCAAGCGACGGTGATCGCACGGGCAAAGGTGGTAGCGTGGTTGCAGGGCAGAGATTCTGCGTAAACTGATGATCATCTCGACATCAGGTACGAGCATCGGCAGACGGGCGCGAAGCCTGACAGCTTATGCCAGACCAGCCCAAGCTGCTGGCAATGCTACAAGTTGCTCAATACCGCCAACAAGCCTCGTTCTGCTAGTGATAAGCAGTGTCAAGCTTGCGCAGAGGGGCATTTCTGCGCTGACGTGACGAACTCCTGCATTTTGGCGCTATCCTGCTCCCAATAGGAGCAGCCCGATTTGATTCTGCCCGGCAATGGTGCTGAGCGAATCGACAAAGGTGTCATTCAAAATGCGCGCCAGCCAGCCGACCTCGGGACTGATGATCAAGCGCTCTCATGAGCTGGCGGGGTGAACGGAGCGCGCGTTGGCGGTCTATAACGATTGAGGTCGCTGATCCAACCGTTTAATTCCCAAACACCCCCACATTGCAACGGCAGCGAGCGAGTATGGGTATGACATGCCGAACCACGTCGCTCATCAAGAACGAGCAGAGTTTGGTGCATAGAGATTAGAGGGTATGTCCTCATGAACTCTTCAACCGCCATCCAACCGTTGCCTGAACCCGCTTCGTGGCTGGAACGGCCACGCCAGCACGGGCTGACCTTCAACCGCGCCGTGCTGCTGGCGCTGATGGCGCTCTCCGCCAGCTTGCACTTCGCCAATATCCAAGCAATTGGCGACGCCAATGCGTACTATACGGCGGCGGTCAAGTCGATGCTGCAATCGTGGCATAACTTCTTCTTTGTCGCTGCCGAACCGGGTAGTTCGGTGACGGTTGATAAGCCGCCGCTTGGCTTGTGGATTGAGGCTACTTTTGCGCTGGCGTTGGGTGTGAACGGGTTTGCAGTCAGCTTGCCCAACATCCTCGCCGGTATCTTTGGCATTCCGCTGCTGTATACACTGGTCAAGCGCCACACGGGGACGCTAGCCGGTCTCGTCGCCGCCACCGTTCTTGCGATCACGCCAGTGGTGATCGGTACCGATCGCAATAACACGATGGATGGGAGCTGGTTTTTACGCTGCTGTTGGCAACGTGGTCATTCATCACGGCCACCGAGAACGGTAAGCTGCGCTGGCTGTTGCTTGGCGGCGGGCTGATGGGATTGGGGTTTAATATCAAGATGCTGCAAGTGTTTTTACCGCTGCCTGCACTCTACGCCCTCTATTTCTTTGGCACAAGTAAACCATAGCGGCAGAAGATCTTCCAGCTTGGCGTCACGACCGTCTTGCTGCTAACGGCGTCGCTATTGTGGGCCATCATTGTCGATCTAACGCCGGCCAGCGCCCGTCCTTACGTCGGCGGCAGCCAGCGCAATAGCGTGGTCGAGTTGATGATCGGCTACAACGGGATCAACCGTCTGCTGGGGATGCAGCGCAATGCGTCGGGCGCACCACCGGCAGGCATCACCGATTCCAGTAGCTACCACCCAAACCAATCGCCGGATAATCCTCCGTATCCTCCTTTTGCCCAACCGCCGCCGGGTGTAGGCGGTGGGCCACCCTTCCCACCAGCAAGTCGCCCAAGCGATGACATATTCGCGCAAGAGATCGGCACGCCGTCAGCCATCCGCTTGTTCGTGCCGCCGTTAGCCAAAGAGCTAAGCTGGCTATTGCCCTTTGGGTTAGTCTGCTTGATCGGACTAACCATTACCGCGCACCCGTCACGGCCATTAGCTGCCGAGCATCAGGCAGTCATACTCTGGGGCGGCTGGCTCTTAATTGGACTGGTCTTCTTCAGCGTCGCCAACTTCTTCCACGATTACTACCTGATCATGTTAGCTGCGCCGCTAGCAGCGGTGATCGGCAGCGGGGTAGCAGTCTGGTGGCGCAAACGGGAACAGGGTTGGGTGCAATGGACACTGGCGTTAGCGGCTGCCGGCACGCTCGCCTTCCAATGGTGGCTGGCGAGGCAATACGGACAAGATGCGTGGTGGCTGCGGCTCGCGGCCATCGGGCTGGCCAGCGGTTTGATCGCTCTGCTAATGGGGCACCGGTGGCTGCGGCAGATGGCGTTCGTGGCAGCATATGCCTTTCTGGTTGTCGCCATGCTCATCACCCCACTAGCATGGTCAGTGCTCACCGTGGCCGAGCAAAATCCGGATGTGGCACTGCCGGGTGCGTATGTCGGATCACAGTTCGGCACAGGTCTCTTGGCACCGGCTGAGGCACCGGCCTTCCCCAACCAACACCCGCCCGATCAGGCCGCCGATCCCAGCACATTGCTGGCCTTCTTGCAAGCCCACACCCAAGGCATTGACTATCTCGTCGCCGTGCCTAGCGCGCAAATTGGTGCGCCACTGGTGCTGGCGACCGGCAGGCCGGTATTGTACATAGGAGGGTTTAGCGGCAGTGATCCGGTGATTGACGCCGAAGGGCTTGCGGAACTAGTCGCAGCAGGTCGGTTGCGTTATGTGCTCTTCGGCGGGCGCGCACAGAGCAATCAGATCAGTGCGTGGCTGCAAACCCGTTGCGCGCCGGTCGCAGGATTCCGCGAAGGGACGCAGGTGTTGTATGAATGTGTGAGGAAATGAGCTGCCTCACCCCCGCTGTGAGGAAAACGCTAAGGCGTAACGATAGTTGGGATGGTGGTCTTCCCCGCGATCGCACTATCGGGGTACGCGATCGAGCGGCCCTCCGGCCCCTCCGCTGGGGAAGGGGGAGATAGGAATAAGGAAGGCTACGCCCACTCTCTATCGCCCCATTCCCACCCCTGCGCGATCTTCGCGACCTTTGCAGCTTTACGTCAACCTCCCTCACCCCAGCGAGCAGGAGGCCCGCGCAATGATCCAATGCTGCGCCACTGCGCCACGCTCAATGCCGGCGATGCACCCGCTCAGGATGGTGGATCAGGGTACCGTTGATATACGCCTGTACCGCATCATCAATCGTGCGTAAAGGCGTACAGATCGCCTGAATGCCGGCAGCTTGCACCCCCTGAAAGGCCGGTTCGCCCATACCGCGGGCCACCACCATCTGGCAATCAGGCACGGCTTCCATCAACCAGTGGTGCGAGCCGTGGTGACAATGGCGGTGATGCTCGTGCACTTCGCCTTCCTGATGATAGTGCCGGCCTTTCGGGCGCGCCTCCCGGCTCACCACCTGCCCTTGCTCAATCGTCACCACCTCATACCATTGGGCTCGGCCAAGATGCGGGCTAATTGTCTGATGGTCATCGGTGGCAAAGGCGATTTTCACGAAGCCCTCCCCGAGTTCTGCTTGCTGGCGATATCTTGCACCCACCCGGTAATCGCTTTCCACACCGGACAACGATCATAGACGGCGCTAAAGAAGACGAGACCGGCCAGCACATACAACGGCCAACCGCCACCCGTCGCAAAAGCCAGCGCCACCAGTACTAACGCGATCGCAATCCGCAGCAGGCGCTCAACCGGCTTCAGGCGCGGCGGCGTCTTGCCTTCCGAGAGCAGGCGAAACATCTCGTTCAGATCGCGCTCTGGCTTAGCGCCAATATGGCGCGAAATCTCTTGGCCATCGCGAAACGCAATCAGGGTCGGGATGCCAAAAATCTTCAACTCGCGCAACAGGTCAGGATGATCTTCGGCGTTAATCTCCCAGAGTGCCACCTTCCCCTGATATTCCTGCGCCAGCCGCTTCAAAATGGGCCGCGTCACCCGGCACGGCATACACCACGGCGCCCAAAAATCCACCACCACCGGCTGGGTATACGCGCGCAATTGGGTTTGAAATTCGGCAAGATTCATCACAGGCTCCTTCATCGTTACCGGCAGAACATGTACCGGTCAACCCTCTGCCAAGGAAGATGCGCAATGCCGCTCTGATGTTACACTGCCTTCATCCTTAATAGGGAATGCGGCAGTTAAACTGCCGCATTCCACATCAACTATGCGTATGTCGCAAGACAAAACCAGCACGAGAGCTGCGCAAACGTTACGACCTTACCGGCCACTCACGGCAATCAACCCGGTAGGCATCGAGTTGCCAATGCTTATGTAACGCATTGACATTCATAGCCAGCGCCTGCGGGCAAAACACTGCCGGTTCCAGCTCATACTCAATCACAAACACCGGCTTGCCAGCGTGCAAGAAGGGCAACAGCAAGTCACACTCGTGGTACGAAAAGCACTCTTCATTGAGCGCCCAATCAAAATAGGAAACTAAGACAGGAATTTGATCGAGATCGTTCTTCAAACCGATCAACAAGCCACGTTGATGGGCTGCTTCGGCGAGAAAGATGTTGTAGTGTTCCTGATCGGCGGCGGTCAACGGGAAGCCGGTATCGTTGGCATACCCATTCACATTATCGGGATCGACGCCATCACACCCCTTACTGACCGCAAGCTCAAGCCGGGCCTGCATGATCGGTGCCAACACATCGATCTGTCGGATATCTAACCACTTCTCGCCGGGCCAGCCAGCCATCTCGTTACCCAACACTGCTGGCGGAAAGAGCGCGGCGTCAGGCCGCCAATCTTCATACGAGCCGGCGCTGAAATAACACATCACAAACACGCCGCGCCGGCGCAGCAGGGCGATGGTCTCGGACGGCGTGTCAAAGAGATCGACGTTGAACACGTCTACATTCACATCGATCTGCAACGTACCGGTGTATTGAATTTGCCAACGTGCTTGCCGCGACAACCGCGCCGGCGGCGTAGAGGTGGGTGCAGTTACCGGTAACGGCGCGCAACCGGCAACGAGCAGCAGGAGCAAGATAATAACTCTCACAACCACCGCCGCCTCACCAGCCCAGCACCAACGCTACCATTCCCAACCCGAACAGAATGGCGCCCACCACTCCAAAGACGATCAGAAATAGGTTGCCTTCGCCCTTGATACTCGCTTGGTCGGGGCGGTTAGGTGAGTAGCGGACAGTGACGATTTGACCAACGGTATGGGCGGGAGGGTTGGAAGCCGTCTTCCCGGTGAAGATCACTTCCTGACCGTTCTGCGTAATAAGGCGCACCACTGGCGCCGCCGCGCCTTCTTCGTCGACCTTTAGATCTATCACGGTGCCTTGAGTTTCAATATAATGCCCCAAGTGATTGCCTTGGTAAAAGACAAAACCAGCGAACAAGAGCATGAAAAACCCCACCACAAGCAGAAACAACGCCATAGATCACCTCGTAGTAGTTGAGCGATTGCCTAGCGCTGGCTATCGTAGCAAACGAAGATTAAGACGAGGTTATGCAGCGCTCTGAATATGTTAGTCACGCGCTACCCGGTAGAGGTTCACGCAATTGCTCAGCATCGATGGTGCAACATCCCGTATGTTACCTTTCTTATACGTATAAATCCTCGGCAATGCGTAGCCGTCTCTCGTTTCGAGCCGGCAAACGCTGATCCAAGCATCTCAAGACCTTGCACGAGCCAGCCGATGTGGGTTAAGCCGAGCCACGCTAAGGCCATGGACAGAACCATGCCATTTGATTAAGCAGCGCAGGAAGGCTTTGTTACGCAGACTTCACTTTCTGAATGCAGCGTGGCGACCACGTATTCGCATTGCCCAATCACTTGCTAAGCCTGATCAAGGCTGCCGCGAAGAGCGGTGATGTCGCCAGCAATCTTATCAGTTGCATCACCAGTGGTGGTCAACTGAAGACGCAAGTAAGGACTCCTCCATCACGGCCAGTGAGGTGGCAATCGGATCAAGACTACGAAAAAAATCGGCTAGTGACCGGCTACGGGATCGTGAACGATCGTATCTGCGTAGCTTGATGAGTGGCAGCGAGATCAAGGCCACCAAAGTGGCATCAATGATGTGAACTGGCCTGCGCCGAACGAAGCGCTGGCTGGGAAGAGGTGATGGTGCGCGATTCGCGCGTAGTAACATTGGCCTGCGTGTCGATCAAGGGACGTGTCTCATCAACCGAGTCGTCGACGGCTTGGATGGCCGTTGTCAGCGCAACAAGCGTGCTGTCGGTTTGGACGAGCAAGTGCTGCCACTGCCCACCCTGCGCTCGTCGTTTACCTCGTGGTATCCAGTAATAGAAAGGATTCGCCAACGCTAACTTCCATAGTGCGTTGCTAGTTGGATCTCGATAGCATCCGGCGTCAACATCCCGCTGATCCCATCTCTATACACGTTCATAATATGCAGGTATTGTTTGCCGCACCGATACATTGCTGCTGGATGCGGCACTACCACTAGCAGATTCATCAAAACACTCTGCCGGTTAAGCTCAAAAGCGGGGAAAAGAGTTCGCCAGCTTTTTGCTGAACCAGCAACTGGTTTGCGTTCGATAAGGTCAACCTAGAGCACGCGCCGAAACATCGCAATGCATACCAATATAGGTTTAGCCAGCATAGAGCACCAAGCTTCTACCCATTGTAAAGGAATATCCTCTCGACACCAAATCGGTAACGTTGACAGCAGTCCAAGCCGATTCTGCAACATACCGCGCAGGAGACTATGGTCATTGTAACGTTAGCCAATCTGCCCACCATGGTAGCACACACCATACACAGAATTATCCCACCTGCGGGTTGTCTCCGCTATACTCTAGCGTAGGCAACCCGCAGATCAATTTAGATCGCGCACACCGCCACAAACCCCTGCCCACGATTGGCAAACGTTACCCGGCCATTGGTCAGCGGGTGGGCCACACCATCAATCGTGACCGTTGCCGGCTGCGCACCATGAATCACCAGCGTGAACGTCTCGCGGGTAAAGGCGGCAAAACCATGACCGTCCACAGCAGCGCGCAGCAAGAGCTGCTGTCCGCGCCGTTCGACCCAGAAGGTGGTGCGGTAGTACGCGCCATGCCGGAAATCGAAGGTGAGGCCATCGTCTTCATGCAGCTCTGACGTGTAGACGCCATCGCGCTGCGGCACAAAGAGGTGCAGTTCGATAGTCGGCGGATAATACCCCATCGTCGAGACCGGCGCTTCCGGCCAGAGCGGAATCACCGCGCCGGCGCGGGCAAACAGCGGGATGCGGTCGAGCGGGGCTGCGGTAACAATAAATTGCTCGCCGGCATGCCATGTGTCGCTCTGCCAATCGTACCACTCCCCCGCCGGCAAATAGAGCTGGCGCGCGGTTGCCTGTGGCGCGTAGACCGGCGCGACCAGCAGATCGCGCCCCACAAGAAATTGGTCGTCAATCTCGCGGGTCAGCCGGTCAGTCTGGTAGGCAAACACGAGTGGCTGCTGCACTGGTTCGCCGATTTCAACGGCGCGCATAAAGGCGGTAGCGAGGTAGGGCAGCAAGCGATAGCGCAAGACGATCGCGTCGCGGGCAATCCGCTCGATCGCCGGGCCAAACGACCAAGCGTATTGGTCAATATGGCCGTAGGCGCTGTGATTACGGCAGAAAGCGGTCAGCGCCGCGCACTGCATCCAACGGGCAAACAGTTCGGGTTGGGTATCACCGGCAAAACCGCCAATGTCGGCGCCGACAAATGCCTGCCCCGATAGCCCCATCCCCATCGCCATCGGCATACTCAGCCAGAGATGATCCCAGCGCGCGCAGTTGTCACCCATCCAGTTAGCGGCATAGCGCTGGATACCGGCGAAGCCGGCCCGCGATAACACGAATGTGCGCTGATTAGGAAACGCTTCCGCCAGCCCCTCAACCGTCGCCATTGCCATCAACAGCGCGTATTGGTTATGATAACGCTCGTGTGGCTCGCGCCCGCCGTTGAAGCGCATCGCGTAGGGCGGAATATCACCGGTAGCCGGCTCGTTCATGTCGTTCCAGATACCGGCAATACCCAAACGCGCATGCTCGGCGGTGAGCTTCCCCCACCACGCCCGCGTCTCTGGCTTGACGAAATCGGGGAAGGCGGTACGGCCCGGCCATACCTGCCCGATGTAGCGATCACCGCTGGCCGTGCGGCAAAAGAGATCGTTGGCCCGCCCTTCTTCGTAGAGCGCAAACTGCGGATCGACCTTCACCCCCGGATCGACGATAGTGATCAAGCGAAACCCCTGCTCGCCCAACTGAGCCGCCAGCGCCGCCGGATCCGGAAACAGCTCCCGGTTCCACGTAAAGACGCGGTAGCCGTCCATGTGTTCAATATCGAGCCAGAGCGCGTCGCAGGGAATGCCGCGCTCGCGATAGCGCGCAGCCAAGGCAAGCACCTCCGCTTGGCTGTAGCGATGCCAGCGACACTGGTGATAGCCCAAAGCCCAGATCGGCGGCGGCGCCAGCCGCCCGGTCAACCACGTAAACCCTTCCAGAATCTCGGCCATCTGCGGCCCGGCGAAGACGTATTCGGTGTATTGGCCACCCAACGCGCAGATACCGTAGGTTTCGGCAGGAGAAAAATCAACGTGCAGGCGATAGCTGTTGTCAAGGAAAAAGCCAGCCGCGTTGCCCTGCTCGTCAAGATGGTAGAAGAAGGGGATCGAGACGTAATAGGGGTCGAACTCGGTGCTGGTATTTTTTGTGCGCGGATCGGATGGATCGCGCCCGGCAGCGAATTCGGCCTCCCCTTGCGGACTGAGCACGTCGTTGTTCCACAGAATAAAATCGCGTCCCTTGCGATTCAGCCGGCCCGTCTTTTCACCCAACCCCAAGAAGGCATCTTCGCGCGCGCAGACACGGTGAAAGGCGAAGGCATCATTCAGCGTGGCATACGCCCACGGCAACCCATCGTGACCGAGCGCAGTCGCCAACACCAGACTGCCATCGCTACGACGAACCGTCAGCGTCAACGGATTGCGCCCAATCACCACCTCAAGGCGCGCATGTCGAAGCACGACAGTGGCATCGGTTTCCGTCACCGTAAAAGACGGCACCGGCGCTGCGTTCAAATCAGCGCAGACCGCGTAGGTTGGATGTTCGTCAAAACTGCCGCCGCGACTGATCTTGAACCGCACAATATCATCACGGATAAACTCAACCCGCAACCACTCGTGGTCGAGCGCCGCGAGCACACCGCGCTCAATGAGCTGCACTGCTCCGAGGCGAGACAGCGGCATAAAATAGCGGGTGTCAGTCAACCCCACCCGCGCCGGGGCTTGCGTCATGGCAGACTCCTCACAGTTCACAACAACGGCATCAACATCCGATTGTAGCATAGCGGCGCAAGGCAGGTATTGGGAACATACCGGCCCAATGAATACAAGGGGGGTATAATATTGGCAAACAGAGCTATCGCGCCGCCACCAACGCTGGCTAAGCGCTAAATATGTGACAGTGATCGACAGACCAGCCTGCGCCAAAAAAGGCTAACCATGGCCATTAACACCGAACATCTCGACAACACGCTACGCGCTCTCGAATCGGCGCTAGCTCACTATCAACAGGCAGTAGCTGAACGAGATGCAGTTGAGGAAGAGATTTTCCGGCTCGCCATCATCAAAGGCTGCGAGCTAGCGCAAGAGGTCTCGTTCAAGCTGCTCCGGCGGTGATTGCGCGACTTTGGTCATAGCAGCCGCAAACTCGACGCAACACCAGTGAAAGAGCTGTCGCGCTTCGCCGCTCAACACAGCCTGCTCTCAATCGCGGAAGTCGAGCGTTGGTTTGCCTATCGCGCCAACCGCAACCACACCGCCCATAACCACGGCGAAGATTTCGTCCAAGCAACACTCGCGATCTTGCCGGATTTCATTCGTGACGCGCGGGCCTTGGCCAAGCGATTGCGCACCGGCACAATGCTTGAAGAGGAAGAATGATACGTGTGCAATATCATCTTGATTTGCCGGAGCGTTATTTGACCAAAGTGTGCGCCATTCTTCACCAATATGTGCCCGATTACGACGTATGGGCATATGGCAGCCGAGTGACCGGCGGCGCGTATGCTGCGAGCGATCTCGATCTCGTGGTGCGAAACCCGCGCGACCTTCTGCAACCGTGCGAGCGGATATCTGATCTGATCGAGGCATTTATCGAGAGCGATCTTCCTATTCGGGTAGACGTAATGGATTGGGCGCGCATTCCAGACTCGTTCCGGCGCGAGATCGAGCACGCATACGTCGTCGTGCAGGAACGTTCGCAAATCAGTCTTAAGGCGGATACCCAACCGTAACCTTGCTTGCTATACTTTTCACAGGTCGAGCGATGGAGCAACAGACATCGCTCGACATGTATCCTCCCAATCCTCACTGTTGCTCCCCATAATCCCCCTACGGCCACCGGCAAGTGGCCGTTGCCACATGTGTATGAAGGGTCGCGGCGGCAAGGCCCCGCGACCCTTACCGCGTTTTTGGGGGACATATCGCGATGAACCTGCGCAATGACAACAATCCGGCCCTAGCAAAAGTTATCGATTGGTTTATGCAGTATAATAGTTACATCGACGCTGCCCTAGCGCAATTGCAAATTGCGCTATACTAGAGACAGAGAAGTCAAACAGGTATGAGGAGTCGGGCGTGTTAACCTCGGATGAGTTGACACCAACCAGCAACGGCTGCACCCAACGCGAGCTAGAACGCTTGCGCCGCGAATTAGCTGAAGCGCAAGCGTTGATCCGTTCGCTGCGCCGCCAACTAGAAAAGACTATGGCCGCCGCGCAAGAAGCGCAGCGCGCCCATGCCAAGATGGTCGAAACGCTCACCGAGACGATGCGCGAAAATACGCTCCTCTGCCACGAGCGCGATATGTGGCGCGCCCGCGCCCAACGGCTCGAAGCCTCGCTCCACGAAGAACCACGCCCCAGTGCGACGATTGATATTAGTTCGTTGGCTGGTCACATTAGCGAAGACGAAGTGAACGCGATCCGCAAAGCGATGGCCCGGCTCCATCACCCCGACGTTGGTGGCGACCCGGAACGGATGAAGGCGTGGAACGCTGCACTCGACCGGCTTTTCCGCCAGTAGCACAAAAGACTGTGGCCATCTTTTTACTGCAGAGGACACAGAGGTTTATGATCCAACCCTTGCGCTACTTGGCGTCCTTTGTCCCTTGGCATTTATCATCCTCTGCGCCTTTACCACCTCTTCGTCTTGATGCTACCCACTCAACCGACCGCTTATGACACCTCTCTCTGAATCGGTCTGGATTCTCGGCGATCAGCTCAGCCCAAATCACCCCGCTTTAGCTACAGGCCGCCGGGTCGTACTGATCGAGTCGTTAGCCCGCCTTAACCAACGCCCTTACCACCGCCGCAAACTCGTGCTGATTATCAGCGCCATGCGCCACTATGCCGCCGAATTGCGCGCCGCCGGCTACGAGGTCGATCTGCGCACCGCATCGGATTTTCTCAGTGGTCTACGCGAGCACGTCGCCACGTTTGGCATTCGCCACCTCATCTGCGTTGCTGCTGCTGAATACACCACTCGCCAGTTCCAACAGAGTCTGGCAGCCGAACTCGGCATTGCCGTCACCATCTTGCCCAACACCCTCTTTTTGGTCGAACGCTATCCACCCGCTCGCCCACCGGGGCTGATGGAGCCGTTTTACCGGGCAATGCGCCGGCAGACCGGCTTATTGATCGAACCGGACGGCGAACCAACCGGCGGCGTATGGAACCTCGACCATGAAAACCGCCGCCGCTACGACGGTCGGCCAGTGCCACCAGCAGCGCGCTTCGCTCCCGATGCAATCACGCGCCAAACCATCGCTGATCTCGCGATTGCTTGCCCGAACGCAATTGGCTCGGCTGACGAGTTTGATCTACCGGTAACGCGGGCACAGGCATTAGCCGCGCTCGACGATTTCATAACCCATCGGTTACCAGACTTCGGCCCGTTTGAAGATGCGATGAGTAGCGAGCACGAGCTGCTCTTCCATTCCCACCTCTCGCCCTTGCTCAACATTGGCCTGCTTGATCCGCTAGAAACGGCGCAAGCAGCGGTTGACGCCTATCAACGCGGCCACGCACCGCTTGCTTCCGTTGAAGGCTTTGTACGCCAAATTATTGGCTGGCGCGAATATATCTACTACCGTTATTGGGAACTGATGCCCGACCTATTGCAGGCCAATGCGTGGGAGGCAGAGCGACCATTGCCGGAATGGTACTGGACGGGCCAAACCCGCATGCGTTGCCTGAACTGCGTGATCGGTCGCGTATTGCGCAGCGGGTACTGCCATCATATCGAACGATTAATGGTACTCTGCAATTTTGCGCTGCTAGCCGGTATTCGCCCGCAAGCGGTCAACAACTGGTTTCTCGAATGTTATGTTGACGCTTATGAGTGGGTCGTAACCCCGAATGTGATTGGGATGGGGTTGAACGCCGACGGCGGACGCACGGCGACGAAGCCGTATATTGCCAGCGCCACTTACATCGACAAGATGAGCGACTACTGCAAGGGATGTTTCTACGACCGCAAAGCGCGGGTCGGGCCGCGCGCCTGCCCGTTCAACACGCTCTACTGGAACTTTCTCATCACGCACGAAGCGCGCCTGCGCGCTAATCCACGGCTTGGCCCGGCAGTGTTGGGTCTCAGCCGGCTCAGCGTTACCGAGCGCGAGGCGATTGTGGCGCAGGCACACGAGCTATTGGAACGGATGGCGGAGTTGTAGTCGGGAAATTCGGCAGCAACATCCATACCTAGCGTGCGGAAGTCAAACTGCCTCAATCGCTAGTTAAGCACGTTCACACGCCTTACCTTAGCAACCCATCCTACTGGTGAACAGAGACTGGGAAGCGATAATGCTGCTTAGTGTGCAGTTGTTTAACCGCCGCAGTCCGTCATACACCCGATAGCACACAATGGAGACTAGGGCGACAGATTTGCCGCCTGCGGTTCGTAGCGTTGCTGCGTGACCGAAGCGGCGGCCACTTGCCGTGCGGTCGCCAGATCGGGCAGATAGCCCATCGCAATCGCTTGCACCAGAATATTGCCCAATGCCGTACCTTCGGTAGGGCCGGCCACCACCGGACGCCGGCAAGCATTGGCGGTTAATTGGCAGAGCAGCGCGTTTTGGCTGCCGCCCGGCTGAGACATACCATCACTTCGCCCAAAAACACAAGCGGGCCGCAGCTTTGCTACGGCCCGCCCGCACAGCAGGAGGGGAGGAGGTGATTGGTGGAGCGAAGGGGATTCGAACCCCTGACCTTCTGCGTGCAAAGCAGATGCTCTACCAACTGAGCTATCGCCCCAAAACAAGAGAGAATAGAGAATGGTCGCTCATTCTCTATTCTCTCGGTGTTGGTGGGCGTAGGTGGACTCGAACCACCGACCTCGATCTTATCAGGATCGCGCTCTAACCGGCTGAGCTATACGCCCTCGCAACGCGAAGAAGTATAGCACAGGCGAGAAGGTATGTCAAGTTTGGCGAAGCGAATGGAGTAAACGCCCTGCCCCGCTCTCCGCTAGGGAGCGGGCCGGGATGCGGGGTGGTAGTTTTCAAAGTTTAAGGTTGACAAAATGATTGAATTAGTATATTCTAACCACGTCGCTTAGTACACTTCAGGAGAGATACAACTCCTATGGAACTGCTGGTCGCTCATGAGATTGGTTATCGCACCGACGGTCGATGGTTGGTGCAGTCGGTTTCCCTCTCGCTCTCTGCTGGCGAGGTAGTGATACTCGTTGGACCTAACGGCGCTGGCAAGAGCACGCTCCTAAGCTTGCTAGCCGGCGACTTATCGCCGACCACTGGTGAGATTTGGCTTGAACGCCATAACCTCAATCGGATGTCGGCATTGGCACAGGCCCAACGACGCGCTGTATTACGCCAGCAAATTATCGTAACCTTTCCCTTTACCGCATTAGAAGTAGCGCTTATGGGCCGTGCACCACACCTACGCGGGCAAGCGGAAAGTAAACGTGATCTTGCGATTGTAGAGGAGGCATTGGCACAAACTGAAACCACATCATTCGCTACCCGGCCCCTGCCAACACTTTCCGGAGGTGAACAGGCTCGGGTGCAGATGGCGCGAGTCTTGGCTCAGACGACACCTATCCTGTTGCTCGATGAACCGACAGCGGCACTTGATCTGCGTCATCAGCATCGCATCTTGCAACTAGCTCGTCGCGCAGCCGATCAGGGTGGTGCCGCCTTGATCGTCCTGCACGATGTCAATCTGGCAGCACTCTACGCTGACCGGATTGGGGTAATGCATCAAGGCCGTCTGCACGCGATTGGATCGCCGTGGGACGTGTTACGAGCTGATTTGCTAAGCGACGTGTACGGTGTACCAATCACAGTACAACCACACCCACGTGCGGCTACGCCACTTGTGCTTAGTTTACCGGAAGATCACACAAGGAGTGCATCGACCCATGTTGCCAAAGTTCGCTAAACTGCTCGTTTTTCTGACCTCGCTAGCGTTGCTCGCCGCCTGCGGCACGAATTCCACTGCAACGGGCCCGACAGCGGCTCCAGCACCAACAAACGTTCCAGAACCGGCTGCTACAACGGCTCCCACGGCAGTTCCAGCGCCAACAAACGTTCCAGAACCGGCTGCCGCATCAACCACTGTAACACCCATCCTACCCGCAACCGTAACTGATTATCAGGGTGAGACAGTAGTCATCGAGTCGATTGATCGGATTGTGAGTCTATCCGGTGATATAACAGAAATCATTTTCACACTCGGTATGGGCGATTCTGTAGTTGGCGTCGATATAAGCGCCACATATCCCGCCGAGAAGACGAAGGCCTTGCCAAGTGTTGGCTATCAGCGCCGGCTCAATGCGGAAGGTATTCTGTCACTGGATCCGACTCTGGTTATTGGTAATGAATTTGCCGGGCCGCCAGAAGCGTTAGCCCAAGTACGCGCAGCCGGTGTACCGATTGCACTCACTGCTAGTCCGCCTACACTCGAATCACCCGCCCAAAAGATCATTTTTGTTGCCCGTGCCCTTGGCATTCCACAACGGGGCTACGAATTGGCCGGTCAGGTTGAGGCTGAGATTGCACGAGCACGCGCCGAAGCTAGTACTCTACCGCGCCAACCACGTGTCCTCTTCCTCTATTTGCGCGGCACCGATGTACAACAGGTAGCCGGTGCGAACACTGCTATTGATGCGATGATTACCGCCGCTGGGGGTATCAACGCTGCCACCGAGGTTGGCATCGTCAACTATGCACCGCTCAGTGCAGAAGTTGTGATTGCTGCTCAGCCTGACATTATCTTGGTTCTCACTAAAGGCCTTGAGTCGGTGGGTGGAATCGATGGTCTCTTAAGTATTCCGGGTCTTGCCGATACCCCCGCCGGTCAGCAGCGGCGTGTGGTCGATTTTGATGATCTCTACCTGAACGGCATGGGTCCGCGCACTGGGCAAGCATTGGCCGATTTAGTTACCGCTTTCCGCAATGCTGTTGTGCAGACGGAGGGATCATGATAGAGACGCATAGCCGGGTCAGCACAACTGTCATCGCTCCAAAATTCGTCGGACGAAGCTGGCTGATCATAACCCTAGCAGTAGTTCTGTTCGGTGCGCTCTTGCTCGGTGTCGGCATTGGAGCCGTCGCCATTCCTCCAGAAGTAGCGTTAGCTATTATCTTAAGCAAGGTCGGCATCAACTTGGATGTAACGTTCACCCCACAACAAATGGCTGTGCTTTGGCATATTCGCTTGCCACGGGTTGTGTTAGGTGGATTGGCTGGTGCAGCATTGGCAGTGAGTGGCGCACTTTTACAGGGGATTTTTCGAAATCCACTCGCCGATCCCGGCCTCATTGGTATTAGCAGCGGGGCGGCGCTCGGTGCGGTCTTTACCATTGTGAGCGGGGTGGCAGTAATCGGCATCTATACCTTGCCAATAGCCGCCTTCCTTGCTGGTACGGCAACCACCTTGCTCGTCTATCAGTTATCGCGCCGCCACGGACGAACTGATGTCGCAATGTTGTTGCTGGTGGGATTGGCCTTGAATGCATTAGCTGGCGCAACTACTGGTTTGCTAACGTATCTTGCCGACGATGCCCAGCTACGTTCAATCGTCTTCTGGACACTGGGCGGGTTAGGTGGCGCGTTGTGGGAAACAGTACTAGCCGCAGCACCGCTGATCTTGTTCGTATTGGCTCTTGCCCCACGCTTGGGTTTCTACCTCAATTTGTTTGCCTTGGGAGAGACTGAGGCCCGTCATCTAGGAGTCAATATCGAATGGATCAAACGCGCCGCCGTCTTGATGGCTGCACTAGCGACCGGCACCACGGTCGCTCTTGTCGGCCCGATTGGGTTCATTGGGCTGATTGTACCGCATATGGTTCGGCTCGCTATTGGTCCTGACCATCGCTGGTTGATTCCGGCCTGTGCGCTCGGCGGGGCGATGCTATTAGTATTGGCCGATTTGCTAGCGCGTACCTTGGCTGCTCCCGCCGAAATTCCGGTCGGACTATTCACCGCCTTTGCCGGTGGTCCCTTCTTTCTAGTTCTGATACTACGCACGCGGCGACAGTACGGATTAAGTTGATAAGGAGGAGTTATGATTACGACCGCTAATCGCATTTATGTCCATCCTGATTACGCTGACCTGTTCGAGGAGACCTTCCGCAATCGCGCTCGCCTCGTTGATCGAATGCCCGGTTTTATCAGTAACCAACTACTTCGCCCGGTCAATCCCGGCGATCCGTACATAGTGTTAACCGTATGGGAGAGTCGTGCCCATTTCGAGGCTTGGGTGCGATCTGATGAGTTCCGGCAGGGACACGCTCGTTCAGGTACGTTGCCCAAAGAGGCGTTTACCGCACCCAATAAGCTTGAACTGCACGAGATCATCATGGATACTACCCGGCCTGATGTACCGGTTGAGCCACGTGGCAAGCCATTTAACGTCCATCACGGATAAGCACGAGTGAATTCAAAGGATCGCTCCATCAAGAGAAGAGGAGTATACCGATAGGATAAGGGCGCACAACGGTGCGCCCTTACGCGAGAAGTTGATGATATGGTGACGCAATATACATCATTTTTGCCACCAAACGTTGCCTTGCAATGCACACCAACTGAACTAGCTTGTCTATTGACGTTAGCCGACTTGGCTGAAGATCAAGCTGTTCTTCGGGCTGATCAGGTGGCCTCCGCACACGAGTTGCAAGGATTGCAACGTCTGTATAAGCGCAATCTAGTCACTATAACCGGTGATGGAACATTATCATTAACGACCAATGGTTGCTTGCTGGCTCACCATCTGCAAATCCGACATCGCCTGCTTGAACGGTTTCTCTGCGATGCACTTGGTGTACCGTGGATATTCGTGCATCGTGAAGCAATGTGTTTAGCCTCAAGTGCCTCACCACATTTTTTTGAGAGGGTGGTCGAATTGACACGGCACGCAACAGTGTGCCCGCATGGCAACCCGATCCCCGGACGCAGCGCACCACTCGTCAACGAACAACGGCTAGCTACCGCGCCGTTTGGTCAGCGCTGTCGACTCGTTCGTATTGCCGAATGGGTCAGCCACGCACCGCACCGCCTCCAACGCCTCTGGAGTCACGAAGTGTTGCCGGGATGCACACTGATCCGCGTGCCCGATCCGCTGCACCGATACGTCGTTCGACTCAATCAACGATCGCTCGTTCTAGGGCAACGAATGGCTGAAGCATTATTTGTAGTGGTGGAATAGTGGTACGGTAAAGAAGAATGCTGCGCCCTGCCCCAACCCGGCGCTTTCGCCCCAAATCTGCCCACCGTGCAGCTCGACCAACGCTTTGCAGATGGTCAGGCCAATACCAGCACCACCGGTTGCACGCATCCGCGCCTTATCCACGCGGTAGAAGCGCTCGAAGAGATGGGGCAGATGCTCGGCAGCAATACCGATGCCGGTATCGCGCACACACCATTGCACAGCATCACCGACCCGCACTGCCTGTACTGTCACCTCACCACCGACCGGTGTGTAGTGCAAAGCGTTGCCGAGCAGGTTGATCAATACTTGCAGCACTCGGTCAGGATCGGCGCTCACCAATGGTAAATCGGCTGCGACCTGCGTGCGTAGCGTCACCCCTTTTTCAGCAAATTGCGCTTCCAAACGAGCCACCGCTGCTGCACTCAACGCTGCCGGTGTAACCGCAGTGAGGTTCAACGCCACCTGCCCCGACTCTACCCGCGATAGCTCTTGCAGATCGCCGACTAATCGGCGCAGCCGATTGACCTCATCAAGCACCAACACCCACGTCCCTTCATCAGATTCGACGACGCCATCGAGCATCCCTTCAACGTAACCGGCAATCGTAGCCAGCGGTGTGCGCAACTCGTGGGCCACATCGCCGATCAAGGCTACTCGGCGCTGCTCTGCGTTTTCAAGGGTGGCGGCCATCGTATTGAATTGCGCTGCTAGCTGGGCCAACTCGTAATCGCCTTGTATTGGCACGCGCTCGCGGTAGTGGCCGGCGGCAATCCGCCGCGCTGCGATGACGAGCCGTTCGAGCGGTTGGGCGACTCGCCGTGAAGCCGCGAAGCTCACCACCACCGCCACTACCATCGCTGCGCCACTGCTGATCGTCAACGCCTGCACCATCGCCTGCGTGAAGATGGCGTTCGTCGCCCGTTCCATCTCGATCATACTGTCATCAGCCGTGGCAGCCCAATGCGGACCCAGCCACGCAACCATCAGACGGTCATGCAGTCCCGGTGCCAAAAGCAGCATCACGCCAAGCAGTGTGATCGCGCCAGCGGCAATCGTCAGTAGATGAGCAATGAACAATCGCCGCCGCAAACCGCCCCGCGCTACCCCTCCTTTCATCGCCGCTCTCCAAACCGATAACCAACACTGCGCACCGTAAAAATAAAGCGGGGCTGGGCCGGATCATCACCCAACTTCTTGCGCAAATTGGCGATATGTACTTCCACCACGTGATCATCACCAAAGAAGTCGCCGCCCCACACCCGGTCGAGGAGTTGAGCGCGCGAAAAGACCCGCCCGGGCGCTGCGGCTAAGACGCGCAATAGCGAGTATTCGAGATGGGTCAATGAGATGAGGTTGCCATCAAGCCAGACCATACGCGCGACTGGATCAATCACGAGCGAGCCATACCTGATCGACTGCTCATCGTCACAACTGAGATGGCGGGGACGGCGAAGCAAGGCCCGCACTCGTGCAACCAATTCGCGCGGCGAAAAAGGCTTCACGAGATAATCGTCAGCGCCAGCCTCTAGCCCGACTACCCGATCAATCTCTTCCGCCTTCGCAGTTAGCATCAAGATGTAGGAATGTGAAAACGAGCGCACCTGCCGGCACACCTCTAACCCATCAAGCTCTGGCAGCATGAGATCGAGAATGATCAGGTCGGGTTGCAGAT
>NZ_CALFBQ010000085.1 GCF_937951745.1 uncultured Chloroflexus sp.
AGCACGGGACGGATCCGTCCCCAGCCCTTCGACTCTGGTGTGCCCTCGGCAATTCCCCGCGAGCACGGGACGGATGCCTAGCGATATTGTCTCCGCCTGAGTAGGCGATGGCTGCGGGCGCTACGCGCCCTCGCAATGACAAAGGAGGTGCGCCTTCTCGCAATGACAGGAGATGATCCCAGCATCTGGTATACAATGTTGTTGGCTGGCTAGCGATCCACCGCAACCGTTGAACGGAGGTCATTGTGCTGAGTGTGATTGAGCCGGCAGCTCTGTGGCTGTTTGCGCTCGCCATTCTTCTGCTGTGGTTCATGTGGCTTGGCCGCGCCGATTTGCGCCGTCGCCTTGGCCGGGCGCGCATGTTGGCGCTGGTCGTTGGGCGCTTGGCGCTGCTCGCAGCGTTGGTTTTGGCGTTAGCCGGTTTGCAGGTGGGCCGGCCCGTGCAAGCCACCGCCACCGTGTTTCTGATTGATGCGAGTGATTCAGTGGCGCCGGCCCAACGCGCTGCCGCACTGACGTATATCGAACAGGCCCTCGCCGCAGCCGATCCCGATGATCGCATGGCGGTGATCGTCTTTGGTGCGCGCGCAGCAGTAGAGCGCGTGGCTGAGCCACCGCGACCGCTGACCCGGCTCGATTCGTTGGTTATTGCGTCGCGTACCAATATCGAAGATGCGATCCAGCTTGGGTTGGCGATCTTGCCCGGCGCAATGCATCAACGCCTCGTGTTGTTGTCCGATGGTGGCGAAAATGAGGGCGATGCGCTGGTCGCTGCTCGGCTGGCTGCGGCGCGTAACGTACCGATTGAAGTTGTACCGCTCTTGGCCGAGCGCGGCCCTGATGCGCTTATCACTGCATTAATCGCGCCAACGACGGCCAGCGTTGAGCAAACTATTCCGCTCACGGTACAGATTGACAGCGAAGTGATCGGGCCGGCAACGGTGCAGCTTATCGTTGATGGGCAGTTGACGGTTGAAGAGCCGGTTGAGCTGGCTGCCGGGCTTAATCAAATAACGCTTACCGCGCCGGCGGGCAATCCGGGCTTTCGCCAGTTCGAGGCGCGTTTGATTGCGCCGTTCGACCCCCAACCGGCTAATAATCGTGCAGTAGCGTTTACGTTTGTCAGTGGGCCACCGCGGGTGTTGTTGATCACGGTTGACCCTGAACGTACCGCTGCGCTGGCTGCTGCGTGGCGGGCTGCCGGGATCGAGATTGCAGTGCAAGCGCCAGTGCAAGTTCCGGCCAATCCGCTCGATCTGCGCGCATTTGATGCGATTGCATTGGTTGATACGCCGGCTGAGTCGGTTTCGACGGCGCTGCAACGCGCCTTGACCTCATATGTCCGCGATTTGGGTGGTGGGTTGCTTGTAATAGGTGGCACGCAGTCGTTTGGCGCCGGCGGTTGGCGGCGATCGCTCCTTGAGTCGATCTTGCCGGTGGCGCTTGATCCGCCGTTTCGTGTAGAGCGGCCCGATCTGGCGCTGGTGCTGGTGATTGACCGCAGCGGCAGTATGAGCGCGCCGGTTGATGGGAGGCGCACCCAACTTGATCTGGCCCGCGAAGCTGTTTATCAAGCTAGCCGCGGCTTGTCACCACATGATCAGATCGCCATTATCGCCTTCGATAGTTTTGCTGATACGCTACTACCGTTGCAACCGCTGCCCGATCTGTTCACGATCGAAGATGCGCTCAGCCGGTTGGCTGCCGGCGGCGGCACCAATATTCGCAGCGGGGTGGCGCTTGCTGCCGAAACGATCACGCGAGCAAATGCCCGGATTCGTCACCTGATTCTGCTCACTGATGGTATTTCCGAAACCAATTATGCCGATCTGATCGCCGATCTACGCGCGCAGGGGGTGACGGTAAGCACCGTGGCGATCGGGTTAGATACCGATCCGGCGCTTGAGCGCGCGGCACAGCTTGGCGGGGGACGGTACTATCTCGTGCAGCGGGCTGATGCGCTACCGCGCATTTTTCTTGAGGAGACAGTCCGAATCGCGAATCGTGATCTGATCGAAGAGCCGTTTGTGCCGGCGTTGGCTTTACCTACACCGTGGCTGCGCGATTTGACTCCATTGCCGCCGTTGCGTGGTCGCAATGCTGCTGATCATCGCTCGCTGGCCCGCACGTTGTTAGTGGCCGATGATGGTGCGCCGCTGCTGGCTACGGCGCAGGTTGGCTTGGGGCGCGTGTTGGCGTGGACGAGCGATCTGAGTGGTCGTTGGGCGGCAGCGTGGTTAACATGGCCTGAGTTCCCCCGTTTTGCCGCCAATCTGGTTGCCGAGACACTGCCACTCAGTGGTGGTGAACGGCTAGCCCTTACTGCGTCGGTGATGGCTAATCGCGCCGAGATCGATCTTATGGCGCTCGATGAGCGAGGCTTGCCGCTTGAACTAGGCGAGATTCGTAGCCGGGTCAGCGGGCTGGCCACCAGTTTTGAGCTGGCATTTACCCAAGTTGCTCCCGGTCGTTATCGCGCCATTGCGACGATCGATCAGGTGGGTGCGTATCTGGTGCAGGTCAGCGCCCTCGATCGTGCCGGTCAGTCTCTCGGCAGCGCCACTGCCGGCTTTGCTGTGAGCTATTCACCCGAATATGGCCGGTTTGCCGCCAACCCCGGCTTGTTGGTCGATATTGCGGCTCTGACCGGCGGTAGCGTCGATCCACCGCCAACTGCTATCTTTACGCCTACCACCCGTGCTGTGTACGATGTCTGGCCTGTAACAATGCCACTGCTCTGGTTGGCGCTGATCCTGTTGCCGATCGATATTGCGCTGCGCCGGCTGTTTGTACCATTGCCCGAATTCACTGCTGTGCCGCTCAAACGCCCTGCCCGCCGGGTGGCCGTGCCTGATCCGTCGGCCCCGCCGGCTGCCCCGCCCCCGCCAAAGCCAGCGGCTACCCTCAGTGACGAAGAGCGGATTGCAGCCTTGCTGGCGGCCAAACGGCGCCGGCAGCGCAAAGAGTAGTAACGCTTTGTGTTATACTGCCTTAAAATATCGGTTCTCGCTGTCACCGTCGGAGCAGCCCATGTCAACTGAACAACCAACAGTCGTCGTGCGGCCCGCCGTTACCTTTGCGGTTGCCAGCGATGAAGAGCTTGAGCGTCCGTATCGCGTCATTGTCGAAAATGACGACGTGACGCCGATGGATTTTGTCGTAATTGTGTTGCGCGTCTTTTTTGAACTTGATCTGGCCCGCGCCGAACAAGTGATGCTCACGGCGCATTACGAAGGGCGCGCGCTGGTGACGGTGTTACCGTTCCAAGAGGCGCAAGAGCGGGTCTATCAGGCTCATCACGCCGCCCGTGAAGCTGGCTATCCGCTCACGTTCTACCTTGAACCAGATCAGTGATGGCGGTACGTTACTGGCCACGTGTGGATTAATGAACGATGCCTGTCGCGCTGTTACCCTTCTCGCTTTCCATTGCTAGCGGGAGTCTCTGGCTGCTCTGCTTGGCAGGAAGCGACGCGCAACGTATTGCCCAAAGGAGTTTCGCGCAGGCTAGAAAACGCTTCCTTTCCCTAGCCGGAGAGGGCGTGTTGCCTGCTAATCTACATCGCAAAGGAGCATGAACACGACTATGAACCTCCGGCCCCGTCTCGTTGCCATCGCCCTGCTCTGCGTGGCTGTCCTTGCCGGATGTAGCTCAGCTTCCCGTTCGTTACCCGCTGATGCAGTGGTTGCTTCTGCATCAACTGTAGAGCGGACACCGCCAGCGCTTGCTGTATTGCCGCCACTCGTGCCGGTATACGCGCCTAGTTCTAAGGTGGCTGGTGTGTCGATTAGTGGCCTGACTCCTGTTGAAGCAGAAACTGTCTTATCTGCCGCGCTTGCCGAACACATCATGCCGTTGCAATTGGTTGCTGACGAGTATTCCCAGACTATCGATCCGACCACCATTGCGGTACGCCCTGATCTGTCGGCAATGCTGGCGGCAGCAGCGCCAGCGCTAGGCAGCGATATGCCAGTATCGGTACCGCTACAGTTGGCGTTTGATCAAGCCGCATTGCGTGAGCAGATGGCAGCGTTTGCCGTCGCGTCGGCTACTGCGCCCACCCTGACTGTGCTTAGCTCAACTGATGTTCTCTCGCGCAGTTTTGCCTACGTGCCCGGACGAAAAATTAATCTCGACCGTTCATTTGAAATTGTGAGTAGTTTCCTTCGCCGCGGCCAAACCGCCGATCCGATATTCCTTACTCGCTGGCCGACTGATCCGCCCCGCGCTTCGTTTGCGCAGCTTGCCGAACAGCTTGAAGCGATGGCAGCCGCATGGGATGGCGTGATCGGAGTCTATCTTTACGATCTGGCGACTGGCGCCGAAGTGGCGGTGAATGCGCACAGTGTGTTTGCTGGTGCGAGTACGATTAAAACTGCAATTATGTTGTATGGCTACGCCAAGTTAGCCGAATTCAGCGAACGGCAAAAGGAAAACATGCGGGCGATGATTATCGAGAGTGATAATCTGGCGGCGAATGATATTTTGGCGGCGGGTGCCGGCGGCACCAATACCGAGACGGCTTTCCGCGGCGCTGAAGAGATGAGCGATATGCTGGCCGATCTCGGTCTCGAACATCTCTATCTGTATATTCCGTTCGAGTCGCTCGATTACATCAAGCTCTATAATGTCAAGTTCCGTTGCGGGCCGAAAGACCCCGTCGGTGAACCACCGTACACCGAAACTGGCTGCGCCTTGCGGGCCACTCCGTATGCGATGGGGCAGCTCTACCGCATGATTGATGAGTGCGCTCGTGGTGAAGGGACGTTGCTTGAGAGGTTTGAGCTGCTTACGCCGAATCGCTGCCAAGAGATGCTCGATCTGCTGTCAGAAAATGCTGACGATACGCGCATGGTTGGCGGTATCCCCGCTGGCGTGCGGGTTGAACATAAGTCGGGTTGGATCGAACACACCCAAGCCGATGCCGGTATCGTTCGCTCAACCGGCGGTGATTATGTGCTGGCAATCTATGTCTATAAACCCCTTGGCGACCAATGGGCATGGCCTGATGAAGTGCTCGGCGGCGCGATTGCCGATGTCAGCCGGCTGGTGTACACTGCCTACAATCCGATCCGGCTTGACACGCTACCTGTGGGAGAAATGCCATGAGCAACTTGCCCATGAAGCGGATGGTGCTCTACAAACACGGGATGGGTTATTTTGAGCGGCGCGGGACGTTGAACGGTGAAACACTGACCCTCAGCTTTCCGCTCGAGGCGATGGACGATGTGCTCAAGAGTCTGATTGTCATCGACCGCAGCGGGCAAGTGCGCAATATTGATGTGACCACTCCCGAAGATCGCACTGCGTTAATCGCCCGCGGCAGTATTCACCTTTCGCACGAGCGGAGCTTGCTCGATTTGCTCCGCGATCTGCGCGGGCGTACCGTGCGCTTCACCTTGGCCGGTAAGCAGGGCGAGACGATCAGCGGTCTGGTGATCGGGGTAGATGTGGAAGATGAAGAACCGCTGCGGCGGGCAATAGTAAGCCTCTATCTGAGTGATGAACGCGCTGTGCGCCCTATCCCGCTCGATGATGTCGCTCGCGTTGAGTTGCTCGATGACGCGGCTCATAACGATCTCGCCTTTTTCTTGCGCGCTGCCCAAAACGATGAGCGCAATCGCACCGTTACTATTCACCTCACTCCCGGTGAGCACGATCTACTGGTAGGCTATGTCGCGCCGGCGTCGGCATGGCGGGTCAGTTATCGCTTGATCTGCGAAGATGACGGTGATGGCGCGGCCCGTTGCTTGTTACAGGGCTGGGGCCTGTTTGATAATCAGTTGGAAGAAGATCTGGTTGATGTTGAGGTCACGCTCGTCGCCGGTCAGCCTGTTTCGTTCCGTTACCGGCTTTACGAACCGCAGACGCCTGAACGCCCGGTGATCGATGATGTTCAGCGTCCTCAACCAAAAAAAGCCTTCATGCGGCCACTGGCATTACGAAAAGAGGTTTTCGGATTAGATAGCGACATACATTTCTTGCGCAAAGAAGCTGAGTCGCCGGAAGTGTCGATAAAGACCATCGATGCAAGCATTTCTCCGGTAGCCGAAGGGGAAGATCGAGGGGCGCTCTTTGCCTATCGCGTGATCCAGCCGGTCAGCGTAGGGCGTGGCAAATCGGCCATGGCTCCAATTATCGGCGCAGCATTGGCAGGCCGGCGCGAATTGGTCTACAACCACTCGCGGCGCGAACGCCATCCGCTCGCGGCTATTCGCCTCACCAATGAGACGGGCCTAACTCTTGAACAAGGTCCGGTGACGGTACTGATCAACGGCGAATACGCTGGCGAGTCGGTGCTGCCCTTTACCCGCGCCGGCGCCGCGATCAATGTCTTTCACGCGGTTGAATTAGGTGTGACAGTCGCAGAGACGACCGCAACAACCCGTGCTTTGCACAGTATCAGGTTACACGACGGCGATTTGATCGTTGACGAGTATCTGCTTTTATCTCACCACTATGTCATCACGAGTACTCTCGCCGAACCTTGCACTGTCATCGTTGAGCATCCTCGCGCCGAGAATGCCGAACTTGTTGATACACCACCGCCATTGAGTGAAGAGGATCAACTTGCGCGGTGGGCGGTTGCTGTTCCTGCTTTTGCCAGCGCCGAATTGGTCGTTTGCGAGCGTCAGTTGCTCTCACGCTATGAGCAGATCAGTAGTCTAACGGGTGAACAGTTGCAGCAGTGGCTACGCGACAAAGTGCTCGATGCAGGAACCTTCCAACAGTTATCAGGTGTACTCAACCTCTTCCGCCAGATCAGTGCCGCCGAGCAGACGATTGCCGAGCGTGAGCGCGAACGGCAGCGTATCTTCGAGCGTCAGCAACGCTTGCAGCAGCAGATTGCGCCACTGCGCAGCGATGGCGATGAAGGCGCGTTGCGACAGCGGTACGTCGCAACGCTGGCTCAGCTTGAAGATCAGGTTGAACAGATCGATACCGCTATTGCTGAACAGCATGCGCTCATTCAAAAGTACAAAGACCAGATCGAGCGCCGGCTTCGCCGTCTTAAGTGATTGATGATGTTCTCAATCAGACCGATGATCCGTGATAGGCGCACGCTTTTGTTCATCACCCTCGCTACCCTCGTGGGTTGGGCTATCGCTGCTGCTACATACACTATCGTTGGCGATAACCGCAATCCTGAGGTGTTACGCTGGTTGGCGCTGGTCATTCTGGCAACGCCGCTGGCGATCTTTTTCGGTTGGGTGATAGCACGACGTGACGAATGGCGGCTGGCGGTAGCCTGCTGCGGTGCGCTCTACTTCTTTACCCCCTTTATCGCCGGCCGGATCGAGACGATTCTTACTCCTGATGCGGCTCGCCAGACGGTTGGCCCGCACACAGTCTATTTCATTAGCGTCTTAGCGTTGCACCTGATTGGTGGGATCGCACTGGCGTGGTGGCGAGGGAGGTAGAAGAGACAGGTAGAATCGCCCCTTCTCTCATTGGCCGAGAGAAGGGGCTTGGATTGCGAATCGTTCAATTCGCCTCGTATATACTCACCGTTCCGCTGATCTCGTTCGCTACGAGCAACAACGGCTTGCCGGTTGGGCTTTGGTTGGCCGGCACAAACTTCACAATCTCAGGCCCGCTGTCTGGCCCAACGGTGGCGCTACTGAAATCGCGGTTATTGACATATTGTACGAATACCGGCGCTGTCGGGTTACTGATGTCGAATATCATCACACCCCCCTGCCGTTCCAGACCGATGAAGGCATACGTCCGGTTACGGATCGATCCCAACGCAAGTCCTTCCGGTTCCGGCCCTTTGTTGTCGCTGCGCGTATCGAAATCGTTGGCGCTGTGGTTGCTGTTGAAGAAGGTAGGATACGTCTCAGCCACGATCCGCTCGATCTGATCGCCACTGTCGAACACCAGCCGGCCTTCAGCATCCCAAATTGAGAATGAACGCGCGCCAAACACATGGATCTGATCGAAGTCGCCGTCTCCATCGAGATCGCCGCTGGCAATGCTAACGGTCAGCCGGCCTAGCGCCGCATTGTTCTTCAGCGCCGCCGCATTGGGGAAGGCGGTGGGATCGAGCCGGTACCGGCTCGCGCCAACTCGCACCTCTTCTACGTAGCCGGCATACTCGCGCGCGTCGCCTTCATTGGCTGTGACTAGATAGGTCTGTCCGCGCACGCGGTAACTAGCGATCGCGTCCGGCTGATACATACCAAACACTGGCCAGTTGGTGATGTTGATCGCATTGTCACGGTCGCTGGCATCAAGCCCGTTGCCCGGCAGACTGTGATCTTTCAGGCCAAGTGAACGCACCCACTCGATGCAGAAATAGCGCAGATCGATCTTGGCAATCGCATTGTTCTCTTGCAGTGTCACATACGCGAACAGATTGTCCGGTGTCACGGTGATGTATTCTGGCTCCAGATTCTTCTGTACTGCATCGGGGTCGTTGGCCGTCGGCCCGAAGATGCGAGTCGCTGGATCGAACTGGTCGCGGTACATGCCGCCAATTTCAAACTCGGCAAAGCCGAGATGGATGACATCGTGATCGCTTAGGCGACGAATATTACCGCTGACCGGGATAATGCTGATCGTGCCGTAAGGATCGATGGTGTAATCGTCGTTCGGCTCACCTTCGTTGGCCACCAACAACAAGCGACCGTTAGGGGTGAAGGTCAGCATATCAGGCAATGCCCCTACTTGCACCTGATTCAGGTAGTTGCCATTGAGGTCAAAAAAGACCACAAAACCGGGATCGGTCTTTGGCGCGGCTTCCACTGCCACGGCCACTAGATTGCCACGCCGGCGACACTGTTCGGCCCGGCTCCATACGGCGACAGATCGATCCGGCTCAGCCGGTTGGGAGCACTCGCGTTGCTCAGATCGACGATATCGAGCGAGTTGTTAACGCTGTTGGTAACGAACATACGGTTGCGGCCAAAGGCAACCGTTTCTCCCGACAAATTGCCGAGTCCGGTGGTGTAGCTGGCTAGTAGGGTAAAGGTAGGCACTGATGCTGCCGCAAATACCGGCAACGGACTGATCGCGCCGATCAGCAGCGCGATGGCGACAAACATGGTCAACCCACGGAGACGCATAGTGGTAATTCCCTTCCTGAACGCGGACACTTGCGTCTACTAATATATACATTGTCGATTAAGCCTGTGTCATGAGTATGTTAAGCGTGGGTGTGATTGCGATCACGGCGCCATGGGTGGGGGTTAACGCCGATATAACCGCAGAGGCGCTTAAGGGCGGTATTACCGGATATGCCCGTCTTTAACGCGCCTTACCTCCCTACCAGCGGCACAAATACCTGATACTGCCGCTCAATCTCGACCGGCTCGCTCGGCAGGCCGGTGGCATCGCGGAAACGCATAAACAGGCGCGGGAGTTCAGTTCCATCCCACCGCCAGCGCACCTCTGGCAGCAACGGCAGCCACGGCGCTTCGTCGAAGGTCGGGGTGTCGCTAAACTGCATATCGATTGGTAAGTGATGATCGGTGGCATTGATTCGTATCTGTACCGTGTCATCGGTGAGCCACGTGGTTTGGAGATCAACCCGCGGCGGCAGATTGAGAGTCACTGTTTGCGAGACGGTCGTCGTATTGCCGGCTCGATCAAGGTAGCGAACTTCCACGACGTGCTCGCCTTCGACTGGCGGCAGGCTCCAACGGTAGCTATCGTAGTAGGGCATTGGATCGCTCAGTTCGCCGTTGATACCAAGGATGACCGCCGCAATCCCGCCGTTGTCATCCATCGCATTGGTGTCGATGCGGATGGCGCGGTCGGTTACACCAATCGGTTCTGGCCCAAAGAGTGGCCCTGTCGCTAGGTCGGCAATTTCATCGGCAGTGAGCGGACGGGCGAAGATGGCTAATTCGTCGAAGCGTACCCCAGCAGCCGCACTACCGGTACTAAAGCGGCCAAGGTGTAAGTGTACGCCGGTGATGATTGGCAAGACAGCATTACGCCGTTCAGCCACGAGGATACCGTCAATGTACAAGGCTTTGCTGCCACTCGTTGCGTCCCAACTCACCGCGAAGTGATGCCATCCTGCCGCCAAGGTGTCCGGCACGCTAAGCAGATCTTCGCCACTGCTGGCATCCCCTACCGTCCAGAACGTCCACTGTGCGCTCCCATCAGGGCCGAGCTGGTCGCGGCGCAGCGCTAGCGTGCCGGTATAGACGGGTGCTCCTTCTGGTTCGGCGCTGGCAGCGAGGAGGTAATGACGATTGCGACGGTTAGCCGGATAGTATTCCGGTATCTTGACCCACAGGCTAATCGTACCTTGGACGACATCAAGATTGCCGGTGGTAGGGAATGCAACCTCGGCGTTGTCGCTGATCAGTGCTTGCCCAAACCGGCCCGGCCCGAAGCTTGGCGTGCCGTTGATCTGCGGCAATCCTTGCCCAACGGTTTGCAGTGGGTGCCCATTGAAGGTGACTGCTAGCAACAGATCGGCAGGTGGCGCGACCCGCATCGTTCCGATTGGCGGCGTGGTATCGCTCGGCGGTGGCGTGTAGTTGGGCGGCGTAAAATCGTACATCCCGATCAAATCAGGGTGCCAGAGCCACGTGCTGGCCGCGCAGCCGGCGTAAGCCGGGCACGGGTCGGGGCCGGGGCCGTACCAACCATACGGGTCAACCTGCTTACGAATGCCGCCTTCCCAACGTCGCACCTCAAAGTGCAGATGCGGTGTGCCGCTTACGCCGCTAGCGCCGCTAACGCCAATCTGTTGGCCAGTGGTGACACGAATGCCATTGCCATTGTTGAAGATCGGATCGAGTGCGCTGAGATGCCAGTACACCGTCTCGTAGCCATTAGGGTGGACAATGACCACTCCCATCCCGCGCGATTCGTTAAAGGCATACGCACTGCCGGCGGCGGCGGCGAGGATGGGAGTGGCGAACGGTGCATCGGGGAAGACGTAATCGTGACCGTCGTGGCTGTTGTACTGTACGTTGCGTCGGCCCAGATAGTCAACCATCTCGTTGTTGCCGTCGCCACCAAGATCAACCATCGGGTACATGTGGTCAAAGTAGGCAAGATGCGTGACCCGTGTGCCCAATGGCCACGGCGCACGCAACCAGCCGGCGACATCTGCCGCGACCGTGGCCGGCGGTGCGAGCTGGGCATCAAAGTAGGTGCGTAAGGCAGTGTGTGTCGCTTTGATGGCCGCTAACCACTCAGCCGAATCGCGTCCCCGTGCTAGAAAGCGCTTGATCGCAATCCATTCCGCCGGTTCATCGAGCGAGAGGGTCAGGGTCAAGCCGTCGCGCAACCGGATAGTAGGCGGTTGCTGGTATGGCCCCAACCCGGCGCGCAGCTCGCGGTTCGCCCACTCGATCTGCGCGGCAAAGCCAACCGGCCCGTGCGCGCCGAAGGGTTGGGCGATCGCCGCCTCCGGCGGTGTGGGATTGCTAAGCAAGCCGGCGGTCGCTTCGAGCAGGGCAAGGGTTAGAAATGGGCTAACGCCGTAGTAGGTACTCTGCTCTTCGATGATCTGGGCCGCGCTGCGCTCGTCAGTACGAAGGTCTTTCAAGAGGCCGGGTTGTTTGGCTAAAAACTCAGCCACATTCCAACCACCCGCCGGTTGCGCGTGCAACGGGGTTGCTAAGAAGATGAGACAGACAATCAAGAACCAGCGGGCAAGTCGGTGCATGGGACGATTGGTGTGATGCGCAGAATCAGCCCGGCGCTGCTGCTCCTATCTATAATAACGTAGCCAGCGTCAGTTGGTTGCGCACAGATGAGGAATAAACGCAAAAGTGCAAAGAATGGCAAACGCAAAGTCGCGAAGCCGCAAAGGTAATAGGAGCAATAAGCGTACTTGGTATGAACAACTGTATATACCTATATACCTCTGCGCCCCTTGCGCCTTTGCGTTGTTACACGTTGCGCCCTTCGCATTAGCCAGTGGTTTTCACTGGCTGCGGGTGGCTCGCTTCGTATGCGGCAATAGCATCGGCTTGGCTGAGCAAAAAGCCAAGCTGGTCAACGCCGTGCAACAGGCAATATTTGCTGAACGCATCGATTGGAAAGTTCACCTGTCGGCCATTGGGCAGTGTCACTGTCTGCGCAGCCAGATCAACGGTCAGCGTCATCTGCGGATCGCTGGCGTACATCGCCACCAGCTCGTCGTAGATCGTCTGCTCAATCGTCACCGGCAGTAAGCCAATTTTCAGCGCATTGCTACGGAAAATGTCGGCAAACGAGGGTGCAATCACTGCGCGGAAGCCGTAGTCTTGCAAAGCCCACGGTGCATGCTCACGCGAGCTACCGCAGCCGAAGTTGCGCCCGCTGATCAGGATCGTCGCGCCTGCCGCTTCTGGCCGATTGAGCGGGAAATCAGGGTTGGGAGTACCATCGGGCAGGTAGCGCCACGCCTCGAACAAGCCGGCAGCTAGTCCACTCTTGTCGGTAACTTTGAGGAAGCGGGCCGGAATGATCTGGTCAGTATCGATATTTTCAACCGGCAAGACGACCGCTTTGCCGGTGATGGTTGCAATAGGTTGCATACCGCTCTCCTTGAGGTTAATTCAACAACGTGCGCGGGTCAGTGACGACACCAGTCACGGCGGTGGCGGCGGCGGTCAACGGACTGGCCAACATCGTGCGTGCTCCCGGCCCTTGCCGGCCCTCGAAGTTGCGGTTCGAGGTGCTGACCGCGTACTTGCCGGGCGGCACTTTGTCGTCGTTCATCCCCAAGCAGGCGCTGCAGCCGGCTTCGCGCCATTCGGCACCTGCCTCTTTGAAAATGCGATCCAGCCCTTCCGCTTCAGCAGCCCGCTTGACTTGCTGCGAGCCGGGTACGACCATTACCCGCACCCCCGGCGCCACCTTACGCCCGCGGAAGAACTGGGCCGCTTGGCGCAGATCAGATAGCCGCGAGTTGGTGCAAGAACCGATAAAGACCACATCGACCGGATGCCCCAGCAGCGGCTTGCCCGGTTCAAGCCCCATGTAGGCCAGCGCTTTGTCGAGCGCGGCCCGGCTGCGTGGGTCAGGCATGTCTTCTGGTCGTGGCACTGGAGCGTCAATGGGAATGCCCATGCCGGGGTTAGTCCCGTAGGTAATCATCGGTTTCAACTCGCTGGCCGAGAGCGTTAATTCGTGATCAAAGACTGCGCCTTCATCAGAGGGCAAGGTGCGCCAGCGTGCCACCGCCGCCTCGAAATCAGCTCCCTTCGGTGCGAATGGTCGTCCGGCCATATACTCGAAGGTAGTGTCATCGGGTGCAACCATCCCGGCTCGTGCCCCGCCTTCGATGCTCATATTGCAGATCGTCATGCGCTCTTCCATTGAGAGTGCTCGGATCGCTTCCCCCATATACTCAAAGACGTAACCGGTTCCGCCGCCGACGCCATATTTGGCGATCAGCGCCAGAATAATGTCTTTGGCCGTCACACCGAGGCCAAGCCGGCCATCAATCCGCACGGCGCAGGTCTTGGGCTTGCGCTGCAAGAGGCACTGGGTCGCCAATACGTGCCCAACTTCTGAGGTGCCAATACCGAACGCCAGCGCGCCGAACGCGCCGTGGGTGCTGGTGTGGCTATCGCCGCATACGATTGTCATGCCCGGTTGGGTCAACCCCTGCTCTGGCCCGATCACATGCACAATGCCCTGATTTTCATCACCCAACTCAAACAGCGGAATGCCGAACTCGGCGCAGTTTTTGCGCAATTGCTCCAGTTGACTGATCGCCATTGGGTCAATCACCGGAATAATGCCGAGATGGTTACGCGGGGTTGTTGGCGTACTATGATCCATCGTCCCCAACGTCTTGTCGGGCCGGCGTACCCGCAAGCCGCGCTGGCGCAATTCGGTAAACGCCTGCGGCGAAGTTACTTCGTGGATCAAATGCAAATCAATATAGAGCACCGCCGGCGTCTCCGGCGTCTCTGGCCGCACCAGATGTGCGTCCCAGACCTTTTCAAACAAGGTGCGCGGTTTGCTCATTTCTCCTCTCCTTGCCGCAGATGATGATGGTTGCCATGGGTTCCTCGCCAGCGCGGATAGCTGCCAAAGATTTTGAGCATACCGGTATGCTGGCGAATGCGCTCAAGAGCGCGGGCAACGTGGGGGTCGCGGCGGTGTCCGTTAATGTCAACTAAGAAGATATATTGTCCTAGAATAGCACGAGTCGGGCGCGACTCGAGTTTGGTCATGTTGATGTTTTCCGCAGCCAATTCTTGCAGTGCGCCAACCAGACTGCCGGGCCGGTCTTCGCGGGTAAACCCAAAACAGAAGCTGGTCTTGTCATCGCCGGTAGGAGGCGCGTCTTCGCGGGCCAGCACGATGAAACGAGTGACGTTGTGCGGGCTATCGGCAATCTCGCGGGCCAAGATGCTGGCTCCAACCAATTCGGCGGCGCGTAGGGTGCCAATCGCGGCTGCCGGTCGCTCGTCGGCCAATGCCTCGGCAGGGGCGGCTGAGTTGCTCAGCGATGCGACCGTCGCGACGCCGGGCAAGCAGCGTTCCACAAAACGCCGGCATTGGGCGAGTGATTGGGGATGGGCGTACAAGACTTTGATGTCGCTTAATTGCAACCCGGGCCGTGCCAGCAGATACTGACGAATTGGGACGACAATCTCGCCGGCGATTTGCAAATTGGTTTCGTGGATGAGCAAGTCAAGCGTATAACTGACACTTCCTTCCAGCAGGTTCTCAATTGGCAACACGCCGACCGTTGCCGCCTCGGTTTCGATGGCGGTAACTACCGCTGGAATGCTGGCCAGCGGCAACAGACGCGCATCACGTTCGGCGGCGTGCGCTAATGCAGCTTCTTCGCTGAAGGTGCCGGGTGGGCCGAGATAGGCAATCGTGTATGTCATGGGAATGAAACGATGGGTGAGGGCGAAGCAGACTTCGCCCTTACGCGCATCGACTCAGCTTGTCCTATCCGAGGGTGCTCCCGCCGAAAATGTCCACCGGCAACGTGTTTGCTTCACCACTGTACCCGGCGGAATAGGCCATCGCCTCGGCCTTAATCCGCTCTTGGCGAGCGGCCAGCATCTTGTTCAACGCTGCCATATACGCTTGGGCCGCGGCGACGATGGTGTCGGTATTCACACCGTAACCGCTAAAGATCTGCTGCGCTTGCCGGCGACCGGTTAGGCTCGTCGCTGTGCTGCTGCTCTCGTTTAGGCGGGCCGGCGCACCCTGCTCGCGAATGCGCACCGTCACCTCAGCGACCGCATCCAGCCCCTCGGTAATCGCGTTGATCGAAAACTCGATCAGCTCGTTCGGGCGTTGAATAATCCGGTTAATCGCCTGATAGACCGCATCAACCGGGCCGGTACCCTGCGCGCTATCGGTCTTAGCCTGACCATCGGGGCCGATCAAGCGCACGGTAGCGGTTGGGATCATTCCCACGCCTGATGTGTACTGAACGTGATCGAGCTTGTATAGCTCTGGTGTGTGTTGCATCTCACCTGCAATCAGCGCCTCGATGTCACGGTCATCGACCTTCTTCTTACGGTCGCATAACTCCTTGAAGCGGGTGAAGACGTGCTGGAACTCGTCATCGTTCAGTGTATAACCCTTCTCTTCAAGGTACTTGCGGAAGGCATGGCGGCCAGAATGCTTGCCCAGCACTAACGTATTGCTGTCGAGACCAACCGTCTCGGCGCTCATGATTTCGTAGGTCTGGCGATACTTCAAGACACCATCCTGATGGATGCCCGACTCGTGGGCGAAGGCGTTCGCGCCGACGATGGCCTTGTTGGGCGGTACCGGTACACCAATGAAACTGCTGACCAGCCGTGAGGTGCGGGCGATTTCGCGCGTCTCGATCCGGGTGCGCAAGCCATAATACTGCTGGCGCGTGTGCAGCGCCATCACTACCTCTTCGAGCGAAGCATTACCGGCCCGTTCGCCGATCCCGTTAATCGTACACTCCACCTGCCGCGCACCGGCCCGTACCCCGGCCAATGAGTTGGCCACCGCCATCCCTAGATCATCGTGACAGTGGGTCGAGAGGATGCAGTTCTCGATCCCCGGCACATGCTCGCGCAGATCGCGGATCATCGCACCATACTCGTCGGGGGTGAGATAGCCAACCGTATCGGGGATATTGAGCGTCGTGGCACCCGCTGCCACCGCGACCGCCACCGCCTCGCGCAAGAAGAGCGGATCGGTGCGCCCGGCATCCATCGGCGAAAACTCGACATCCTCACACAGCGAGCGGGCATAGCTCACCATTTCGTGGATGAGTTGCAGCGCCTCGGCCCGCGTCTTGCGAAATTGGTATTCGAGGTGGATGTCGGAAGTTGACATAAAAGTATGGATGCGCTTCTTAGCTGCGGGCTGGATCGCGCTCCATGCCTTATCAATATCATCACGGTTCGCGCGGGCCAGCGCCGCGATAATCGGGCCATCGGGCGTACCGATTTCGCGGGCAATCTCATGCACTGCGGCCCAGTCGCCGGGTGACGCGGCGGGGAAGCCGGCCTCGATAATATCTACTTTCAGGCGAGCCAGTTGGCGAGCGACTTCCAGCTTCTCTTCCAGCGTCATGGTGCAGCCGGGGGCCTGCTCGCCATCGCGCAGAGTCGTGTCAAAGATACGGACGTAATCTACACTCGGTTCGGTAGTGTTGGTCATTGTTGCCTCCTGATGTGATGGTAGTCAATTTCCGCGTGGTTATTGGGCGGGGGTGCTCACGCTGCCATTGCATAGGTGCCTATACGTCTTTGTGAGGGCGGGCAGCCCTCTTCATTGCGAGGGGGCGCAAGCCCCCGCAGCAATCTCCCACTTTGGCGGAACGCATGCCTGAGCGCACCTCTGCCGTGCTCGTGGGGGATTGCTTCGCCGGGCGGGGCAGCACTACGTGATGCCCCTCTACGGCTCGCAATGATACAGGTACGTGTACTGTTTGTGCAGGTGCAATCCGCTCACGCAGGGGCAAGGCATTGCCTTGGCCCTAACTCCTTACGCCCCACCCTCGCCCGGCTTAACTTCGCGCGGATTAACAAAGGGCATCATGCGGCGCAATTCGCGGCCAATTTGCTCAATTGGGTGATTAATATCGGCTTGGCGGTAGGCGTTGAACCGGGGCCGACCATTGTGGTTTTCGTCGATCCAGTCTTCGGCAAAGGCGCCGCTCTGGATGTCGGCCAGAATCTGGCGCATCGCGGCGCGGGTCTGATCGGTGATGATCTTGGGGCCGGCGGTGTAATCGCCCCACTCGGCGGTATCACTCACCGAGTAGCGCATGTAATTAAGACCACCCTGATAGAACAGGTCAACGATCAGCTTCAGCTCGTGCATGCACTCGAAGTAGGCAACTTCCGGCTGATAACCGGCCTCGACCAACGTCTCAAAAGCGGCCTTGACTAGCGCGCTGACACCGCCGCAGAGCACCACCTGCTCGCCGAACAGGTCGGTCTCGGTTTCTTCGGCGAAGGTCGTGCGCAACACACCGGCGCGGGTACAGCCAAGGCCCTTAGCATAGGCCAGCGCATCCTCAAACGCGCCGCCGGTGGCGTCTTGCTCGACGGCGATCAGCGCCGGCACGCCGCCGCCCTGCACAAACACCTCGCGCACGCGGTGACCGGGTGCCTTTGGGGCGACCATGCTCACATCGATGCCTTTGGGCGGCACAATCTGCCCGAAGCGGATGTTGAACCCGTGGGCGAACATCAGCGTTTTGCCCGGTTCCATTGCTGGCGCGATGTGCTCGCGGTACAAGTCGGCTTGTCCGATGTCAGGGGTCAGAATCATAACCACCTGCGCTTCGCGGGCCGCTTCGGCGACAGTCATCACCTTTAAGCCAGCTTCTTCAACCTTGCTCCAGCTCTTCGAGCCGGGGTAAAGACCAACCCGCACATCGAGGCCGCTATCGGCAAGGTTGCGGGCATGGGCATGACCTTGGCTGCCAAAGCCAATGATGGCAATTGGCTTGTTCTTCAAGCGGTTGAGATCGGCCTGATTGTCGTAATACAGCTCTGCCATGTTATGTTATTCCTCATAACTTATGCGGCGATCATCCGCCGCGCACGGTAACAAGAACCACTGAGACGCCCAGCGAGGGCGTCTCAGAGGATCGCGCGACTAGTTAAGGGCTGGTACAGCTACGCCATTGGTAGCCGGCTCAACGTACTCGCTGGCGTTGTGGCCGCGTGCGCCGCGTACCATGGCAATCCGGCCAGTGCGCATCATCTCTTTGATCCCGTAGGGACGTACCACCTCAATGAAATTCTCGACCTTACCGGGGGTGCCGGTCATCTCGATAATCATCGTATTCGAGCCAACATCAACGATCCGCGCCCCAAAGACGCTACACATCGAGATGATCTCGTGGCGTGCTGCAGGTGGAGCGTGCAGTTTGATCATTGTCATCTCGCGCTCAACCGTCGGATCATCGGTGACATCACTTACCTTAATCACCTCGATCAACCGGTAGAGTTGTTTGACAACCTGCTCAACATCTTCCGACTCGACTACGAGGGTAAGGCGGCTAACGCCAGCGGTCTCGCTATGGCCGACGGCCAAGCTCTCGATGTTGTAGCCGCGGCGGCGGATCAACCCGATCACGCGGCTCAGCACACCGGGCCGATCTTGCAAAAGGGCGACGATGGTGTGTTTTTTCATGGTTGCTACTCCTCAAGTGAAATGGTATTGGCGCCCTACGCCTGCGACTCCGACAAAATCATCTCGCCGATCGACTTGTTCTGCGGCACCATCGGGAAGACGTTGACCTCACGCTCGACGCGGAAGTCGATCAGCACCGGGCCATCGGTAGCATGCGCTTCGTCGATCGCGGCTTGCACATCTTCGCTGCGTTCAACCGTAAGCCCCTTCCAGCCGTAGGCTTCAGCCAGCTTGGCGAAATTAGGGCCAGAGAGCGGGGTGCCGCTGTAACGCTTGTGCTCGAATAGCTCTTGCCACTGGCGCACCATGCCGAGGTAGCCATTGTTGATCACCGCCACCTTCACATTCTTCAACCCCTCTTGCACGATCGTCGCCATCTCTTGATTGGTCATCTGGAAGCCGCCGTCGCCGACGATCGCCCACACCGTTTCGTTCGGGTAGGCAATCGCCACCCCCAATGCCGCCGGGACGGCGAAACCCATCGTACCGGCACCGCCGGAGGTGATATGGGTGCGGGGGCCATGATTCCAGTCAATCAACTGCGCCGCCCACATCTGATGCTGACCAACGTCGGTAACGACGCGATAGTTGCCGCGCGCGTTAAGGGTGCGGCTGAGCGCTTCGTAGACATCGTGCGGCGGCAGTGACATATTGGCCATCGCGGCCCGATTCTTGTACTGCTGCTTGCCCTGATGCTTGTCTTGCATCTCGCGGATGTGCTCCATCCAGTCAGAAGCATGGGTATGCAACTCGGCCAGCTCGCTGGGCGGCGGTAGGTCTTCCAGCAGTGCTTGCAACACAAGGCGAGCATCGCCGACGATCGGCACATCAACCCGCACATTCTTGCCAATCTCAGACGGATCAATGTCAACGTGGATAATGCGAGCGTGGGGGGCGAAGGTGCTGGCTTTGCCGGTCACGCGGTCATCGAAGCGGCCACCGATATTGAACAATACATCACACTCTTGAATGGCGCGATTAACGTGAACCCAACCGTGCATACCGGGCATACCGATCGCGAGCGGGTGATTTTCGGGAATGGCGCCGATGCCGTGCAGGGTCGTAATCACCGGGATGCGCAGCCGTTCGGCGAACTCTTGCAGCTCGCGGTGGGCACCGGCCATAATGATGCCGTGGCCGGCAATAATCAGTGGCTTCTTAGCGCTGATCAGCAGCTTAATTGCCTCGCGGATTTGGCGGCGGTTGCCTTGATACGTGGGCTTGTAACCGGGTAGATTGAGCTTGATATCCCAATTGGGCACGGTCGTCTTCTGCATCGCATCCTTTGTAATGTCGATCAGCACCGGGCCGGGCCGGCCAGTAGTAGCGATATGGATTGCCTCTTTGAACACATAGGGCAATTCATCGACATTTTTCACTAGATAATTGTGCTTGGTGATCGGCATCGTAATGCCGGTGATGTCAGTCTCTTGGAAGGCATCTTTGCCGAGCACGTGGCTGCCAACTTGACCGGTAATCGCCAGCAGCGGCGTGCTGTCCATCATCGCATCGGCAATCGGAGTGACAAGGTTGGTAGCACCGGGGCCGCTAGTGCCGATACAGACCCCAATTTTGCCGGTAGCGCGAGCGTAGCCTTCAGCGGCGTGGCCGGCACCCTGCTCGTGGCGGCAGAGTACGTGGCGTAGCCGGTCACGGTAATCCCACATCGCGTAATAGAAGGGCATAATTGCGCCGCCGGGGATACCAAACATAACTTCGACCCCCTCACGGATGAGGGCCTCACACATAATCTGGGCGCCGGTGAGTGGTTTGGTCATCGAACTACTCCTGTGATGATGAGTCTGAAACAAAACCTTTGCACGCAGCCGTACCCAACGGTGTCGAGCGCTTCAGTGCGCTGCACCGCTGGCGACGACCGATCCAACAACCGACGAGCCACAGCAATGGGGCGCTGCGCCGCTGCTCACCACTCTGTGAGCGCCAGTCGCGAGGCAATGCGCTGGCAAGGCGGCGGTGAACTGAGCGTGGATCTAACGGCGCCGGATGATAATAACCGGCGCCAGCGCGAGTTGCGGCCGCAACAACTGTTGTTGCCAGTAGCCGATGATGATGGTGATGAGCCGCATCGCGTATCCTCGCACGGGTACTAAAAAACCTCCCGCAAGGCGGGAGGTTCAGTCTTACTTCCTGAGCCGGGGCTTTGTGACCTTCCCCTCCCTAAACACGCTTGCTCCACCCGCCGATAAGGCTAAGGAGGAGTACGAGTACGAGGAGGATAAGGCTTACAAAGTGAGCGGCCATAGATTTGTGTACTTTGCCTAAATGACGATCCGCCAAGAGAATACCATGAGGTGAACACTTTGTCAACTAGCATTATGGGGGAATGGCATCGCAGGGGGCACAGCACCGCTGTGCCCGTACCGGCGGGGGCGGCGACGGGACAGAGGGAGGCAACGCGGCGGGGCGGGGGCGGCGACGGGACAGAGAGAGGCAACGCGGCGGGACAGAGAGAGGCAACGCGGCGGGGCGGGGGCGGCGGCGGGACAGAGAGA
>NZ_CALFBQ010000086.1 GCF_937951745.1 uncultured Chloroflexus sp.
CACCCCCAGCCCCTCCCCCACGAGGGGGGAGGGGAGCATTCCCCCCTCTCCCCCCGTGGGAGAGGGGGGCAAGGGGGGAGAGGGGGCCACCCCCGCGTGGGAGAGGGGGCAAGGGGGGAGAGAGGGCCACCCACCGCGCCCAGCGGATCGGTAGGGGCGGAAGGTCTTCCGCCCTCCATAGACCTATCCCCGCCAGCGAATCAACGGCGGCGGAATGAATTCCGCCCTACGATACGGTCACTCACCGACACCACCGGTCAATCGCAGCGTGCCAGTCGGCTTCAGCGGTGGCCCAATCTGGCCAGCCACCCAACTGCGGCCAATCGCGTAGGCGGTAGGTCTGGATACGCCACGCATTGCTGAAGGCAGCAGCAGCGTTGGGCCGTTCGGTGAGAAGGAAGTGCATTAGGGCCCACGCTGCTGGATAGTCGAACGTGCCATAGTGATCGTACCCTTCGCGGCGCGCGACGAGGTCGGACAGCGATGGTTTGAGCGGTAATGCGCAGATGGTGGCGAGGTGGCGATGGTGTGGTTGTAACGGCGCTTCAGGGTGGTACTGTGCGGTAAGCACTTCGGCAAACCCCTCATCAAACCAGCCTTTCGGTTCGGTGTGGTAGCCGGGGCTGTGCCACTGACCGGGAAAAAGGTAGGCCGCTGTGACGGCGTGGGCTGTTTCGTGGCGGAGCGTCTCGGCGAGTGTGTTGGCAGTTTGACCTTCATCGCGCCGGTAGCTGTAGAGGGTGGCGTGCTGGGCATCGTAGATGCCATCAACATCGACGGTAAATGGGGTAAAGGCGCGCATATAGTCGCGGTACGATGCTTGTGAGGGGAAGATAAGTACACGGAGCGGTAGCTGCTCTTCGCCGGGGATGGGCGTGTCGCCGATTGGCCCGAAGAGGCGGCGGGATTGATGGTACGCATTCGCCACCACCGCCACTAACTCGTAAGCATCGGGCGCATCAGCCGGGCCGGTGCGGAGAATGACCGTCGGTGTGGCCACTTCAATGGGTAAGGCGAGTTGTTCGTAAGTTTGACGGAGGGCATTGAGGCGCGGGGCAGTGGCTCGCTCGCCGGCCAAGCGGTCGGTAGCGCGCGCCAATGCGGCCCGCGCTGTCAGTGATGTCGGTGTACTTTCAAGGAAGGTCAACAACGCCACACCTCGCGGATCGCCGCTATCCCTTGCTACCTGCAACGGCGGCTCAGCCGCATTGGCTGCGGCGACGATGCGCTGCCAATCGGATCGGGCAGCAAGTTGGTCGTCGCGCAAGAAGCTGATCGCTTCAGCGGCGGCAGTGCGCACACCGGGATCAGGGCTGTGCAGGGCGGCAACGATGAACTGTTGCGCAGCTTCACTAAGTGGCCCGTGCTCGGCGGCGATCAGCCGCGCGCGGGCACGGGCTGCGCGGTAGCGCAAGGCCGGGGCATAGCCAGTGGTGAGTGCCACCTGCTCTAGTGCTGGCGCGGCTGCCCAACTGGGGTATAAGAGGCTGTCGAGCAGCCAGACCGCATCTTGGAGCAGAAAGTTGTCGTGGTCGCGTTCGAGCAGGGTGATTGCCACGACCTGCATCGCCGTGCGTTGCTGTGCTATGAGTTCAGCCGCTCGTGTCGCCCGCCCACTTTCGGCCAACCGCCCCAGAATACGTACCGCATTGCGCCGCGTGCGGGCGTCGAACGTTCCATCGATCGCAAGGTGTAACAAAATCGTAACGTGCTCTGGTTCGATCCGCGGCCGCAGCGTGGCAGCAATTTGCTCGGTGCAGTCGTAGCCAGCCTGTGGCAGCACTGCGAGCATTGTCGTCGCATCGGGATACGTCGGCTGCGGGCAGGCTGGCGTCCGGATCGGCGGCGGGTTGGCCGGCGCTATCGCCACCGGTAGCCGCGATCCGGTTAGGAGCATGAGCATCAAAGCGATGAGCAGGATAACACGGAGACGCATACGCACGCGCCTACATTCCAAATACCTCTGGGTACCGCCGGATGACCTGCTCGATATCATCATCGTACCGAATCACAATCACTCGGTAGCCAGATCGGATCAGCGCGTTGCGTAGGTCGTGGTCACGCACAGCTTGGGCCGGCTCATCATGGACGGTGCCATCACAAAAGATACAGACGTTCGGCTCGTAGAAAAAGTCGGGCACGCACGATGGCTGGTGGATTCGTCGCTGCGAATCGTCAGGTAAGCGGTAGCCACCCTTATCCAACGCCGTTAGAAAGCGACGCTCAAGCTCAGAACGTGCGTCAGTGAGGGATTGCAGCCACGCCAGATGTTCGCTCCGGGTGCGTCGGTGCACCCGCAGTTCGACTCGGCTGTGGGCGAGTTGGAGCAGGATCGTGCGAATATGGTGCCGATTCACCAAGAGAGCCTCATGCTGATTCTCAAAGCTCAGCAGACACTCGTAGCACGCGGCATAGCACGTAGGCGCACCATCGTTTCCTGCCTCGTCGAAATGGCAGATCGTCAACGCCGACCGAGCGATCTGGGCAAAGGAGTCGATGTCCTCAATGAGCCGACGCAACACGCCAGCGCCACCCTCTGATACCTCATACAGCAACATGGCTTGGTGCTCGCCTGTCCCAATCGATTCGGCAACCAGCTCCCCCTCCTCTAACTGGAATGTCTCCTCAATCCCGCGTTTGAGCGCGGCGCGCAAGCTCGGTTGCACCTGTTCAGACCGTAGTTCGGGCGCGTCCATCCGAATCAGCAGCACATTCTGGGTTGCCTGCACTCCGAGTCGTACCCGTTCTCGCCGTGGCTGATGACGTGACTGACGACGGTCATGATCGTCTTCCGAGGTATACACCTCGCCACTATCCATATCAACCAAGAAGCCGTTTGGCTGCGCACTCTGCCAGCCGTGGTTCACCCGCAGCACCGTTGCGGCGGGCACATAGGTGAGATGCAGCAAAGGCTGACCGTCCACCACCACATCTGCCTCATCGCCACGGATGCCGTCGGGAACTTGGAAGAACGTCTCAAGGGTGTACCCGCGCCGACGACGCTCTTCCTCATCGGCGGTAATACGAGCACGCCGACGCACCCGCACATTTGGCATATCGAGGATGGGCGCGAGGAGACTATTCGTTCCATCAAAGCAGGTATCACAGTTTGGGCAGCGATCGAGATCGGGCGTGGTAAACGCACCACAGGACCGACACAAGCGTTGGGAGCTGATGCGCTCATCGAGGCCGCCTGGCGGTGCAATAAAGGCCACCGATTCCCACTGTCCACCCTCGTGGTACAAGAAGTTTTGGGGCGCAAACTCACGAATGGCGAGGAAGCGCGGGCGAGCAATAAAGTCACCATCTTGACCGCGCGGAACCCATGCGCGCACCGGTAATGCCGGAAAGTTGTACCCCGGCAGAAAGCCCTCACTGGCCAGATAGCGGTAGGGGTAGAAGTCGCCTTCTTCGCGGGCGACAGCCACCTGGAGCAACAGATTCAATTGACGGCGCGCTTCGCTTTGTTTGCGCTGCGCGCGGTCTTGTTCCTCGCGCGTGCGGGCAGCGTCTTCTTCTTGTCGCGCAACGATACGTTGTCGTTTAGCAGCACGATACAACTCGCGCCAGCGATGAAAGGCGCGGTCGAATGCCTTTGGCGTCGCCTTGATAACCTGCTCAATCCATTGATCCGTGAACCACGAACACCCCTCGAACAGTTGCTTGTCGGCGGCGAGCAGTCTCCGTACACGCGCTTGGAGTTCGGCCTGCTTGTCATCACTCAGGTGAATCTGGTGGGCCACATGCTCCCTGAGGGGTAGGTCATCCTTGTCGATGTCAATCACCTGTTCGATCGATTGCCCTAACGGGAGACCGATATGCGCCAGCCAGAGTGCATGGATATGGGCGGTCAGGAGCGCCTCGTTGGTGAGGTCTAGACGCGGCGGACGCACGCTACCGGCGACCATATCGGCTTGCCGCCGGAAGAAGTATTGGTCGTGGTTGTGATATGCGCCACAGTAGGTGAAAATCATCCCAGGCTGCCCTTGCCGACCGGCACGACCGCTGCGTTGGGCGTAGTTGGCCGGTGTCGGTGGGACATTGCGTAAATGCACCAGCTCAAGATCGGCGATGTCTACCCCGAGTTCCATGGTTGGCGAGCAGACCAGATACGGTAACCGCCGACCAAGGTCGTGTTCCTTGGTGCGATCCGTTTCTTCCCAGCGGAACCGGCGCTCGCGCCGCTCCCGCTCGCCGGGATTCACGACTTGCGCGGTATGTTCCCGCGCTTCCAATGCAACGAGATCGGTTGGTGACTGGCGATAAAACCGTTGGAAGAACGCATTGACCGGGCGTTGCACCGGGGTGTTCCCGTTGCTCGCAGTGCGACGGCGATAGAGCGGGTCGGGTGGCGGCGCTGTGCCGTCACCGAGCTGCCAGATTAAGCAGGACGGGTCGAGTTGGTACGTATCGCCAATTGGAGACCTACCTTGCGTCAGAAACCCTTGGCGAACCAAGACCTCAACGAGCGCGCGAATCGTCGGTTCATACGCCTCTTTGGAAAGACCGAGGCGCGCCTGCAAGAAGCGCCCGATGAGGCTGCGTGGTCCGAGACTGAGGGTGTTGTCGTTGACGCGACCTTTTCCGGGCTGGATCACAAACCGAGTTGCTGGTCGCAATTCATCGTAGTCCGGATCAAGACCCCAAAACTCATTCAAGTCGACTTGGCAGCGACGCCGGAGCTGTTGTTGGGTGTCTTCGGTCAAGACGCTGGCGCTGATGGCGAGTTTGCGTCGAAAGTAATCGAAGATGGCACGTACAATCGTTCGCCGCTCTGCGTCATCGACCGGAAGAATGGCGGTGAGGTCGGGATGGTGAACAAGTTCGTCCAAGCCGCGATAGGAAATGGTGAGCAATCCAACCTGTTCGAGGTTGGGAGGGACAAGCCGCCAGCTCCGCCGCAAATCTTCATACAGGCGGTACTCGGTCAGGTCGGTGAACACCTCCCACACCGCTTTCGCCTTCGGCGAAGATGGATCAAGTCGATTTTCCTTGGCGATGTCGGCAATCGTCAACCCTGACGCCTGCACCACCGCCTGAGCGACCGTATCAAACGTCAAGGTAGAATGTTGCTGCAGGGCGGCGCAGAGCGCGGTCCGCAACAACGCCGCATGCACAAAGTCGTTAAAGTGACCGGCCTGAAACGACGCATCTTGGCGATTGTCGGTGAAGGTGAGCAGCTTATCGCGCGCCGCCCGGGTACGCCCGGCGTGACGCAACAGTGAGGTGGCCAGAATGGTGGTAGTGCTCGATCGTCCTTCGCTTGAAAGCGAGGCCAGTTTCGCAAACTCTCGCTCACGGCCGGTGTAGAACTCGCCGCAGGCAAGACACAGCGCAAACGGTACCGGCTGCCACCACATTTCCTGCGCATCCGCGCAGGGTGTAGGACGGTACGTCCCATCGGCACGCACCCATACCTTTGTGGGTACCCGATCGCGCCAGTTTGCCCGCAGCTTTCCTTTCGAGTCGTACCACTCTTCCGGGATGTGTTCGGCAGACCAGTCATCCTCGGTGGGTGCCAGCATGAGGTAGCCCACCGTCAGTCCGTCCTCATCCGGCACTTCTCTCGTGGTGAGCGGTACGAAGCGATCGTCGGTCCGCACGACGTAGTAGTAATCTTGACCGCACTGACGGCAAAACTTCAATGGAACCAGCAGCTTGCCGTCCTCTTGTTGAAGTTGGCCGTCGAGCGAGAAGGTGCGCCGATCAGCCGGTTCAAGCGTGGCGTAGAGTGTTTGCCCTTGACTAATGAACTGATGCAGCTTGAAACTCATCCCTTTGCCGTCGGTCAAGAGACGGCGCAGCAGGTGTGCGCAGTGGCGCGGATCGGCGTTCGTCTGCTCCGCGAGCTGCTGGGCGACTTCGGAGAGCGAACGAGGGGTACGTCGTCTCAAGCGACCATCAGGTTCGACCGCAACGCCGAGTTCGTATTCGATAAAGCGCGTGAGCGGGTGGCGACGGAATGCAGCGGGGTCGTGCGGGAGCGGCCGATCGATGACTGCCCGTAATTCGGAAGGGGACGGCGGGGGACCTTCGCTCAAAGGGGTAAGGGTTTCTTCAATCACATCGTCGACGGAAAACGAGTGACCAAAGAAGCGGGACGCAAAAGCAGCAACGGTCTGTCGTCGTTCGGCAGCGGTCGCATCGGGCCGTGCCACCATGGTAGCACTTGTGCCGATATGGATGAGTGCGGGCGTGTTGAAGCGCTCTTTCAGCCGACGCACCAGCATGGCAACATCGGCTCCCTGCCGACCGCGATAGGTGTGAAGTTCATCGAAGACCAAGAAGCGTAACCCGGCCGTATGGTCAAACAAGCGACGATCCTCGGCGCGGACGAGCATCAATTCGAGCATGACGTAGTTGGTGAGGATCACGTGTGGTGGGTGCTGCCGCATTGCTTGACGCTCGTCGTCACTCGTCTCACCGGTATACTTGACGAACCGCACCGGGAACTGCTGACCGGTACGCTGCTCGTACTGCGTTTGCACCTTTTGCAACCCTTGAAGCTGCGAGTTGACCAGTGCGTTCATGGGGTACACCACCAGCGCAACGAGATGGTCCTCGCGCTGCACGTGGCGAATGACGTGATCGATGATGGGCAGGAAATACGTTAGGCTCTTCCCAGAACCGGTACCGCTGGTGACGATGAAACTTTCGTTGGCATTCGCTTTGATGATCGCCTCTTCCTGATGCCGATAGAGGTGGAAGGGTGTGCCGGTATTGGTTCGAAAGATGCGAGCGGTTTCGCGAGCGATGATGCCACGGGTGGCAAGATCATCGACGGTTGCACCCAATGCATAGCTGGGGCTTAGTTGAATGAGCGGTTCGGGCCAGAGACGTGATTCCGTCGTCAGATGGTGATCGACGAATTCGCGCGCGCGCTCATCGGCGATCTGGATGAAGGATTGCACAAAGTCACGGTAGTCGGTCAGCACGGACGCATGGAGATCGAAGATGGTATGGGTCATGGGTTGCCTCGATACAGGGTGTGCTCAATGAGAAGGGCTACCGCTGTTGCAAGCAGATGTTCAAGAACGTGTGGGTCTGAACATTTGTTGTTCAAGTGTACTGATTTCGTATTGAGTGCGCAAGTCCCTCGGCCCCTCACCCCTCGCTTCTCCCGCTTCTCCCGCTTCCCCCTCTCCCCCCTTGCCCCCCTCTCCCACAAGGGGAGAGGGGGGAAGGGTCTCCACTCCCACGAGGGGAGAGGGGGGAAATAGCGACCATGCATTCCGGCATAGGTAGTGAATAGGGCGAGTAAGTATGACGACCGACATAGACGAACAACTCGCATTGGCGATTGATCCGTGGTTGCAACATATGACGTGGCGGCGCGATTTTGCGGCGTGGCGTGAGCGCCGGTTGCGCCAAGAGCGGTATCAAGATGAGCGTTTGGCGCAAGCGCGCGTGGCGATTGGCGAGTTGCGCGGCGCGCGGGTGCTTGACCTTGGCGCAGGGATGGGCGGGTTTGCGGTGGCGGTGGCGCTGGCTGGTGCGCAGGTGACGGCGTGCGAGTACAACCCGGCGTATTGCCAGATCATTCGCTTGCGCGCAGCGCGTTACGACTTGCGTTTCCCGATTGTCAACGCTGCTGGCGAATCATTGCCGTTGCCGAGTGCCGCATTCGATTTGGTCGTCGCGTGGGATGTACTTGAACACGTGCAAGACCCGGTAGCGGTGTTGCGCGAGATCGCGCGCACGTTGCGGCCCGGTGGCCATGCGTTGATCACGGCAATCAACCGGCGGGCTTGGATCGATCCGCACTACCACATGCGCGGGATCAACTGGTTGCCGCGACCGGTGGCCGAGGCGCTAATCGAGCTGCGCGGACGCACGAAGCGCGGTGCAGCCTTCCGCGATATGCAGCGACTCAGCGAGATGCACTACTTTCACTACCACGAGCTGGTGCGGCTGTGCAAGCGGCTTGGCTTTGCCGTGACCGATCTGCGCGAGCAGGCGCTGCTGGCCGGACACTTGCCAAGCCGGAGGCCATGGCGGCGGGCGGTGCGGGCGCTCTTGCGACGGGCTGGGTTAGAACGAGTGGCCTACCACTGGCAACGGAGTTTTTACACCGGCATGTTTGAGCTTGACCTGCGTAAGGAGGGCGCATGACGGCGCGACGTCCTTCGCTGGCGACGCAGGTGTCGCGGGCGGTGTGGTGGAATACGCTCTTTGCGCCGTTGCGCTTGCTGGCGGAAGTGCTGGCGACGCTGGTGAAGCTCAATCAGCTTTCGCAGGCGGCATTCGGTTTGCTAGCGCTGGTGCGTGGGGCGAGCAATCTGTTTGGGACGGCGCTCGATCTTGGTATTGCCCGCGCCTTGCCCAAATACATTCCCGAAACCGAGCGAGCAGGCGGTACGCGAGCGGCGCGGCGGCTCTTTCTGTTGGTGGCAACGCTGCAATTAGCGATTTTGCTGGTGATTGCACTGGGCTTGGCGCTGAGCCATCGCCGGATTGAACGCTATTTGCAAGGCTTGCTCAGCGGCGAGGTCGCGGTCGAGGCAGTGGCGCGGGCTGAACTAAGCCAGTTCGTGGCCGAGTTTCACTGGCTCATCATCGCTGCGATTGTGATCTTGTTGGGGCTAGGCGCATTGTACGATTTGCTGATGGCGGTGTTGAGCAGCTTCTTCCGCCAAAAAGCATGGAATAGCATTGCGCTGGCTGCCGGCCTATTGCCGCAGGTATTGGTGGTCATCGCGATTTTAGCCTTGCCCGACCGGTGGGACATTCTTGGTGTATTGGTGGCGATGGTGTTGGCACCGGCGATTGCGGTGGCGCTGGCCGGTTGGCAGGTGTGGCGCTTGCAAGCAGGGTTAGAGATGGAGCCGGGGCCGGGATTACTGGCCGATCTGCGTGACGGGTTGCGTGATCTGCGGCAGGCGTTGCCCCCCGGCTTTGTACGCTATGCGGCTGTCTCGTATCTTATGACGGCGACCGATTTTATTGCCAGTTTTGAGTTTATCAATTTCTTTAACAGTGATATTCGCGATGTGTCGCTATTGGCCGCCGGTGCGTTACTAGTTCGGATGGCGCTCAGTTACCTCTACACCCCTATGGTTGGCGTGCAGGTGCCGTTGTTTGCGCGGGTGCGGCAGGGTGAAGGCGGTACTACTAATGGCGCTTACCAATCGTTGGTGCGTTTGCAGCTATTGCTGATGGTGCCCGGCGGGGTAGGATTGGTGTTGTTGGCCGGGCCGGGATTATTGGTGATCAGCCCGCAGTACCTCGACGCAGCGCCGATTGTGTGGGTGCTGACGCCGTGTTTGTTTAGCGAGAGTATGCTCACCACGGCCCACAATGCGTTGATGGTTCACGAGCGGCTCGGCACGGTGATCGCGGCCCGGCTAATGGCATTGCTCACCGTAGTGGCGCTGGCACTCTGGTTGCCAGCCCAATTCGGCTTGATCGGCATGGCATTGACGTTTGGTTTAGCGCGGGTGGCAGCCGGCTTGTGGGCAACACTGGCCGGGATAGGGCTGCTCGGTTTGCGCTGGCCGTGGCGTTTTACCCTGCGGGTGAGCGCAGCGACAGCGGTGATGGGGTTGGCGGTGGCCGGCATGCGTGGCCTCATTGGTGTGCCTGCCGGCGAGATCGATCTGGTTGCGCGCCTTGGGCTAGCCCTGCAATTACTCGCGTTGGCTGCGGTTGGCGCGGTGATTTTCTTGCTGGCGCTGCGCTTGCTCGGCGGGCTCGACCCGGCTGACCGGGCGCAGGTGCTGAAGTTGCGGTTGCCGTTCCAGTGGGTGATACAACGGTTGATTTGAGGGTTAGCCAGCTCAACTTAGAAGCGCGAAGGTGGGTGCAGACGTTACTCATGACAACGATAACCCAACAGTTGAAGCGTCGTTTCCCTACTCTCAATAAGCTGGTGCTGTGGCAGGTACTAGCAGCGTATGTCACGATTACCCTGTTTGTCATCGGACTCAACTGGCTGACTGCTAATGCTGGCCAGCCACTGACTATAGCGCCGGCAAGTGCGAGCCGTTGGTTGTTGGCCGGTTTGAATCAAGTTGAAACCGGTGAATGGGGCGATTTTCGCTGGACTGATGGCGATAGTCAGGTATGTGTTGAGGGGGTCGGGTATGCGCCGCGTAGTCTAGTGACGGTGTGGCTTGCTGGCGCATATGCACGTTCGCTTGGCACTAATGAGGTAACGTTGGTGGCTGGTCAAGCTGAGCCAGTAGCTGTGCCATTGACAACGGAGCTGCGCCGCTACACGATGATCACCGGAGCTGACCAGCAAGCAGGCGCGAACGTTTGTCTAACTATTCAGAGTAGTGCAGTACGTGATCCGAACAATCCACGCTGGCTAGGAGTGCCGTTTCATGGGCTAAGGGTGATGCCGTTGGCGGTTGCCGGAGGAGTCATCCCCGCGCCGGCAGGGTTGGCAACCGGACTGGCATTGGCAATTGGCTGGCTAGCGCTGCTGCATTTCAGCGGTTTGCCGCTGCTGTTAGCAACTGGGCTGGTGACGCTCGTCAGTGTTGTGATCTCGTACACCCTCATTGGGGGATTCGTGCCGTTTGGCGCCGGGACGTTGCGGTGGGCCTTACCAACTGTAGTTGGAGTTTGGATGGGCGTACTCGGCTTGGCCGGCGCGCGATGGCTTCACTTGCGGCGTCCATGGATGTACGACCTAGCCGGCATTCTTTTCTGGAGTGTGGCCCTGATCGGTACGTTTTGGTTATTACAACGCATCAGCGGTCACAGCGGCGTCTGGCCGCTCAAATCGCGGATTGATCCCTCGCCGACGTGGTGGGTGATAGTGCCGATTGGTCTGGCAATCCTCTGGTTCACCATCGGCTGGCGCTGGCTGGCGCGGCCATTGCAACCGGTTCCGGTTGTGGTCTATACCCTGCTCGGCGCGCTCGTGTTGCCGGTGGCGTTCGACATCGCCGTGCATGGGATTGATGCGCCGATTGCGCTGTTTCGCGATAGCCCTTACGAATACCTGCGCGACACGCCGTATGTGGCGGGTGATCCAATCGGGTTTATGGCCAACTTCGAGACCATCGCGCCGCAGTTGTCGGTGCATGGCAGCACCCACCCGCCGGGGGCAATCTTGTTTTTGTGGCTGATCGAGCAGGTCTTCGGGCCGGGGCCGGTTGCAACCAGTTGGATCACGATTGGGTTGACGGCGCTCATACCATTGGTCGCGGTATGGGTGGGCTGGCGGCTTGGCGGCAGCCAATTGGCGCTAGCTGCCGGGATGCTGGCAGTGGTGTTATCCGGTCAGATGATCTACGGCGTCACCTCACTCGATGGCGTATTCAGCCTTTTGATTGCCATCGGTGCGGCAAGCTTCTTCTTCGCGCTTGAGCCGCCGCAACGACCGGCGCTAGCGATCATATCTGGTCTCAGTATTGCCGCCGCGCTCTTTATGACCTACGCCGCCACCCAGCTTTTCTTTTTTGGTGTCGCGGTGGCGGCATTGGCGCTGGCCCGACACGGCGCGCAGGCTGGCTGGCGCACAACCTTGCTGGTAATTGTGCGGCAAGGCGCGATCGCTGCCGGAGTGATTGTCGTCATCTATCTGCTCATCTTTCTCACTACCGGATTTAACGTCATCAGCGCCTCGCGCCTCGCCACCCAGATCAACGGCGAGATGATGGAGCGGTTTCGCGAATACGGCCCACCGCCAACCCCCTTCCTACCGCCGAGTTACGACTACTACTTGCGTTTTGCCGCTGCCAATCTGGTTTCGTACCTCGTGTTTGTGACGCCGTGGGTATTGACGGCGCTCAGCGCACTCTACCTGCGGGCGGGCCGCGAACGGTGGCAGCCGGCATGGGCAGCGTTGCTCGGCGCGCTGGGTGCGTTCGTTCTCGGTATGTGGCTCAGTGGTCTTTTCAACCGCGAAGTCGAACAGATCTGGATGTTTACCTATCCATTGGTCGCGGTGTTGGCGGCGTATCATAGCCTTGGTGGCGAGACAGTGCGGCAGGGTCGGCGACTAGTCCTCTATTTTGGGCTAACGTTAGCATTCTTTGTGGTGATGAAACTAACGCTCTACACCATCTGGTAAACGATGCGGATTGCACTTTACAATCTGACCACGACCACCAAAATTGGCGGTGTCGAAAGTTTTGTCTGGGATCTGGCCCGCGAGCTGGTGAAGCGTGGGCATGAGGTGGATATTCTCGGCGGGGTTGGTCACCGGCGCGAGATTACCGGCGCGCGGGTGTATACCTTTCCCTTTATCTCGCGCCAGTTTTGGCAGGCACTGCCGCCGTTGCGGCGGGCATACGCCGAGGCCAAGCTACTCGAACGGCTGACGATGGCGGTAGCGGCGTTACCAACATTGGTGCGCGGCAAATACCAGATTATTCACCTGCAAAAACCTTATGATCTGCTACCGGCACTCGTGGCTCGCCGGCTGAGCGGCGCTAAGGTCATCCTCGGCTGCCATGGTGAAGACTTTTATCGCGGTGATCGCTGGCTGGCCCAATATGTCGATGCCGCTGTGTCGTGCTCGCGTTTTAATGCGCAGACCATCGCCGGGCGCTACGGCTTCACACCGGTAGTCGTCTTTAACGGGATCGATACCGACTTGTTTCACCCGCAACCGCCCGACCCCACCCTGCGCGCGCGGCTGGGGGTAGCGGCGACTGCGCCGTTGCTACTGTTCGTAGGCCGGCTCCAACCGTGGAAAGGGGTCGAGACGGCGATCCGGGCATTGCCGCAGATTCCGCAGGCAGTGTTGCTGATCGCCGGCGATGGTGAAGATCGGTCACGCCTCGCAGCCATTGCCGATGAACTTGACGTAAGTAAGCGAGTCCGTTTTCTTGGGAGTTTGCCACGTCAGCATCTACCGATACTTTATTCGTCGGTTGATCTGCTGGTCGCTACTAGCCATGCCAGCGAAACCTTCGGGATTGGGCCGGTTGAAGCGCAGGCGTGCGGGTTACCGGTGGTGGCCACCCGCTTTGGCGGCTTCGCTGAGGTCGTGGCAGATGGGCAAACTGGTCTACTGGTGCCGCCGCGTGATCCGGCAGCGCTGGCGGCAGCGGTCAACAAGTTGCTCGCCGATCCGGCCCGGCGGGCGGCGCTGGCGGCAGCGGCCCCAGCATGGGCGGCGCAGTTTGCGTGGCCGGCGGTAGTTGATCGGATTGAAGCGGTGTATCGGGCGGTAGGGGTGTAGGGGTACAGCACGCTGTGCCTGTACAAGGATTATGCGGGTATTGATTGTTGGTCTTGGCGGTGTGAGCCGTGCGTTTCGTAATTGGCCGGAACGAACGCTGGGGCAGGCGCTGGTGGCTGCCGGTCACGAAGTGACGGCATTGACCTATTGGCAACCCGATCAGCCGCACCTTGGCCTAACAGAACGGGCCGAGGAGATTGACGGCATCGTTGTGCGGCGAGTAAAACCGCAGCTTTGGCCGGGGCGCGAGACAATTGCAGCGTTAGAGAGCTTGCCGCTGCCTGATATTGCCCACGTGATCCATCCGCGTAACGTGTTGGCGTTGCAAGCGGTGCGCTGGCTGCGGCGGCGCGGCGTGCCAGTGGTATGGACGTGGCTTGGCCCTTATCACGACCGCTGGCTAGTGGCCGACCGCGAGCGGCCATACGAATCAACCATTCACCCAGAATGGCTCATTTACACCCTTCCGCAACTGATCACACGCGGTCTGCGCGACGGGCGGTGGCGCGATCACTGGCGCAACTACGCGATTCATCGCCCGTTGCGCGATGTAGCGGCGTTTATCCCCTGTTCGCAACACGAAGCGCAGGTTCTCCGTGAACTCGGCTTCACCCAACCGATGAGCGTAGTACCACTCTGGCTCGATATGACATTTATGGATGGGCCAGCACCATCACTTGAGGCAACGTTTTCGCAGCCGATCATTCCCTACATTGGTCAGCTTACGCCGCGCAAAGGCTACGACGTGCTGGTAGCGGCGATGCCGGCGATTATTGCCCGTCATCCGCAGGCGAGCTTCGTGTTTGTTACCCACAATCCGGCTCAGCGGGCAGAATTGCAACGATTAGCTAGCGAGCTGGGTGTAGCCGCTAACCTCCATTTTCTCGGTACCCTCAGCGAAGAGCAAAAACTAGCCCTCTTGCGGGCGAGTGCCGTTTTGCCTTTTCCCTCGCGTTACGAGGGGTTTGGGTTGCCGGTGTTGGAAGGGATGGCGGCAGGGGTGCCGGTGGTTAGTACCAATATTCCAGTGCTTAACGAACTGATCCGTGATGGTGAAGACGGCTTGCTCATCCCGTACAACGATGCTAAGGCGTTGGCTGAGGCGATCCTGCGCGTGCTTGACGATCAAGCGTTGCGGGAACGGCTCATCGCTGGCGGGCGGCGCGCGCTGCGTGAACGGTTTGCGCCAGAGCGGTTAGTTATGCAGGTAATCGAGGTGTATCGGTCGGTATTGTAGGGGCGCAGCACACTTTACTGAGAGGGGCATAGGGGCACAGCGTGTGGTGTCGTGGGGGTATAGGGGCACAGCGTGTGGTGTCGTGGGGGGCATAGGGGCACAGCGTGCGGTGTCGTGGGGGGCATAGGGGCACAGCGTGCAGTGTCGTGGGGGCATAAGGGCACAGCGAGTGGTGTCGTGGGGGGCATAGGGGCACAGCGAGTGGTGTCGTAGGGGCATAGGGGCACAGCACGCTGTGCCCCTACGGTTTGTCTTGTAATGGTTTTGTTGCGCAAACGATGTATGTTCACACACAATGGTGTTTTCCAAAACTCTTGTTCATCATTGCCTAATGTTTTGGAGGTTTCGCTATGCGCCAGCAGCGCCATCTCTCGCTCCCTACGTCTGGTGCCTCGGTTGCGCTTATTTCCCTCTTTCTGTTGTTAATTGCGGTGCGCTTACATCCGGTGGCGAATCCTGATCCGATTCGCGCTGCTTGGCAGCGCGTGCTGAGCGCCGGGAGCTACCGGTTTGACGCTACGGCGACGATTGTTGCCGACCCGCTTGCTTCGCCGGTGCATGCTGGTCAGCCGCCTGACCGGCACGAAATCTACCTGCAAGGTAAGGCCGATCTGCCGGCTGAGACGACCGAGCTGCGATTATGGACGCAGGGCGGGAATGTGCAGACCGGTGAGGGCAGTGTGACGCTGCGCATTGTCGCCGGGCAGACGTGGGTGCGCCAAGGCGAGGGGGCATGGGAGGAGTATAGCGGTCTTGGCGATCTGTTTGCACCCGGCGGTGATGTGTTGGGATATCTGAACGCGGTGCGCGATGTGCAGCCGCTAGGTGAGGAGCAGGTAGCTGGGCGTGTGGTGATGCGCTATGCCTTTCAGATTGATGCGATGGCGCTCGAGCGCTATCTGCGTGAACGGCAGCAGGAAGCGCTGCGGCAAGCGAATCGCTTGCCACCGGGAATAGAGCTGCGTCCGGCGGATGAGTATAGCCGTTTGCGCGGCTCTGGTGAGCTGTGGCTCGCTGCTGACGGTTTGCCGGCGCGGCAAGTGTTGCATTTAGTCTTGCCAGCCAGTGGCGATCAACCGGCCAGCCGCGCGCAGTTGACCATGGATTTTGCCGATTTCGGCCCGCTGCCGCTGAAGATGCCGTTATTCTGGCAGCAGTGGCTAGGGGTGTTGCGCGGGGCAAGCGATGCGGCTTTGCCGGTGATTGGCGCTTTATTGGCTGGTTTAGGCGCCGTGATCGTGTTGATCCGCTGGCGCGGTTCGCGCCGGCTGGCCGGCGGTTTGGCGGTGGCGCTGATTGCGGCGCTAGTGGGTGGCCCGTTACTCACGGCGCAGCGTGTGCATGCAACGCAGGCCGAGGGGGCTGCACAGACGGTTCAGCGCCGTCGAGCGCAAGATGAGTTAGCATCTGCACGGTCAAGTGAAGCACAACTGCCGCCCGATGTAGCGGCGGCGCGTTTGTTGGCCGATGTGTGGTTGAGTGAGGCGCGCGGCTATGCAACGGTCGATAGCGATGGCGATGGTCTGAGTGATGCGCAAGAGATGTTGCTCGGAACCAACCCGCAAGCGGCTGCCGATGGCCCTGCTCGTCTGACGGCGCTTACCGTGCAGGCTGCGACGGCGGTAACGAGCACGCCGGCGGCGCTGGTTGATGATGGTCGTGATACTGATGGTGATGGCTTGACCGACTTCCAAGAGCAGTTTCTTGGCACTAGCCCGTTTGATGCCGATACCGACGGTGATGGATTAAGCGACTTTGCCGAAGCGGTGGGGTTCTCGTATGGCAGTCGCGATTGGCGGCTCGATCCGCTGGCACAGGATACTAATCGCGATGGCGTGCTCGATAGTCTTGAAGTGGGCCGGAGCGGCAATTTGTTGGTAGCGCGCGATAACGATGGCGATGGCATACCCGATGCGTTTGACTACGATGACGATAACGATGGCGTACCCGACCGACTCGATCTTTCGCCGTTGACACACTCAGGCGATCGCGGTGCGTTTCGCGGTGATCGTGCGCTGTGGCTCAAATTCGATAACCTGAGCGTCGATCGGCTGGTAGCGGTAGATTTTCAGGTGCGCCCACAAAATGTACGTCAACTATGGTATGCGCAAAGCCGTTTCGATTGGCCAAACGATAGCGCCGGGCAGGTACAGGATCGCAACAATACTACTGATGACATCCAACTGCTGCCGTTGCTCGAAATTTCGATTCCGGCCAATTCATTCGCTACATTGCCGCCGTATACCGACAACGGCAATGGCAACCTCTCGTCACCGTTATTGAGCGCCCAAGGCATTACCTTGCGTCAGTCTGATGCCAGTACCATCGTCGCTTACGTACCGCTCAGTCTGGTCACCGATAATCAGACCGGCGAGCGGGTGGCGTTTTCGGGCCGGATGCTCTATCGAGGCGCAGCGGCGTGGGGCAATGCTCACCGCGTGCGGTTAGTGTGGGCCGTGCAGATGAAAAATGACGTTGATGGCTTTGACCAACCCGGTCTGATTCATGTCTATGACACTGAATCGTGGCTGCTAACCGGTATGCAGGTGCGTGAAGAGCACGGCGTGGTGGGTGCGTTGGTCGTAGCCGATCCTCAAGCGCAAGGTGATGCGGTTGCGCGCGATGATGCACTCTTGGCCCTGATCAACGGGTTAAACCAGAGTTTTATGCGTGCGCGGGCTGATCTCTCCCCAGCGACGCTGGCCAATCGTTTCCATCGCCTGAGCAATGGCAGCGTACCGGCCCAAGAACGTTGGAACTTGCCGAATATCTTCCTCGCCAGCGCATATACGCGCAGCGATACGCTCAGTATGGCACGTGACGCGGCCACGCTCAACCGCAATTTGTTGGCGCAGATACCGGCTTATACCCAGCCGTTGATTCTCCATCTGCGCAGTGAGACCTTCCGCGCTCTCAACTTTGACAGCTTGGGCAGCAATGCCACGTGGTCAGATACCGTCTTGACCATGAATCTGGCGACCAGCGGCCAGAATGCGGTGTTGGTGCAGACGGCCAATTATCTGAGCATGACCGGCTATGAGTTTTCCGGCGGTGATTGGCGCACCTTATCGCCAGAGCAGACGGTGCAACGCTTCATCGAACGGCATCGCGACCAAGCCAGCACCGACGAAGAGACGCGCGAAGGCCAGCTTGTGTTGTTGCGCAATTATCTTGCCGTGCTGATCCAAGGCGTGATGGCGTTGGTGGCCAATGGCGAGCAGCGTCTAATGATTGACGTTGCCAGTCCCGATACGTCGTTGGCTCAGAGCAACACCGCGTTGGCAGCGCAAGGGACAGGTGCGCTTAAGTATGCAATTGCAGCTCTAGGACCAGCGCAGGGGACAGACACCAACACGGTGTTGAAAATGATCGGCGGTGTTGTAAAGTCACTAGCAATTAGCTCAGTTCGCGGTGCAGCGACGGCGTATGCAGTTTCGAGCAAGTTCATGACCAGTTTCAAGGCGAAAGCGAAAGACGCGCTCCATGGCGCAATCGTAGCTGCACTGGTGACTGGTTTAATCTTGGCGGCAACGGCTCAGCTCGGGCAGATTTCGCCCGAACTCAATCGCTGGCTATTGACCGGTGGGATGGAGCTAATTTCACACGTTACGTCATCGATTGCCACAATTGTAAAAAACGGCATTGATCTTATCCTGATCGCCAAATTCGGCTTGCAGAAGATTACGGCGGCTTCGGCGGCGCTCACGATCTTTGTGGGCGGGGTGCTGGTCGTGGCGACAATTGGCTTAGCGATCTACGAAGCGGTCTCGAACCAGTTGTCGGGTGTAGCGTTGGCCCAACTGATCATTGCGACGGTCTTGCAGGTTGCGTGGATCGTGTTCTTGACCGCGCTGACCTTCATTCCTAAAGTCGGCTTTATCATTGTGGCCGTCATTACCATTCTCGACGCGGTGCTGTCGGTGATTCTCTCGCTGATTTTAGGCCGCGCGACATCATTCTCATCGTGGCTGTTCCAACAGATCGCGCGCTTTATCGTTGACGAGTCGCGCTATTTGACCGTGCGCCCAACAGTAGGTGACACGAGTTTGGGACTGGTTCATCCGGCGGCAGGTATGACGGCGTGGAACCCGCTTCGCTTTAGCGCGACCATTTACCCGAATCTAGCGTGGAATCCAAACCGGATTGGCAATCGTTGGTTTGGCAACCCGTGGAATGACTGGCAAGCTCGTCAGCGCGTCTCCGGCGCGGCTGCGTTGGCTACCTACGAGCAGAATCTCGATGTTTGGCCCAGTTGGCCACCGATCCAAGACTCATATCCGCGTTTTGTTGATTTCTCCTTCCCGGCGGGGATCAACCGTTCGACGGCGCTATGGATGAATACGGCCTTTAATTTGCCCTACAAGCGGTGTATCTTCCTCTGGTGCGGGGCGTATGATGGTGTGCAACGCTATAATACGCGCTTGGCCGAGAGCGTGGTGTTCGATGTCTTTCCGTCGACGCTGGATGAGTTTGTACGGATGGATTGGGGTGGGAGTGTGTCGTTCCCACCATTGCCCGACGCCGACTTTGATGGTCTTCGCCGCGAAGTCGATCCCAACGAGAGCACGTGGGATGCCGATGGCGATGGCTTGAGCGACGCCTTTGAGCTACAACGCGCTAACGAAGGGATGCGCTTCAATCCGCGGCTGGCCGATACCGATGGCGATGGCTTGAGCGATCTGGTTGAGGCGCGCTGGGGCACTGACCCGACCCGCGTAGACACCGATGGCGATGGCCTCAGCGATGCGCAAGAGGTGAACGGCCAGTTGGTGACGGTAAGCGGGCGGCTTTTGCTGATCCGTACCAGCCCGCTGGCGGCTGATTCGCGCGGCGATGGCGCATCTGATGCCGTCTGGCTCAATCAAAGCGGTTCGGTAGCGGCGCGTTCGCGTCTCGGCGCGTGGCCGCTTGCCACGACCTTTGCTGACGCATTTGGCGGGATGGGGTTTAACTGCCCGGCAGGGGCTTGTCCCGCCACCGGGGTGACGATGGCCGGACGCACCGGCACAAGCTTCGACGGCAATCAGTTTTTGGTCATCAGCGATGAGCGGTTCCGCATGGCGGATGAGATGACCTTTGCGGTGTGGATCTATCCTACCGCCAACGCTAACGGCATATTGATCAACCGCGAAGGCGAGTATGAAGTTGCGCGCTTCCCCGATGGCACCATTCAGTGGGCCTTTGCCAACGCCAATCCCGGTTGGACGTGGATCAACACCGGGGCGGTGGCGCCGCTCAATCAGTGGACGCATGTAACAGTGACCTACAATCGGGGTGTCGTAACGACCTATCTCAACGGTACGGCGGTGCATACCTACAACGGTGCTGGTGCGATCGGCGATGTTGATTGGTCGCAGAATGAATTGCGACTCGGTGATCGCCAGCATATCCCGCAACGGTTTGTGGGTGTGCTCGCTCATGCTCGGCTGTTCACCCGCGCGCTACCGGCGGCTGAAGTGAGCATGCAACCGGGCTTAGCGACGTTGGCAGCAATAGAGCTGGCTAGTACCCCTTCTACACTTACAGCACCACAAGCGCCGATTGGCGTGTTCCATGTGGTGAATGATGACAACCTCGTCGTGCGGCCCGGCCAATCGCTGGTCTATACGGTCACGTTACGCTACTTGCCGCCCGATGGTCGTCCGCTGCGGGGGACAGTATGGCTGAATACGCCGCTGACTAGTTTCCCGGCGCAGTCGTTCGAGTTGCTGCCGGGGCAAGAACAGAGCTTTGTCACCAATCTCACGATCCCGGCTGGTACGCCAGAAGGGCCATTCGTGCTCGACGCGATCACGCAGTACAGTTTGGGCGGGAATCCCACCGCGCGCTGGGTGCAACCGGCCTTTGTTGAACGGGCCGGAGCCGATGCAAGCGCGGTAGCAGTGGCGGCCGCTCCCGGCGCCGCAGCACCATACGCGCTAGTGACGGCGAGCGGTGGCCAAGTCCAGCTCTTCGCTACTCAGCCGAACACCCTACCGACGCCGGTCAATGTTGGCACCGGGACGCAGCCGACCGTAGCTTGTCTGAGCAGTGCATGCCTTGTGGTGTGGCAAAGCGGCGGCACCATTCGCGCGGCTCGTGTTGCCGGCAGTACCATTTCGACGCCGGTCGATCTTGGTAACGGGACTGCGCCGGCAGTGGCGAGCAACGGGAGTGATGTTGTTGTGGCATGGATTGACAATGGCGTCGTGCGTGCGCAGCGCGTTGCTGCGAATGGCACTGTCGTCGGTTCGCTGCTGGCGCTTGATAGCAATGCGCAGACTGGCAGCGCGGTGGCAGTCGTCGCCGCCGGCGCGAACTATCTGATTGCCTACGAACGCGGTTCGGCATCGCAACGCGATATTTGGCTGGTGCGGATCGACGATGGCGGTGCGTCTGCTCCCGTCCAAGTCACTGCCACATCCGGCGATGAGACTGCGCCAGCGCTGGCCTACAGCGCGGCCTTCGGGCGGGCTTTGCTAGTCTACCTGCGCAACGGTTCAGTGATGGGCCGCCTGCTAACTGGGACGGCGGTGCTCGACGAGGCGCCATTGCTCTCGGATGGCGATGCTGCGCTAACCAGTCCAACTGTAGCTGCCGCTGCCGATCACTTTGTGGTTGCCGCTGGCGCGCGCATCGCCGGTCGTGCTCATCTGATCTATCAGGCCGTTGATAAGCAGAACCGGTTATTGGGCAGCCCGCAACGCTTTGCGTGGCTAGTTGACGCTCCTGCAGGCGTGAGCGCGGCGCTAGCGTGCGCCGCTAGCCAGCCGTGCGTCGTCGCGCCGGCAGGGTTGAGCGGCGGCGGCGCGCAGATCGGGTCGGTGCAGGCCGAGTTGGTTGGCGAGGAGTCTGGTTTGCTTGATAGCGGTACGCTGCCCACACCATTACGCTTGGTGGTTGACAACACACCGCCGGTGGCAAGCATCCTTTCGCTGGTTGATGGCGGCTACGTGCCGGCAGCCAACGTGAATAGCGGTCTGGTGGTGAGCGGGGTGATTACCGATGCGAATCCTATCGAACTGGTTGAAATCAGCTTGGATAACGGCGCGTGGCAGGCAGTGCCGCCGGGAGCGACGTGGGCCGCGACGATTGATGTTGGCGGCTTGGCAGAAGGGGCGCATACCCTGCGTGTGCGCGCCCGTGACGCCGCCGGCAACCAAAGTGCGCCAAGCGCGCCGGTTACGTTCTTGGTTGATCGTACCCCGCCAGCGCTGGCAATAGCTCCCGATGTGCCATCGGCTATCGTCCGTCCTATGCTTGATGCTCGCGGCGGCTGGGTCTTCCCCTTCACCGGCACCCTGAACGATGCAGCTAGCGGCAGTTCGCAACTCACGCTTGAGTTGCTGCCGGCCAGCGCCGATGCGGTGACGAGCCTTGCTCAAGAGGTGACGGCGACCGGGGGAACGTGGCAGCACAACTACCGCCTCACCACCGGCGGTGGGCTTGATGGGCGGGTAACGCCGCCGACCGGCGTGTATACCGTTACGTTGCGCGCTGCCGATCTGGCCGGCAATGTACGTATCGTCGAGCGGCCTACTTTGCTGAGGCTTGACGCGACGCCACCGGCCATTACATTGGCAACCGATCCCGGCGAGCGCATCACTGCTGCGCTCACGCTGACCGGCATCGTGACCGACACCGGCACGGTGGCAAGCGGGGTGCAGACGCTGGAAGCGGTGTGGATACCGCTTGAGCAGGCCGATGCGCTAACCGGCGCGGCGGTGCGGCTGCCGTTTGATGAACCGGCAGGGAGCGAAGCGTTTGCCAACGCGGTGGATGCGGCGCTGATCGCGACCTGTAGCGGTGTGAATTGCCCGCAGGTCATTGCGAGTGGCCGGGTGGGGCAAGGGATCAATCTCAGCGGCGCGCAAACCCTCACCATTGCTGACCGGTTCGGTGATCGCGCGAGCTTCAGTGTCGCGGCGTGGCTCAACGGTTCTGGCAGGGTGTTTGAGCGCGGCCAAGCCGGCCAAGCCGGGCACGTCGAACTCACCACCACCAGCGCCCAACTACGCGGTAACAGCGGCGCGTGCTCGCTCGCGTTTACGCTGGCCGGCACGGGTTGGCGGCACCTCGCCTTGGCTTATGACGGCGCGACATTAGCCGTCTACGGCGATGGCGCGGCGGTAGCCAGCACTCCCTGCGCCGCCGGCACGCTACCCGCCGCCGAAGCGCGGCTAGGCGGGTTCGCTGGCCAGCTCGATGAGGTCTATCTGTACGGCTACGCGCTCGCTGCCGACGAAGTTGCGCATCTGCGCGCCGCGGCGGATCTTGCGTGGCAGAGCGTCACCCTCGCCGCACCCGGCGCTGCCGCGAGTACGTGGAGTCTGCCCGTCCCGAATACCCTCGACGGGATGTATGCGCTGGCGCTGCGTGCCGCCGACGCGCTCGGTAATCGCACCGTCGATCCGGCAGGCGAGATCGTCTGGCGGGGCATGGTTGACCTGCGCGCACCGCAGGTGACAGTGACGGTAGTCCAGCAGGGCAGCGGTGCGTTGGCACGCACCACCATCACTTGCCAAGCCCGTGACATCAACCTTGCCAGCGCGACGTTAGCCTGCCCGCCGCCCAGCGGCACGATCCTCGAACAGACCGACACTCTCGTCTATTACCAGCCCCCGGCGTGGCGCCGGCTCAGCAATGAATTGCGGCTGCTTCACGGGCGCGATGTGACCTATGTTGTCGCGGGGCATAGCACCTACACCGCCACTGCAACCGCCCAAGATACACTAGGCCGCTCTGGCAGCGGCACACCGCAGCCGATCACGCCACCCGCGCCGGCGGTTGATCTGCTCGTCACCTCGCCAACCGGCAATGTCCTCACAACGTTTGCCCCGATCACGGTGGCCGGCAATGCGCGGGCTGATGCCGGCTTGGGTCGGGTGCGGGTGTTGGTGGATGGCGGCTTGATCTTCGAGCAAGTGTGGTCTGGCGATCTAACCGGCTCCTTCTCGACCGCGTGGACACCGCCGGCAGAGGGTCGCTACGCGCTGGACGTACAAGTCACCGATCAGAGCAACCGTCTCGCTACCCGCCAGATCACGCTCTTGGTCGATACGGCAGCACCTACCGCGATCAGCTTTGCCACGTCAGTCTTGACCACGGCTACGACGTTGAGTGATACACTGGCCCTACCCCTTCAGGTGACCGATACCGGCGTAATCACGAGTGTGCAAGCCTCGTTCGATGGTGTGGCGTGGATCGATGCTGCTCCTGATCCGGCCGTCAGCGGGCGCTGGTGGGCGCCGCTCAACCAACCGGCCAACGATCTCGATCATTGGTCATTCACGATGGATCTGCGGGCGACAGATGCTGCCGGGCGGACGATTACCGCAGTGGCGCAACCGATGGTCGTGGATGTGCGCCCGCCAGCGGCGCAGACGGCGACATTGCGCGTGATCGGTGGCACAACCTTAAATGAGGGTGACACCGTGCGCACTGTTGGCGGTTTACGGATGGAGTGGGCTGCCGGAAGTGACAATGCTGGTCCGGTCACCTTCCTTGCCGGTTGGAGCACCAATCGCGAGCCGAATCTGGCTAGCCTGACCGCGTATGGTGCTGGTCCCAGCAGCCATGATCTGCCTACGCCGCCCGAAGGCAGCGTCCTCTACGCGCATCTGGTGCAGCGAGATGCCAATGGCAACCAACGCATTCAAACCTTTGGGCCAATCATCTACGATACACCGCTCACCCCTGATGCCGTGTCGCAAACCGGCTTCACAATGCCGGAGCGAGCGATTGTCACCGGCTGGCTCGATGGAGCGTGCGCATTGGTCGGTCAAAACAGCGCCTTGGCCCGCCGCGCCAGCGAACTAGCCGCAACCCGCGACGTGCAACGGCTCTATGCGAGCTGGGATGATCGCGCGTTGCGGGTGGCATGGCGCGGCGCCATCTGGGGCGCCAGCGAGGATTTGTACCTCTACCTCGATACCGCTACCGGCGGCGCACCGGCGGTCTATACGCAAGGGATGCCAGCCGGCCAGCCCGATCTGCGTTTCCCCGGCACCTTTGCCCCCGATTACCTGCTGCGGGTCGATGACGCACAGACTATCAGCCTGCTGCGTTGGAACGGCGCTGCATGGATGGCGGTGAGCGGGGCATGGCAGGCGTGGGTTGACGCTGCCCAACCCGATCTGTTCGAGGCCTACCTGCCGTTTGCGGTGCTCGGCATCGCTAGTCCAGCCACAACGCCGGTTAGCATCGTGGCCTACGCTACCGAAGAAGACAGCCTGCGCACGTGGGCGGTGATGCCGGCCAATAACCCGCTCACCAGCCCGCACGTGCTCAACAGCCGTAGCAGCGAAACTATCAGCAACCAAGTCAAGCTAACGAACGTCATCACGTGGGATAATCTCGGCCCCGGTGTATGCCCCAGTGCAGGTCAGCTCATCGCCGACGTGCGCTTCCGCATCACCGCGACACCGGTAGGCGCAATCTATTCGATTTTCACCGACGAACTCATTGATGACCAAGGGCTGCTGCTCGATACCAATACCCATGTTGCGAGTAAGAACCTGATGGAGATCGACAACTATCACCCGCCGTTATTTGAAGGGCAGATCATCACTTACACGATCCACTACGAAAATGTGGGCGAAGCGCCAGCAACCAATGTGCAGGCGTGGATTGTCAATTGGGGATCGCTGCGATTACCGGGCGGCACGCTGGTGAGCGGGCCGGATGGCTCCTACTATGAACAGTTCATCAACTTGGGAACCATCGCCCCCAGCACCAGCGGCACAGCCACCTTCACCGGCGTGGTCGATCGTCAAATCGCGCGCGACGCCGGTGAAGACGAAGACTGGGCCACCGTGGACATCTCCTTCCACGATGACACCACCGGCTTTGATGGTGCGCTCGACTGGTTCTTCGTTGACCATCCGGTCGATATCGAGCCACCAACATACGTGGCTATCAGCAATCCATCTTCCTACGTCAAACCCGGTCTCGTAACGGTGATTGGTGAAGCGGGGGACGAATCGGATGTGCCGCAGATCGATGTCGAGGTAAAGGTCGGAACGGCTGCGCCCACGATCACTACCTGCACCGACCCCACTCCTGATGATGGCGAGTGGCAATGCGCGGTCAACATCGGCAATCCAGCCGGCGGCACAGCAGTGACGATACGCGTGCGCGCTACCGATGCCGGCGGCCAGACCAGCGATTGGAGCGATCCGGTTGATCTGATCGTGGATACGAATGCGCCGCGCCTGATCTTGAGCGATGCGAGCGTTGCGCGCTTGGGTATAGGATCGGTTGGCGTGGGCACGGTGCAGCTCGATGGCCGGGTGCAAGATGACCGACAGGCGTGGGCAGTGGAAATCTGTGTCAACCAACAGGATGGGCGTGGTTTCCAATGCGACGAGGTATGGGTTGACGAGAACGACAACTGGAGTTACGCCCTACCCATTCGCGCGGGAGTGATGCAGGCGGCGCAGCAAGTGCGGCTGACACCGATCGACCTCGCCGGCAATCGCGGCCCGGCTCGCCAATTCGACTACGTGATCGACACGGTTGCGCCCACCGTCATTGGCGGGTTGCTGCCGCCCGCCTCCCCGCTGTCGGTAGGGAAGGTCTTGATCGGCGGGACGTATGCTGACGCGGTAGGGGTCACGGCCATCACTGTGCGGATAGAGCGGCCTGATGGATTGGTTGAAAACGGGGCCGCCGATTTGCAAGGCGACCAGTGGCGCTATATCGCGTCGCTAAGTGTGCCCGGCCCGCACCGCATCTACATCACGGCCCGCGACGCCGCCGGCAATACGCGCACGATTGGGCCATTGCCGCTCAACGGGCCGAATCGGGTCTTTATACCGGTGATCTTCCGGTAGGGTTTAGCAGAGAGCCGGCTTCCTCAGGGAGCGATAGCGACGGCCTGCCGGGCCTTCCCCCACGAGGGGAGAGGGG
>NZ_CALFBQ010000087.1 GCF_937951745.1 uncultured Chloroflexus sp.
TTGGGCATTTACGACACGATGCACCACATCCGGCCTGATGTGGCGACGGTCTGTGTCGGCATGGCCGGCAGTATGGCGACACCGATTCTGGCTGGCGGGGCTAAAGGCAAGCGCTACAGCCTGCCCCACTCGACCATTCACATGCACCCGGCTGGCGGCGGCGCCCGCGGCTACGCGCCCGACGTTGAGATCATGGCGCGCGAGCTGCTCCGTCTGCAACAGGTGGTGCGTGAACTGCTGGCCAAAGACACTGGCCAGCCGATCGAGCGGATTGCCAAGGATTTTGACCGTGACCTGTTCATGACGCCAGAACAGGCCAAAGAGTACGGCATTATTGATGAAATCCTCACCCGCGAGGATAAGAAGTAGCGACACCCGGGCGGGCGTGACCGCTGGCGCCCGCCCGTCTGGAGAATTCCCCATGACTCGTACCCGCAATCCCGGTCGTGATCCGTATGCCTGCTCGTTCTGCGGGCGCGGACAAGACGAAGTGCAACGCTTGATCGCCGGCCCCGGCAATGTCTTCATCTGCGATGAGTGTGTGGCGCTGTGCAGCGCCATTATCGCCGAAGAGAGCGATCAGAAGACACCGGCGTCGCGGCGCACGCCACCACCTAGCCCCGCGCGCTTGCCGACGCCACGCAAGCTCCGCGAAAAGCTCGATCAGTATGTGATCGGGCAGGATCGGGCGAAAGTCGCTTTGTCGGTGGCGGTGTACAACCACTATAAGCGCGTGCGCGCCGGCGCCCGAATCGATGATGTCGAGATTAGCAAAAGTAATATTTTGCTGATTGGGCCGACTGGTAGCGGCAAGACGTTGCTAGCGCAGACGATGGCGCGTATTCTCGATGTGCCGTTCGCCATTGCCGATGCTACCGCGTTGACCGAGGCTGGGTATGTGGGTGAAGATGTCGAGAATATTCTCTTGCGCTTGATCCAAGCTGCCGATGGCGATGTTGAACGCGCCCAGACCGGGATTATTTATATCGATGAGATTGACAAGATCGCACGAAAGTCGGATAACCCCTCGATTACGCGCGATGTGTCGGGTGAAGGCGTGCAGCAGGCACTGCTTAAGATCCTTGAAGGTGGCGTCGCACATGTGCCGCCACTACCCGGTCGTAAGCATCCGCAACAAGAGTATATTCCGTTTGACACCACGAACGTTCTGTTCATCTGTGGCGGTGCCTTTGAGGGAATTACCAACATCATCGCCAAACGGCTGCGTGGCAAGCAGGCGATCGGCTTTGGCAGCAATCCGGTGAAGACGATCGATGAAGAGGGCGCGTTGCTAGCCCAAATTACTCCTGATGATTTGATGCGTTTCGGTTTCATCCCTGAGTTTGTCGGGCGGTTACCGGTGATCGTCGCACTCGATCCGCTGAGCCGCGAGGCTATGCTTCGTATCTTGACCGAGCCGCGCAACGCGATTATCAAACAGTATCAGAAACTGTTCGCGCTTGACCATTGCGAGCTGGAGTTTACGCCCGACAGCCTTGAAGCGATTGTTGATCGCGCTATGAATGCTCGTACCGGCGCCCGCGCCTTGCGCAGTATTGTCGAAGAGGTCTTACTTGAAGTGATGTTCGAGATCCCGTCGCAAGAGCATATTGGGCGCTGCATTGTCAATGCTGAGGTTATTCAGGGGCGTGGCCGACCGATTCTAGTGCCGCGGGCCGATTACCGCCGCCGGCTAGACGAAGCCGTCTAAGGTAGAGCCGCACGGCGTGCGGCCCGACGTTAACGAACGAAGAATCCGTATGCCATTATTTCATCGCACATCACAACGCGCAGCCGATCAACCGCCGCCCAAACGCCGGATCTTGGTGGCTGATGACGATCCCTCGATTGGCCGCCTGATCCAGACTGCCCTCCCGGCGCAACAGTATGAAACAGTAGTGGTGGCGAATGGCATGGATGCCTTGAACGCCTTCGAGAAAGACCAGTTCGATCTGGTCTTTCTCGATGTGATGATGCCCTTTGTTGACGGTTTCGATGCTTGCGAGCGCATTCGCGCCAAGAGCGATGTGCCGATCGTGATCATCACTGCCCGGGATGGCACCGATGACATTGTGCAAGGGTTCCGGCGCGGCGCCGATGAGTATATTACCAAACCGTTCAAAGTAGCCGAGTTTGTGGCTCGCGTGGAAGCGATTTTGCGCCGGGTAGACATGCAAAAGGCGCGCACTGCGCCAACATTCGTGCAAGTGGGAGATCTCGCTATTGATGCCATCGCGCACAAAGTGTCGGTGCGCGGCGCTGAGATTAAACTGACGCCGATAGAGTTTGAGCTGCTCTATTTCCTCGCTGCCAACGCCGGGCAGGTCTTCACCCGCGAGGTGTTGTTCCGCGAGGTGTGGGGCTATGAATATGTCGGTGAGACCAATCTGGTCGATGTTTGCGTGCGCCGTTTGCGCGAAAAAGTTGAGGTGGAGCCCTCTAAACCGAAGGTCATTCTGACGGTGCGCGGCGTCGGGTACAAGCTCGAGCGATCATAGACCGGAGTGCGGGTTTTATTCAAAGACGCCGAAGCGCAAAGAGGTTGGTGGGCAGGCATAGTGCTGTTTTAGTCCGCAACACTCTTCGCAGCTTCGCGTTTTTGCGTCATATGTCTATAAAGGCAGGAACTGAATATGCCCTTCTCACACGTGTTTGTTTCGCGCCATCCGCTGGTGCAACACAAACTGGCGCTCCTGCGCAGCAAGTGGACTGAGCCGAAGAAGTTTCGTGAATTGGTGCGCGAGATTGCCCAGTTGTTGTTTTATGAGGCAACGCAAGATTTGGCGCTAGCGCCGCTGACTGTCGAGACGCCGCTGGCTAATTGCGAGGGTTATGAAGTGGCCGAGCGAATCGGCATCATCCCCATTCTGCGCGCTGGTCTAGGTATGGCTGAGGCGATTGTTGACATTCTGCCGACAGTGCATGTCTGGCACCTCGGTCTCTACCGCGACCACGAAACCTTGCAGCCGGTGACATATTACAACAAGCTGCCCAGCAAGCCGGATATTGACCTCACGATTATCGTTGACCCGATGCTGGCGACCGGCGGTTCGGCGGTGGCAGCGGTGGATATTCTCAAACGGTGGGGTGCGCAACGGATTAAGTTTCTTGGTTTGATCGCGGCGCCTGAAGGGGTGCGCGCGTTGTCTGAGTCACATCCCGATGTTGCTATCCATCTGGCAGCGATTGATAGTCATCTCAACGAGCGTGGCTATATTGTGCCCGGCCTTGGTGATGCTGGCGACCGCCAATTCGGAACGGGGTAGCGACCTTCACCCCCTTGCTCCCTCGCCTATGCCTTTGGAGAGGGGGAGCGTATATATCCTCGTATGACGCAAATCGCGTGCATCATGCGAATGGGTGAGGCGGGGCGTGCCCGCTTGTTAGTGCGAAGGGGTGGGGCGAACCTGCCCAGCGGGACGCCCTACCCTTGAAGCAATCCCCCCTGTAGCGGAACAGATGCCTACACCGGTTCCTTCCGCTCCCGCGAAGAATTGCTTCGCCGGATGGGTGGTTGTCAGTGCAGGGGGGCACAGTCCCGTCAACCGCCTGCGTCATTTCCGGGTAGTAATAGTTGTCAGTGCGAAGGGGCGCAGCTCCCGCAGCCATCTTCCCGCTTCAGTGGATACGGATGCCTAACCAGCCTTCTCCCGCCCTCGCACAAGATTGCGTCGCGGCCTTGCGGCGGCTCGCAATGACCGGTGGGGGGAGGGCGCAATGACAGGCGGAAATGGCACAATAACGCTGCTAATGGCTCATTTCGTTGCGATGTTGCGTTTAGGCGGCTTTCCTCATATCATAAGCGGGAGTTTTGCGTTTTGAGGGACAGTGACTATTGCATGCTTGTCACATTGGCCTTGCTCGGCGCGCCGCTAATCGCCTTCGCCGTCACGGCGCTGCTCACCCCACCGCTGATCAGGTTGGCACGCCGCGAGGGATGGGTGGCCAAACCCGGCCCGCGCCATGTCCATCGCGAACCAACGCCGGTTGTGGGTGGGTTGGCAATCATCGCCGGTTTGGTGACCGCCCTTATAGCTAGTCTCGTATTCGAGCAGCTCGATCCGACATTATCCCGTTCGTCGTTTGAACATCTGCGCATTGGGTTACTGCTGATTGGCCTTTCAATTATCGCCTTTGTTAGTTTGCTGGATGACCTGTACGATTTACCGGCGTTACCGCGCCTCGCCGTTCATATTGGCGCTGCCTTGATCGCCGTCGGTCCGTATCTGTGGGATCACACCCTCTACCCCGACGCGCTCGGCCAGCCGACTGAGGCGCGCGGGATTATCCTGACTGCGTTCAATTTTCCCTTTGTGAACCAGATTCATCTGCACAACCTTAGCCCATGGCTAGCGATCGCTGCTACCGTGTTCTGGATTGTGGGTATGCAGAATATGGTGAATTGGATCGATGGCCTCGATGGGTTAGCGGCGGGAGTAACGTTGATTGCCGGGTTGGTGTTGGCTCTGCACACCCTGACGCTCGACCCGCCGCAACTGACGGTCGCGCTGCTGCCGCTGGCGCTGAGTGGCGCGTGTGCGGCGTTCCTGCTCTACAATACCCATCCGGCCCGCATCTTTATGGGTGATGTGGGGGCAATGGCGATCGGCTACACGCTAGGCATCTGCGCCCTGATCGGCGGGGCTAAGCTGGCAACGGTCTTGCTGGTGCTTGGGGTGCCGATCGTGGATATGGCGTGGCTGATTCTGACCCGCACATTGGGCGGGCGCTCGGCGGCACAAGCCGGACGCGACCATCTGCACCATCGCCTGCTTGATCTCGGTTTGAGCCAGCGACAGGTGGTGGCATGTTACTACGGCTTAAGCATCGCTTTTGGCGCAATTGGGCTGCTCGATTTCTTTACCCCGTTGATGAAATTGGTGGCGCTGATTGTGCTTGGCAGCGCGGTATTGCTCGTGCTCCTAAGATTGCAACCAAAGCTGGGAGTCGCGTGATACGATCAGCCTTTACGCCCCTCTCCCACACGTGGGAGGGGGGCGCGTGATTGTACACAGCACTCGGCTGGCTGAGCGTCCCTCTCCCACACGCGGGAGGGGGGCGCCCTTCGGTTCAGGGGTCACTATGGTCGGTAGATGCGCACGTTCGTCTCGCGGTAGAGCGACGCATCCGACAACGGATCTGCAAGTTCGTCGCCGAATATCGGTACCCCGCCGCGCACGTTGATCCATACGCGCTGGTTGGCTTGGTCGTGCCACATACTGTTGTCGGTGGCCAACATGGCGGCAAACGAATTCACCGGCATCAAATCGCGACGTTCGGGCGCTCCCGCCTCTGCGTTCTGATATAGCTCGCGGGTCGTCAGATAGGCAACCACTCCGCTCCCACTACTAAAAGGCACGCCAAGAATGATCTGATCGGACGTCGTATGCATATTCGAGAGTAACAACCGTAGCTCGTGGGTTGGTGGTGGTAAGCTGGTTGAGCCATCACGGAACTCAACCAAGTAGCGACCACCCGAAACAGTAGCGAAATGGCGCATCCATTGCATGATAGCGAACGTATTGCGCATGCCGCTAAAGCCCTCTTCGACCACCCACTGGCCGATTGGTTGATTGTCGGCATCAAGGCGGGTGATGGTCAGTGGCATCAACGATTTATATAGATCACTATTATCAATTCTGAAACCAGCTACCCCATAGTACGGCCCGCGGCAACTGCGGCCATTTTGCCCAACTGGTTCAACGGCTCCACACTCTTGACCAGCGGTGAGGAAGGGTATATCGTAGACCCAATAGTTGCCGGCCGGCCCCCAATACCCGTGCGGATCCCAGAGCGCGCCGGCAAGCGTTGCATTGCCGGTTGGCGTATGGATGTTGGGCGAGATCACCCGTCGGCCCGGATGGGCGTTGATCAATCGGTTATTCGGATTGCGCACTAATCCGCGATCGACCGGACGAGTGTAATAATCGTTCGTCGCAAATGCGCCGCTGGCGCGATCAGGGCGGGGATGTAGCGGAAAATTCACAATCACGTTGTCGAAGATATCGAACGTGCTGTGATAGCTGGCGATCGCAGCATTTGGTTGGTTGGTAAACAACGACACAGGCACGTTGTGGTTGTTCAGACTTTCACCGACAATGAGCGAATCGTAGATTTTGCCATTGTCACCAGCGCCGGCGAAGAACATCCCCGCGTTGTCTGCCGCGACAAAACGCACATAATCCGGCAACGAGACCCGATTCCACAATCCGTTGTCATTGTTTTTGTAGGTGGTGATGTCGCTAAGAGTGAAGCGAACGCCGTTTGATACGCGGTACGGCTCGCCATCATTGGTTGGCGTATACTTACGTTCAGCGGTATTTCCTTCATCATCGACCGGTGCAAAATCGATGTTGATCCCCGGCTTGCTATTGGAATGGGCAACATTATGACTAAAGATGCCAAGCGGGATAACATTCGGACGCATTGGAACCCGCTTGCTTGGGCCGAGCGATCGTTCCGGGAAGGCGAGCCAAAAGCCGTTGCCCGCAGTATCGGCGGCGACATTGCCGCGTACCACGTTATCAGGGTTGGTCAGCCAAAACCCTGACGGCCCGCGTCGGAAGCTGCTGCGATCGCTTGGCAAGAGTGGCTGTGGTGGCTGACGCACGCGCAGCACCAGATTGCCTTCGATCACATTCCGGCGCTCGACAGCATCTTCAAGGAAAATGGCATGGCCAGCAATATCGTAGCAAACATTGTTGCGAATGGTTGTACCATTCGTACTGTGAATAGTAATGCAGCGGTTGGCCGAGTTCCAAATGCTTGAATTGGCGACCAGCTGTGCTGGTGAGTCACCAATAAAGCGACCATCTTCAGTATACGAAATCATGTGAAAGTGGATTGGATAGCGGCCTAAGCGACCACCCTGCCCGACTCGTCGTAACTCAACTCCATCAAGCCGCAACACCGCATGATCCATCACCATGATATGGGCACCAAAGCGTTGATCGCGCCAGAGCGTGTCGTCAGCGCCTTGAATCACAATCCGACGTGAAAGCAGGCCGACTTCGGCTCGTTCGTCAAGCACCAGCGGTGTCACTGCGGTAGTAGGAGTCTCGGTCAGACTCGTTGGACTGACATACTGCAACCGTCCCCACCGTGCTCTGGTCAGCGGCATCGCCAGCGTCACGTGTGAGCCACTCACGGCCTGTACCGTCAGACGTTCGGTTTCGGCGACGCCGTAATAATCGGTCGGTGCAATCACAATCTGATCACCCGACTGCCAATCCACTGTGTCCCGCAGCGTCAGATTGGTAGCGCCGGCAGCAGCATGATCGTTCAGCGTTGTCCAAACCCGGTTCGGTATGAGGCCATACGCCTCAAACGTGCCACCCATCAACAAAATCCCGCGTGTACCCATACCCATCACATCTTCATTCGGGTCGGATGCGTTGAGGGTGATAGTTGCACGATGCGTGAACGGTTCGCTCGGACTACCGATGCGGAGCCGGCCATTGCCGTGCAGCATAATCCAGCCCACGGTGAGGTCGAGATCGCGCCGGTCAAAGATTAACTCGCCTTCGATCAGTAAACTCTGCAACGGAGGCGGGCTGGTATCGAGCAGCACTACCTTTCCGGCGGGGATCGTGACCGCCGCTCCGGCTTGGGGCAGACTGGCACCCCACGTTCCCGGCTGTGACCAACGCTCGACCGTGCGACCGACTACCAACGGCACGAAAATGGTGTTGCCGGATTGTACTGTCACCACACCGCGTATCGTGGGATCGATATCGCACACGAATAACGACTGACCGGGCATGGTGAAGGTCTGGGTCACGGTTTCACCGGGCTGAATGAGTGGCGTTGCCCAACTGTTATCAATAGCGCGCAAACGATGCGGACTTGTGCTGGTATTGTGCCAACGAACTGTTTGACCGGCCACAACTTGGAGATCGTAGTTCTGATCAGTAGAAAGAGTAATCTCAGGCGATACAGGTGCAGCCAGCAATGAGATGAGCGGTGCGATGAGGAAGAGCGTGATCAAACTGCATAGACCAACACTCACGCCGACGCGCAAGAAACGGAAATGCATCACAGGCAACGCAGATCTTTCTAGAATGCTGGGTGGGTTAAAGACGTAGCACGACGAACACGTAGCACTGCACTGTGCTGAGAACTTCTGTTGTGCAACTAACCGTGTTGCTCATTTTGAAAGCTCTTCTCTATGTAGTAAAAGTACCTAGAAATTAGAGCTGACAGCAATGGTACTTTGCTCATGTACTCTATGATGACCGGTAGGATATGTATAGCTCGTGGCGCAATCGAGGGATGGAATGAACGCGAATATCAGCCCATAGTCTCTTGCTAGCTAGGCCAACGCAGGGATATACAGGATGTGTCTGAACAATGCTCACTCGGAGACACAAGATGCGCTGAGGTGTGCTTATCGTATCGTTGGCGCGTAGCGAATGGTCAGTACGGATCCTCGCCTATCGCCCATTCACCGCTCTTTTCAGACACCTGTATGTGGAGATGCAACCACACGTTGTTACCTAGCGTCTTCATCATAGCGAACGCGGCCTGATGTCTTTGGGGCAGGGTTGAAAAAGAGTTCTAGCGACAGGCACCGCCTATGCGACGCTTTCTTGTGCTCGTCATCGCGCTCTGCCTGATCGGTGTGGATCACGCAGTCTTAGCTGGCTCACTGCCAACGCGTGCGACGATGCCGCAGGCGCGCACGGCGCCGCCAACTCGCCCCGGCCCGACGATTGAAGCGTATGTACGCCCTGCATTTGCGGCGCGAATGAGGCGTTTGCGCAGCACGATACTAGCGGCGGCGGCGCGGCATAATCATCCGCAGTTGTCGGGGATGAGCGACCGCGAGTTTGCCGTAGTGATGGCAACGATCCTCTACAACGAGAACTTTGGGTGGGCAGAGGAGCTGGCTCCGCCGTTGCGGATGGTGACGCCGTGGTACCAAGCTGCCCAACAGCAAGCCAATTTGAGCGGCATGGGGGCCAATTTTAGCGTCTGGCCGGCCAATCTGCGGCCCTCGGTGGCGGCCGAGATACTGGCTGGTGAGGTGCCGCTTGCTGACGGGAGCATGTTACGTGTGCCGCTACGGGTGGAAGGCAGTCAAATCGATCTGACGCAGTATTCCGATCGACGGGCCTTGTTTGCCGCGATCACTGCTGAGATCAGCACTGATGAGTTAGCGATCAACTACCTTGCTGCTAACCTCGAACGCGGTATCTTGCGTGCTGCTGTTGAAGGTCAGCCGATTTCGTGGCGCACGTTGGCCGCGTGGCACAATCAGGGCATCGTTGATCCGGTGGTGATCCGGGCCAACCCGACCGCCCGCGACTATGTGCGGCGTGCGTCGGCCTACGTGCCGCTGGCCCGCGCCTTGTTTGCAACGACGGGGCGGGCTGAGATGCAGGCAGTGTGAATTGTTAAAGACGCGCAGGGGTTAACGCACAGGCGCAAAAGGCGCGAAGAGCGCGAAGGGTTTTGGATGGAGATGTGTGAATGCTGGGGGGCGCTAAGATGATAGTAAATTGTAGACCTATCACAAGGTGTTCTCTATCCTCCCTTACATCCTTATCCATAAAAACCTTTGCGATCTTCGCCCCCTTTTCGTTTTTTGCCGTCCTTGCGCCATTACGTTAACCGCCGCAACACCCATTTCGCCGCTTCCAACACCGGTACGACCGTCAGCGCTACCAGCACCACGATCAGCCAATCATTGAGTGAGAGCGGAAAGGTGCCGAACGGTTCGTGCAGGAAGGGCACGTAGACCACCCCCGCCAGCAGGAGCAGTTCCCAGAGGATGGCGAGGTTGAGCCAACGGTTGGCAAAGGGGCGGTGAAAGACTGATAGGTGATCAGAGCGGAAGTTGTAGGCTTTGAAGAATTGGATGAGCACCAACGAGACGAAGGTCATGGTCATCGCCTCAACCATGCCACGCCCGCTCTGCACGGCCCACCCGAAGAGCGATAGATTGACCAGCGCCGACCAGAAGCCGCCAATCATCATAAGCCCGACCACTGGGCGGGTGAAGATGCCGCGGCGCGGATCGCGCGGCGGTTGGCGCATGAGGTCGTCGTCGGGCGGATCGACGGCCAGCGCCAGCGCCGGCAGTCCGTCGGTGGCGAGGTTGACGTAGAGGATTTGCACTGCGGTGAGCGGCAGCGGTAAGCCGGCTAGCGTCGCGCCAGCCATCAGCGTGATCTCGCCGATGTTCGATGAGAGTAAGTACATCAGGTATTTTTTGATGTTGCCGAAAATGCGCCGTCCCTCTTCGACCGCCGCTACGATCGAGGCGAAATTATCGTCGGTAATGGTCATCGCCGCCGCCTCTTTGGTGACATCGGTGCTGGTGATGCCCATCGCAATGCCAATGTCGGCCTTCTTGAGCGCCGGTGCATCATTGACGCCATCGCCGGTCATAGCAACAACGTAGCCTTTGCGTTGCAGCGCCGCTACTACGCGCAGCTTGTGCGCTGGAGCGACGCGGGCATAGACATCCACTGTCTCGACGATGCGGGCAAAGGCGTCGTCACTGAGCGCATCGAGTTCGTTGCCGGTCATGACTCGCCCGTGGCTGAGCAAACCCAATTCGCGGGCAATAGCGGTCGCGGTCAACGGGTGATCGCCGGTGATCATCACGACCCGGATGCCGGCCTGCTGGCAAGTGGCGATGGCGGTCTTCGCTTCGGGGCGGGGCGGATCGATCATACCAACTAGACCGAGCAGGGTCAGATCATGTTCGGCATCGTCTAGGGTGGCCGGAGCTTTGGTGGCGATGGCCAGCACGCGCAAGGCAGCGCCGGCCATATCTTGGGCCGCGTTTAGCACTCTTGCCCGATCAGCATCGGTGAGCGGGGCAAGGCCGGTTGGCGATAGCCAGTGGCTGCACGCCGGCACCATCACCTCCGGTGCTCCCTTCGCATACGCTACCGTGACGCCATCTTCATCATGGAGCGTGATCATCCGTTTGGTCTCGGACGAGAATGGGATTTCGGCCACCCGCGGCGCTTGGGTGATCAATTCATCAACCACTAAGCCAGCCTTTACCGCCGCCACTACCAAAGCCGCTTCGGTCGGATCACCCTGCGCCTGCCAGCGTTCGTTGCGAAAGACGACGCGGGCGTCGGAAGCGAGCACCGCGCCGCGCAAGAGCTGGCGGACGGCTTCATCAGGCGGGGTAGGCCGATCCGCCAGCCGGAATTCACCTTCTGGCGCATATCCCGATCCCGTCATCTCCCACCACTGGCCGGCTACAAACAACCGGCGCGCCGTCATCTCGTCTTTGGTCAAGGTGCCGGTCTTGTCGGTGCAGATCACCGATGTGCTGCCGAGCGTCTCGACGGCGGGCAAGCGCCGCATCAGCGCATTGCGCTTGACCATGCGCTGCACGCCAATCGCCAGCGAGATAGTGACGACGGCAGGCAACGCTTCGGGTACCACTGCCACTGCCAGCGCAATCCCAAAGATGATCATCTCGACCAGCGGCTGGCCGCGCCAGAGACCGAGCACGGTAATCGCGGCGACGATTACCAGCGCCGCCCGCGCCAGCGTATGCCCCACCCGGTCGAGATTCGCTTGCAACGGCGTGCGGCCGGTCTCGATGGTTTGCAACATGGTCGCAATCGTGCCGAACTCGGTCTGCATGCCGGTCGCGACCACAATCCCGCGCCCACGGCCATAACTTACCGATGTGCCGGCATAGACCATATTCCGCCGTTCGGCGACCGGTGCCGTAGCCGGCACGAGCAGATCAACCGTCTTCTCGACCGGCAGCGACTCGCCGGTCAGCGCGGCCTCTTCGATCTGGAGATTCACCGCCTCGATCAGGCGCAGGTCGGCGGGTACCCGATCACCGGCGCGCACCAGCACCACATCGCCGGGAACGAGATCGCGCGCCGGGATCGCTTGCTCAACGCCATCGCGCAATACCGTTGCATTGGGCGCAGCCAAGCGGCGCAGCGCCTCAATCGCCCGCTCGGCGCGGTATTCTTGGATAAAACCGAGCAGCACGGCGAAGAGCACAATCACGATGATCGCAATCGATTCAATGCCGTGACCGAGCAGCAACGAGAGGCCAGTGGCAATAAGCAGAATGATAATCAGTACATTTTGAAACTGAGCGAGCAAGATAGCCCACGGCGACACTCGTGCCGCCGCTTGCAGCTCGTTAGGCCCGTAGTAGGCCAAGCGACGAGTGGCTTCGGTGCTGGTCAAGCCACGGGGCGAACTGTTCAATTCAGCGTACACATCGGCGAGATCACGAGCGTGCCACGATGA
>NZ_CALFBQ010000088.1 GCF_937951745.1 uncultured Chloroflexus sp.
CCCCCCTCTCCCCGCGTGGGAGAGGGGGCAAGGGGGGAGAGGGGACCATCCCCGCGGGGGAGAGGGGGGCAAGGGGGGTGAGGGGACCATCCCCGCGTGGGAGAGGGGGGCAAGGGGGGTGAGGGGACCATCCCCGCGTGGGAGAGGGGGGCAAGGGGCGCATTCCCCTCACCCTCGGCCCTGCCCCTGTTGCCCCCACCCCCAGCCCCTCCCCCACAAGGGGGGAGGGGAGCCAGCTTCTTGAAAGGTAAGAAACACTCTCGCCTTCCCTCCCCCACAAGGGGGTGCTCCCTCATCCCCGGCTTGCTACTCGGTATCTGTGCGTCTGTGTCTCTGAATGGGAGTGCGAGCTTGTAACCACCGCCCCTGCTACGGCTGCAACAGACTCGCCAATAACCGATTTATCCTTCGGTACGGCGACTCTGGCAATGTCTTACCGCAAGCCTGTTCGTAGAGCTGACGCAAGTGCGGCACAATCTGATCGGCTGCCGATGGATGGGCTGCATCGCCAGCAAACGCACGGGCTAGACCGGCTTTTTGTACGCCTTCGAGGCTGTGGGTCAGCTCGTTGCGCCGCTTGACGAGATTATCGAGCTTAGCAATTGAGACTAGCAGGTTATGCCGCGGGGTTATGAGCTTTTCAAGCAGCTCGCGCAACACTGACCGATCGGCATGCAAATCACGGCTCAGGTCGCGGTCGCGGGAAAGCGTGAACGACTGCCGTTGGAGCCATTCACGGGCAAGGTAGACCCCATCGTCGTCGGGTAGACCGCGCCGATTACGAAAACGAGCGCCGTGTTGGAGACACAGATACCGCAGTAGGTTTTCTTCAAAACGTACCACTTGGGTAAGAAAGTCGGCGTACAATCCAATTTCATAGCGAGCGGCGGCAGCATGCACGACCTCGGCCAAACGCATAGAACGGTCGACTTGGGTCACTTGAGCACGTAGCTCGTTGATCGCGTCTTGCCATGGCCCAGCCCGCTGAACTTTTTCCAACGCGCGGCGAGCGTTGAGAAAATCGAAGTTGAAACGATGATGGGCATAGGCGAGTAGCGGGGCAAGCAACGAGGCTGCTACCGGATTAAGTCGGTCGGTGATGATAGCTTCTTGTTCGAGCAGGGTTTTGGCCGCAGCAGCGTAGGCGTAAGTGTCAGCGTTGGAACGCAGCGTAGCGCGCAACGGTGCCGCTAACAGCCGACGACCGGTATTGAGCGCGACTGGCGCTGCATGTGGTTGTGGTGGGATCGAGAGCACTTCGGTGCGGCCACCGAAAGCTTCAGTACCGGCAATGAGCAGGCCGGTCGTCATTGCCGGTGTACCACCGGTCACTTCGAGAAATGCGGTGTGTCGAGGATAGCGCTGCGCCAACGACAGCAGTTGGCGTTCGAGAAAACGCAACGTGCCGTCGTAGTCTGATGGATCACTTCCCCGGCCCTGTTCGTCTTGAATGATCCACGTGATAATTTGGTCGGGTGCAAGCGGTGAGTAGGGTGTCAATCCATCGGCGAGCAGCCGGGCAATAATCGCTGCCGAATATACGGTATCGCTATCTCGAAACGTGACAGTGTCCGGCTGATCAGAAGCGATCAAGATCACTTGGGTGAGCACAACCCCTCGTTCGGCCAGATAGCTTAGTGCCTTACCAATGATTGGCAGGGTAAAGCTCGTGCGCAGTTCATCGTACTGCGCGAGCGCGGTCTGCGCCCACTGCCGTTCACGGGACGCAGTTTTGGGCAGCTCGTCACATCTGACATCACGAGTACCAACGTTACAGATCAAGAGTGCATTCATAGGCTGCGTTGCAGTTCGCTCCGTACCCGCTCGGCAATTCGGTCGAAGGGCGACTCAGTGTCAGCAATGTCGAGCTGGCGCATAATGTTGTGCAAATCGGTAATGATCTTCTCAGCATCGTCTTTGTAAATTGCCTCAATTGCCTCGCGCGATACGCCGGCAAAGCCATGAGCGATCACACTCTGGTTCCGCAGCTCAGCCAGCCTGTCAAGCCGGTCAAGCATCGCCTTAACTGCACCGAGCCGTTCCCGCTCTTTTTTCGTAGCAAATGGCGTGCCATCAGCCCGCTTACCGCCATCACGGACAAATTCGAGCATTGCTTGCATTACCGGTCGGTTGGGGCCATCACGATAGCGCAGCGGCTTGCCATCAATGGTCTTCGCTTCAAGATGGGAGCGCAGATCAGGATGAGCATCAATCTGTTCGAGATAGCGAGCCAAATTCGCCTCACGCACCTCTTTGCTGAAATCGGTCGGCAAACTGAGATAGCGCTCGACGACCAAGCGCAGCACACCTTCTTGGAAGCGAAAGATGCGGCCAAGCATATCGGCGTAACGGCCATTGCGGTAGGCAATCTCGGCATTGTAGGCAACCTCGCAGAGCAACGCTGCTGGATCACTGTACTCACTGAGCTGGCGCAGATTGTCGCGTAGTTCGGCGCAGAAAGCGCGCTGCGACCCGCTGGCGTGCCGTTCGGCCCGCTCGATGGCCTGTTGGGCGCGTTGGAAGTCGAATGCCTCACGGTAGACGGCATACTCAAGCAGTGCCACGATCCAATCAGCTACCTTAGCCCGCCGCGCACCGAGCAACGCTGCCGGGAAGTTGTACTGTTCAAGTGCAGCTATCGCGTTCATGCGCTGAAAGGATTCAAGCATCTTTTCGCCAATCCGTAGCTCGGTGACGCGACCGCCTTCAGGCGGGTAGATGAACCGGCAGCGCTCGGCATAGGCGATAATGGCTTGCAATTGCAGAGCAAAGTTACAGGCTGGAATACCGCCGGCGGTAAGAATGTAGCATACTTCAACCGTTGGATCAGCCAGACGGGCCAGCAGGTGGGTATAGGCTTCAAACACCTCATCGTAAACACTTGGATTGAGGTCTGGCCCATGCCTACTTTCAATCCGCTCGGTATGCACCTCGGTTATCCAGTCAGCGTACTGCGTTTGCACCCACCGTGCAGCGATCCGAGCGAACCAGATCGTATCTTTGTCACGCAAGCTAACACCGAAGCGATCAGGTCGGGTGGTTATCTGATTTTCCGGCTGGTCGGTGTAAAAGCAGATCAGACGCGCCGATGCGTGCGGATGCTGTTGGCGAATGTAATTCAAGCACGGCGCGATGATCGGCAGGTCGAACTGATGATCGGCAAATGTGCGCCAGAGCGCTTCTCCGTCAGGTCGTGGACGCTGCGGACGCTGACCGTCGGCGATGAGATCGCTGTTGCCAACATTGCACATGATGAGGATGGTCATACTCAGTTGCCTCCTTACAGCGAAACGGCTCATGGGTGCGCACGGATCGTGACGGATTAGCCCGGCTTGGTTCACCCACCCGACCCTATACCCATCCGTGGTCTGTTGCCCACCTTCTTTTGTCGCATAGGCCACGGATGGATATGGATCGTCGTGAACCGTTTCTCAACCGTTCCGTTCCTCAATCGTCACGCACACCCAACCCAACGGCAGCCACGGTTGGCCATTACGCATAATGACTTTGCGCGTCGCCGGAAAGGCATCGCCGGGTTGAAACCGTTCTGAGCGCTGACGGTTGAGTTTCATGTTGTATTGTTTGACCGCCTGTACAAACGCTTCCTCGCGCTGCTCACCGCGTAAGCGATTATCGAGCGTCTTCGAGCGCCAACCGGCACCCCAGCCGAGCGGAACGAGAAAGGCTGTTGTGCCTTCGAGTTGCCGCAAGCGATCAGCGATGCGGTCGTAAAAGCGAACAAGTTCGGCAGCAGCGGTATGTCGCTTGAAGAATGCCAGTTCGCTTTCGATCAACCCTTGTGCTCGTTGTCGTCCGCTTGCCGCTAACGCTGCCGGTTGTAACCGTTGCGCCCAATCGCCAAAGTCAATAATTGCACGTGCATCACGGTTGGTAAACGGATATTGCTCAATCTGCAAAACGGCAGTGAAAGTAACTCCAGCAGGAATAGCTTCGACAGCAATCGGTGAGCCGCGCGGAAAGACGCGCACTTGCAAGAGCAGCGGACTCTGGGCGATCGGTTGGCTGTCGCTCACATGAACAGTACGCAGCACATCACGCAACATGTCGTGGCTCACTCGCTGGTCATTACGCACCTTGCGCCCGTAAAAGATGGCCTGTTCAATCTGCCTAGCTACGCGACGGTTGTCACGCTCATCGGTGTACGTTTGCAACTGTCTCGTCGCCCGCTCGGACGCCAGCGCCCACGCCAGTACGCTGCGCAATGCCCCCTTGAGCGATGAACCGGGCAGGTAGAGGCGGTCAGCAGGGTTTTTCACGCAGGCGAGAATTGCGCTGTATTCAGATTTCACTTCAGGCTGACCAGCGTAAGCGTAGCGCACAATTGGCGAACCAACAGTCAGATCGTCAGGCGTCAGCAATTTGCTCTCGAGCAGATCGCTAAAGCCACTGTTACGCAGCAGCTCAGGTGGCACGACCGGCCCTACACCGCCAGTCGCAGCGAGTTCCTCACGTTCCTTGCGTAGGCGGGCAAAGGCTTCTTTGATCTTCTCGGCTTCAGTCGCCAGCCGCTGCTCTTCTTTTGCGGCCTTGCGCGGATCGCGCGGCGGCGACTGCTCAAAGCGGGCAATCTCAGCGATGTTGCGTTGCTTCCGCTGTTGTAGCTTCTCTTCGCGCGCGGACAGCTCGGCTTGACGCTGTTCGGGACTGGGTTGGCGCTCAAGCCAGCGCTGCAACGCCACCTCAAGCGCAGCGTCACTATCAATGACGTAGGTCATTTTGTTGATGACGGTGAAATCAATCTCTCTGAGCAGTGTCTTCCCGCTGAGCACGCACAGCGGGCTAATCGTTTCGATGCGCAGCCGATAGACGTGATTGATGGGCATAACACTCCTTTCGCGACGTGAACGTCACACGACCAGATGGGGTATCAACCGCCAGACGCTGCCGCAGTCTGCTCATCAGGCACCCCCACGGCCAGCGCCAACCCGCTGCGGTAGATCGGGTGCAACACTGTATCATCGGGCCGCACATCGATCACTCGCCCGCTTGGCAGCCGATCAACCATTGCCAACACCGCACCTTCGGCGATCATCATCACCGGTTTGCGCCGCGAAGTGACGCCACCGGCTGCCAGCAGCCACCCACCCACATCCACGAATTGGTACGTCGATCGTTCATCACGCACCAGCGCCAATTCTTCCCTCGTCGGGATGTAGCGCGAAAGCAGCACGGCGCGCCGGTGCGGGCCGGGTAGTGCTAAGGTCAATTCGCTGCGTCGCCACGCAAACGCGCCGTAGCCGTTGGTACGTTTGCCGCCGAGGCCACTCTCGCCCAACAATGTCAGTAAGCGCTCGAAACGGGTCTGCGCCGTAGGGTCGGTAAACGCAACCAGTATGCTCAATCCCGCCCCCGGCGCAAAGAGTACCCGCCCCACTTCATAGTAGGCAGAAGCGGCGCTGCGCCGGTCAAGCGTGACGCGGGGGATCGCATCGACCTGCCAGAGCGGCGTAGTGCGCAACCGTGCCCGCCACGCAGCGTCTGGCTCGCCATTCGCCGGTTTCCATGGCGGTGGCAACTGCCGCGCTTCCGCTTCACTGATCCAGACTTTGCCTTGCTGGAGAGCAATAATCTGCAGTGGCAACGAGCTTCCTTGGCATACTGCCGTGAAGAGCTGTGGCGAGAGGTAGCGCAGCTTTTTCAGTTGCTTCGCTACTACCTCAGCGTCGGTCGCGGGGCGTAACGGCAACAGTGGTCGCGGCAAGAGCGGGAGGCCGCCAATGGTCGGTAGCAACGAACTATGGCGCAGCGGCGGATTCCCCTCTACAAACGGCGCTGCCCATGCCGGCCCACCGTCGGCAGCAGTCTCTCTTTCGCTCACGGCTGCCTGTACCACGAGCGCAGCAAAGAGTGAATCAGAAGCGAGTGTCTCACTCGTCTCTTCTAACCCAATCCCTTGCCGACCAAAATGAAACACAAGCGAAGCCGCAGGCGCGTGCGGCACGAGCTGGTAAACGGTAAATGTAGGCATATCAAGCTCCGCTAGGTCTCCCCGCAATCTCAGCGTCCCGCTCGGCGATGACTCCCGATGAGAAGGGATGGTACAGGTCATAACTCTCCTTCTTCACACCGCTAGCCTGCTGTGCCGAGCGACGTTCGTAAGGGATGAGGAACTCTCAGCTTACGCACCACGCCTCGATATGAGCGCATGCAGACGCGGTCAGGCAGCAAAGAGCCGTTGCAATTCAGCTATCACCCGTGTACGATCTAGCTCGCGCAACGTCGGCGCTGCTACTACTTGCTGTACCTCATTCGAGACGCCGGGACTAAGCCGGCGCGCCGCAATCTGCACCTGTTGCAACTGCACTTGCCCGTTGCCGCGTGACCCCATCCCACCGAGATAGTCATCTTCAAGGTAGGCAAAAGCCTCCAGCAATGCACCAAACAGCTCGACCACCTCGTTCACTTGTTCGCCATTGCCAACGTACACACTGTAGACGGCCTCAGCCGGGCCGAAGACCGCTCCCGCCGGCACTCGCTCAATCTGACGCGGTGCAGCCGCTGAGGTCACCCGGTCAATTGCTGCTTCCCACTTCACCTCTGTATAGGGCAGATCGGTGCGCAACTGGCGCAGCTCCTGCTCGGACTCTTTGGTCAACGGCACGTCACGGATCGCGAGGCGGGTCGGGACACTAACGGTACACTCTTTGTGGCTCGGCAAGGTGCCGAACACGCCGGCAATCGGGCGAAAGCGCCGATACTCGTCTTGCGTTGTTGGCACATGCACGTACACACCATCATTCACGCGGAAGGTTTGCGGTGCGCCGTAGACCTTCTCCATCAACGAGCGCAGCTTACCCTTCAACGACGAACCGGGAATGTAGGGCTGATTCGTGCGTGGATTGCGAATGACCGGCTTATCAAGACCACCAATCTCAAGCCCGCCGGCAGCACCACCAATATGCAGACCGGTTAGCAGCTTAATCTCGGCGCGCAGAAAGATACGACCATGCAGAGTCACGGCGTGGGTTGTCATCGCTGAAAAACCTCCCCTGCTCAATTCGTCTTGCCACCGTAGTAGCGATGGTAGGCCAAGATTGCCTCAAACAGATCGACGAAGGTATGAAAACGACGTGCATCGTCACCAACCAGATCAATCGCCTTCGAGATCGTGTCGGCAAAAGCGCGGAGCGCCTTATTGTTGCTGAACCGTCCCACCTGATACGCCAACTTCGGCTTAAGCATCAGCAGTCGGCGTTGCACGGTTATCGGCAGCTTTTCGGCGCCAACCGGCACCTCTTGCTCGATAGAGCGCACCTCGCCAAAGATGTTGCGAATCTGCGAGGTGGTGAGACTGCTGCTCAACTCTCTGCCAAACCGATTGGCTTCCGCCACTAATGCTTGCATGGCCTCAGGCGTAGTGTTGCCGATGATCGCCCGCAAACGCTCTTCAGCAATCGCTTGGATCGAATCTTTACCCGGTTGACCGCCCATCTGGGTTCGCACCATAGCCATAGCTCCTTTCTTCACGATCCATGCCTTCTATCGACCGCCACGCAACACCAACTGCGCCCAGCGTGCCGCCAGCCCTGCTGGGAAGATCGCCCGCTGCGCCACCGCCTCAGCGCTGAGCAAACGCTCGCGCAGCGCCTCAATCTGCGATTTTACACTCCCCGACCGCTCGGCAAGGCGAGTCAGGTGATACGCACCTTGCCACATCCACGGCCCCACAATCACCTGCTCGGTGCCGGTGCGGGTGAAGCTGCGTCGTGCCCGTACTGCCATCGTTTGGATCGCCATCAACACACTACGCGGCACACCACGGTTGATCAGATCGAGCAATTCGTCCTTGAGCTGCACCGCTTGCCGAAACTCACTCCAGCTTAGGGTCTGACCGAGAAACGTTATTGCGTCTTTCCGCCGACCATCGGCATGCTCATACGCCTTTGCCGCATCGAGCGCATTGCCAGCATCTTCTGCCGCCTGATACAGTGGATAACCAGCGTGGTGCAGGGTAATTCCCGCCGAGAGCGTCACCGCATTGCTCGTGTAGCGCGCAAAATCGTCATAGATCGTCAGCGCCAATTCAGGAATGAGTGACCACGACCCGACCAAAAAGAGATCGTCGCCGCCACTGTAGACCGCATAGATACCACCATTGCCACGCTGATTAAACCGGCGACACAGTTCGCCGACCCAACCCTCGAAGAAGCGACTGAGCGCACTGCTCAGGGCCGCAGTGACGGCAAGACCGGCAATACCGGCAGGCCGGTGCAAACCACGCCCAAACAGATCACCGAGGTTATCAACATCCATGCGCAACACTGCAATCCGAGGTACTCCGGTGCTCAGGGCAGCAAGCAGGTTAAACGGCGCCACATCACCAACACGCACCTCATCCGCTTGCACCGGATCGAGTTGACGGTAACGCGACATATCGTGCTCGCGCAAACGGTACGCCTCGGTAACAAGATACCGCTGACCAAGCAGCCACGCCCGCGATGTATCGGCTGCCGCTGCCTCATCATCGAGCGCCAATGCTCGGCGGCGCTGCACCGGCAACCGCACCTGCCCAACCAACTCGTAATTAATCCCCAACTCGCTCACCACACTCCGCCACGTCGCCCCACCTGTCGGCGACGCAGTAGTATCGACTAGCAGCACCGCTGCACGGGTCAACTGACGCCCCAACTCGGCCAACGACTCGCCCAAAGGATCGGGCGCGTCAGTGCTATCGTTCCGTGGCGGACGGAGAGGACGTGGCGCGAAGAGACGGGCAAAGTCATCCTCATTCAACGCTGCAAACCGCCGCCGTTTATCACTGTCAATCGCCGCTGATAACGCCGGCCACGTCTGATCACTGTACTGATCGGGGGCAAACGGGGTCGTTGCCCCTAACGCGATATACAGCGCGCCGCGATGGTAGCGCAGCAAGGTTTGAGCAAGCTGCTGTCGCCAAGTCACTATCTGCTCGGCGGCTTTGCCGGGCAACAGAGTATAAAAGCGGCCACCGCCAGCATAAAGCAGATTGCACAGCGGCATCTGACTCTCACGTAGCACCCACTGCGCACAAGCATCGGTCAGCAACTGCAAATAGAACGAACGTCCACGCAACTGGCGCGCGGCACCTTCGGCAGGAATGCTGTAGAGAAAATCCTGCAATCCAGACACATCGCCGCCAAGAAGACAGATCTGACCGTGCGGATCAGCGACGTGCGCCGCCTGTACCGCTGCGTGCAAGCGGGCAAGGTCGTAGAGCGACACGGCTGCCAACGGCGATGGCCATGCCCATGCGTAGCGCTGCAACGCATTAAGCAGCCATTCAAGCCGCGTAGCCAGATCAGGCGCTTGGATCGCCTGCTGGAAAGCAGTGCGCAACGCTTGGCGCAGACGATCATCCGGCGGTTGCGGCGTAGGTTGAGGAAAGAGCACTGCATCGTGACAGTGCAACGGCGCCGGCGTTTGCCACGCTGCCGGTTGCTGGCCCTGCTCAAGCCGGGTAAAGATGGTAGCGATTCGGTCAGGTATTGCCGGCCAACCCGCCTGCGGCGATTGACCAACGACCTGCCACGCCGTTGCGGCAAATGCCAGCGGTGGCGCCTCATGAAGAGCAGCCTGTATCCATGCCCGCAACACATTCACTGCAACGGTTGTTGGATCAGAAACAGTCATACGTCCTGCTCCGTGGCAACTGAGTGAAACTGACAAAGAAACTGATGATGCGTACAATGAACATACTGCGTACTCGCTTAAACCAAGTTAGGCGTCTCGCTTGCTTTTCAGGCAAGAAAATTCTATTAGAATAATATCACTTTAACAACGAAGAAATTTCATCCCTGTTACCCACTCAACTCGAATCGAGACTCCGCCAACGCCCTCGGCACCGATCACAAGTACTATAATAGCAAAAAGGGCGTTCACAAATGTGGATCAGGAGTCGGTTTTTGATGACAATTTACGCAGGTCACCGAACGAGCCTGTGAACAGTGGTAGGGCAGGCTTCGAACCCGCTTCTTTCCCCCATTTGGAGGCGACGCCAGCGGTGGGGAACACCACCTTATCCACACCACCCGCCCTCCCCGTAGGGCGGCACTTATTCCGCCCCTCCCCTCCCCCCGCGTGGGGGAGGGCCGGGGGTGGGGGCAACAGGGGCAGGGCCGGGAGAGGGGGGAATGCGCCCCTTGTCCCCTCTCCCACAAGGGGATGGTCCCCTCACCCCCCTTGCCCCCCT
>NZ_CALFBQ010000089.1 GCF_937951745.1 uncultured Chloroflexus sp.
TCCCTCGGCATCACTGCGAATCGGGCCACTGCGCGTCACCTGCGCCCCCGGTCGGCTGGCGAGCACAAAGGAGATCGCGCCGTCGGGCTGGATGAGGTCGATCTGCACATCACCCGACTCAACTGCGAGCATAACAATGGCCTGCGCCTCGGTGTTGGCCGGCAAGGCCGGCACCCGGTATTCGTCGCTGCCCTCGGCGCTGACGAAGGTTGTCAGGATGTTGGCTGCGCTGCCTTGTAAGGAAACTGTTGTCTGCTCACCGCTGATGAGCAGACAGCCGGCGAGCAAGACAGCACAACCGAGCAGACAGAGCGTGGCAACCAGCCGCCGATCAACCATACGACTCCGGACGGTAATCGACGGTGTAAGTTGCTTCTTCCGGTACCAGCTCGACCCGCAGCGGCTTACGCGAGACGAGACGAATGCTGGCGCCACAGTTGCGATTGGCACAGACGAGCTGCCCGCCGACAGGGATGTACGGAAAGATAGCCAGTTTTTGCTTGCACGATGGGCATTTGACAATTTCGACCGACATAGCGTCACCTGCACGTACTGACACAGTAACACGGCAAACCCGTAGTAACACAGCGGCGCTATGTTGCTACGGGTTTATAATTTTAAGGTTTTACGGTTTTTGGCTCGGCAAACAGCGCGTCGACGAAGGTCTGCGCATCGAATAAGGCGAGGTCATCGAGCTTTTCACCGGTGCCGATGTAGCGAATTGGCCGCTCGATGTCTTGAGCAATCGCAAACGCTATTCCACCCTTAGCCGTCCCATCCATCTTTGTCACTGCCACATCGGTCACACCAGCGGCCTTGAGAAAGGCTTTCGCCTGCAACACCCCATTCTGGCCGGTAGTCGCATCGATCACGAGAATCGTCTCGTGGGGCGCACCGGGCAGTTTGCGGGCAATAATGTTGCGAATCTTCTCCAACTCTTGCATGAGGTTGTACTTGGCATGCAAACGGCCAGCGGTATCGATGATCAAGACATCGATATCTTGCTCGAGCGCAGCGTCGATCGCCTTATACACCACTGCCGCCGCGTCAGCGCCTTGACCAAGGCTGACACACGGCACACCGGCCCGTTCGGCCCACGTCTCGAGCTGCTCGGTAGCAGCAGCCCGGAAGGTATCGCCGGCGGCGAGCAGCACCTTTTTGCCAAAACGGTTCTTGTAGCGGTGCGCCAATTTAGCGATCAGGGTTGTCTTCCCGGCACCATTCACACCAACGACCAAGATCACATACGGCTTTGCGTCGGGCCGCTGCTGGCCAGCATATTCGGCAAAGGTGCGCACCATTTCGGCCTTCAGCATCTCACGCGCTTCGCGCGCTTTCTTGACGCCGTGGCGATTAACGCGGTCAATCGTGCGATTAACCAGATACTGGGTTGTTTCTAGCCCGACATCAGCTTGAATCAACGCCTCTTCCAGCTCATCCCACAACTGATCGGTAATCGGATCGTCACTCGCAAAGAGTTTAGCGATCCGACCAAAAATGCCCTGCCGCGATTTTTCGAGCGATGCCGAAACCTGCGCTTCTTCGCGGGCAGCTTCTTCTTCGCTGCGGGGAGCATCTTGCGCACGGCCAAAGAGACGGCGAAACATAAGATTCCTCACTATGGTAGTCACGCAAAGGCGTAGTGAGATCGTGCATGCCCTTGCGCGGATACACCTGTACCCAACTGGAGTCGCGTGGAATACATGATCCGCTTAAGACTAATAATAAGACGGTAGGCGCCGGTCAACGCACAGATGCTCCGCACACTGATGAAGCATACTCGCTCAAGTCAGCGTGCAAGCCCAACCGGCAGCTTGCTTTGATTATAGCCGATCACACTCGTATGGGTAGCAGCATACGCAGCCGCAGCTTGCCACCACACGGCGACCGTGGCTGGGCTAGAACCGTACCAGAGCCGATCGGGACGGGGATCGTGGCGTAAGCCGGGGATGACGATTTGTAATGAACCGGGCAACAGGCCGTCGTCGAGCGGTACAACGCCATCACCCCACTGCGCGCCTTCGCTGCTGATCAGACGGTAACTTTGGTATGCGCCTCGTTCAGGAGGCGGGCCATTCGGATCACCGAAGATACTACGCCCGATCACACTCACGTAGCATACGTCCGACCAGTATGCGCCCGGGTAGCGCTCTTCGGCCCAGCGAATCTGGTTGAGACCGCCGATGCGTCCCTCGCGGTTTGTGCGCTGCGGTGTGCCAAGCGTAATGAGCATATCAACTCGCTGATGGCCATTGTACACTCGCCCACGATACGGCTGGTCACCGAGAAAGATACGAGCCAGCACACCACCGGCGCTGTGGGCAACCAACGTCACCCGCGCACTCCCAGTTCGGGCCAAGAGTTCGTTAACCGTCCGATCGAGTTTGCGCAGCAGCTCGGCGTAACTGTCGGTCAGCGTCACCCATGCCCAATCAAGCCGATTGATCGGGGTAATAAACACGGGCCGACCGCTTACCTCGCCAAGGTAGGTGCGGAGTGGATTGTAGAGTTGTGGTTCGCTTCCGAAACCGCCAACGATGAGAATGGGTACAGTATTCATTATTGGTAGTATACTATGAACAGGTATTGCACAGTAATTGTACCACATTAAGCAAGAAAAGAGGCTCCTTGGTGCGCACCAACGTTCTAAGAGAACCTAATTGTAGACCACCACACTTTGCTCTTCCCTGCCCAGATATAGTCTTGACTAGCATAGGTAGAGGACACTCATGGAAGTTCTAATTAACGGCCAGCCCTATACCGTCGCCGATGAACCGGTGCGGCCCCTGCTTTACGTGTTACGCGACGAGTTAGGCTTAACCGGAACAAAGTTTGGATGCGGCGCCGGCATTTGTGGCGCATGTACCGTGCATATCAATGGCGTCGCCACCCGCAGTTGCCAGACGATGATCACAACGCTGGCCGGTGCGCATATTACGACGATCGAGGGATTAGCGGAAGGTGAGCGACTGCATCCAGTGCAGCAGGCCTTTCTCGAGTTGCAAGTGCCACAGTGCGGCTGGTGTATGAGCGGGCAGATGATGACCGCCGCGGCTTTGCTCGCCAATAATCCCAACCCGACCCACGATGAAATGATCGCGGCGATGCGTTATAACTACTGCCGCTGCGGCGCATACGCGCGCATTGCACGAGCAGTACGGCGGGCCGCCGAATTGATAAAGGAGGGCGCAGCATGAAGCGCGACGCTCGCACGCAACGCTGGCGCATGACTCGGCGCGGCTTTCTGATCGGGTTGGGAATCGTAGGCGGTGGCTTGGCGCTCGGTGCAACGCTGGGTTTGCCGGCAGCGCGGCTGGCATTGGCCGATCTGCTTGGCGACGGCACTGGGCCGCCGGCATCGTTTCCCAAAGAGCCAGCAATCTGGTTTGCGATCCAGCCTAATGGCCGGGTAGTGATGGCGATGCCGAAGGTAGAAATGGGCCAAGGTGTCCATACTGCGCTGGCCCAACTGGCCGCCGAAGAGTTGGGGATAGCTTGGGAACAGATCAGCGTGACGCAGAGCAGTTCAATCGGGCCGGTGCGCGATCCTGCCGGCACCAGCGCCTCGTACTCGATGATGGGTCTCTTTCCTATTATCCGCGAGACGGCAGCCACCTTGCGCGAGATGTTGCGCGCTGCTGGGGCCGAACAGCTTGGCATTGCTCAGGCTGAAATCGAGCAGGGCTTCGTGATCGATCCGGCCAATCCGGCTCGCCGGATCGGGTTTGGTGAGTTGGCAGCGCAACCGCGTGAATGGCAAGCGCCGGAAGAGGCTGCACCACTGACTCCGCCTGATCGATGGCGAATCATCGGCCAGCCGGTGTCAAGGCTCGATTTGCCGGCTAAAGTGCGCGGCGCGGCGATCTATGGTTACGATGCTCGCGTCGAAGGTATGCTTTACGGCGCCGTAGCCCGTCCGCCACGACTTGGCGCGAAACTGCGCCGGGCTGCACCCGGCACGGCGCTCGAGCGGCGTGGCGTGGTACAGGTTGTCATTCGCGACGGTGTTGCCGGAGTAGTAGCCGAGTCGCGCCTCACTGCTTACGCTGCGCTGAATGATCTTGATCTCGAATGGGAACTACCACCACCGTTTACTCACCACGATCTCGAAGAGCGACTGGCAGCGCAGGCCAGATCGGGAACTCCGATTCAGCAGCACGGCGACCCCGCAGCAGCCATGCATAGCGCACGCCTCGTCGAAGCGGTCTACCAGACACCGCTGGCCGCCCATGCTAATCTTGAACCGCAAGCAGCGCTGGTTGATGTCCAACCTGACCGGGTAAGGGCATGGGTCAGCACCCAATCGCCGGTGCAGGTGGCCGAATCGATTGCTGCGACGTTGGGCCGGCCAGCCGACACGGTCGAAGTCACACCCACCTATCTCGGCGGCGGATTTGGACGCAAACTGTTGATCACCGCCGCCAACGAAGCCGCCATCCTCTCGGCGGCAGTGGGCAAACCGGTACACGTTGGCTGGACGCGCACCGAGGAGTTTCGCCACAGCTACTTGCGCCCGCCGACCTACGCCGCCTTTCGGGCTGCACTAGACGCCCAAGGCAACATCATCGCGCTTGAACAGCGTCACGCTAGCGGCAGTGTCCTCTTCGATTTCATTCCCGCACCGCTGCGCTGGCTGCTGGGCAGCGACTTCGGCGCGTGGCGAGGAGCACGGTTGGTCTACGCCATTCCCAATCTGCTTGTTACATCACAGACGGTCGAGCTACCGGTACCGACCGGGCCATGGCGCGGGCTTGGGCTACTGGCGAACGTCTTTGCAGTGGAAAGCTTTATTGACGAACTAGCGCATGCTGCCGGCAGCGATCCGCTCGAATTCCGGCTGCGCCACCTGCCGGAAAGCGAACTGGGCCAACGCTTCCGCGCAACGCTGCTAGCCGTGGCCGAGATGGCCGGTTGGGGTCAACCGGCGCCGGCGGGCCGGGCGCGCGGGATCGCGTGCAGCGTGGATATGAACACGGTGGCAGCCCACATCGCCGAAGTCGGGTACGAAGGCGACAAACTGCGGGTCTATCGGGTGTGGGCCGCAGTCGATCCCGGTCTAGCGATTAACCCCGACGGGTTGGCCGCCCAAACCGAAGGCGGGATCATGATGGGCCTGAGCGCCACTCTGTTCGAGCAGGTCACCATCAGCGAGGGCCGAATCGACGCCGGCAACTTCGATCGCTACCCGCTGCTGACCATCGCCGACGCGCCGGAAGTAGCGGTGCAGATTCTGCGCAGTGGCGACCAACCCTTTGGCGGCGGCGAACCGCCGATGGGGCCAATCGCCGCAGCAGTGGCGAACGCCGTATTCGCCCTAACCGGAGAACGCAAGCGGCGCTTGCCGATAGCGTGAAACCCAAAGAACGCGAAGGCGCGAAGGGCGCAAAAAGCGCAAGAGTTGGTAGAACGGCTCCAGAGGCAATGCCTCCTGCGTTCCTTAGCATTCTCGCGCCTTCGCGTTTAGCTCCTGTTGCCACCTTTAGGCACTCTGCATCTTCACCCCTCTGCCTCTCTGTTAGATTTTTACTAGAACTTTTCTACTCCCGTTGACAGGTTTCCCATCGAGTTTCACAATACCAATAGCGCGGAATATTTGTTCCGCTTACCAATCGGGAGACACACTATGAGTGATGAGACACTGCACGAACAATCGAGCGCAGAAACACCAGAGACGCTGCCGCTGATTCCGCTCGAAGGGGCAGTGGTCTTTCCCTATACCGTGGTGAGCGTAACCCTCGATGAGCTAGGGGCGGCGGCGGCTGAAGCTGCCGCGCGTGAGGGGCGCAAGGTGTTGCTAGCGACTCGCCGGCCTGATGCATCAGCCGATGCACCAATTACCGAACAACTCTTCCGGGTTGGCGTTGTCGCTCGTATCGAACAACTCGGCACTCTGCCGAACGGCGCAACCGGCGTAGTCGTGCGCGGGTTGGTGCGGGCCGAACTAGTTGAAGCAACCCAGACTACGCCTTACCTCCGCTTCAGCTTCACCCGCCGACCCGATGTCTTCGAGCGCACCCCTGAACTCGAACAATTGATGGTCGAGGTGCATGCCGCTATCGACGCCGTGCTTGAATTGCGCCCCGGCGTAACGCAAGAAATTCGCAACTTTGTGCGCTCGATCGATGATCCCGGCCATCTGGCCGACAATACCGGTTATTCACCTGACTACACCTTAGCTGAGCGGCAAGAATTACTCGAAACGTTCGATGTGGTCGAACGACTACGCAAAGTGCGTGAATTCTACCGCAAACAGTTCGCGCTGCTCGAAGTGCAGGCCCGCCTGCGCCAAGAGGTGCAAGAGAGCGCAGCCAAGCAGCAGCGCGAGTTTTATCTGCGCCAGCAGTTGAAGGCGATCCAAAAGGAGTTGGGGGAAGATACAAGCGAAGCGGCTGAGCTGGACGATCTGCGCCAGAAGCTAGCCGCCGCTAACCTGCCCGAGGTGGCACGTAAAGAGGCAGATCGCGAGCTGAGTCGGCTGGCCCGGATTAACGCCAGCTCGCCGGAATATCAGATGGTACGTACTTACCTTGAGTGGTTGGCCGAATTACCGTGGAACACCTATACTGGCCAGCCGATTGACATCGCCTATGCTCGGCAGGTGCTCGATGAAGACCATCACGGCTTGCAGAAGGTCAAAGAGCGCATCCTCGAATATTTGGCGGTCAAGCAGCGCCGCGCGCTGTTGGGGGAAGAAAACTTGCGCGCCAACCGCGAGCCGATCCTCGCGTTCGTTGGCCCTCCCGGCGTCGGCAAGACCAGCCTCGGCCAGAGCATTGCTCGCGCTTTGGGGCGCAGTTTCGTGCGCATGAGTTTGGGTGGCGTGCGTGACGAAGCTGAGCTGCGCGGCTTCCGCCGCACCTACATCGGTTCGCAACCGGGCCGGATCATCCAAGAGCTGCGCCGGGCCGGTACGGCTGACCCGGTGATCTTGCTCGATGAAATTGATAAGCTCGGCATGGATTACCGTGGCGATCCGGCAGCCGCGTTGCTCGAGGTGCTCGACCCGGAACAGAACCACACCTTTACCGATCATTATCTTAATCTGCCGTTCGATCTCTCGCGGGTGCTGTTTCTCGCTACTGCTAACACGTGGGATACGGTACCGCCAGCGTTACGTGACCGGATGGAGGTAATTGAGCTATCGGGCTATATCGAAGACGACAAGGTGCAGATCGCGCAGCGTCATCTGGTACCGCGCCAGTTGCGCGCCAACGGCTTGCGCCCCGAAGAGGCGGCAGTGAGTGAAGAGGCGCTGCGCTGCATCATCAACGAATACACCCGTGAAGCCGGCGTGCGCAATCTCGAACGCTCAATCGGCGCAGTGCTGCGCAAAGTCGCCCGCCGCCTCAGCGAAGGCGAGATTGATCAAACCAGCTTGCCGTTCGTGGTCGATGCCGCCTTTGTGCGCACGGCGTTGGGCCGGCCTCGCTTCACCAACGAGACCCGCGAGCGGCTTGACCAACCCGGCGTGGCAATCGGGCTGGTCTGGACGCCGGTCGGCGGCGATATTATCTTTGTCGAGGCGAGTGCCGTCGAAGGGAAGAAGGAGCTGCGGATAACCGGCCAGCTCGGCGATATTATGCGCGAGAGCGCCGAAGCCGCGCTGACCTACGTCCGTTCGCGTGCCCGCTCGCTCGGCATCGAACCGGATTTCTTCGAGACTCACGCCATCCACATTCACGTGCCGGCAGGAGCGGTGCCGAAAGATGGCCCTTCGGCGGGGATTACGATGGCGACAGCGTTGGCTTCAGCCGCCACCGGTAGACTGGTGCGCGACGACCTCGCGATGACGGGTGAAATTTCGCTGCGCGGACGGGTATTACCGATCGGCGGCATCAAAGAGAAGGCACTCGGCGCGCACCGGGCCGGCATCCGCACCATCATCTTACCCAAGCGCAATATGCTCGACCTCGACGATCTGCCGCCCGCCGTTAGTGCCGACATGACCTTCATCCCGGTTGAGACACTCGATGAGGTGTTAAGCATTGCCCTGCTGCCGCCGGGAGAAACGGCACCGACGATTACCGTAGCGCAACGGGCCGATGAGGTGCCGGTGGCCTGAGCAGGCGAGGATCGCGGTGCAGCACGAGGCCGATGATGTGCTGCACCGCCATCCGATGTGAGAGCATAATTAACAGGCCTGCCACTGCAACCCGCCAACGTACTGGTGCGTCACCTTGCCGGCTTCGTTCATCGCAAACAGGTATAGCCAGCCGTGGTCGAGCAACTGACGGACATGCTCGTGCTTGGCAATAATCGCGGTCATCGCATCAAGCGGCGCTTCAATCAGCACGTGCAAGCGCACCGGTTCGTGGACATACTTCTCGCCGTCGTGAACCGACTGCCACGGCAGCCCGACCCGCAGGTCGCCAGCGTTGCCTTCAAGCACACCGAGCGTACCGACCACGTTATGCAACGTCTTGTTACCACTACCGAAAACCCGGTTATCGACCGTCGAACCGTAGTATTGCAGGTTGATCCAGCTCGCCACGATCATGGGTGCAGTGATGATCAACTCTAGCACACCAAAGCCCTCATCCTGCCGCCAGTCGTAGTTGTGCAAGAATGAGCGCCCGTCCAGCTTCACCCCCGCAGTGCGCTCACGTGGCGCAGCAATGAATGCAGCACAACCAGCCAACCCCCATTCTGGTCGCACTTGCGACCAATCTTTGCTACGCCGGCGAACCGCCCGATCGACATTGGCCTGAGCATCAATCCTCAACAACGCAGCGCGCTCGGTGCGCGCCAACCGACCAGCAGCGGCTAAGTCGGCCTTCAGGCGCTTGAGATCATCGGCATGAGTGGCAGGAACATCCGTTTCATCAAAGATCGTCACGTCATCGGTGGTTGTGTCGTGTAAACCAGCGAGGAACACGGTATCATCAGGAATGGCGATCCCGCGCTCACGCAGACCGGCCCGCACCGCCGCATTATTCAGAATCTGCACTGCAACCCGCACATTGGCTTCGCCGGTATGACCACCGCACGCACCGCAATCAAGACCGGTCGCATGCGGGTTATTCACGGTCGTTGACCCATGGCCGGCCAACAGCACGAGACGGGCAAAATGACTGGTCAGCGACATTGCCTTGAGCGCACCTTCAGCGGCAGCAATCTGTTGGTCGATTGTCATACCAACACGGCGGCCATTGATCGTATGCGGTGCGAGACTCGGCTTAACCCGTGCGCGCGTTGCCGCATCAAGGCCAAACGTCGCCGGATGCGGCACCGGACGGGTGATGCCGAGCGTGTCGAGCAGCAGCTTGCGCAGATAGGCCAAGCCGACCGGCCCGACGAAGCCGAAGCACGAGACCGGGCCAAACTTGAACATCCGCCACGCCTTGGCTACGCGCTGGTTCATTGCGCGCTTGGCAATAGCAGCTTCAACCTCAGTCGATGTTTGCCCATCGACCGACTCGGCAATCACGAACTGCGGCGTTAACAAGACCGGGCACTGCGCACCGCCCTGCGTCTCAGCCAGCGGGATGTATTCAATTGGGAAGCCAAAGAACCCGGCAAACCCAATCGTCTCAACCTCGTCCGTCACCGTTTCCAGTGCGCGACGAAAGACCTCTGAGCGCACGTCGATGCAGAAGGCGGCTTGCGCGCGCTTACGGGTTGCGGCAACCGCCGGTGCCGGCGCACCAAGACGAGCGAACAACTGGCGCCGATACGCATGCTCGAAGGCGCGTTGCAGCAAAAGATCGCCGCCAAGCGCCCGCTTAGCCGCTTCATCTCCCTGATCATGCTCCAATGCACCTCTGCGCTGCTGCCACGCCTCGGCCAAACCGGCGCGGGCAAAGCTGCGCCACAACGCTACTTCCCACACCAACCGGATCGCCAGCAAATCGGTCAAGGTCTGGTCTTGACCGCCGTAGAGTTCGGCATTCCAGCGCAGATAGCGGGCATAGCCGGCCCAACCGTGGATTGACAGCAAAAGGCGATGGCAGTAGGCCTCAAGACCATTGGCCGGGATCTGCAACAACTCAACGGCAGCCACGATCGTCTCCGGCGCGGTCTTAGGCATTTCCCGCAACACGCGCTGGAACGCGCGCGCACCTCGTACCAACGGCGTGCGGTCGAAGGCGGCTTCGGCCCGCCACGCCGCGAATGCCGGCAGATTGGCCCACGGTGAGCGCCAATACGACTGGCCCAGATCAAAATAGGCACCGGCCCAGTTTGAAATCGAGTCGGTGACAATATCAGCCCACGGCGTACCGGTCAGCTTAGCAGCGACATCAGCCACGGTAGGCAGAGTCTCGATCAACGGCTCCGGCGCGCGGCTGAAGGCAAACGCCTTCAACGCCGCCACCGTCGCCGGCGCGCCGGGGAACGGCACGCCAGATGCAATCGCCGCCGCCAAATCATCATCGGTGATGCGCCCACTCTGAATCGCCTCGGCGTAAAACGAGCGCGGCGCAGTCATCTTGGCGCCGGCCCGTCGCGCCAACAGTTGGGCCGCATCCGCAAATGAGTGATCGATCAAGCCCAAATACGGATTAACGGCAACAAAGTAGCGCAGCGGCCATAGTGGCGCAATTCGCTGTTCGGCCCGCTTGGCGGCTGCGATGATCGCTTCCGCAGTCAGCTCCCGGCTCGGCGCAGCGATAACTTGCAGTTGGATATTGGTCTCAACCAGAGTCATTGGCGCTTCCTCCATACATTGGATTGACTCCTCTATCACATCACGTGGGCTGTCAGGCCCGTATCTATCCGTGTCCGATCCAATCCGTATCTATCTGGGTGCCATCAGGCCCGTGCGTATCCGTGTCTTACGCCATCACCGCGCCAACCGGAAGGCATCGAGCGCCCGATCAAACAGCGCATTGGCGTAGAAGCCATGCTTGAGATGGACATAGAACGCGCGCCACGCTGGGAGATTAGCGAACGCCGGCAAGAAGGCGCTGAACATCATCACCGCAACAAAGACAATTACCGCGCCGATCACCATCATCATCACCGGCATGCTCAGCGCCGGATAGACCACCACCGCCCCGCCGAGCAACACCTCGGCAATCACTTCAAGGACGAAGAAGGCAACAGTCACCAACGCCGCCATCCCCATCGTGCGCGCAACGACATAGAGCGGCGCTTTGCCAGTGTTGCCCTTGACCAACAGGTAGGCAACAGCCGCCATAAAGATCGTGATCATCGCCGACTCACCCGGTCGCTTGGTAATGTCGATCCCAATGGCAGTCGCCACCCCTACAAACATCGCTCCTGCAACCGCCATATTCACCAGCAACGCCAGCGGATTCGGCGCCTTATCCAGTTTCTGTGCGCCGGTATTGCGCACATACTCAATAATGCTGCCCGACGAGAGAAAAGCGTGGGCCTTGTAGCACGAGTGGGCAATTAGGTGCATAATCGCCACCGTATGCGCACCAAAGCCGCACAGCATCAACATAAAGCCCATGTGGGCCGCGCTTGAGTAGGCCAACGAAACCTTAACGCTACTCTGGGTAATCATCGCCGACGAGGCGAAGAGGGCAGTAAAGCCGCCAAGCACGATGAGCAACATCACCGCCGGCGTAGACAAGAAGACCAGTTCACCAAACCGCACCACCAAGAAGATACCGGCATTGAGCAGACCGGCGTGCAGCAGGGCCGACACCGGCGTCGGCGTCTCCATCACCTCGAGCAACCAGCCGTGAAAGGGGAACATCGCCGACTTGAGCGCCGCCGCGATCACGATCAAGATAGCGGCTGTTGCAGCGCCCGCCGGGATCGCGCCGGACGCCAACGCCGCGCTTGTCGCGTTACGGATCTGGCCGAGATCGGTGGTACCAAACGCTTGCGCTATCAACACCGCTGCGCTAATCAGCGCCACATCACCAACACGGGCCACAATAAACTTCTTGCGCGCCGCCCGAATCGCGCGTGGCCGGTCAGGGTAAAACACCAGCAGCTCATGCAGGGCAAGGCTCATCGCGATCCACGCCACCACCAACTGCCAGAGATTGCCGGCCAGCACCATCAGCAAAACGGCGCTGACCGTCAGATATAACCGGATGAAAAAGACCTTCTGACGCGGATCGCCATCGAGATAGTTGCGGCTAAACTGGATCAACAACGCGCCCAGCAACGTCACCAACCACGACATCATCACACTGAGTGCATCGAGGCGCAGCGACAGCCCCACCTCGCCAATCCCGATCAACGGGCTTACCTGCGGGCCAGTGGTCAAGACCACGATCCCTAATGTGAGCATCAAGCCGAACGCACCAATGCTCACCACCCGCCCAACCTGAAACACTAGCTCAACCGAACGCAACCGGTCGAGTGCCGCCCACAGCGCCACAACTGTCAGCGACAGCGGTGCAAGATAACCCAAAAGCGCCAACATCCCTTCCATACCGTCGAACCCTCCTTGTGTGATTGGTCGATAGTTGGATAGTAGCATGGGCTATTCAATCAGAAAAATATATGTTTCTGTATAATTTGTTCGTATTTAAAGAACAAAAGACTAAGCGCATCATTGCATCAAAACGAGCAATCTGGCATACTGGTGGTGGATGGAGGGGAACGCATAGCCGCCGCACCGCATCTATGGCAACGCAGGGCAGCAGCCGCACAGCCTGCGCCGCACCGCATCTATGGCAACGCAGGGCAGCAGCCGCACGTCCGTGCGGCTCTACGGTGGGTATACCGGAACGTTATGTTAAATTATCATCATCTGCGGTATTTCTGGATCGTGGCCCACGAAGGCAACCTCACCCGCGCTGCGCGCAAACACAACATCGCCCAATCGGCGCTCTCGATGCAGATCAGCGCGCTCGAAGATTATCTAGGCCAACCGCTGTTCGAGCGAGTAGGCCGCCGGCTCGTACTGACTGAAGCCGGCCACATTGCGCTCGACTTTGCCGACGCGATCTTCGCCAAAGGCGACGAACTGCTCGGCACCTTTGGCCGCTTGGCCGAAACCCGGCAAAAGGTGTTGCGCGTCGGCGCACTATCAACCCTCTCGCGCAATTTTCAGGTGCGCTTTCTGCGCCCGCTGCTGATCGATCTCAACGTCAAGGTGATTATCCGCTCAGGCACTCTTGACGACCTCCTCAATAGCCTCAGGTTGTACGATCTCGACGTGGTGCTATCGGATGTAGCGCCTCCCCGCGATCAAGACGCGCCGTGGATCATTCACGTGATCGACACGCAACCGGTAGGGTTGATCGGCCATCCGCGCGCTGACCGGTACCAGAAACCGCTCGACGTGTTGCTGCGTACCGAGCCGCTCGTCGTGCCTTCGCCTGAATCGACGGTGCGCGCCGGTTTTGATGCTCTAATGCACCGTTTAGGTATTGAACCGTGGATTGTTGCTGAGGCTGACGACATGGCCATGCTGCGGTTGATGGCGCGCGAACACAGCGGCTTATCGGTAATGCCGCCGATCGTGGTCAAAGATGAACTCGACAACGGGATGCTGGTCGAGTATGCCAATTTGCCCGACCTCGCCGAGAGCTTCTGCGCGATCACCATTGCACGCCGCTTCCCCAATCCACTGTTAGACAGGGTATTGACCAAACCTGCCGCCCCCGATTAAGTTCACCTCGCTTGAACGGGGTCCTCTCCATTCGACCGATTTCACTCTCCCGCTGTGGCCCACCGTGCCTATGAGCGCGTGCATACTCTAGTTTTGTGTCTCTCAAACCCGACTCTGAACAAGGGGCATAGACGTATGAAATACTGGCTGTTTCTGATGATGGCCATTTTGACAGAAGTGATCGCCACCTCAGCCCTCAAGGCTAGCGCTGGTTTTACCCGTTTACTACCATCGATTATTGTGGTTGCCGGTTATGCTATTTCGTTTTACATGATGTCGCTGGCGCTCGAAGCCATTCCGGTCGGTATTGCGTATGCGATCTGGTCAGGCATTGGCATTGTCTTGATCACAGCCATTGCATGGGTGTTATACGGTCAAACCCTTGATATGTGGGCAATGATTGGGATTAGTTTCATCATTATTGGGGTTGTCATCCTCAATCTCCTATCAAAAGTTGAAGCATAACGGATGCGATGAATATGTTGTTGTTGAAGTTCATCGTTATTCGATGCTAGAGTGAACTTGTTATGTAACCTAACGCTCACACCACTATGAAACAGATCCTATTGCAGCGGTTGGTTCGGCTCTTTGCACTGGCCCGCATGTTTCCAACCAACCGCACGCCACCAGAACAGTTGCGTGCGCTGATCAAGCGACTGCATCCGCTGACACCACCAGCACCCTTCATCACAACTCGGCTTCGCTGGGCATATAGGTAGACAGGAAGCCGCAGGTGGTAAAATCGAACACTGGCGACGCGCCACAGCTCATAAAGAAGCGACCGTCCTTACCGACTGCCGTGCCGGTAATCTTGACGACCGCAACGCGGCAACCAGCCCGCGACAACGCCTGTGCGAGCGTCCCGCCTGTCGTCGTCTTGCCAGAGTTCATCGCCGTACCGACAACTAGGATCGTTTGTCCGCTGACCGGCAATCGATGGCGCCAGCAGCGCAAATGAGCACAGATTAAGCGGGCGCCTATCGGCGCGGCACAGCGCCCCTAGCATACGCAGGAGCGTCGGAGCAGCCATTGAACTGTGCGCCGAAACCACTTCGCCACATACGCCGCCAATAGAAAGCAGATCACACGTTTCAGGCCACTGCGTCGGCACGTACCCTTCGTACTGGCCGGTGGCGTAGCGATTGCCAAAAGCGCCAATCAAGATATCACCGGGGAAAATATTGATGATCTGTCCGGTAGTTGATTCAATGGTGGAATGCTTACCTAAACTCAGCACCTCGGCCACCAATAGATCACCGATGCACGGACGGTCGGTAGGCTCGGTATAGTCAACACATGCCGAAGCGGGAACCAGATGGGTCGTATAGGGGCGCTTTACCTGACAGACATCGAGCTGCTTCATACGATCGCTCCTCCGTAATGTTTCTACTAATAGATACACTTCAACAGAGGAGCAAACGGCGCCAAAAAGACCTACAGCGGGGCTAAAAATCCACTCAAGAGGCCACGAAAAGCGCGCGCCGCTTCGATATGCGGAAAATGACCACACTGTGGGATCACAACAAGTTGAGCGCCGGGGATTTCACGGCGAGCTGTTTCGGCATACCGAAGCGAAAAGACCCGATCCTGTGCGCCCCAGACAAGCAAGGTAGGCGCGTGAATTTCATGCAACCGCGCGCGCAAGCCGGTCAGGGTCAAATCAGTCGCCGCATACCGCCGGCTTAGCGCCGTGAGTGCGCGCCGGTTGGCCGCACCGCTAATCGCCTCGCGCCCACGTTCGATCAGTTCAGCGTTCACGTGTGGCACAGGGTTGTGAAAGGCTGCCGACAAGAACGCGCGCACTACTGCCGGGTGCGCCGACAGCCAGAGGATCGTCTCGCCAATCACCGGCCAGCCCCCGATAATCGTTAGCGGCGATGGCTCGACAAAGCCATCAGTTGCTACCAACGCCAACCGCGCCACCCGATCAGGATGGCGAATGGCCGTCGCCAGCGCATATTTGCCGCCCATCGAATGGGCCACAAGCGTTGCCCGTTCAATGCCAAGCGCCGCCAGCAACCCCGCATAGAGATCGCTCTGCAACTCAAGCCCGTATGGCGCATGAACCGGCTTCTCTGAACGTCCAAACCCTAAGGCATCGACCGCCAACGCCCGGTAACCATGATCGGCTAGCCAGGCCACCGTCGGTTCCCAATCGGCGCACGAGCCGGCAAAGCCGTGCAACAGCAACACTGCCGACCCGCGCCCGGCTTCGATCCAGTGCAATTGGTACCCGTTAACTCGCAACCAGCGTGAACGCATTGAATCACCTCATTGTCGATGGAACCGGCAGGAGTATACCATGCTCATCGCTTGCCAGTGCGATCCGCCGGCAGGCGGCGAAGCAATCTTCTGCGACTGCGGGAACGAATCTGTTCGCACTGATGCGCGCGCAAACGTGAGATTACTGCGGGTGCAGAATGCCTACCTAATGACACAACCAACGTCCAATGCAGAAGGCTTGCACTATTTGTGAGCAACGTATTCAAACTTGAAGTTTACAGACTGCCAAGGAACCGGTAAAGTACATTATCATAGCGTTAGTCTGCCCTCGCGTTCTTGCGAGTGGAGAGAAAGCATACTGCGCCACTGCGGAAGAGGCGGGAGTACTGAAATCGAGAGTCTATGAGCGACCTGATCGACATTCTGCAAACGCTGGCTGAACGATCCGGGCGATCGCCATCGCCGCTCATCGCGCTGCGCCGGATCCCCGCCGCTGACGGCGCGCGCATCAGCCATCTGCCGGTCGATCAGGCACTAAATGAGGCATGGGTGCGCGCAATTGGCACCCCGTTTTTTCAAGCGCAATCGATCGCGCTGGCCGCCCTCCGGCGCGGCGCGCCGTTTGCTATTACCGCTAGCGGCACGCTCAGTCGGGCTAGTTTGCATCTGTTGGCGTTGGATTTACTGCGGAATGAACCGCAGGCTACAGCACTATTGATCGCGCCCGACGCTGATCAAGCTGTGCTCCACGAGCGCGAAGCTGCTGCGCTCGCGCGTTTTTGCCAGCCTGCCATACCGATTGTTGCTACCAACGGAGCGAAGCGCCGCGCTGCGCCGGCGGCCCGGCTGGTCGTTACAACCCTGCCCGAATTGCACGGCTCGCTGCTCCGCTTTCATGACCGGGCATGGCGCTACTTCTGGCGCCAGTTGCGTTTCATCGCCATCGCCGATCTCCACACCTATTACGGCATTGCCGCCGGCCACCTCAGTATGATTCTGCTCCGCGCCAGCCGGCTCACGCCGCACCCGCTTGCGCTCGGCGGCACAGTCGCGCCGGTCAGCAACGCTGAAGCGGCGCTGCACCTACTCAGCGGGCGCGAATGGCGGGTCACACCAGCCAGCGATCTCCCCCATCCAGCTACAACGTTAGCGCTTTGGCAGAGCGATGGCGATCGCCAAAGCGAGATCACGCGGCTGGCTGACACCTTCTTAGCGGCTGGCGCTAGCGTGCAAGTGGTCGCCACCCCCTACGAGATCGGTCACGTGCGGTCAACCGTTGCCTCCGAGCGGTTTAGCGCCGGCACTAGCCCGCTCCCGGCGCATGTGCAGATCGTGACTAGCACTCAGACCGGCGCTGCGCTTCAGGCTGCGCTCGACAGCGGGGCTGCACTTGTGATTCTGCTGTTGGGACGCGGGATCAGCGAACCGGCCCTGCAACGGCTGGCGGTGACCGATATGGCCACGTGGCCGTTGCTGCAACCACCGGTATGGCCGCCCGCGCCGCTGAACCCGTTTGTCGCCGCGCTCCATCTGGTCTGCGCTGCCAGTGAGCAACCATTGCGCGACGATGAGATCCAACAGTGGCAACTTACGGCTATGGTTGAACGGCTCGCAACTCAGCAGTATCTCTATCGCCTGCCTGATCGGACGCCAATCTGGTTGCCGGGCACACAGAGCGATCCGTATATTCCCCTTGCCCTGCATGCCGCCGGCATGGAACCGCTCCATCTCCTTGATGAGCAAGGGCGTGAGACCGGGATAGTTGATCCGTCTATTGCCGGTCGCTGGGCACACCCGGCTGCCGCGCTGCCACCATTGTGCGGCGGGCAACAGGTTATCGCGCGCGACGACGAGCATGGCACAGTGACGCTGGCTGCCCACGCTGGCCGGCGCACTCTGCCGCTGCGCCGCTGTCAGGTACGGATTCGGGACGAATGGGCGCAGCGCGAACTGCGGCGCGCGCGCGTCGGTAGAGGGCCGCACGTAGGTTGGGGACGGGTCACGATCGAAGAGACGACCTACGCCTACCGCGAGCAGGTTGGGCGGAACCCGGCTCAAGAACGCGCGTTGCCAGAACCGATTACCCAACAATGGAATAGTCCGGCGATTTGGGTGCGCCTCACTCAGCCGCTGAATGTTACTGGCCAATTGGCAGGATGGTCGTGTGTCGCTGCGATCGCGCTGCGCACGCTGGCCCGGCTGGAAGATTGCGTGACCGCTTACGATCCGGCCACGCAGCATCTGTATTTTGTTGATGCCCAACCGAATGGGAACGGCTTGGCTGAATGGCTATACGAGCAGCTTGAGACCATTTTGCCACTGGCTTACGATATTGCCCTCGATCAACGCACCGATCCGCTATTCGAGCCGCTGGCCCGCGTTGACATGGATTGGCTGCTGGCGGTGTTGGGTGGCGAGGTGGAAGTGGCGATTCCAATGCCGTCATTGCCGCCAGCCAAGGCCACCCGCGCCGAGCCGCCCGCCCGCGCCGAGCCGCCCGCCCGCGCCGAGCCGCCCGCCCGCGCCGAGCCGCCCGCCCGCGCCGAGCCGCCCACCCGCGCCGAGCCGCCCACCCGCGCCGAGCCGCCCACCCGCGCCGAGCCGCC
>NZ_CALFBQ010000090.1 GCF_937951745.1 uncultured Chloroflexus sp.
GCGCACCATACTCCCGCTCGCACTCACCCGTTCTAAGACCCACCCGCTGAGGTCAACCGCGTTCGCACCACGATTGTAGACTTCGACCCACTCATTCTCGCCTGCCGCCGCGATTTCGTTGATGATGACCTGATCAAATGCCGCAACCGGCGTTGCGGTGCTGGTCGCGGTCGCGGTCGCCATGCTCGTCGCGGTCGCCGTGCTCGTCGCGGTCGCCGGCACATTATCATCCTCCTCGATCGAGGGAGGGGTAAGGTGGGGGCTGCTATCCTCCTCTGCCGGGAGAGGGCTGGGATCAGGATCGTCTTCCTCTGGAGGGAAGGTACTAGGATGGGACGTTGCCTCTGTCGCCGTCGCGGCGGGTGCGGGTGGTTCCCCGCTATTCCATGCTCCCGGCGTCGGCATACTAATCTGCCAATGGGCGCTGCCATCAGGCTGGCGGGCAATGGTTTGATCACGCGGGACGACGGTCAAGGGGCTTTGATCAACGATCTGGCCCACCCGATTACTCAACTGCGCCTGATCAGGATCGCCGTTATTGAGGATGGCGCTCGTCAATATCACCACCACCAAGCCACCGGGCGAGATGACCGTTCCCTCAGCGATGAGGGTATGCGGGCCGCCAATGGCGACATCATCAATCCGCCAACCGCTCAGATCGACCGGCAACGGGCCGGGATTGTACAGCTCAACCCATTCTGGGCCAGTGCTGGGATTGTGCATCACTTCGTTGATCAGCACCAACGGCGGTTGCGCCTTTAGCGGCTGGAGCCACGTTCCGGCTAGCACGAGCAAGATTGTGATAATTGCCCACCAACGCACGGCAGTTCCTCCGTAGTTTGATCACTCTACTAAGGAAACCGCGCGAAGTGGGCGAAAGATGCGCGGAAATTGTCGCCAATTTGCAAATTCCTAGTTCAAACGAGCGGCAACTGGCCGTGCGAGGCTAACCGGTGGGCGAAGCGAGTGGTTTCGGGCAGGCGAAAGCGCGTGGTGCAGGCCATCACCAGCTCAGGGGCGCGATCGAGGCTGACCCGATGGCCGGGTGAGACAAAGACCGGTTGGGCATCGGCGCGCGTACGCAGCACCCAACCGATCTGCTCGTGACCATCGGAGAGCGAGCTACACGCGCCGCGTTCAGGTACGGGCGGGGTAAAGCGACCAATCAGACGTTGCTTGGCACACCCAATCGTTGGCAAATCGAGCAACACCCCGATATGGCAAGCAATCCCGCACCGGCGGGGATGGGCAATCCCGTGCCCGTCGCAGATCACGAGATCGGGCGGCATCCGCAACCGGTCGAGCGCGGTCATGATCGCCGGCGCTTCGCGAAAGGCAAGCAGACCCGGCACATACGGAAAGGTCACCGGCTGACGCACCAGCGCATAATCAACCGGTGTCAACTCAGGGAAACGCAACACCACTACTGCGGCGCGGATCACAGCGCCATCTTGCTCGAAACCGGCATCAACGCCGGCCACCAAACGCAACTCGCCAAACGCATCGCGCAAGACGACGCGCTGGCGCAACGCCTGTTGCTCAGCAATCGCCGCCGCAATCCGCTCATCGTGGTCATCAATCGTCGGCATACCGCTCTTCTCGCCACGGATCGGCATTGTTGTTGTAGCCGTAGCGTTCCCAGAAACCGAGCCGATCGTGATCGAGGAACTCTAAGCCGCGCAACCATTTCGCGCTCTTCCAGAAGTACTTTTTCGGCACCAACAAGCGCAATGGGTAACCGTGCTCCGGCGTTAGCTCTTGCCCATCGTACTTATAGGCCAACAGCACATCATCATCGAGCAACACGTCGAGCGGCAGATTGGCCGTATATCCCTGCTCGCTGTGGGCAATCACGAAACGGGCCGACGGTTTCAGCGGCGGAATATGGCGCAAGAACTCGCGGAAGCTAACGCCTTCCCACACCGTATCGAGCTTGCTCCAACGCGTCACGCAATGAATGTCAGTCTTGATGGTAACGGTCGGCAAGGCGCGAAACTCACGGAAGCTAAAACGCGCCGGTTCAGCCAATTCACCCCAGCAGCGCAGATCCCATTGTTCGGCAACATTGGTATACTGAGGGACAGTTCCATAGTGCAGCACCGGAAACTTCTCGGTAACGTATTGTCCCGGCGGGACGCGACCTTCCGGTCCAGATTGCGTCTGATCCTTCCGCTTGAACGGGTTGAACATTCGTCCCTCCTTCGCCACTGGATAATCGATAGCAGTTCCTTTTCAAATGGCATTATATCGCATGTGAAAGGATTTGGGTATGGCCACCTTTATGCGCGCTTCGCTTGATCGTCCGGCGTACACCTTGCCCGGTTTTTACTTCACCTCGGCGGAAGTGTTTGCCCGCGAACAAGAGCGTATCTTTGCCCGCCAGTGGATCTGCGCTGGACGCAGCGCCGATGCGCCGGCTGCCGGTGATTATCGTTTGATCGAGGTCGCTGGCGAAAACTTAATCTTGCTCCGCGATCAGAGCGAGCAACTCCGCGTCTATTATAACGTCTGCCGTCATCGCGGGGCGCGACTCTGCACCGCAGCGCACGGCCAGCTCGGCGAGAGTATTATCTGCCCGTACCACGCTTGGACATACCGGCTCGATGGTTCGCTGGCAACGGCCCGTTATATGCAAGATGCACCCGATTTTCGGCGTGAAGACTGGCCCTTGATCAGCGCCGCCGTCGCCGAATGGGACGGATTTGTGTTTGTGTCACTGGCTGATCAGCCAACGCCGTTCGCGCAAGCCTTTGCGCCGCTGATCGGCAAGTTTCAGGCATGGGATGTGGCCCGGCTCCAACGCGGCGCACAGATCGTCTACGAGGTAACCGCCAACTGGAAACTGATTGTTGCTAACTATTCGGAATGCTACCATTGCCCGCTTATCCACCCCGAACTAGTGGCCGTCTCGCCGTGGCAGAGCGGGCGCAATGATTTAACCAGCGGCCCCTTCTTGGGCGGCTATATGGAACTGACCCACGAAAGCATGACTCTCGACGGCCACACCCACCGCTCGCCGCTGCCCGGTCTCGCCGCAGCAGATCAGCGGCGTGTCTACTATTACTCCATTTTTCCCAACCTGTTGCTCAGTCTACACCCCGACTACGTGATGGCGCACCGGCTCATTCCGCGCCGGCCTGACGCAACCACCGTCATCTGCGAATGGTACTTTGCACCGGAAGTGATGGCTGCAGCCAATTTTGACCCCACCGACGCAGTGACATTCTGGGATCGGACAAACCGGCAAGATTGGCATGTCTGCGAACTCTCGCAGCAAGGGGTTAGCTCACGCGCCTACCGGCCCGGTCCGTATGCCCAATCGGAAGGGTTGCTCTGGCAATTTGACCAAGAGTATCTGCGGGTCATGGAAGCGGAGTGATCAATCATCTATGCGCGTTTTAATGTTCACATACGGTAGCCGCGGTGATGTCCAGCCCTTTGTCGCACTGGGAGCGACGCTGCGCGCTGCCGGCCACCAGCCAGTCTTGGCCGCACCGGCGCGCTTTAGCCAGCTTGCCGCCGAACACCAGATCGCGTTCGTACCCCTACCGGGAGACATCGAACACCTTACGCGCCAGATTGCCGATGAAGCCCGTGGCCGGCCATTGCGCCTGATCAGCATCATCTACCGGTTCGCCCTGCCGTTAGGGGCGGAGGTAGCGCGCCGTATCCGACATGCAGCCAAATCCGCCGATCTGATTGTGCATACCTTTTTGACGGTCGCCCTCGGCCATCTGTACGCGCAACACTACGGCATTCCCGAATGCGCTGTTGATCTGTTTCCCTTTTTCGATCCGCCAGCCGAGCTGGCCAACCTGATGTGGCCCACCACCCGGATGGATTTCCGCTGGCGGCGGCTAAGCCATGTCTTTGCCCATCGCGTTTTTCGCGCCAGTCAAAGTGTGACCTACCACATCTTGCGCCAGCTCAACCCCGACATCGGCCCGCCGCGCTTGCCATGGGCCGCGCCGGGCCGCGCCATTCCGCTCTTGCTGGCCTACAGCAAGGCGCTAGTGCCGCCGGGAACAGCACCCTTAAGCAGGCAAACCGGCCCATGGTACCTTCATCAGCCACACTGGCAACCACCACCCGATCTGGCCAACTTTCTCGCCAGCGGGCCACCGCCAGTAGTGGTTAGTTTCGGCAGTATGGCGAGCCGCGAGGCACCGCGCATGGCGACAATCATAATCGAGACCCTCCGGCGCACTGGCCAGCGCGGGATCGTGCAGCACGGTTGGAGCAATTTGCTGCCGAAATGGACACCTGACTACATCTACCTCGCCGGCGACATTCCCCACGACTGGTTGTTGCCCAAAGCCGCCGCGATGATCCACCACGGCGGGGCAGGCACCACCGCCGCCGCCCTCCGCGCTGGCCTGCCGGCGGTGATCGTGCCATTTGCCGCCGACCAGCCGTTTTGGGCATGGCGCGCGCATCTCACCGGCGCCAATCCGGCCCCGCTGCCGGTGGGTGAACTCACGGTTGAACGGCTCAGCGCAGCACTACAGCAGGCGCTATCGCCCACCCACCGCGCACGCGCTGCAGATATCGCCAGACAGATGCGCTCGGAGGGTGGGGTGATGGCTGCGGTAGAACAGCTTGAGCAATGGGTAACCAGACAACTCCACCTTGCGAGGGGGGAATGCTTCGTTGGGGATAGCAAGGGCGCGCAATGACAAGCGGAGAGCGGCAGCGTATGACCCCCACCCCAGCCTCCACTGGGGGAAGGAGTCGCCCACCTCCTCCACACGTGAGGTTAGGATCGGACAAGCAGCGGCCTCCAGCGATGCTTGAGGTCGTCTGACTGCCGCAAGTTCCCGTGTTTACGCGCAGCCTGCCTGAACGTTGTTGTCAGGGCAAAGGAGTAGCCTCCACAGCAATCTCCCACTCTAGCGATAGGCATCCCGCGCAAGGCACATCTCCTGTGCTCGCAGGGGATTGCTTCGCCACCGCCGGCGGCTCGCAATGACAAGCGGGACGCGAGCACAGACGTGGAGCGGGTTGCGCTCGTGCTCGCAGGGGATTGCTTCGCCACCTCCGGCGGCTCGCAATGACAAGCGGGGAGGGGGTACTCTCACCACGACCCAGAGACACCTGAGCGGATACAACTTGTGTTATGTCACCGGTGTCAGATCGAATAGCAAAATCCCCTCATCGCGGGTACTAACTGCCAACTGTGAACCGTCCGGCGCAATCGCTACGGCCAGCACCGCACCGGCAGCAAGGTCGATTTCGCGCAGCAGGTTGCCGTCGGTAAAGCGATAGAATGCCAAGTGACCGCTGATCGTGCCGGCAACGAGCACGTTACCATCAGGCGTCACCGCCAGACAGCTCAACCAACCGCGATCGGCGGGCAAGCTCATCTGAAACACTTCTGCGTTGTTGCGCGCTACGTCGCGCACGCGCAACGAGCCGTCGCTGCTGGAACTAAGCAGGAAGGTATTATAAAAAACAATACTCGTGATCGGGCCATTGTGGCCGCGCAGGATCTGCGGATTCCCGCCGCGCGCCATCTCCCAGACGGCAATCTGCGGCGCATCGGCGGGTTGATTGGTGGCCGCCGCTAAATACGCGCCATCCCCGCTAAAGGCAAGGGTATAGATCGGCCCGCCTAACCCACTCAGCCGGCGGAGATACTGGCGACTCGCAGTCTCCCAGATGTACACCTCTCCACGCTCGTTGCCGACGGCGATCAAGCTTCGATCAGGGCTTACCGCTAGATTGAGCGGAAACCCGTTCATGCCGCTCAATTGCTCGTTGGGCCGGCGATTAATCAGATCGATCGTCACAATTTCGCCGGCTTCGCTAATCGCTACTACCTCGGTATCGCTAATAAACTCGATATAGCGCGTCGTCGCCGCTCCGCCGTCAAGGCTTATGGTTCGCCCGCTCTCCAACACATGCACCCGCACCGCGCCATTAGCGCCACTTGCTGCCAGTAGGCTGCCATCTGGCCCATAACTCACCCCTGTCACCACCCCCTGCGTGACCTGAAAGCTCTGGATGACTTCAGTGGTATCGACATCCCAAACTACCAAATTACCACCCATATCGCTTGAGGCGAGAATCCGTTTGCCATCAGGACTCCAGCTCAACCCTAGCAGCCGCAAGCCGCGCTGGCGTAACACCCCGCGCTCAGCGCCGTTGGCCGGGTTCCACAACCGCACACTGCCATCGAGACTGGCGCTGGCCAGCAAGCGGCCATCAGGGCTATAAGCGACGCCGCGAATAACCACCCAGCCGTCGTGTCCGCGCAATTCGTGCTGAACATTGCCGGTCGCAGCGTCGAGCAGGTAGACGTTGCCGTTGATCGAACCAACCGCAATCTGGCGTCCGTTGGGAGAAAAAGCGATCCCGGTCAACCAAAAGGGCGTATTGCTCTGCGGCTCAACCGGCGCGTTGAAGCGAAAGGCGTCAATCTGCCGCCCGCTGGCTACATCCCACAAACGCGCCGTCCCATCACGCGAGGCCGAAGCCAAGCGTTGGCCATCAGGGCTAAACGCGACATTACCGAGCAGATCGGTATGGCCACGCAACACCACGACCGCCTGCCTGCTCGCCACATCCCAAATACGCACGGTGCGATCAGCGCTGCCCGAAGCCAGCAGGCGGCCATCGGGGCTAAACGCCAGCGAGCGAATCCAATCATCGTGGCCGCGCAACTGGGCCAACTCACGCCCATTACGTACATCCCACAACCGCACGATCGGATCATCTTGTGCGCCGGAAGCGAGGATCGCACCGTCGGGACTAAACGCAAGCGCACTGACATCACCAGTATGGCCATTGAGCGTCGTCTGCGACACCAGCGTCTCGGCATTACGCAACTGCACCACCGCACCCACAGCGACTGCCGCCACTTGGTTATCGGGACTGTAGGCCGCGGCTCCAAGCCCATCTTCGCGCAACTGGGCAGTTTGGGTAATCGCTTCGACCTGCTGCAACAACTCTGCCGCCGTTGCTGCGGTTGGGGTAGGCAGGGCCGGCATAGTCGGCGCCATCGCTGATGCGCCTCCGATCCAGCTAAATAGCGAACTATTGGTTATATAGAGACCCAAAAGCACGGCAACAACGACGCAAACACCAAGGGCAATGATAGCAAGGCCACCCACGATAGCCAACAGGCACGACGTGCTAATGAATGGGCGCGACGGTGCGGCAACAGTTGCGGTAGCTCCTGCCGGAGCAGCGACGGGCGGTGGGGCTGGCGGCAAAGGCGCCGGTACAACCGGCGGCGGCGGAGCCGGGGTTGGCGCAACCGGCGGCGGAGCCGAGGTTGGCGCAACCGCAACCATCTGCTCAACCGGGGACATCGCCCCCATTGGTCGCCCGGCCATCAACCGCACCGTCTCGAGCGCGCTGCGCATCTCGCTTGCCCGTTGATAGCGATTAGCCGGCTTTAGTTCCAACGCTCGTAGGGTAAGCTGCTCGGCCAGCACCGACACCTGTGAGTTAAGCGCACGCGGCGCGTTGAGTGGTACGCCGGCTTGGCGCTGGTGAGCCGGCGGTGGCGGCCAACCGGTCAGCAAGTGGTAAAGCACAGCGCCAATCGCATAAATATCACTCACCTGCGCCGGCTCAACCGCGTGATCGTACAGTTCAGGCGCCCGGTATGGCGTAGCTTCAAAGCCAACGTGACGTGCGCAAGCAAACGGGGCCAGACTCAACCCGCCTTCAGGTGACGACCAGAAATCACACGTGCGCACATCGCCGAGCAAGAGCGGCGGCTGATGCGCGTGCAAGCGTTCGAGCACCTGCAATAGCCGGTCAACGATCGCTAACGTCTCACTTTCAGGAAGGGGCGCGCCGCGCTCGCGGGCAAACCGCTCAAGGTCAGCACCGCCGGGATCGTCAGCCACCAGATAGCAGACCTGATCGATAGCAAAATAATCACGCAATGCCAGCAACCCCGGCATATGGACTTGCGCCAACTCACGTGCCAGCCGTAAGACATCTGCCACTGCGTTCTGGTTGGGCTGAGGTAAAGCTGTGATCAACACGCGCAGCGATGAACGCTGATCGATCGCGCGGTACAGCTCGGCATCAGGATAGGCATCGAGCGCGACGGTAATGCGGTAATGACCATTGAGTAAGGTATTGATAGCGAGCATGGCAGCCCTTTGGCAGATAGACAACCGCTAATCCGAATCCACCACCCGCCCTCTGGCAGACGGGTGGTGGAGCGTGTGCTACCATCAGTATACGGGATGTCTCAATCGGCTGCGGCGAGAATGTGCGGTTGCAACATCAGATCGCCCCGCGCTTGCGCTTCGGTAATTCGCTCGATGCAGCGATTGGCGCTGATCACTGCCCCTTCAATCGAGGCTAGAAAATGCTGGCGCGTGTAATCGCCGGCAAGGAAGAAGTTGCGCACCGGCGTGGCCTGATCAGGCCGGTACTTATCGACCCCCGGCAAGGCCTGATACACCGAGTTGGGAATGCGCACGATCGTGTGCTTAAGCAGCTTGGCTTCACGGGCAATTGGGTGCAAGCGGACAAACTCGCTCATCACAAACTGCACCAGCTCATCATCGGGCAGATTGATCAATTCGGCTGCCGGCGCAACCACAAACTGCATAATGCTGTGCTCACCCTTGTGATACTCCGGCGCCACCATCGCCATATCAGCGTAGACGCTCAGATGGGTACCGGCGCTAAACAGCAGGTTATCCACCCCGGCGATGCGCCGGTCAAAGAAGAGCTGCATTGTAATCACCGGCGAACCCTTCAGATGACTCAAATTCGCAAAATATGGCATCTCGCGCAGCGCTGGCGGGATGACTTTGCGCAAATTATGCACCGGCATCGCCGAAACGTAAACATCGCCGGTGATCAGACGGCCATCATCGAGCCGAAAGCCGCTGACCTGATTCGTCTCAGCGTCATACTCAATCGCCGCCACCCGCGCATTCAGCTCAACCCGGCCACCGAGCCGCTCGATCTGTGCAATCAAGGGCCGCCAAATGTTGGTATCAGGCGAACCTTTCACCAACGCCATGCGCGGCGCTTCTTTCTCGTGGGCAAAGTGGAGCATCGCCGTCAGCGGCAACTTGGCCGAGACCCGATCGGCGCGCTGGAAGTTGAGCGCCAGCGCCATCGTATGCATCACTTCGTCAATCGAACGCTGGCCCATCCCATGGCGGAGATGCCACGAAGCGTAGGTCTCGTTATCCTGCTCGTCCACGTACTTCTGATCGCCAAAGATCACGCGCATCAGCCCTAGGCCCATGCGCAATTTATCGCCCAATGAGAGCGGCTTGAAGGCCAACACACCGGCCAATCCATTGAGTGGGGTCGGCAGCCACGGCACAAAGCGGATTGGGGCCAACCCATGGCGCTCAGAGGCAAAGATCATCTCGGCTGGCTTCCAATTGAAGGTATCACCCAAGCCATACCGCTCAAGGAAGGCGAGAAGGTTGTGGTATGCGCCGAAGAAGACGTGCAATCCGCTCTCGATCCAGTCGCCATCAGCATCCTGCCATGCCGACACCTTACCGCCGGGCACGTTCCGCTTCTCAAGCACAATCACCTCGTGACCACGCTCGACCATCGTCCGCGCGACCACCATACCGGCTGGGCCGGCGCCTGCAATCACAATCCGCATAGTGGTATGCTTCCTGTCGCTATTCAATGTGCAAAAATGAACAACCTACATCTTTATAGCACGGTTAGCATGGGCGCGCAAGGAAAATGAACAGCCCTTGCACAAGATGAACCTATCGCCAATCCATTATGTTACTGCGACCGATTCGGATGGGCAGAGGGTGCTCTGCCCCCACGAGCGCGACACCTATTACCCGTTCTAACCTGAAGGAAGCGATCCTGAAATGGGCAGAGGGTGCTCTGCCCCACGAGCGCGACACGCCCCCTCAGCGTCCCTTCCTGCTAAAGCGGGAGATTGCTTCAGAGGCTGCGCCCCCTCGCGATCACAACGATGCTCAGGCAGCTTGTCCTCCAGAGCAGGAGATTGCTCCGGTCGGTATCCAGCTACGCTAGATGCCGCCACTCCCTTGCAATGACATAAGCGACCATACCAACCTACCCCTATCAACGCCAAGAATGGTACAATGCGAGTACATGTTTGCGCTACAATCGTTACCGTTACGCTCACTGACGCCTGCCCTATGCTTCACCGCGTATTGCTCGCTCTTGCCTTGGCCGTGCTCATGAGTGAGCAATTCTTGCTCCCACGCTTGCCCCGCCCGCTCGATCCGCCGCCGCCACGCACGGTGATAACAACCAATCCCCTGATCGGGATTCATACCCGCCTCACCGGCATTGGCGACGAAGCGTACATTCGGCGCACCTTTGCCCA
>NZ_CALFBQ010000091.1 GCF_937951745.1 uncultured Chloroflexus sp.
TGGCAAGGTGGTGGCTGGCGCGCTGGTGAGCTACTTGTTGGTTGAGAGCACTGTCGCATGGCTCCTGCGCGTGTTTCTTTATCAGTGGTCGTTGCAGACACTTTAAGCCTGCTTGCGCGCAATTATTCTAGCAATCGGTAATGAGCAAGCAAACCTATTTTGACGCTAACCAATTGCCCTGACCAATTGCACCGGTTCCTTGCCCAAACGAATCGTTTGGGCCAATCATGAGAATCGTATGCTGCCAACGTTACGCCTGCTCGTACTGGTTTTGCTGGCAGCGCCGCTGATCGCCAGCGCGGCGTTTGCGCCTCTGCTGAGTTGGGTGGCGGTGATCTATTTGCTGCTCGTGGGTGGGGTATTGATTAGCGATGTACTGCTCTCGCCCCGACCTGACCAGATCGAGGTCGAACGCTTGCACGATCAGCGTCTCTCCCTTGGCGCTGCTAATCTGATTACCGTGCTCGTTACTAACGCCGCCTCGCGTCCGCTCCGCTTCACCTTGCGTGATGAGTATCCGGTTGAAATGCCGGTTGACGCCGATTTGTTGGCCGGCGTCGCTGAGCCGTTTGGCTTGTGCGAGCTGCGCTACCATGTTCGTCCACAACGTCGCGGCGACTATCAGTTTGGTGATGTGGTGATGCGCTACGAAGGCGTGCTCGGCTGTCATCGCCGGCAGGTGCGCTTTCCCGCTGCTCAGACGGTACAGGTCTACCCGAATCTGCTGGAAGCGCGGAAGTATGATCTTGTCATTCGGCGCGGCCAGTTGCGTACCATCGGGTTGCGCTCGATCCGCCAATTGGGGCAGGGTGGCGAGTTTGAACATCTGCGCGAGTATACGACTGATGATGAGTATCGCCGGATTAATTGGAAGGCGACTGCCCGGCGTGGCAAACCGATCGTTGCCGAGATTGAGGCCGAGCGGAGCCAGCATATCATCTGTGTGATCGATGCCGGACGCTTGATGGCTACGCCGGTCGTCGATCTGCTCCAACCTGAGGACGCCGGTCTGACCCGGCTCGATTACGTGGTTAATACAGCGCTGATGCTGAGTTATGTGGTGATCGGTAAGGGCGATCAAGCTGGGATGCTTACCTTTGCCGCCAAAGTCGAGAACTTTATTCCTCCGCGCAAGGGGAAAGCTCAGTTTCAGCGACTGCTCGAAGCGCTGTACAATGTGCAGACCCAGCCGGTTGAGGCCGATATAGCGGCGGCATTAGCCTACCTCGATCAACGCCAGCAACGGCGGGCACTAGTGATCATCTTTACCGATCTGGCTAACCCTGCTGCGGTGCAACCGCTCATGACCCACATCCGCCGGCTCGCTCGCCGCCACCTGCCGCTCTGTGTCACGATTAGCGATCCAAACATCGCCAATGTGATCGGACGACCAGTGCAAGATAGCTACGGCCTGTTTCGCCGGTTGGTCGCCGAACAGTTGGCCGATGAGCGGCGCGCGTTGCTCGACCAAATCCAACGCAGTGGTGCACTGACGCTCGATGTGCCGGCGACCTCACTGACCGTCTCGGTGGTCAACACCTATCTGCGCCTGAAGGAAGAGGCACGACTGTAAGTGAGATTGATCCGCGTGAAGACGCCAAGTGTCGTTCTGATGCCGGCTGTCGGATACGCTTGCGATCCCGGTGGCAACAATGCGCTATAGATTGTTACGCCGTAGAGCATAGGCTGCTAGCCCGCTCCAAGGCAGGACGGTGATTAGAGAATTCGATGCAGTCGCCAAGTAGCGTTCGAGAGCCAGCTATCCAGATGTCATTGCGAGCCGCAAAAGAGCATGGCTGCGCAATGCCCGATGCCGCGAAGCAATCTCTTGCGCGAGGGGGAGTCACTTCTATGCGCGATCGCATAGTGCCGCTCGGCTATGGTTGCCAACGCACTTCACCGTTCCATAGTGATACACTAGAGATGGAAACCGCTCGTTGCCCGCTTGCCGGTCTGCATTGTCTTATCTGAACTATGCCACATCTCCTATTGGTCATCTTGCTCATGATCGTAAGCTGGTTGCCCAGCGCGCCGCCAGCGCAAGTCACGTCCGTCCGCACTGTTGAACTGGGTCGCTCGGCTGAAGGCCGCCCCATCGAGGCTGTCATCTTCGGTGATGGCCCGCGTAAGTTGGTGGTGGTGGGGGCGACCCACGGCGCCCCCGAAGCCAATACCTACCGGCTGGCCTTGGCACTGATCGATCATTTTCGCGCGCATCCGGCTGAGGTACCGCCTGAGGTGCGGCTCGTGATCATTCCGCTGCTGAACCCTGATGGAATGGCGCGTGGGTGGCGCTTCGATGCCGCTGGCGTCGATCTTAACCGTAACATGGATACTAGTCACGATGCGTGCCCGGAGAATGATTGGCAGCAGCGGGTGCAAGGCGCGCGTGGGATTGTCTCAGACACTGGCGGCCCCTATCCCGACTCGCAAGTCGAAACACGCCTCATCCGCTCATTCTTGCTCGATGCCGCCGGCGCGATCTTTCTTCACTCTAACGCTGGTCTCGTCTTTCCGGCTCGTTGCGAACATCCGCCGTCAATTGCAATGGCGCAACTCTACGCTGCGGCTGCCGGCTATGAGTATGTTCGTTTCTGGGATCGCTATATGATTACCGGCGGGATGCATGATTGGGCCGCCGGCCTTGGTATTGCGGCGATTACCCCCGAACTAGCGACCGGCGATCAGCCTGAAGTAGCCGAGAATCTGGCCGGTTTGCGCGCAGTGTTAGCCAATACCGCCGAGGTGTTGCCGTTACCTGCACCGGGGATCATCAGCGAAACGCCAGTGCCGGCCGTCATCTATCGCTTCTGGCGCGCGCTTGGCGGTATGGAACGTTTTGGCGCACCGCTCGCGCCGGCCGAGATTTCACCCACCGGTATGCGCCAACGCTTCGCTCGCGCTGTGATCGTGGTTGATGAAACCTTGCGCGATACCATCGCCTACGTGCAGATGGCGCCGTTGGGGGCCAAGGCGGCGGCGGCGCAAGCGTATGGCGGCGGCGAAGCCATAGGCCGGCCCGCTGATTGGCCGTCTGGCCCCTTTGCTGATTATTGGCAGCGTCAAGGCGGGCAGATCTTCTTCGGCGATCCACTGAGTGCGCCGTTGACTATGACCTTGACCGATGGCAGTAAGCGCTTAGCCCAGTACTTTGAACGCGCTGTCCTGCTACTCGATCCGGCCACTAACCAGATCGAACTAGCCCCGCTTGGAGAGTGGGAGATGGCGCGCGCGCAACTCGCGCTCCCGCTCGCTCCGCACACTATTCGCTAATGCCCACCACTCTATTCCCTCCTTCTTACTCTCTGCCCCCCACCAACGTCACCCTTCCGCAGACCGGACACGTGCGCGCTTCCGTCGTTGACGCTGGCCCTCCCGGTAAGCGCGCACCGCACGGGCAAACATACCCGACTAACCGGGCCGGGTTGCCCATCACCAACCCGTAATCGGGCACATCGCGCGTCACCACTGCTCCGGCGGCGACCATCGCAAACCGGCCAATCGTGATCCCGCACACAATTGTTGCATTTGCGCCAATGCTCGCCCCGTAACGCACCAGTGTCGGCGCTATCGTCCAATCGTCCGCCCCTTTCAGCGTCCCGTCCGGGTTGATCGCCCGTGGGGTTTTGTCGTTAGTAAAGCAAGCGTGCGGTCCTACAAAGACCCCATCCTCGATCGTGACGCCGTGAAACACCGAGACATTGCTTTGCATCTTGACCCGGTTGCCAATCTTGACTCCGGCATCGAGATAACACCCCTTGCCAATGATTGACTCGCTGCCAACGGTTACTCCCTCACGGATCTGAGTCCAATGCCACACACGGGTGTTTTCACCGATGTGAGCGCGTGGATCGACGGTGGCGGTCAGATGGATGATGGCTTGACTCATTGCGGCTGCTCCTTGAGTATGGCGAGCAATCAGAGATCCTGTGCTCGTAATTGCGCTGTTGCCCATTGCAGAATAGCATTCATATCAATGAGTTCGGGCATCGTTGTATCAACCGTCAGTAGTGGGCCACCAATTGGCAAGGGAGTAATATCGCCGCGTGTGCGTACCACTTCCAAATCCGCCGGCGACATATCATCGCAGTGGCCGGGATGGCGCTGGCCGAGCGCTACGCGGCGAAGAATGCGTTCAGCTAGTACATTGCCGTTGGCGACACAGCGGATCTGAACCGGGTGAAAGGGGGCAATCGTTTGCAGGCGTTGCATGCGCAGTGTGTCGAGATCGACACGAAAATTGCTCTCCATAATGAGTGATTGGCCGCTGGCCAAAATTGTTGCCGCAGTATGGTAGAGCATTGAAATCGCAGTTGCCCCTACCTGTCGCGACCATTCCCGATCCGACCAGCCCAACCCATCGAACATCAATTCTTTGAACGCATCTTTACTCAATAGCGGTAGGCGCAGGCCAGTGGCCAGCGCTTGCGAGAGGGTCGTTTTGCCGGTTGCCGGATGACCGGTGACAATAATTAAGGTCGGAATCTGCACGCTTGCTATTATACATCGCGTTGAATCCGTGCGCGGTATACCGGTACAGCGCCGGAGCAACGTAGCATTGCTACGTCGCTCCGGCTTCTAGGCAAGGAGCGAGGGGAAGAGGGAAGAGGGCAAAACCTAGTGGAACTGCTCTTCCTCGGTGCTGCCGGTCAGCGCCGTGGTGCTGACCTCACCGCCGGCGATCACCTGCGCCACTTCATCAAAGTAGCCGGTGCCCACCTCGCGCTGGTGGCGAGTCGCCGTATAGCCGTAAGCTTCGGCGGCGAACTCGGCCTGTTGCAATTCGCTATAGGCGGACATCCCGCGATCGCGGTAGTTGCGCGCCAGCTCGAACATGCTGTAGTTGAGCGCGTGGAAGCCGGCCAGCGTCACAAACTGGAACTTGTAGCCCATCGCGCCCAATTCGCGTTGGAAAGCGGCGATTGTCGCGTCGTCAAGCTTCTTCTTCCAGTTGAACGAAGGCGAGCAGTTGTAGGCCAGCAGCTTGCCGGGGAACTGAGCGTGGATCGCCTCGGCGAAGCGGCGCGCCTCTTCGAGATTCGGCTCGCTCGTTTCGCACCAGATTAGGTCGGCGTAAGGTGCGTAGGCTAAGCCGCGCGCAATCGCCTGATCGAGGCCGGCCCGCACCCGGTAGAAGCCCTCGCTGGTGCGCTCGCCAGTGCAGAAGGGCCGGTCGCGCTCATCAATGTCGCTGGTCAACAAGGTTGCCGCATTGGCGTCGGTGCGGGCGATGATAATCGTCGGCACCCCCATCACATCGGCGGCCAGCCGGGCCGCTACCAAATTGCGGATTGCGGCCTGCGTCGGGATGAGCACCTTGCCACCCATGTGACCGCACTTCTTCTCGGAAGCAAGCTGATCTTCAAAATGTACACCCGCCGCGCCGGCCTCAATGTAGGCCTTCATAATCTCAAACACGTTGAGCGGGCCGCCAAAACCGGCTTCGGCATCGGCCACAATCGGCGCAAACCAATAAATATCGTTGCGCCCTTCGCTGTGATAAATCTGGTCGGCGCGCCGCAAAGCATTATTAATGTTGCGCACCAACTGTGGCCCCGAATTCGCCGGATAGAGGCTCTGATCGGGGTACATCTGTCCGGCAAGGTTTGCATCAGCCGCTACTTGCCATCCGCTCAGATAGATCGCTTTCAACCCGGCTTTCACCTGCTGCATCGCCTGATTGCCCGTCAACGCGCCCAGTGCGTTGATATACGGCTCGGTATGCAACAAGTCCCACAAGCGTTCGGCCCCCATCCGCGCCAGCGTGTACTCGATCTGCACTGACCCGCGCAGCCGGTAAACGTCTTCCGGCGTGTACGGACGCACAATGCCGGCAAAGCGCGGCGAGTTCCAACTGTCGGCAATTTGCTTGATCTGTGCGGCACGATCCATGTGCGTTTCTCCGCTTTCCTCATTGAATGTGACGAGCACGGTCTGATATTTGACAGGTAGGTTGCATTATAACACCCGCTGTTACGTCACGGTTACACGATTGTGAAAGAGAGTGCGAACAACCGTCACCCCTCCCACGTGCGGCCATAGTTCTCGGCCAACTTGGCGAGAATCGCTTGTTCGAGATCAATATCAAGCAGGTAAGCAAGTTGGAAGAGATAATTGGCGACATCGGCCAGCTCGCCGGCTAGCGCTTCGCGGTTGCGCGGTTCATCCTGAAACTGAAAGTGTTCGAGGATTTCGGCGGCTTCCACCGCCACCGAAATCGCAATATTGCGCGGCGTCTGCGGGAAGACGCTATCCGGTGCGTACCAGCCTTTGTCGGTCACAAACCGGTTGATCGCATCGGTTAGCTCGGCAATGCTCATTGGCATCGAGGACTCTCCTTTCAGTATGGGGAGTAGGAGTAGCGAGTATTGCCCCCTTCCCCGGAATATTCGATTCTCTGCTCGCTACTTCCTGCCAATGGTACAATGACAGTCAAGCAAGGTGCAAGCGCATCAGAGGAGGTCTGCGATGCTGACGATTGATCAAATTGCCCAATATTGCGAGCAAGAGCTGGCTCGCTTACAATTGGCCGGCGACCGCGAAGAGTTGCGCCGGTTGCAGTTGGCGCTCGGCGTGCTCATGCGTGCCGCCGAACATGCCCGCGACCGCGAGACGGCGATGCGTTTCCGTGTGTTGGCTGCCCGGGCTGCTAATGCCCAAGAAATCATTGCCGGCGAGGATTAGACGTAGTTGGGTCAACTACTGGATGAGCTTGGTTTTACGGTGGCAATAATGTCTGTCAGGTGGTGTTCTTGTCCGTTTTGATAATTGATAACCGTGCTGCGCAAGAAACTGGTTATTTGTTTGAACCAATTATTGCGAATGCAATTGGCGGTGTCTCACTAAGCGCAGCTAAAAGTCCAATTCGTCGTTATCGTGATCCGGATCGTTATCGGCAAGTTGATTGTATTCGTGATAAACTTGCATATGAGATCAAAATGCGTGTAACCATTGCAGCTTCTGGAAAAGGTAGGTAGCAGGAAGAGATCGATTTTCCAGTAGATTGCCGTAGAAGCGGATATACGCCTGTTCTGGTTGTTTTTGATCCTACGCCCAATCGTCATCTTGAAGAGTTAGGTGCTGCATTTCAGCGTGAGAATGGTGAAGTGTATATCGGTGAAGCTGCTTGGCAGCATCTTTCCGAAGTCGCAGGCAACACGATGAGTCGATTTATTGAAAAGTATGTTAGACTTCCTATTCAACAAGTATTGCACAATGCGTCGATGTCGCTGCCCCAGATAACCTTCTCAATAACTAACGATAGTTTCTGTGTCACTATTGATACAAAGCAAGTACATTTCCAGCGCAACCCGCGTGCAACTCTCGAGTCAGAATAGTTGTGCTGATGCCGATGACGGCAGGGAAGCCAAAGGAGCAACGTCGTTCCATGAGCCGATTTGCGATTGAGTTGGCCGATATTCAGGCCGCGCGGCGTGCCTTGCGCACTATCATTTTGCCCACTCCGGTCTTGCCGGCGACCCGCCTCAGCGCTGAGTTGGGCGGGCCGATCTTTTACAAGGCCGAAAATACCCAACAGAGCGGTTCGTTCAAGATCCGCGGCGCCTATAACACCATTGTCCATCTTTCGCCCGAAGAGCAGGCGCGCGGGGTGATCGCTCCTTCTGCCGGCAACCATGCCCAAGGCGTGGCGCAGGCAGCCCAGTTGTTGGGGGTGAAGGCCACGATTGTCATGCCCGAACGCGCCCCGTTGACCAAGGTGGTCGCTACGCGTCGCCTCGGTGCCGAGGTTATCTTGCATGGGCCTACGTTCGATGATGCGGTGGCTTATGCTCATGCGCTCAAGGAAGAACGCGGCTTGACGTATGTTCACGCCTTCGATCATCCACGAGTGATTGCCGGTCAAGGTACAATCGGCCTTGAACTGGTCGAAGCGCTGCCCGATTTGCACCAGTTGGTGGTGCCGATCGGCGGCGGCGGCTTGATTAGCGGTATTGCGCTCGCTGTCAAAACCCTCCTGCCCCACGTGCGGATTGTTGGCGTGCAAGCCGCTGGCTGTGCGCCGGTGCCCGCTTCCCTCGCCGCCGGCCATCCGGTCACCGCGCCGGCGGCCCATACCATCGCCGATGGGATTGCCGTTAAGCGTCCCGGTGAGCTGACTCTGCCCATGATTCAGGCGCTGGTTGATGAGGTAGTGACGGTTGATGACGAAGAGATTGTGATGGCGATTGCCCATGTGCTGCAACATAGCCGGCTGGTCGTCGAGGGTGCCGGCGCGGCTGGGGTGGCGGCTCTGCTCAGCGGCAAAGTGCCGGTTAAGCCCCAGCAAGTCACTGCTACTGTGCTCTGCGGCGGCAATATCGACGCCAACCTGCTCATGCGCGTAATCGAGTATGCGCTGGTGCGGCAGGGTCGCTATCTTTTGCTCCGCACCAGCGTTGATGACCGGCCGGGTGGCTTGGCGGCGCTGGTGAACCATGTCGCTTCCACCGGCGCTAGTGTGATGGATCTCTTCCACCGCCGCGGGATGTGGCGGGTGCCGATCGATCGTGCCGGAGTCGAGCTGATCCTTGAGGTACGCGATGAAAACCATGCCCAAGCGGTGATCGAGTCGCTCGAACGGGCCGGTTTCCATTGCGAGCGCGAGTCGAATTGGCCAATTTGACATAAAAATTGAAGTGCCACTCTGTTGACTCAGGAATATCTATGGTAACCTTACGCGCTGCCTTTACCCAGCTCCGCCGTTTACGCACCGTCGAATTGCAATTGCTGGTAACGGTGCTGCTCTTCTTTGCCGCCGGCTATCTGCTAGTAGTAGTTGCTACCGGCCAGAGCGAGTTGCAGACCACTCTTAGCGGGTTGGCTAGCATCCTCTGGCCCTCCAGCCTGCCGTTGCTGCTCTTCGTCGCGATTTCGCTCGGTCTGTCGTGGCGCAGTCCGACCGCTGACCAGTTGATTTTGCCGCTGGTTGCTTTGCTCGCCGGTCTGAGCCTCATGATGACGGCGCGGCTCGAGCCGGGTTTGAACCAGATCGCTTTTTGCAGCAATGTCGCTGGCGAGCGGTTTCCTTGCTACGAAGGAATTGCCGCTAAGCAGACGTTGTGGGTGACGCTGGGGGCGGTGATTATGGCGACGATTCTCTTCACGCCGCTCGATCGCATCTGCATCAGGCTGTTCCGCCTCTCGTTCATTGATGTACTCGATCACTACCGCTATCTCTGGCTGTCGCTCGGCCTGCTGCTGATTTTGGCGACGTTCGTGTTTGGTGTTGATCCGAACGCCAGTGGGGTACGGGTTTGGTTCAATTTGGGTTTCTTCTACTTTCAACCTTCGGAATTGCTCAAAATCATTCTGGTCATCTTCATGGCTTCCTACCTCAACGAATACCGCGAGGTGGTGCAGTCAAATTACCGGCTTGGCCCGCTGAAACTGCCACCGTTGCCCTACCTAGTGCCGCTGGTCGGCATGTGGGGCATCGCGATGCTGACCATCGTCTTCCAGCGCGACTTGGGAGCTGCGCTGCTGCTCTTCGGCGTTTTTTTAGCTATGCTGTACGTAGCTACCGGCAGTGGCCTGTATGTGATGGCTGGTATGGCTGCCTTTGCTGGCGGTGCTTACCTGCTCTACCGTTTCCTGCCGATCGTTGGCTTACGTGTGTCAATCTGGCTCGATCCATGGGCGACGGCCCAAGGATCGGGCTACCAGATTGTGCAAGCTATTTACGCGCTGGCGTCGGGGGGAGTCTTCGGCGCCGGCCTAGGGCGTGGCGTGCCTGAATACGTACCTGCCGTGCATACCGACTTTATCTTTGTGGCCATCGGCGAGGAAATGGGCTTAGCCGGCACGCTGGCCGTCTTGATTGCCTATCTGCTGCTCATCTTCCGCGGCTACCACCTAGCGCTAGCTATTTCCGGTCACTTCCGCGGCTTTGAGCAATTGCTGGTGGTGGGTCTGACCTCGATTATTGCTGTGCAGTCGTTGATCATTTTGGGCGGCAATCTCCGCCTGATCCCACTTACCGGCATTACGCTCCCGTTTATCTCGTATGGCGGCTCGTCAATTATCATCAACTTTTTGATCGTTGGCCTGCTCTTACGCATTTCGGTCAGCGATCAACGGTATTAAATCGCGTAGAGACGGCCCGTAAGACCGTCTCTACGCTTGGGGAGGGAGGAGACCCGGAAAATATCCTCTATCACAGGGCCATGCATCGTCTTGCCAGTACGGTCAGCGTACCATCCTTCCCGGCCGCCCACACTGGCACAGCGTGCTACACCCTACATCCGTCCACGCAACATGCCGTTCCAATACATCGCCGGCAAGCCATACGCCTTCAACGCGTACATGCTGTAGCGCTCTTGCGATTGGTCGAACGGGAAGCTCTCTTTGGGCTGGTTGGTATAGTCGAACTCGGCCAAGATCAGGCTGCCGTAACCGGTCACCAGCGGGCACGAGGTGTAACCGTCGTATGTGGCGGGCAGCGTCTCGTGCGCAATTGCCGCCATGAGATTCGCCACGACTACCGGTGCCTGCTTGCGAATGGCAGCCCCTGTCTTTGAGGTAGGCAGGCTCGAGCAATCGCCAAGACTAAAGACGTTGGGGTAGCGCTTGTGCTGGAGCGTATACTGATCAACCTCAACCCAGCCGCCGCTATTGGCCAAGGCGCTGCTCTTGATCACATCCGGCGCGCTCTGTGGCGGCGAGACATGAAGCATATCAAAGTTAACCGTCACTGTCTCGCGGGTAGCGAGATTGAGAAAGACCGCTTCCCGCGCTTCGCCACGCACCTCAATCAGATCATGCTGGAAGTGAACGTTGATCCCCTTCCGCGCCACAACCCGGTTTAGCGCATCGGCATACTTCTTCACCGCAAAGATTGCGGCGCCGGCATGGTAGAAGTTGAGCTGGCTCTGCTGGCGCACCCCTGACCGGCGGAAGTAGTCGTCGGCTAGATAGACGATCTTCTGCGGCGCGCCACCACACTTGATCGGCGTGCTAGGGTGAGTGAAGACGGCATTGCCGCCGCGGAAGGTGCGGATATTCTGCCACGTGTACTCGACCGTGTCGTAGGAGTAGTTCGAGCAGACGCCATTCTTGCCTAACGTCTCTGGCAGGCCCTTGATCTTACCCCAGTCGATCTGAATGCCTAGCGCCACTACTAAGAAGTCGTAGGTGATCGTCTCGCCGTTGCTAAGGGTCAGGCTGTTATTATCCGGATCAAACGCCGTGACCTTCTCTTTGATCCACGTGACTCCCGGCGGAATGTAATCGGCTTCGGGCCGGGCCGATTGCTCGCGCGGGAAGACCCCGCCGCCGACTAGTGTCCATAATGGCTGATAGTAGTGAACGGTTGCCGGTTCGATCAGCGCGATCTCTGGTGGATTCGGCTGATCCATCAGTTGCGCAGCGACAGTCAAACCAGCAGTGCCGCCACCAGCGATAACGACTTGATAGTGGCTCTTGGCCATAACAGTTCCCTCTTTCTGTGGTATCAGCGGCGTGCCAGCCGCATGCTCATTTCTCGACGCGAATGGTGATATCCTGCTTACCTCGGCAATTTCTGCCCGAATCGTTCAGCGAAATTAAGCGCAAAGCCAAGCGAGCGTTGCACGTCGCGGTTGAAGAGCGCGCCAAACAGCGCCATTGGCCCGGCCCGGCGCGGCTCGCGTTGCGCGCTCACTAGCGCGTGCGCTGCTGCACCCATGACCTGCAAGGTCTTCGGATCGAGCACACCTGAACTCATCAGTGCTTTCACTTCTTCCGACTGCATCAAGGTCAGCAAGTTGCGCAGCGCAACCAAACCCTGCCGGACAGTGCCTTCAATGTCGATCCCTTGCTTGTTCACTGCGGCGTATAGCTCGTCGATCATGTCAACCGTCATTGCGGCAAAGCCGGGGGCTTGGCGAGCCAATTGCTCAAGGGTGACCAATTGCTCGCTAAGACCGGCCAGCGCGCGCAGCGTCGTCGGTTCGGTCAGCCGTTCAAGCGCGTGTAATCCAACCTTCAACCGCTCGTCAATGTCGACGCCAGCGCTAGCGGCATCGCGGTACAATCCGTCAACGGTATCAGTCGCCATGGCCAATAACGCTGGCGCCTCGTCGGCCAGCGCATTCACCTTGGCTAGATGATGCTCGAGCCGATCCATCCGCTCCATCATCTGCTGCAACAATTCAGCAATGTGACCGGCATCTAACGTTTGCACCTCAGCACCACCATTGGCTTGTGAGTATGTCATAGCTCTTCCTGTGTGTTGCGCCCGCTGTATGTTCGGGCAAAACCATCGCTCGCAATCTATGTTTTCACCCCCACAGCAGGCAAGCATTCCTGCTATGGGGGTGTTATGAGCCGATTACGCTGCTACTGCTGCGACTAACTCGCGCCACGTGCCCTGCGGGTCAACGAGAGTGGCGACGTTGGTGAATCCAAAGCGGCGCAGCACACTTGTGCCAACTTGCGAGCGGTAACCGGTGGCGCAGTGAGCGATGATTGGCGTGTCACGTGGAATTTCGCTCAGCCGACGCGGTAGATACCCAACCGGAATATGCAATGCGCCGGGCAGGTGAATCTCTTCGTACTCGGTAAGGTTGCGCATGTCGAGGATGACCGCCGAGTGATCGGCTAACGCTGTACTCAGATCTTTCACCGTGGCGGTGGGCAGTTGGTCCAGATTGTCACCCAACGCTGAAGCGGGCAGGTATCCCGGAATGTCATCAACGCCAATCGCTCGCAAGTCCTTCAGAATCTCGCTCATATCCGCGTCGTCAGGTACCACGAGGTACGTTGGCTTGGTGAAATCAACAAACCAACCCACGTAGCTGCTGTACATCTTGCGGATCGGCACGCTGATACTGCCCGGCACGTGACCGGCGACAAATTCGGCGGCGCTGCGCAGATCAAAGACGATTGCACCTTCAGCAATGGCCTTGTCAAGCACCGGCCGCTCAATCTCAACCGGCATCGCCAGATCGTGCAACAGCGCCGGCCCGACCTTGTTCACGTACTTCATACGGGCGAAGTAGCGCGGCGGTTCGGGTTGGCCGTGCAGCAGCCACTTCACAAATGCATCTTCGTCGTCAAATTGGAACGCCGGATTAAACCGCTTCTCATAGCCAAGCGTACTCGACGGGATCGCACCTAGCGCCTTGCCGCAGGCACTACCCGAGCCGTGCGCCGGCCACACCTGCAAGTAATCAGGCAGGTCTTTGAAGCGCTGCACTGACTGGAACTGCTTGCGTGCGCCGGGTTCTTTGGTACCGGTAATACCTGCCGCTTCCTCGAGTAGGTCGGGCCGGCCTACATCGCCAACAAAGAGGAAGTCGCCGGTGAAAATGCCCATCGGCTGGTCAGCACCCGCCGTGTCGGTGATCATAAATGCAATGTGCTCGGGGGTGTGGCCGGGGGTGGCAATGACTTGCACTTTAATATTGCCGACCATCCATGTGTCGCCATCTTTGACCAAAATCGCTTTGCTCACTTCGGGGTAGGCATATTTCCAATTCTCGTCGCCCATGTCGCTCAGATACATCTGCGCACCGGTGCGAGCCGCCAATTCGCGCACCCCGCTCACAAAGTCGGCATGAATGTGGGTCTCAGTAACATGGGTGATCCGCAAACCCTCTTTCGCTGCTACCCGCAAGTACGGTTCGACATCGCGCATGGGGTCAATGACCATTGCCTCACCGGTCTTAGCGCACCCGATAAGGTAGGAAGCCTGCGCTAGCATCTCGTCGTAGAAGTACTTCAGCAACATCGCTCTCGTTCCCTTCCTTTGGTTGTCTTTGCGTCACCTTAAAGGGGGCGGCACTCCCTCTTGCAGCGTTGGCGCCAACTGCTTGTTTAGAGTGTTGGGATTGTTTGTCCGCAAGATAACAAAAATCACCACTTGGCAGAAGCCGGATCTTGCTTATACTATCTCCTAGCAAAAACTTATATCTGCAACACTGGATAATCATTGCGCAAAAGAATGAACGTGGCTACCCCTTTAGCGGCGCGCAGGGCTAACTACAGCAGGATGATCATTGCTAATGATAGCGACGGCGTTCGTGGCGCATCGCAAAGCAGCTCTAAACTGGGAGAGCAACGATGCTCGATCTGTACAAACTTGATATCTTTACGCGGGTGGTGGCTGCCGGCAGCCTCAGCAAAGCGGCTGAGCAATTGCACATGACTCAATCAGGGGTGAGCCAGCATATCCGCGCGCTCGAAGATGCACTCGGTACCGAGTTGTTCGCCCGGGGCCGGCGCGGGGTGGAGTTGACGGCCGCCGGGCAACGGCTCCTGTCATATTGCGAAAGCATCTTTCGTCTCGTTGCTGAAGCTGAATTGGCTGTTACTGATGTTGCCGGTTTGCGGGCTGGCCAATTGACCATTGGGGTGACTCCCGGTGTCAGTGCCTATCTGCTGCCTGAGTGGGTGCAGATGTTTGGTCAGCGCTATCCTAACCTTGCCGTAAGCACCCAAACTGGCACGACACCGGCCATTGTGGCCGAACTACGTAGTGGTACGCTTGATCTTGGCGCGATCGAGGGTGAACTTGACAACGCTGACACCGATCTTCAGCAGCATCCGTTACGCGAGTTTGATCAATACGTGATTGTGGGCCGGCGCCATCCGTGGTGGGGACGTGATGAGGTGCAGCTCAGTGAGTTAGCTGGTCAGCCGATGGTGATGCGCCAATCGAGCAGCCAAACCCGCGCATGGCTCGATCAGGCGTTGCGCGAACAATCGCTTACGCCGCGCGTTATTGCCGAATTCGATAACCTTGAGTCGATCAAGCGGATGGTGATGATCGGTACGGGGCTGACGATTTTACCTCTCTATACAATTACTGCCGAGCAAGAGGTAGGGGCGTTGCATCCCATCCCGATTAGTGGCCGGCCCCTGCGCCGCACGCTACGGTTACTATGGCGCGCGGCGCGCCCGCTCTCGCCGGTGGCGTATGCCTTTCGCCAGATGCTAGTAGCCCATTATGGACGCTAATGGCGTTTGGTCTGCACCTGTTGTTGCATCTGGCTGATCAGCCGGTTTTCAAGGGCAGGCGGTAATGGCGGCGGCAGATCGTCGAGATGGTGCAACAAGTCGACCGTTTGTTGCAACGACGCTAGCAACTCTTGGCATTCGGGGCATTGGCGCAAATGCTCTTCCAACTCGGCGCACGATACAGCGCTGAGTTCGCCATCGAGATAGTCGTTCAAGCGATCGATCAGATCGAGACAGTGATCGTGATTGTGGCGTTCCATTGGCATTCCTCGCGGTTGGGGCAACGTCTGCGTTGCCGAGCTGATCCCAGCACAGCGGGTTGCGTGGGCAGGTGGGCGAAGGATACCTCGCCCTTACCTGTCATTGCTTGACGCTTCGACATAGCGTGCTAGCGCTTCGCGCAACCGCAGACGGGCGCGGTGCAGCCGCACCTTCACCGCGCCGGGGCTAATGCCGAGCCGCTCGGCGGTCTCTTCAGTGCTGAGTTGCTCGATGTCGCGCAGCACAATCACGGCCCGTAACGCATCGGGCAATTCGGCAATCGCCTGCGCAATCTCGCGCCGTAATTCACCATCGAGCGCGTTCCGCGCCGGATCGATCGCCCACGTCGTTTTGTGATGTAACGTGGTCTCATCCGGCGCAAGTTCACCAACCGCATCGAGTGCGACTTGCGGTCGCTTCTGGCGCAGCAGCATCAATCCTTCATTTGAGGCGATCCGGTAGAGCCAACTGCTCAAGCTGCCAGCGCCAGTATATTCCGGTAGCGCCGCGCACGCTTTGATGAACGTCGTCTGCAAGACGTTCTCAGCATCGTCGGCGTCGCCGAGCAGGTGCAGCGCACATGCGTAGACCAGCGGCGCAAAACGTTTAACAAAACAGGTGCAGGCATCAGGGTCGCCGCGGCGTAAGCCGGCAAGCAATGCCTGTTCATCATCATACAGTGAGAGGTCAATGATTGGTCCCGGCACAACAGCTCCTCCATCGTAGACGTGATGGCATAGATTCAGTATATCACGTCTACGATGGCGGCTCTGTAGCGCCACATAACCGGGCGGCGCCCCGGCCCGGCAACAAACGGTGCCTTACGCTGCCGCGGCGACAATCGCTTCGCGCAGTTTGTTAGCCATCATCCCCTCTGGCACTGCGCCTTCGATATGCACCAGATCGTCGATCACCGTCTTCGGGACGCCCATCACTGCATAGCGATCGCCAAGTTCAGGGAATTCGGTCACTTCGATACCCTCGGCGGTAATGTACGGGTTGGCCAGCGCTAGCCGGTAGGCCATCACCACCGCCCGCGGGCAATAGGGGCAGGTCGGTGTTACAAAGACCTGCAAGTGCATCGGCGCCTTGATCGTGTTCAGCAGCTCCATCGTTGCCGGCTGGAGATCAGGCTGGGTTGCGCCACCGGCCAACCGGATAGCCTCGATCAGCGAGGCAAACTCGTAGCCGCTAGGCAACCCGGCGAAGCGCAAGCCGTGATTCTTTCGCTCTTCCCCTGCCAAAAAGACGATCCCCGGCGCCTTGTCGATGCCTAGCTCGGCGGCATACGCGCCGTCTTTAGTCAGATCATATACACTCAAGCGCAGCAGCGGGTTGAGTTCCACTACCTCTTGCAGCAGCTCGTGGGTGACATCGCTGTATTCGCCGCTCTCTTCCGAGGTAAACAGTACAATCTCAACCGGACGGTTTAGCCCAGCGAACGCCTCCCGCACTGCCTTGCGATCTTTTTCCTGCATCAGAGCCATTGGTTTGCTTCCTTTCACGCCATCATCATTGCAATTGCTACCTATCAGATGCGCTCACGGTGGTATTGGTTACACGGCGTTTTTCAGGCGTTACCCTCCTTTATGAACAGCAATCCGATCCCAAACCCGATGAGTGCCAGTATGCCGGCAATCGTGCTGGTGAGAGCATAGCCGGCAGTGGCGCTGATCCATGGCCCGGCTAGTGAACCCACAATCCGCCCTCCGCCAATGCCAGCAGTCATCATCGCGAGCAGCGCGCCGCGCCGTTGAGCGCTGAGCCCGCTAATGAGCGGAAAGGTCGAGACGATCGCAAACTCGAAACACAGGTCAAATGCCAACAGGAGGGCCAAAAAGATCGGCCATGATCCACTCTGCGGCAAGAGCAGTAACCAGACGCCGACGAGCAAAAATCCGCCTAACACCGCTCGTCGCTTGCCGATCCGGTCGGTGAAGAGCGTGGCGCTAAGCGAACCAATTAACTCAACCACGCCGAGCAATCCGAAGACGAATCCGAGCTCGGCGGTCGTGGCGTTAAATGCGCTGTTCAGCCAACCGGCGTAACTGACAAAGATCAATTCAACCGCAGCTAGTTGGATGAAGACGAATCCTAGCGCAGTCAGAATGCTCGGTTGCTGAAAGAGATGCCATAGATGATTCGCGGATGCTGACTGGTGCAGTTGGCGGGATGGCGTTTGGTCATCGTTCGGTAACATGATATACGATATGAGCATCACGCCGCCAGCTATCGTCAGGCCGGCAAAGATCGGCGCGATCCCCCATCGTTCCACGCTCCACGTAATCAGTGGTACGCCGAGCAGCGCCGAGAGCGCCCAACTCAATTCGAGCACGCCGAGCATCCGTGCGCGGCGTTCGTAGTGGCTGCGCGCGCTAACGTAGCTTTGCAGCGCTGGCATCCCCACGGCGATGGCCAGCCCAATTACCGCATACCCAAACAGAAACGGGACAAATGCAGCGCTCATCGCACAAATAGCGGCGCCGAGTGTAAAGATGATCCCACCCCCAATCATTGTGGCCCGATCGCCGATGCTATCACTGATTATCCCACCCAACGGGCTAAACAGCGACGCCGCTACTTGGACCGTGATTAGCAGGCTGGCGGTGGTCAGATCAACCGCAAAGCCGGCGGCCAAAAACCCCAATAGAGGATAGATCATGCGGAAGGTGAGGCTGACCAGCCAGCGGCCCCAGACCAGCGTCAACAGTTGGGGCCATGTCAGCGCACGCGCGTCATGAGCAGTTAGGGTTGTCATACCACTAAACCTTGTCAACAGCAATGCGATACCAAACGATATATGGCAAGGGCTGGCTGGCGCAATGAAGCGCATCATGCTAGCTCGCCTGCAGCAAGCTCCTTTGGAACGAACAGCATTTCTTTGACGTGTTCCTCACCATTACATTGACAGACCATTGCGCGTAGGCTATCATTTCACCCATTGTCATCGCCAATTTGAAATGCATACGTTTGGAATATGCAACGACAATACCATGCATGGCACAGCCCTGCCCTCAATCGAACGATGGAATTGCTCATATTTGGCCATGCCGGTGCGCCGGTGTTGGTCTTCCCCACCTCGCACGGACGTTTCTACGAATATGAAGATCGCGGGATGGTGGCTGCGCTTGGTCATCATTTAGAGCAAGGATGGATTCAACTTGTTTGCGTCGATAGCGTCTACAGTGAAAGTTGGTATAACTATGGCGCTGATGCCGATGCGCGAATGTGGCGAGAAGAGCAATATGAGCACTATCTGATAACCGAAGTCTTGCCACTGGTGCGCCACCTCAATCCCAATCCGTTCTTGATGGCCACCGGCTGTTCGTTCGGCGCTAGCGAGGCCGTGATTTTCACATTGCGCCATCCCGGTTTCGTGCGGCGTGTCATCGGCCTCTCAGGGTTGTACGATCTCAAGCGGTTTTTTACCAGCTACACGCAGGGCGTCTACTTTCATAATCCGGTTGATTTCGTACCCAATTTGAACGATCCGTGGACAATTGATCGTCTCCGTGAAACCGATATTATTCTGGTTACAGGGCGCGACGATCCGTCGGCGTGGTCAAATGAATTGCTGTCAAGCCAATTATGGGCCAAGGGGATCGGCAATGCCTTGCGAGTCTGGGATGGTTGGTGCCATGACTGGCCCTACTGGCAACGCATGATCGTGCAATATATCGGTGGGCATGATTGACCAAAACTGTTATGCCGGTACAGTTATGGCTTTACAATGATGAATTTCGTGATCTGAAAACCCGGTACCTTCGGACTATTCCACAGGATTGAAGTGAGCCATATACTAACAGCTAGAGCAGAAGCGTTCGTGGGAGTGCGTGTTATGAAGTCGCAACGTGGGCAATCGATTGTCGAAATGGCACTCTTGCTACCGGTCATGTTAATGGTCTTGTTTGGAATTATCGAATTTGGCTATCTCATTTTTGCCTACTCGATGGTATCCCAAGCGGCACGCAACGGTGCTGAAGCGGCAGCGCAATTGCCACCGCATCAAACGTGGCTCGATCTGCGCAATAACCCGCCGGCTAACTTTCCCGGTTTCACGGCTGATGCGTGTGTGCGCGGGATTATGGAAGCAATTCGCTCGGACGTCGTACTGTTCGATGGGAGTGGCAACGAAGGGCGCCGAATCGAGGACTATGTGACGATTCGCTACCCCAACGGTGGTCAGACGCGCAATTTGAAAGATCGTGGGCCAATCGAGATCGAGATCAATTATCCGGTACGCAGCATCACGCCGCTCTTCGATCTGATCGGGCTAGAGAATGGCACGCTCACCTTGCGGGTCGTACAACGCCGCTCTATCGAAAACTTAGGTGTCGATCCGACTAGCCCGCGTGGGGTGGCATGTGCGCGTGATGTGGCCGATTGGCAAGACATGCAACTCGATCGATAAGCGAGGGAAACCATGATCAAGAAACGTCGTCACAAGACGGTGGGCCAAGCCATTGTTGAATTTGCTCTCTCGACTACAGTCATCTTTCTCTTGCTTTCGGCTGCAGTTGATCTCGGCCTCATCTTCTTTACCTTGCAAGCGCTGCGTGCGGCTGCTCAAGAGGGTGCCACTTACGGTAGTTACCCGTTGGTGGTAACGAATAATAGCGGTCGAGTAACAGCGGTAACGCTGAATTATGAAGAGATTTTCAGACGCATTCGCACTGCTGGTGGCACGCAGCCGACAGGAGTAGCCAATCTACTCGATCTGAACGGTGATGGGATCGACGATGCTAGTCAGCCTGCAGTCTTTAGTAAAGACAATCCGACCAACCCGAATGGGTTTGTGATTATAGAAAATCCGAAGGGCGCTAATCCATCTAACCTAAGCGGCACGTGCGCGACAACGACACCGCGGGTCGATATGCGCAATGCTGGCCAGAATTGTTGGATCAGGGTAACAATACGGTACCGTTACCAGCTCTTCTTTCCCTTTGCGCCGGCATTTGGGCGAGAGATCATCTTACGAGTGACACATACGATGCCTATCCGTAGCCAGTTTGTCGGCTAACAATCTGTAAAGCTCTAGTCCGCAAATGGCAACGCAGCACATGGAGGAAGGTAATGGCAACTAAGCAAACAAGAATGTGTGGTACACCACGACGAGTACGCGGGCAGAGTATTCCCCTGCTTGCCCTCATGATCGTCGTGCTGGTCGGAATGGTGGCGCTATCGGTTGATGTCGGGCGCACCTTTTCCGAGGAACGCCGCGCTGTGGCAGCCGCAAATGCGGCATCGTTGTCGGCGATGAATACCTACGTTCGCCGACCAGCCGGTACGACCAATACAGTCATTTATGACGCGATTGTCAACTCGCTCCGCTCGAATGGGATCGACGTTGAGAACAATCCAAATATTCGTATGGAAGCGTACTATCTGAATGCACGCGGCGAGCCGATTGAAGGCGGTGCGCGTATTACTCGTGACGGTACCGTAGCTCCTGATAACGTTGCGTACATTCAGGTGAACCTCGAAGGTGACGTTGACACCTTCTTTGCGCGGGTCGTTAATCAAGAGCAGTTACCGATTGCAGCAACTGCCTACGCTGGCACATGTCCGCCGACTGATGGCGTGTATCCAATTGCGATCAACAACGAGTACATCAGCGGCAATGAGTTTCGCAATCCGGGTGATGCCAACGGTGATGGCAGGCCCGATAATAACTGGGAGAGGCTTACGAATGGTCCTTACAGGGGCTTTACCAAAATGCGCCTCTACCTAGCCGACAATAATGTGCCCGGCGGGTTTGGCTGGCTGCGCTGGCTTGACGGTCGTGGTGCTAGTGGTGCAAATGCTAACAGTGCCCAAGAGTTGGAATTGGCTCTAACCGGTACCGGCACACTCTCAAGGGGTTTTATGGAGGTGGTACCGTGGCCGGCGACCAACCTGCCCCGCCCGGCAAATTACCCTGAGCGGCCCGGCGAGTTGAATGTTGGTGACTGGGTCTACGGCAGCTCTGGCTTCACCGCGAGCAATGACCGTCGCGCTGCGCTAGATGCCCATATTCAGAATGGTACCCGCATGGTGCTACCGATCTACGATGTTGCGGTTTCGCAAGGCTCGAATGCAGCGTATCGCGTAGTGCGCTTCGGTCTCTTTGTGTTAACCGAGTATGGGCGTGAACGCAACCGGCCCTATATGGATTTCATCTTCCTCGGCGATCCGAACCGGCAGGGCACGGCTTGCTCGGCGACCCCGCCGCCGCCAGAGGATACGAGTATTGTTCGCTTGACCGGTAGTGTCGAGCTGTGGCCGGAGTATCAGGTGGTAGCCAATGAACGCCGTCCGGTGCAGTATGTTGTTGTGCTCGACGTATCTGGATCGATGAGTATGGACTTCTTTGGCCGAGGCTATATGAATGACCAGCCCGTCCAATGCATTGTAGGCCATCCCGGATCGCCGCCTCCGGTCGAAGGATGCGTCGGTAACTATCTACACGCGTGGAGGCCGGAGACCGAGCGCCGGATCTACGTCGCTAAGAAAGCTATTCAGATGCTGATCGATCAGACCAACATGCCGGGGAATACTGACTATGACCCGACGCGGCCCCCCGATCAGATGGCCCTGATCTGGTTTAGTTCGAGCGCTTCTTCGAACAATCGTTTCAGTTCGGATCCGGAGGCACTGAAGAATGCGGTGCTCAATGCCGGCAAGATTAGGAATATCGAAGATCCGTACTTGACCACAGGTCTTACTAATGTTGCTAAGGCTCTGCACCGTGCACAGGAACTGTTACAGAATGCGCAGAAGACGACCAATCACCTTGGCCGTGAGTGGGTATATCGGCGAGTGATTATTCTCGTGACCGATGGTGTGTCAAACGTCTTCCTCGATGGTACTCCTAGCAGCAACCGTCTTGGCAATTATCCGTCCACCTATGCAGGAAATCCAACTTGCGAACCTCTAGGGATTAAAGTTCTTGATGACGCAGAATGCCAAACAACCAGAATTGGCGGCAAGTACAATAACATGGATCGCCCCATTACCCAGATGGTGCAGCAGGCAGAGGCGATCAAGGCCGATCAATCGGTTCAGACCGACATTTATGTGCTG
>NZ_CALFBQ010000092.1 GCF_937951745.1 uncultured Chloroflexus sp.
AGCGGCTATGTCTTCACCGCCGCCGATCAGGGCAGTGATAATGCGGTTGACTCGGATGCTAACCCCACGAACGGTCGTACCGCGAATTTCACGCTCACGAGTGGTCAGACCGACACCACGTGGGACGCGGGTGCGTATCGGCCAGCTAGCGTCGGCAACTTCGTCTGGCGCGATGTGAACGGCGACGGCCTGCAAGATACTGGCGAACCTGCTATCAGCGGCGTGACCGTCACCCTGACCGGGGCCGGGCCGGATGGTGAGTTCGGCACGGCGGATGACATCAGCCGTACAACTGTGACCGACAGTAACGGAGAATACCTCTTCACCGGACTACCGCCGGGCAGCTACCGACTGAGCTTCAGCGACATCCCGGCTGGATTGACCTTCAGCCCGGCCAATCAAGGCAGTGACGACGCTGTTGATAGTGACGTAGAGACGAATGGTGAAACGACGGTCTTCACCCTTGTCAGTGGTCAGAGCGATCTCACCCGCGATGCCGGACTCTACCCGCTGCTCAGTCTGGGTAATCTGGTCTGGGAAGATTCCAACAACAACGGTGTCTTTGATAGTAGCGAGTCGGGCGCAGGCGGTGTGCGAGTCCGCCTCTACCGTGACAGCAACGGCAATGGCATATGGGATGCCGCTGATCAGTTGGTTGGTTTAACCATCACCGACAGCAACGGTAACTACCTCTTTACCGGCTTGCCACAAGGCAACTACTTCGTGGTCTTACCGGGCGCTCAATTCGCGGCTGATAGCCCGTGGTCAGGGTATCGCAGCAGTACCGGTGCGCTCTCGCTTACCCTCGGGCCATTCGAGCCGGGTGTTGATGCGAACACCGATCGTGACGACGACGACAACGGCACCCAGCAGGTCCTCGATATCGTCAGTAGCCTGATCGAACTGCGACCCGACAGCGAGCCGGATGTAGCCGTCGATGGCGATGACCGCAACAGCAACCTTACCATCGACTTCGGTATCTTCCGGCCAGCCGTAGTAGGCGATTTCGTCTGGAGCGATCGCAATGGGAATGGCCGGCAAGACCCTGATGAGCTAGGAGTGGCCAACGTGCGGGTTACCCTCTACTACGTGGGACCTGACGGCATTGCCGGCACTTCCGACGATGTGGAGGTAGCGACGCAGTTCACCGATAGTGATGGCTTCTACGAGTTTACCAATCTACTGCCGGGCGACTACTATCTGGTCTTCAGCGAATTGCCGGTGGGGGCGCGCTTCACCGCCGCCGATCAAGGCGCTAATGAAACACTCGACTCAGACGCCGATCCGGTCACCGGCGTGACCGCCGTCTTCGCGCTCACGAGCGGGACGATCACCTTGGATTGGGACGCTGGTCTCATCTTGCCGGCCAGCGTGGGCGACCGAGTGTGGGAAGACCGCAACGGCAATGGTGTGCAAGACGCAGGCGAGCCGGGTATTGAGGGTGTAACCGTGCGCCTAACCGGTTTCGATATTGACGGAAATACCGTTGATCGGAGCACGACCACCGATAGCAACGGCAACTACCGCTTCGATAACCTGCAACCGGGTGAGTACACAATTACAATCACACCACCGGCTGGCTACGTCATCATCACCGCCAACCGTGGCAGTGATACCGGTGCCGACTCAGATGTCGATCCGTCGAGCGGAGCAACCGACCGCTTCATCATCGGCGGTGGCGACATTGATCTGACGTGGGATGCTGGTCTGTACCGACCAGCCATTGTGGGTGATCGAGTCTGGCTGGACGTGGACGGCAACGGTGTCCAAGACGCGGGTGAGCAAGGCGTTGCTGGGGTGACGGTGCGATTGACCGGCACCACCGGCACAGGCGAGACAATAACGCGCACTGTGACGACCGACGACAACGGTAACTATCGGTTCGACGACTTACCGCCGGGGTCGTACACTATCACCGTCACACCACCAGCCGGCTATGCCATCACCGTGGCTAACCGCAGTGGTGATGACAGTGCTGACTCGGATATTGATCCAAACAGCGGAACGACCGCCACGTTCACCGTCACCAGCGGAACAATTGATCTGACGTGGGATGCCGGCCTATACGTACCGGCGACGCTTGGCAATCGTGTCTGGCATGACCGCAACCAGAACGGCATTGCCGAGGCAGGTGAAGAAGGGGTGAGCGGAGTAACTGTGAGTCTCTACCGTGCCGACGGCACGCTGGTTGGCACGGCAGTGACCGGCGATGATGGCAGCTACCTCTTCACCAACTTGCCGCCGGGGAGCTACTATCTCGAGTTTAGCCTACCGAATGGCTGGGCATTCAGTCCGCAAGGTCAGGGTGGCGATAGCGGGCGTGACAGCGATGTTGACCCGAACACGCAACGCACGCAGGTCTTCACACTCACGAGCGGCCAAACCGACCTCGGTTGGTGGGCGGGTATCCACCAGCCGGCCCCGCCAACGGCCATCACCCTGCTCAGCTTCACCGCCGAGCGGCAGAGCAACGGTGTGCTGTTGCGCTGGGTGACGGGCAGCGAACGGGATACGCTCGGCTTCGTGATCCTGCGCAGCGCGAGCGGCAACCGAGCGGATGCGGTGCCGATCGTGGCGACGCTGATACCAGCGCAGGGCAGCGCAGGCAGCGGCGCGAGCTACCAGTGGTTTGATCGCACGGCTCAGCCAAACGTGAGTTATCACTACTGGCTGGTCGAGATCGAGACAGGTGGCGGGCGTAACGAATTCGCGTTGCATAGCCCGGCGGTACAAGCGGTACAATTCGTCTATCGGGTGCTGGTGCCAATCATTCAGCGCTAGCAACAGTTCTCTTGCGGTTCTTTCACCGGTTGCTGTTCCTCACAATAGTGTGAAGGGCGGCGACCGGTGTTTGTATGCCAATTGAAAATGCGTAACCACACGAGCAGTTTGCATTGCTCGCGGCTGACAATCGTGCTCGCGGTAAGAATAGAGCGGTGTGAGCAATGGGCAGTTGTAGCAGCGACAGGAGATACTCTGCCCAAGATGAACGTTCATCTCCACGATGCTGCGTTGCTGTGAAGTGTTTTTCAGACAATTTTTTGACTTGTAAGCAAAAAAGTCATGCCAAAGTTGGCATGTCATGATATAATAGGCAAACAAGATAAAAAAGTCTTATCTTGGCATATCATCACTGGCTGCTAGAAGGCACATTCCCCTCGCTGAGGCAGAGGGCGTGTACGAGCAACTGCGACCGTTGAAGATCAGCGTAGAGTAGAGGTCTCATCTCCTGTCTGTGTAGGTATACCTGTAGGTATACCTCTTTCGGTATCGTCCAATCTGAGCTTGACGAGTATTCGCACAGGAGCCGGCGCTATGTATATTCGCTGGGTTGTGCGGCGGCACAAAAACGCAGAGATTGCCAATACCAATTTCCATGACGCCTATCTTGTCGAGAGTTACCGTGACGAACGGGGGCAGCCGCGGCAACGCACGATTGCCTATCTCGGCAATATTCGCCAGATCGGAGGGGAATTTCCGACGATTGAGCGTGAGCTGTTTTTATTGCGCGCAGATCGCATCCTTGAGACCTTGCCAGAGTTAACTGAAAGCGATCGGCAAGAGGTACGGGAAGCGTTACGGCGCAAGGTGCCGCCATTAAATCGTGATGAGGTTATCCGGGGGTTTACTGCCAATTTAAGCTGGTACCGGCAATGGTGGGAGCAGAATGGCAATCCGCTCAGTGATGAGGAAGTGCTCAGTATTGTGCGGGCCACGCGGGGCAAGGTCGGTCCGATCTAAGCCATACCTAGACCGAACATAAACAATTTTGTCATGACAATGGTAACAGCTCCGTGGTAGGATATAACCATGGAGCAAAATACTGTGTTAATCGTTGATGACGATGAGCAGATGCGTGCGCTGCTCATCGAAACAATAGCCCCATTCAACCTCCGTCTGCTAACTGCGCAGCGCGGCGATCAGGCGTTGCAATTGGCCAGACAGTATCACCCTGATCTGATCCTACTCGACGTCATGATACCGGATATTGACGGCTTTGAAGTATGCCGATTGTTGCGCGATGATCCGATGTTAGCCCAGATTCCGATTGTTATGATCACCGCCTTGAATGATCGCGAAGCAAAAATACGCGGATTCGAGGTTGGTGCCGATGAGTTTATTACCAAACCGTTTGATCTCGGTGAATTGCAAGCGCGGGTTAACACCTTATTGCGCTTGAATCGATACCGCCGGCTCTTGCAAGAGCAAGCACGCGTGAATGCCGAACGAGCGCGGTTTGAGTGGGTGGTCGAGACGTCGGATAACGCATACCTTATTCTTGACCAGCAAGATCGGATCACCTACGCCAATGCCCGCGCCCGTGCATATCTTGGTTTGACGGCTGATGAACAGCCGAGCAAGCCCTTCTGCGAGCTAGCTGCGCAGCGGTACCAGTTGGCGCCATCCGAGGCATGGGAACAGTGGCCGGTGCCGACTGATCTCCAGCGCTTCTTAGTGCATCCTGAAACGCTGCATAGTTCTGAACAATGGCTCAAAGTTGAGCCGGCGCTCATCCATCCGGCTGACGATCAAATTGTCGTGATCATCCGTGATGTGACGCAACAAATCACGGTCCAACGCGAGATGTGGACGTTTCATACCGCGATCTCGCATAAACTGCGCACACCACTGGTCAGCATTATTGGTGGTTTGAACATCTTGCACGATAATATGGATCAGCTCGATCGTTCGATTGCGCGGAACATTGCGGCTATTGCCCTCAGCGGCGCGCACCGGCTGCAAAGCGAAATTGATGATATTTTGCTGTATGTGCGCAGTCCCGGTGATGCGCACTACCTTGATACATGCACGGTGTTTGAACTACCTGCCATGATCGCTGCGATCAGCCAAGAATTGGGGATGCAGACCGTCAGTCTCAACCTTGATCCCGCGCTCGATGCGCGGCGGTTGCGAATTTCGCGGCGTAGCCTAGAAACGATATTGCGGGAATTGTGCGAAAATGCCAAGAAATTTCATCCCCAACGCAATCCGGCAGTGATGGTGCGCGTTGATACTGATCTGGTTCGTGATCAGGTGCGGTTGCTAGTTTGCGATGATGGGATACATCTGCCGCCAGAACAACTGCGCAAGATTTGGCAGCCGTACTATCAGGCCGAGCGCAGCTTTACCGGGCAGGTTGAAGGGATGGGGCTGGGGTTGGCGCAGGTGGCGCGGATCGTATTGGCGGTTGGCGGCAGCTACCAGATACATAATCGCTCTGATCGGCCCGGAATCTGTGTCGAAATCCGCATTCCTTTTGCGGAAGAACAGGCGCGTGGCGTCGTGATCGGTGCAGGTGAACGTTAAGTTGACGCTTATCAGCTCTTCTGCTACTCTGTGAAGCCGGTTAAGCGCAGAGAAGGAGCCAGAGCTTGCGGATTGCAATCACTGGAGCATATGGGCAATTAGGGCAGGCTGTGATGGCCGCGCTCGCCGATCAGCACGATCTAGCGCCGTTGGGACACGGCCAGCTTGAATTGGCTGATCCGGCAACTGCTGATCAGATTGCGGCCACCGGCGCCGAGGTGGTGATTCACGCTGCCGCCTATACGAATGTGGATGGGTGCGCGCGCGATCCATTGTTGGCCTATCGGGTCAATGGCTTGGGCACGCGCTATGTGGCCCTTGGCTGTCGCCGGATCAATGCAGCGCTGGTCTATATCAGCACCAACGAGGTATTTGCCGGCGATGGCCGGCGGCCGTATCTTGAGGATGATCCCACCGGCCCGATCAATCCGTATGGCCAGAGCAAGCTGGCCGGTGAGCAAGCCGTGCGTGAGCTATGGCCGCGCCATTTTATCGTGCGAGTGGCATGGCTGTTTGGCGGTGAACGCAATTTTGTCCGCACGGTGTTGCGGTTAGCGGCTAACCCGCCGGCGGGCGGGTTGCGGATGGTGGCTGACGAGATCGGCAGTCCCACTTACGCGCCTGATGTGGCAGCGGGTTTGGCGCAATTGATCACGACTGATTACTACGGCACCTATCACTTTGTTAACGATGGCATCTGTTCACGCTACGAGTTTGCGGCTGAAATCTTGCGCCGCGCCGGTATTGATACCCCGCTTCACCCTATTCGCTTGCGCGATTTTCAACGCGATAGCACACCGCCGCCCTATACCCCGCTGGCCAACGTGGCCGGTGCAGCGTTGGGAATTACCTTCCGTTCGTGGCAAGAGGCGCTTGACGCCTATCTTGCCCGTCTGCGCCGCGAAGTGTCATTACCATGATTGATGTGATTGTACCCAATTACAATGGCAGCGCTTTGCTGCCGGTGTGTCTTGACTCGTTGCGCGCGCAGACTCGGCGTGATTTTGTGGTAACAGTGGTTGATGACGCAAGTACCGACGACTCGGTAGCGTTGGTACAGGCACGCTACCCGGAAGTGCGGGTGTTGGCGTTGGCGCAGAACCGCGGGTTCGCGGCAGCGGTGAATGCAGCGATAGCGGCGACCGAGCGCCCTTTTGTGGTCTTGCTTAACAATGATACCGAAGCTGACCCTGAGTGGTTAGAGGCGCTGATCGGCGCGCTTGAACGCTGGCCGCAGTTTGCCTTTGCCGCCGCGAAGCTGCGTCTGTTCGACCGGCGCGAGGTGTTGCATTCGGCAGGAGATTTCTATCGGTTGAATGGCGAGCCGGGCAATCGCGGCGTGTGGGAAGTCGATCGTGGCCAATACGATGCTTACACCGAGGTGTTCGGTCCATGCGCCGGCGCAGCTGCATATCGGCGCAGCGCACTAGAACTGCTGGCCGAAGATGGCAAAGTCTTTGACGAAGAACTAGTAATGTACTGTGAGGATGTCGATCTCAACTTGCGCGCGCGGCGCAAAGGTCTGCGTACTATTTTTGTCCCAACCGCAGTCGTCTACCACCGGCTGAGCGCCAGCGGCGGTGGCGTTTTGGCTAGTTATTATTGCGGGCGCAATTTTCCGCTCGTATGGGTGAAAAATATGCCGTCGCCGCTGGTGCGCCGCTATTGGCCGGCGCTAGTGATCTCGCAGGTGCGTTTTGCCCTGCATAGCTTGTTGCATGTGCGAGAACCAGCCGCACGGGCGCGGCTGCGTGGCCAATTGGCTGGTTGGCGCGAGTTGCCGCGCTTTCTATCACGCCGTTCCGCATTGCCAGAAGAAACAGCGCCGGTCGTCGCCGCATTGGCGCTCGGCCAGCCACCTACGCAGAGTCCATCATGACCAACGAACCATTCCTATCTATTGTGATCCCAGCGTACAACGAAGAGCGGCGCTTGCCGGCAACGCTCGCCGCAATTATGGCCTTTCTCGCCGCCGAGCCATACGCCAGCGAAGTGATCGTTGTCGATGATGGCAGCGAGGACCGCACCGCCGAGATTGCCGCTGCCTTCCCCGCTGTCACCGTGTTGCGCTGCGATCATCGCGGCAAAGGGTTTGCGGTGCGCGCGGGGGCGCTTGCAGCGCGCGGATCGATCATCTTGCTGTGTGATGCTGATTTAGCGGTGCCGATCGAGGAATGGCCGCGATTGCGCGCCGCGATCGAGGCCGGCTATCCGATTGCGATTGGGTCGCGTGAGGGAGTTGGTGCGACCCGTGAGGGCGAACCGTGGTACCGGCATGTGATGGGACGGGTGTTCAATTGGATCATTCGCCTCGTGGCTCTGCAAGGAATTAACGATACCCAGTGCGGCTTCAAGGCGTTGCGCCGTGATGTGGCCCGCGATCTCTTCCGCCGGGTGCGTATGTATGGCGATGATGCGCCAGTTGTGCGCGGCGCCGCTGTGACCGCGTATGATGTCGAATTGCTCTTCCTTGCCCAACGCCGTGGCTACCCAATCGCCGAAATTCCGGTGACGTGGCGCTACGGTGCGGAAACGAAAGTTAATCCGCTGCGCGACTCGTGGCGCAACTTGCGTGATGTGCTCCGGGTGCGCTGGAATGATCTCCGTGGCCAGTATGACGTCACATCTGCCGCGGTAGAGGAGGTTGCTCCCTGATGACTCCTGCCCAACGCGCGTATCTGCGCCGCCTCGCCCATGCGTTGCCGGTCACGGTGATGATCGGTAAGCATGGCCTGACCGAAAACATTCTGTCGAAGGTCGAGCAAGAACTTGATGCCCACGAGTTGATCAAAGTACGGTTTATCGACTACAAAGATATGAAAGAGGAGTTGGTCGAGACGATAGTGGCGACGACCGGGGCGATGTTGGTGGCAATGATTGGCCACACGACGATCCTCTATCGCCCGCACCGCGATCCGGCGCGGAGGAAGATCCACGTATGAACACGAAAGCCTTGCAACGCGGGTTCTGGCTCTCGTTCTGGTCGGTGGTGACCATTATGACGGTGCGCGGCGCGATCATTCCGGCGCGGCTGCGCAATCTGCGGATTACTAGCCTCAGCGGGATCGGGCCGGTGTATGCGACCGTGAGTTGGGGCTACAGCGCCGGCAGCCGGCCGGTGAACGTGATCTTTGACCTACAATTTGCTGGTGGTGCCACCGGCAGCGTCACCGTTGATGGCGAGGCGCTCGAGGCTGAGGTGCCGTTGATTGGGACGGCGCGGGCCGGTGAGGCGTATACCATCACGGCGACGTTGGTCTACCGCCAGTTGGGTTGGACATTTATCCGCCAGATGCAGGTGTCGGGTCAGGTTGGGTAGCTTGCGCCTCTAGTTCGGCGATGCGGGCCCGCACTTCGGCGGCAAGCCGCTGCAATTCACGATTGACCACGTACTGCCATTCGGCTGCTTCGTGGTCTTCGAGTGCGCCGCCGCCATACTTCAACTCCATCGCCAAATGCCACCCTTTGCGTTCGGCAAACTTCTCTAATTCGGCGCACCGGCTCGGTGGCCAACGCCGGCGGATAAACTGGCGAAACGCGCGTTCCATCCGTCCTGATCCATCGGGATTTAGTGATGGCAGGGGGAAAAATGGCTCTTTATCGCGTGGATCGGGGGCGGCTGCTTTGCTGAAGTAGAGGGTGCGCTGGGTAATCGAGTAGCGCCACTCGCCATCGCCATGGTAATTGCCGGGGTTGTTGGCAATAGCACCGGTTAGCATGCGATCGGTGATGGTCATCGTTGCACCTATTCGATAAAAACCGATCTTACGACAGTAACTTGTTTTATACAGCATAGCACAGAGCAGGCGAAGAGACAACTAGTTGGGAAGTAAGGCGTGGGGAGGAAGGGCCAGAACGGTGGCGGCTCTTGTGTACTTACTTTTATTACGTCCTCTCTGGTATGACATAGTGAAGATGGCCGACAGCTAGCGTTCAAGGACGGACAGTACATATGAGCGTAGATGTCGTTGATGGCGTTGTGATGCGCCGGTTCACCCTCATCCCTAGCCCCTCTTCCACTAGCGTGGGAGAGGGGAGTAGAACTCAGCTTTGAGGCATTACACGGCGGTTATCGGTTGTACTCGACCAAATTTCTGTCCATCCCTCAATGCTGGTAGGAGAAGGTCGCTCCTGCGTTCCGCTCCCGCAATGCTGTGCCCGCCATCCAACGGCTCCCCTCGCCCGCCGTGAGGTGGGAAAGGGGGCTGGGGGGGTGAGGGCCGATCCCAAGGTGTAAAGCGAGCAAAGCCACAGAGATTTTAAACGCAAAGGACGCAAAGGTTTTTTAGGATGACGATCATCCGCCGCGCCCTCGGCACCCTTAGCGGTAAGCACGATAGCACCCTCATCTCCAGCCCCGCCCCACGCCAACGGGGGAAGGGAACTCAGTGCCGAGCGGTGAGGTATCGCACAGCGATCAACGGTTGTACTCGATTGCATGTTCTGTTCGAACAGCCAGCGTAGCGGGCGCAGCCCACTCAAAGCACGCTCCCGCTAGGTGGAATGGCGCGGTAATTTTGATGACCACCCTCCAGAACGCCTTGCTCATTTTACCTTACTCGGCGTATACTTCTACAAGGAAGAAGTTTTGAAATATGTTGAGATGTTCAATGACTGTCGATCCGCGTGACTATCGCGCCACAATGGGTTTGTTTGCCACCGGGGTGACGGTAATTACCGCCAGTGATGGCCAGCAGATCCGGGGCATGACCGCCAACTCGCTCACTTCAGTTTCTCTTGATCCGTTGCTATTACTCGTCTGTGTTGATCGCAACGCGCGCATGGCGCCGGTGATCAGCGCAGCGACTCATTTTGCGGTGAATATCTTGCGCGCCGATCAAGAAGCGATTGCGCGCCATTTTGCTGGCCGGCCACAGCCTGATCTTGACATCCCAATGATCGAACTGGCCGGCGCGCCGGTGTTGCGCGATAGCCTTGCCACACTGGTTTGCGCCCGCGATCGCATCCTCGACGGCGGCGATCATCTGATTGTGTTAGGGCGCGTGCTTGCGCTACGTCGCGCATCTGAAGGGGAGCCGCTCTTGTACTTTGCTGGCGCGTATCGCCACTTGGCGGAAATATCGCCAGCGCTGGCGTAAATCTATCCGCCATGCTACGATTCACTCTGGTATCGTTGGTTGATGTCGGCGTACCTACCGGAGTGGATGGTAATGATCTACCTACGCCGGCGCATACTGCTTGGCTTTGGTCTCGGTTACGCTGCACTGATCTGGCTCGGCGCGCAGCTAGTCATCACAATGCACGGCTTGCCATTGATTTGGCTTGCCGCTGGTGTGGCGTTAGGCGGTGCGCTGCTAGCCGGTAACCGGATTTTGCCGGTCATCTTTGTCGGTGCATTGGTTGGATATGGCGCCGTCTTCTGGCAGCTCGGTCTCCCTCTTGCACAGTTGCTGCTCTCGGCGGTGATCTTTGCCGGCGTCGCTGTGGGGCAGGCATGGCTGAGTTATTTCCTCGTGTACCGGTTTGGCGGGCCGCTGCCGCCAGTCTCCTTACCGCGAGTCTTCCTTGTTTGTGGGTTACTCGCGCTGGCCGCCTTGCCGGCGCCATTTGTAGGCACAGCAACAATGGCTGCTGCTGGCGTGCGCTTGGCTAACGATTGGCCGTTGGCTGGCTGGCAATGGTGGCTCAACTTCCTTGCTGGCGTATGGTTGGTCACACCGTGGCTTGTTGTTGGCGCCTCCTATTGGCATCGGCGACCAATGCGTGAACCGTTCCTGTGGCCGGTGAGTAGCCTCTTACTAGCATTGCTGCTCTTTAGCCTGCAACTGGTTTGGCGCGATGTCCAACAGCGGTATGCTGACCGGCTCCAAGCCGATACCACCGAGATCATGAGTCTGATCGATGACCGGATGACGCGCTATGAACAAGGGATTCAGAGCATTAGCGCTTTTTTTCTCGCTTCACAGTATGTTGAACAGCATGAGTTTAGCGTCTTTGTGCGCACAATCCTCAATCAGCTACCGGCGTTACAGTCAGTTGGTTGGGCGCAGCGAGTGACACAGGCTGAACAAGTGGCGTTCGAGCGCCGGATGCAGGAAACCGGCTTGCCAGACTTTCGGGTACGCGAGCCGGGAGCCTATGGCCCGCCGGTAAGTGCCCGGCCTGAGTATTACCCATTGACGTATGTCGAACCGTTTGCCGAGCGCCGTTCGGTGTTAGGCATGGATATGGCGGTCGAGCCGGTACGGCGCGATGCGCTGGCGCAGGCGCGCGATAGTGGGCAGATCGTGATGACAGGGCCGATCTCCCCGTGGGTGTCAACGGTAAAGACGCCGTCGGTGTTGTTGCTGGCGCCGGTGTATACCGCAGGGCCGTCGCCGCAAGATGTGGCTGAACGCCAGCGCCGGATTAGCGGGATGGTGATGTTTTTAGTGTTGCCGTCAGAGTTGATTGAGCAAGCGTTGCGGCCGGTCGTTCCGCCTGATCTTGAGGTACTCTTGCTAGACGTCACCGATGGCACGCCGCAACCGCTCGCTTTTTACGCATCGGGCGCAGCGCAATCGCTAGAGCAGCTTGATCTGGCAGTATTTATGCGCGAGACCGCTATCGTTATCGAGCAGCAACGCTATGGCCGGGTCTGGCAATTTGCGTTGCGCCCCGGCGCAACGTACCCGAACCGTTGGTTGAATTGGGATGCAATGAGCCGCATACTTATCGCCGTTGCGAGCCTCACGGTCTTCTTTCTTTTTATCGGCCAACGCCAGCAGCACGACGCGCGCCAACGCCGCCTCACCCGGACCTATGCCTTGCTCAGCGCCATTAACCAGATGATCATTCGCGAACGAGAGCCGCAGCGGATTTTTCAAGAAGTCTGCCGGATTGCGGTTGAAGTGGGCGGGTTTCGGATGGCGTGGATCGGGCAGCGACAAGCAGGTAGTGATCGGTTGGTGCCGGTTGCATTCGCCGGAGAAGTAGGCGACTACCTCGAACACCTTCAGATCTCGCTGACCGAACATACGACCTGCCCGACGGCGCAGGCGCTGAGCGGCGGTCAAGCGATGATTGTCAATAATCTTGCGACTGATGAACGGGTGGCATTGTGGCGTGAAGCGGCGCTACGGTTAGGGTATCGCGCCTTAGCAAGCTTTCCATTGCTGGTCGATGGCGCGGTGTATGCGACTTTGAGCCTCTATGCCGGCCAGCCCGCTTTTTTCGATGCTGACGAAGTGCGCTTGCTCAAAGAACTTGCCGATGATATTGCCTTTGCCATCATGGTTGGGCGGCAAGAGGCGCAATTGCGAGCGAGTGAGCAACGTAACCACTTAATCGTTAGCGCCTTGCCCGATCTCGTCTTTCGGCTTAATCGGCAGGGTGTGTTAATTGATTTCTCGGCGCCCTCTGTCTCGATGTTGCTCAGGCCGCCGGACGAGTTTCTTAATCAACCATTTGAATTCGTCTTACCCGCTACGATAAGCAATCGGTTACGGGTCGCCCTAGATGCCGCTTTTCTCACCGGTGAGCTACAGACGGTGGATTATCAGCTTACGATTGACGATCACGAACGCTTTTTTGAAGCGCGCATCAAGGCCAGTCCCGCCGGTGATGAGGCGATCGCGATTGTGCGTGATGTGACGGCGTGGCGCATGGCTGAGTTAGCCTTGCAGGCTGAACGTGATCTGCTCGCCCGCCGCGTCGCCGAACGCACCGCCGAATTGAGCCGGGCCAATGCTGAACTGGCGCGGGCTGTGCGCACCAAAGATGAATTCCTCGCCAATATGAGCCATGAGCTGCGCACACCACTGAATGCGATCCTTGCCCTCAGCGAGAGTCTGTTAGAAGAGTTGCGTGGCCCGCTTAACGAGCGGCAGCGGGCAGCTGTGTGGGCAATTGAGGCGAGTGGACGCCATTTGTTGGCTCTGATTAACGATGTGCTCGATTTGGCCAAGATCGAAGCGGGGCGGATGGATATCATCAAAGAGGTAGTCGCACTCAGTGATCTGTGCGAAGCGAGCATGACACTGGTCAAAGAGCAGGCTCACAAGAAACAGATCCGCCTTTCGTTGTGGATCGACAATCCGCAGGCACGCTTTATAGCCGACCCCCGCCGCATCAAACAGATACTGGTCAATCTGTTGAGCAATGCCGTCAAGTTTACGCCTAACGGCGGTTCAGTGGAGTTGCGCGTTGCGACCGATGCGAACCAAGGCACGATTGCCTTTGCTGTTAGCGATACCGGTATTGGTATTGCGCCTGAACAGTTGCAATACCTCTTCCAGCCGTTTGTGCAGCTCGATAGCAGCCTCAGCCGCCAACACGAGGGTAGCGGCTTGGGGTTAGCATTGGTGCGCCGGCTTGCCGATTTGCATGGTGGGAGCGTTGCAGTAGCCAGCGAACCGGGAAAAGGTAGTATCTTCACGGTGACGTTGCCCTATCAACCGACGACGCATGCGGTTGTGACCGCGACTGATGACGACTTGTCTCCGCTGCGGTTGGCGTTGGTGATAGTTGATGCGGGGATGATGGCCGATCAATTGGCCCGCTACCTCGAAGAGCAGCAGATCCAGCCGGTGTTGGTGTTGCAGAGTAATGATGCGCTTGAGCATGCAGCCGCAATGCGTCCCGACCTCATCGTGCTCGATCTCCACATAGCCGGCGGTGTGGGTTGGGACATTCTCGCCGGCTTGCAGCACGATCCTGAATTGCGTTCAATTCCAGTAATCGCCATTGTCATGCCGGATGAAGCCCAACAAGCGTTGGCTGCCGGTGCAGTGGCATGGTTGGTGCAACCGGTTGATCGGGGCGCATTACGACGGGCATTGAGCCATATCACCTTTTCGCCCAAGCCAGCAAGTGCGCCAGAATTGCGCCACAGCGCGGGGGCCAAGCTCTTGTTAGCCGAGGATAACGAACTTAACCTGTCAACCATGAGTGAATATCTCGCTGCCTGTGGTTACGAGTTACGGGTCGCGCGAAATGGGCGCGAGGCGTTAGCAGTTGCCGCCGAATGGCAGCCTGATCTGATCATCATGGATATTCAAATGCCTGAAATGGATGGCTTAGAAGCGATACGGCAATTACGCGCGCAAGCGATGTACAGTGCCACGCCGATTATTGCCGTCACTGCGTTAGCGATGCCGGGTGATCGCGAACGTTGCTTGCTAGCCGGCGCAACCGATTATCTAGCTAAGCCGGTTAATCTACGCCGGTTAGTCGAGCGCATCGAGCAGCTTTTGTATCAACAGCAACATGCCAGATAATTCCGGTGTATCTAGTATCCTTCATGTGCTACAATCAGACATAACGATAAGGTCGGTGCAGCCCTCCTTGCTGCTGCCCTTTCACCCTCGCTACTGCGGGCAACGACCTGCGCTATCGTTGGTTAGTTACCCATTCCGCCAGAGGAGCGCCCCTATGCTGGCCCGGATCGCACTCAGCCTACTGCTTGGCTTCATTTGTGGCACGACTGGTCTCGTCTTTATGCCCGATTTAGCTCGCGTCATTGGCCCATTCATCTGTGTGGGCGAATTGCAGCCTGATCGAAGTGAAGGCGTGTTGCATTTTCGTTGCCGCACGGTCAATGGCGATGAACAGCGCCTCGATCTGAAACAGATGTTGCCGTATGCCATTATCAGCACATCGTTGCTCTTGATCCCGCCGGTGCATACCGCCATTCGCCGCTTCGAGCGGCGCCATTCGGCGATCCGACAGGCCATCGATCGCGATTTAGCCACTTCAGTGCTGGTGCGTGCTGAGCTGTTGAAGGTGGAGCTTGTCGGTTCGTATAAACGGGCCATTTTGATGCGGGCGGTCGAAGTGGAGTTGACGCTATGGGTCTACCCGCCGGCTCAGCGCCCCTACGAAGCGCGCGCATACTGGTTGGTAGAGGAGGCTGGATTGACCAATTTACGGCGTGGCGTGATGCTCAATGCACGGATTAACCCATTGCGCCCGCAGCGCGTCTATCCAGCGGAACCGTGGGCAACATACCTCTGGTATGAAAAAGTGCCGGCAGGAGGATAGGGGGATGGGAAGGGGCGGGTGTCAAACCCGCCCCTCAGCGTCTACGATGATGATCTTCTGCCCCCAATCGGTCTCAGTTCAGGCTGCCATGTATCGAGCAGAATCCAGAGCACAAGCGCCAGCAAGACCCAATGCAATTGGTCGTGAATGAGCGCGGCGATGCTGACGATTTCGCGGGCAAAGGGAATGGTCTCGTACAGCGACTGCAAGAGACGGGCAGGTAACGCTTCCAATTGCGCGATCAGTGAACCGGCGCCAAGCTGAAACCAGACGATCTGATAGAGATAGGTAGCGCCAACCATCGAAACCAGCACCACGAGCGCAATCAACCCAATCGCGAGATAGAAGCGCCAACGTGACAGTGGTGCCGAGGTCAGAGCAGGGCTAGGCGCGGTGTTTGGCACCAATTGCAACAGCCGGTGCGTTAATTCAGGCGGCGCCTCCCAGCGCAATTCGTGGCGGAGCGCCGCATCGAACAGCTCTTCTGGCGGTGGTGTTGGCATTGGCGTAGACATAACTCACCTCCTTCCCCACCCCGGCAGCAGGCGTAGCGGCGTAATCCGCAGCAACTGATGATCATCAGCCGGTTTCAGAGCCGGCTGACTCACGGCACGAGTTGCTGGTGGTTCATTCGTCTGCAACAATTGCGCAAGGCGCTCTTTGCCGCGCCGGATATGGCTCTTCACGGTATTGAGAGGCAGGTCAAGTATCTCGGCAATATCGGTATACTTGAGATCCTCAAAATAGTATAACGTAAGCACCAGCCGGTAATGCGGTTCGAGCTGTTCGAGCGCGCGGCGTACTTCAAGTCGCAACTGGTTTACATCAAGCGATTGGGCCGGATCGATCCAGCGGTCAGGGTCAGCCACGGTATGCAGCGCATCGAGCTCTTCGTCATCGGTAGCGGGTGGCACAATCGGCGCTTGCCGCCCGCGCCGGCGCAATTCATCGCGGCACAGATTGACCACCAACCGGTACAGCCACGTGGTAAACCGGCTCTCGCCGTTGTACTGGGGCAAGGCGCGGAAGAGCCGAATAAACGCCTCTTGGGTCAGATCGGCGGCATCATCGGCGTTCTTCAGCACGCTCATCGCGATGCTGTACACATAATGTTGCTGACCGATGATCAAATCGGTCAACGCTTGTTGGTCGCCTTGTTGGGCACGCACAATCGTCTCGCGAGATGGTTCAGCCACCGGTTTGCTACTCCTGACGCCGGAAAGGCGTCATAGGCGCACTGCCGAATCGCAGCGGCGGATTGACTGATACATAGACGATGGTGCGGCAGAAAAAGTTGCACACAACAGTAAAAGCTGAGCGCCGCGTACATTGTGGCGCTCAGCACTACGTTATGGCACTGGATCGTAACCGCCGCGGGCGAAGGGATGGCAGCGTGCGATCCGTTTGATCGTCAGCCAACCGCCGCGGAGTGCGCCGTGCTTCTTAATCGCTTCATAGCCGTAGTGCGAGCAGGTGGGGGTATAGATACAGCTCGGCGGCGTCCACGGCGAGATCGCGACCTGATAGAAACGAATCAGTTTTAAGAGCAGCCAGCGCAGCATACGCTTACTCTAGCGGATCCTTCCCGATGGCAAAGGCGCACGACGAGCAATTACCCTGCCCCATGCATGAGATCTGCTCAACCGAGAAGCGGCGGCCACCGCTCACCCATGCGGTGGCCTCTTCGAGAATGCCGCGGGCAATGTAAAACACCGGGCCCGGCTCAGGGCGCGTGATACAGTTCGAGCAGCGGGTGATGTGGTACACGAACCGTCCGCGCTCTTCCTCGACATGGCTCGACTGGTCGGAGAAGCGGTCAAATGTTTGGGCGGTGGCGTTCAGTACGATCTTGAGTTTCATGGTGATCGGCATGAGTTTTAATGCCAGATCAGCCATACCAAGCAGCGGACCGAACTCCTTCAGACCAAGCGAGAAGGCGACACGCCCGGCGCGCAACTCGAGGCCGCGCGCTCCACGCGGCCCGTACATCGTGCCGAGCGCCACCGAATACTTCGAAATGGCTTCGAAGGGAAATTCGCGCTTGAGGTCGTTCGGCGGGTAGGCGTCGATGTACTGTTGCAGATCGGCAAGCCGGAGCAGGGCCTTCACGCCGTTCTGACCCATGACTTCCTCCAGCGACAGGAAGCAGAGTCGGCCGATCTTATTAGGATAGTACAGGCCGCGGAAGGCTTCTACTGACGTCATGGGTTCTCTGGCTCCTTCTCACAGCTACGAAGAGAACGGCTCTTTGCGATAACGCTCATACTATAACAGAAAATGGCGATTAGCGCACAGTTTCCCAGACCAGATGCGCCAATTCGGGCAAGATGAGGCGGTTCATCCCGAGCTGAACCGCGTTAGGCGAACCGGGCAGGCAGAAGATGAGCGTTCTGCCAAAGACGCCGGCGGTTGCGCGCGAAAGCATCGCTGCTGGCCCAATCTCGGCAAATGACAACATGCGAAACAGTTCGCCAAAACCGGGCAACCGTTTTTCCAGCAAGGTGTCAATCGCTTCGAAGGTACTATCGCGCCGGGCGATACCGGTGCCGCCATTGGTGATAATCACTTTGCACCCTTCAGCGGCAAAACGACGCACCATCTCGACGATTTGCGCCGGCTCATCTCGCACCACGGCATATTGTACCACATTGTGACCAGCTTGCGTCAGTGCCGTACAGATGGAGCGACCGCTCTCGTCGGTCGCTTCGGTGCGGCTGTCGCTTATCGTCAGTACCGCGCATGGAATTGATGCCGTCTGCATCGCCGCTGCCTGACGGTGTTCTTGATGTCCCATAGTACGGTTCCTTGCCGTTTATAGATCTGCTGTATCCTACCATAATTTGGCCGGTTGTGTCCAATGATCTTGCGATTGTCGAATGGTGTCGAGACTCTAAGGATAGGTGTCACACCTACCCCGGCTGTTCCCCGTCGGTTAAATACCAAACGGCCGGGCGGGGTCATACCCGTCCTGACTGTATTGCAGGCGGTCGGGTGGGTGTTAACCCTGTCCCGCTTGTATCGGAGGCGGTCGGGCGGGTGTCGCACCTGCCTCTACCGTTTCTTATCGTGTCGGATACGTGGCGATCTACGCTCCTTTAGCGGCTTGTATTCAATTTAGATATGTGATATATTCGTAATAGATCTCAATTTCCACGCAATTACAGTCGCGGCGCAGCGCATCCTCTCTTCACCGTTCTCCGGCGTGTCCGCAGAACTAAGATAGTGTGTTAGTGTCGGTCACGAGGAGGTGTCAATGACAGCTTCCACAACGGTTGGAGTCGCTTACGATGACGTGATGGCCGTGTTGCAACGATGCTATGACCCGTGTTGCAAAGAGCGGCAGGTGAGCGTCGTGGACATGGGGCTTGTCGAGCAGGTGCGCATTGCAGGGACGCAGGTCGATATCGACATTATCTTGACCACCGGTTGGTGTCCATTCGCGTTGCATCTCTTGCAGATGATGGAAGAGGAGGTGAAGACGCTGCCCGGTGTCGAACAGGTGCAGGTCAATATTACGTGGAATACGCCATGGTCGCCCGAACGGATGTCGGCATTGGCGCGTGAGCGCTTGCGCTTGCCGCTCGAGCAGCTATTGCCGCTGCGTGAGGCACGGATGCAGCATGCGCGGAAGGAGGGTGCGCAATGATTGACGATGCATTTGTGTTTGACGGTGTCTGTCACGTGTTTAATTTCGACAAGTCGAATGCTTTTGGTAAGCCCGGCGAGATGTTTATTGAGCATCTGTATGCCTTCCACCAAGTGCTCAACGCCCCCGGCGAGAAGACGCTCAGCCGCGAAGAGTATATGCGCGAATGGCACGTCGATGAGATTGCGCGCATGGTCTTCGATGAGAGTCCGACTGATATGATCGTCGCGCAGCCTCTACCCCTCACCGATCTGTTCAAAGATGGCCTTTCGCCGTGGGAGCGTTGTGCTGAGATGGCTCGCCGGTATCCTGATCGGGCGATCTTTTGGGGGTCGGTCAATCCACTTGAGGGTAAGAAGGCACTCGATCTGATGGAGATTCAGGTCAAAGAGTATGGCGCCCGTGGGTTCAAGCTCTACAATGTACGCTACGATTATGGTCAGCCATTCCCATGGCGGATGGACGATCCGCGCGTGGCGTTTCCTGTCTTTGAAAAGGCGCTTGAGTTAGGCGTCAATATTATCGGTGTTCATAAGGGGGTGCCGCTCGGTCCGCAGCCGATTGAGCATACGCAGGCATGGGACATGGACGGCGCGGCGGCCAATTTCCCTGAGATCAACTTTATCATTTTCCACGTCGGTCTACCCTTTATTGATGAGATTTGCTGGCAGTTGGTGCGCTATCCCAATCTCTACGCTTCAATTGCTGCAACCGTCAACTTTGTCGTTCGTTCGCCGCGTGTCTTTGCCGAAACGATGGCTAAGCTGCTGTTCTGGTGTGGTGAAGACAAGATTATCTACGGTGGCGAAACACCGATCTGGCATCCGCGTGGTGCACTCAAGGCATTCTGGGAGTTTGAGCTGCCAGAGGATATTGTGCAGGGGTACGGTTGCGGTCAGTTGACTAAAGAGGCGAAGCAGAAGATTCTGGGCCTGAATCTGGCTCGCCTGCATGGGATCGATGTTGAAGCGAAGAAGCGTAGCCTCGGCTTGGCGGCGTAGCGTGGGTTGCAGGCGCAAAGAGCTGCCATTGCTCTTTGCGCTTTGCCATTTACCCCTAAGTTGCCCCATTTTCCGGCCATCGTTCGGCTAACAGCCATTCCAGCGCCAGCAGGTAGCCGCGCCAGCCGAGGCCGGTGATCTGGCCGCGCGCAATCGGCGCGATCACCGAGGTGTGGCGGAAGGCTTCGCGTTGGTAGACATTTGATAGGTGGACTTCAATGATCGGCGCTGAGAGCATTGCTAACGCATCACGCAACGAGAGACCATAATGGGTCAGCGCCCCCGGATTGATAATGATGCCGAGCGCATCCCAGCCGTGCGTCTGAATGGCATCGACCAGCTCCCCTTCGTGATTGGATTGAATGCAAATCACGTTAACGCCGGCTGCTGAGCCGCGCGCCAAGAGCGCGGCGTCAATGTCGGCTAGGGTCGTGGTGCCGTAGATCTGCGGTTCGCGCCGGCCCAGCATGTTGAGGTTGGGGCCGTGAATGACTAAGATGGTTGGTGGCATCGTCATTGCTCTTTTGGCGGCAGCGTGCTGCCGTTATTACCGGCTAACAACCGGAATAAAGACCGTTTCGCCAAAGATGTCTGCCCGATAGAGATAGATCATCGAGAGCCGGATACTACTGCGTTGGCTTGGGTCGCGCCGCGAGGTGGCCGTCAAGATCAAATCGTGGCGCAATGCAAATGGTTGGATCGTTGGTAGATTGACTGTGACGTTGATCCCAACATCGCTCGCGCCGCTGTTGAGCGTCACGGCGTTTGGCGTGATTGTGACGCCGAACTTGCTATCTAATCCGCTGACAGTGAGATCAAAGGTGTCGGTGTCGTTGCCAAGGTTTTCCAGCACAATCCTGCTAAAAGTCATCTGGTTTGTTGCCGCCGGAATGCCGCGCAGTTGGTCGCTGCTCAGCAAGACGCCGGTAACCAATCCAATCCGCACACTATTAAAGATGGTGCTTTTTACGTTAGTATCGGTCTGCGAAGTAGCAGTAACCCGGATGCTGCTTAGGTTGAGGCCGGCAGCTAGCCCGCCCGGCAGATTCAGCAGCACGGTGATTTCGCGGCTCTCGCCGGGGCCAAGATTGACTTCATTGGGGAAGACACGCACGTCATGTCCATCGCCTTGGATAGCGGTGATGGTGTAGGTGTCGGCGCTAAAGCCGATATTCCGTACTGTGTGGGTGATGACCGTCGTAGCGTTCGGCAATGCAATCACGTTCCGCGCCGGTTCGAGCAATACGTCGCGCAGCGCGCCGACTTGGACGATATTCTCGGCACTGGCTAACGATAATGCGCCACCGGTAGCCCGCGCTTCCACCGTGATCGAGTTACTCGTGCCGGGCGGGCTGCTAGCTGGGATAGTTACTGTCACCGTGACCACGGTTGTACTGCCCGGTGCCAAGACGGCAGTGGTCGCTGGTGTGATAGGAGGGGTTGGCCAGCTTGGATCGGCGCTGCGCGCGATCAAGTCATAAGCGATCGTTGATGAGCCGTTGTTGCGCAGGGTATGCGTAAAGACGACCGTTCCCCCCGGTACGCTGTTAGCAGTTGTGCCTGCCGAGAGCTCAGCCCCGTCAATACTGTTTACCGTAACGCTATCAACCACCTCGGCGCTGACCGCCGGGTTGCCTTGCGATGTAGCGCGGGTGGTAGCTGTTGCTATCGTACCAGCGGCGATGCCGGTCGGAACCGTAATCTGCACCGTTACAGTGATGGTAGTGTTACGGGCGAGGACCGGAGTCGTTACTGGATCGGTTGTTGCCGTCCAACCGCTGGGCAATCCATTGAGGCTAAGGGTGAACCGATCGGGTGCGTTGCCGGTGTTGGTTAAGGTATGCGTAAAGGTGACGATCGCCCCCGGATCAGCATTGACATTGAGCGGGGTGGGCGCGAAGCTCAGATTGCGGATCGTCGTCACCGTCACCGTGGCGGTCGTACTAGCCGTGCTGTCAGGCGCAGGCGGGGTTTGGCCGCCATTGCGGGCAATCGCGCGTATTTCGACCGGCGTATCGCCGCCATCAGCAGTTGCCGGCACACTTACTTGCAGGGCATAGGTGCAGGTACTGCCATCAGCCGGTACTGGCGAGGGGCATGTGGTGCTACTGCCCACAAGGTTCCAGCCGGCAGGCAAGGGTTGCTCGAAATCAAACGGCGCCGGTGCGTTGCCGCCGTTACGCACGGTGACAGTGATGGTGGCCGTCGCGCCGGGATCAACTGGGTTGGGCGCTACCAGCGGGCTACCCACAAAGACCGGTGTACCGCCGCCGATGACTTGTGCCGTGCCGGTAGCGGTCTGGTTGGCCGGCGGGTTAGTGCCGCCGTTGACACTGGCTTGGACGATAAAGTTGTAGAAGCCGACCGGCTCGCTGGCGCCAGCGGTAACGGTGAGGGTGATTGGGCGCGCTTGCCCGGCGGCAAGGGTGAAGCTAGTGGCCGGAATTGCGGCAAACGTCAGGCTAGAGGCAGGCGTCGTGTTGCTTGGCGGGGTGATAATAAAGGTATCAGTGAAGTTGCCAGTATTGGTCAACACATAGCTGAATTCAACCGAGCTGGCCGGTGTCAATTGGCGGGTGGTTGGGGCAAGAGCAGTAAACTCGAAGCTGCGCACCACCGGCACGCGCACGGTATCAGTAGTGGCCGGATCGCTCTGCTCGCTAAAGACTTGTGTGCCCTGCTGACTGGTCGCGCGCACGCGGAACGAGAACGGGTAGTCGCCAGCGAGTAATGAGCTACTAGAGGGCGTATTCACCACAATGGTGAGGGTCGTGCTCGCGCCGGCGGCCAGCGTCGTGCTGCCGAACGTCGCCGAAGTGATGTTCCAACCCGCCGGCGGCGTGCCGCTGAAGATCGGCAAGCCGCTGCTGCCGTCAGGCCGGATAATGCTCAGATTACCGGTGAGTTGGCCGGTATTGGTGATGGTATGGGTAAAGGTAATAGTGTTACCGGTGCGCTCGATAACTTGGCCGGGTGAGACGACCGGCTGGGCCGGAATGATCGTCACCGCTTGCGCAGCGGTGGTCAAGGTCACGCTATTTGAGACCGTCTGATCGCTACGAGCCGTCACTGTAGTGGTGTCGGTGTCGCCGGGGCTAGCAGTGAGCGGCACCGCCACGCCAATGACAATCTGTGTGCTACCAACCGGCGGCACCTCTACTAAGGCCGGCCCACTCGTCCAGCCGCGATTGCTATCGAGTGTCAGGCTATAAGTGCGCGTCACCGAGGCGGTATGGCTCAAAGTTAGGGTGTAGGTGGCTGTGCTACCAAGGCTGACCGAACGGCTGGTACCGCCGGTAACGGTGAGCGTTGCGGTTGGCGTGGCGCAAGCGTCGGTGGCATTGACATCGAGCGCGTTTGAGAAAGGCGAGCTATTGCCGGTGGTAGGATTGTGGACGGTCGCCGTGATGAATCCCAGACAACCGGTTATGTTGGCGCTGAAGTTCCCGCCGGCAGTGGTGGTGACACTGGTCAAGAAGACCGGCCCTTCGCGATCACGGTCGGTCACGCTCGCACTGGCAGTAAAGATTTCCACCACACAATTTGCACCGCAGCCGGTCGTGCCGGTAACAATTGGCGAACCAGCAGTAATTGGATTAAAGCTTGGTGCGGTGAGACTACCATTAGCGTTGCTGCCAAGGCTAATCCCGTCACCGTCGTTGTTTTGGGTTGTGTTGCGCGAGAGTAACACGCCAGAGATATTAGCGGCGACGAAGATGCCATGACCAATGCCAAGTCGTCCATTGCGCACCAGCCGATTGCCAACCAGTTGATTATTGCCGCTATTGACAGTAATACCGTGGGTGGCGTTGAAGGCGGAAGTATTGCTTTGGCCGGCGAAAGCGATCAGGTTATTTTCAATCCGATTATTGCTGCCACTGTTGAGCAGAATGCCATCTTTCCGAGTGGTCGTACCGCTAGCTGGTGTTTCACTACTCGAAGCGCGTACCCCAATGCGGTTGCCGATGATAAGATTATTGCTCGCATTGTTAGCTAGATTGATACCGACATCAACCCCGCCGATCAGGTTATCGCGCACGGTCGTATTACTTGCGTTACTAATCCGTATACCTCGACTATCAGCCACGACCGAGCTAGCAAGTTTATCGCTACCATCAGCGCGAACGCCAAGATAGTTGCCCTGCACGGTGTTACTGTTGGCGGTGCATGTTGCGCATGGCTGGATAAGAACAGCAGCGCCTGATCCGGTTGTAGCAAAATCACCAGCAGCGATCACATTGCGATTGGCGGGGTTAGGTCCACCGATCAGTGAATTACTGCCATTTTCGATCCACACACTCGCATCACCAGTACCGTAGCCGACGGTGGTTTGGTTAATGGTAGTCTTGGATGTTTGCGTGCCGGTTGGATCAACACCAAGATAGTTGCCGCGTACCACAGTATTTCCTGAGCGAATGCGAATGGCATTGGTACGTGCGCCGGCAATCACGTTGCCCGGCCCAATGGTGACGCCTACACTATTGCGCCCGACGAAAATACCTTCACCACCAGTTGTTTGATTGATTGTACCATTGCCTACTGGAAACGGGTTGCCACTCGGATCGAGGGCAACGCCGATATAGTTGCCGACGATCACCGTCGGGCCGGTAGCGAATTGCGTGTCTTCAATCACTATCCCGCCGTTAGTATTGCCGCCGATATAGTTGCGTCCGCCCACCGGATCAATTGGTTCGCCAATTTCGGTATTAATGGCACCATACGTTGCGCCACCAGCAATCAAAATACCGATTCGGTTTGCGATAACCGTTCCGGTTGCATTGACGCCGATCCAGTTGCCGACAATCCGATTGTTTCGAGGAATAGAAGGGGCATCGGCAGTCGTAGCGTTACTTAACAGCGTGATACCGGCGGCATTGGGTCCGGTATAACCGCCGATCAGATTACCGCTGATCAGCGTGTCACGTGCATAGCTTTCGAGTGAAATGCCGCCGAGATTGCCCGATGAGGGGGTAACATCTAAGCGAGCATCACCGCTGATGGTGGTACCAATGTAGTTACCAAGAATCTGATTACCGCTGAGTACTGTATTGCTCGACACATTGACAACACCAATATCAGCAATCTCGTTGCCGCTGATCACATTGCGATCCGCCGGATCGCCGGTACCGATCCGGTTGTTGCTCGCACCATCATTAAGCAGAATACCGTAACCGGTGTTTGGCTCCGGTGAGCCGTTGAGGTGACCGATCCAGTTGTTGGCAATGAGGTTATTTTGAGCATTATTCCGCACATAAATGCCCGATCCGCCCGCCGAGACAAGAGAGGTACCACGGCTAAAGCGAATAATCACCAGTCCGCGAATCACATTGTTGTTGGAAGCGATGACCAAGCCATGGGCCGGAATAAGGGATGTACTTGCGGTCAATTGTTCACCGCTAATAATAACGCTATGCCCATTCCCGCCGTCAATCGTGGTATTGCCTTCGGTGAGTGGCGGCAGTCCGGTGTTTTGTACATAAATCGTTCCGCTGACGCTAAAGGTGATGGTGTCAGGCACACCATTGCTATTCGCCACATTGATCGCCTCGCGCAGCGTACAACCACCCGGGTTAGACGTGCAAGCGCCATCGTCCGTGTCGGCCAGTGAATTAACGACGAATGAAGCAGCCAGTGCCGGTTTGGTTGTCGGCAGCAGGCTCACAATCAGAATGATGAGGAGGGCAAGGTGCAAATGACGGTGCATAGCGCCGCTCCTAGCGGGTCACAAGCGGTATCCAGACCGCCGGGACTTGTACGCCTGACGAATCGCGCACAATGGCTACATCTTGCACCTCGGCGCCGCTGAGCGGTTCGGTCGAACCGGGGATCGAGGCCCAGATGCGTAGCGTCTCGCTCGTGCCGGGTAATATGAACTCACTGATCCGTACCCTTACTCGTAGCACAATTTGGTTGATCCTCCCGCTACCCGTAGTATTATCCAGCGTTACCTTGTTATCAACAATAGAAACACCGCTGGTGGCTGACTCAAACGCGATTAAGGTACTGCCACGACTGGCAGCGAAATTGAGCTGGAAGGTCGCCCGTCCGTTGCTTGTGTTGCGCAGCGTATGCAGGAACACGACTTCACGCCCAGCCTGCACATCCTGCTCTTGATTGCTGCGCAATTCGGCGGCGTGGCGTAAGCCAACGCTGGTGATGTTCGTCATTGTAATCGCCTGTGTGCTAAAGCCACGCGGCGTCGCGGTGATAACGGTCGTAGCCCGTACCGGATTACCGCTCGCGTCGGTCGTCTGCGCACCGGCTGGCACGGTGATCTGTACGGCAATTTCGGCACTGACTCCCGGCGCTAATGTTACCGTTGGTGTCAGCACCGTCGTGTTGTACGTGTCGAGACCGATCAGGTCGGCAGTGGTGGCGCTCACATCAACCGGCACGGTCACATTGCCATTATTGGTGATCTGGTGGCGGTAGATGTAGGTGTCAGCCGGCAAAACGGTTGCGGCGCCATTGGCCGGATTGGTCACGAGTACCGGCAAGGCTTCAACCGCAGTGCGCAGAGTTTGGGTGATCGGATTAAGCACCGGCCCCGTCAACGAGACGGTGGTAGTATCCGTAATTGGCACCTGCACAGATGGATGGCTTCCGGTAGGAAGGGTCAGCGTAACGGTCAGCAATTGGCTCGCGCCGGGCAACAGCGTGAAACGTTCGCTCGGCGCAACGGTCGCCGTCCAGCCGCTCAGCGTGCCGGTGGCCGTGAAGCGGATTCGATTGATGCCAAGTGTGCCATGGTTTTCCAACCGCAGCCGGTACGTGACACTGCTGCTGGGTGCAGCGCTCTGTTCGATGGGATCAACGGGGATGAGGCGTAGATCGATTGTAGGTGTAAAGACACGGAACACCGAGGTATTGCCGAACAGATCGGTTGCAGTAAAGAGCAGTTGGCGGTAGTTCTGGGGTGGGGTGCTGAGCGTGGCATTAAAGACGCCGGTGCCGTTGGCGCTCGCGCTAGTTAGTGGTTGCCAACCCTGCCCATCAGGCGTCGCTAGACTCGTATCATCGCCATAAATATGAATTGTGCAGCCGCTGCAGGCTGATACCGGATCGAGATCCTCTTCGCGTTCGGCAGTACTGGCAAAGACATTGCCGCTCACCAGCCCATCTTGGAAGACTTGGAAATTAAACGGCGGATCGATGCTGTGGTTCGGGAGCGTAAGGTTTTGATCCGGATCAGGCGGCGTTCCGCTGTACAACGTCGCGTTGGCCAGCTCAATCCCGCCGAGGGCGTTAGCCGCCATCTGATTTTGGCTAATCGTCACCCGGCGCGCCGTATCAGTGACCAGCACGGCGTAGCCGCCATTAGCGCGCAACCGGTTGCTGTTGATGACCACGCCGAGGCTACTGCCGCCGACTTGAATACCATCGCCGCTGTTTTGCTCGATCACATTGCTATCGTTGATCGTCACATTGCGAACATCGGTTAAGTGTATGCCATCGTCAGCGTTCGCGCGTATCTGATTACCGCTCAGCGTTGCAGTGGTAACGTTCGTGAAGCGGATTCCATTAGCCGCGTTTAGCCACACCAGATTACCGCTCAGGGTGGCGGTTGTTACGTTTGTCAGCGCAATACCGACTCCGGCAGGACGGGCCAGCGGATCGGGGCCGCCAGCCGGATCGGCTACCCAGCCAATCTGATTCTGCTGGATCGCGATCGACTGGGCATTGCTTAGCTCAATCCCGGCGGTGCTGCCGTTGCCGCCAATCGTATTGTTGGCAATAGTGACTTGTAAGGCCTCGATGACGCGGATCGCTGGGCCAGCGTTGGCTGCGGCAACGCTATACGCATCGCCGGTCGCGTCGCGGCGCAATCCTAGGGTATTAGCGCGCACGGTAATGCTCAAGCTGTTTGTGCCGCTAATATCAATCCCGGGGCCATTGGCAGCAGCGATGATATTGCCGTTCGTGCTGCCGATCGTGACATTTTGGCTATCGATCACAGCAATGCCGGCGTCGGCACTGCTGAGCGCCGTGCGGCCATCGGCGCTAAGGCCAATGATGTTACCATCGAGGGTCGCGCTGCCAACGTTGCGCAGCCGGACATCGTAGCCGGTATTGGCGGCAATTCTCGAATTGGTCATCGTCACCTGCGCCGTGCCGTTGAACTCAACGCCGCCGCTGTTGGGGAAGGTCGCTGTGCCAGTAGGGAGCGCCGCAACAAAAGCGTTCGTGATCGTAACGCTGCTCACGCCGCCGCCAACCCAGATCCCCGGCCCGCCATTGCTGCCAATGCGTACATCAGCCGTGGCACTACCGATAGCAACATTACCGGCGCTCTCGCTGATCCGGATTCCGCCTTGGCCGTTTGGCCGCGGGCTAGTAGAGACACGGCTCAAACCAATGACGGTATAGCCATTAATCATGGTGTTAGCTGGCGCTGCGCCGCCGCCGCTCCGCACGTGAATGCCATATCCGCTATTGCCGCTGATCACCAACGGGAAAGTGGCACTAGAACTGCCGATCACCGTCGCTTGCACTCCGTCTTCGATCCGGATGCCGTCGCCGCCATTGCCGAAGGCTGCTTCGCTGTCGAGATTGATCCCGATCAAGTTGCTGCTGATCGTTGTGGTGTAGGTTTGCGAACCGCTAATGAAGATTCCGCTGAGACCGTTGGCACCGATCATATTGCGTTCTGCATTGGTTGCGCCGCCGATCACATTTAACTCAGCGCGTCCGTTTGGATCGCTGGTCGTATCACTCAGAATTTGGATACCATAACCGCCGTTGGGCCGTATGGTAGTGGCAGTGGTGAAGAGCACGCCGATCCGGTTCGCTCGTATTGTGTTCCGTGAAGCGTTGATGATGACGATCCCGTTGGCAATATTGCCGGCGATAGTATTAGGGGCTGAGGATTCACCGATCTGATTACCGTGCGCGTTAGTGCCGATCAGCATCACTCCGTTGCGGTTGCGGATAGCTTCTGTCGGTGTCGTGCCATCGAGTTGCAACCCAAGATAACAATTGCGCACGATATTATTGGCGCTACTGATATAAATACCGCTGCCGCGGTAGCTACCCACGTCGCTGCTCACGCCATAAATTGCTAGGCCCTCGATAATTGCGCCGCCGCCATTCAACACGAGGCCAGCGTCAGCGCCGTTGGCGTTGATGGCCACCTGCGGCGCACCGGCTAGTACATTGGCGCTGATCGTGACATTCGCGCGCGTGATCGGCGGCAGCCGTTCACTTAAAGTGATGATGTAGGGGGCGCTCGCGACTGAACCCTCTGTTACGAGATCGAAGTTGATAGTAATCCGGTTCGTGCCGGGGGTGCCATTTGCTTTGGCAATTGCTTGGCGCAGGCTGCAATTGGTATTGACCAGATCATCAGTACAATGGCTGTTAATGTCAGTGACAGGATTGTCGGCCAGTGTGTCAACGAAGAATTCATCAACCCCGGCCTGCCCAAAGCTTAAGCGCGGCCAGATTAGAATACTGCTGACAAAAACGGCAAGAATGACTAACTGCCAATATCTGCGCGCATGCATGCGAACTCCTTGCGCCATCGAGCGGCGCGCAGCAAGCGGATTAGCTCCGTGTAGGAACGTTCTCTTCACCATTGGTTCTGATTGTAACACGGTGTATAAGCTGGCTGAAGAGGCAACCAGACAGGAATTTAGTCCTATCTTTACAGCTTGGGCAAGATGCCGATTGTGCGCAGGTACGCAATCGAAGCAGCGTATTGTTGGTCTTCGTACAAACTAATCTGCTCTTCGCTGGCGCCGCGCTCCCACGGCGTGCGCCAATCGTCATCGCGCAAGCGCATCGTTTGGGCAAAGAGGCGCAAGACTGGCAACACCTCGCGCACGTCGCAGGGTGGGTAGCCTTGCCACCAGTCATCGTCGAGGATGCGCACGTGGCGGGCACTGTGACTGACCAGCTCGATCTGGCAGGCGACGTCAGGGGCGTGTTTTTCAATTTGGCCCAACAACCGGCGAATGTCAAGATCGCCTTCGCCAAGGGCGCAGCGCACGAGCCGCCAGCCTTGAGTTGTTGGGTAGGTTTCATAATCCGCCAAATGGACATTGCGGATCAGCGGGCCAAGTCGCTCGACGGCGGCGTAGGGTGTTTCACCGACCACTAGCGTGTTGACGGCATCAAAACAGACCCCGATGTACGGGCTGTCAATCGCGGCGCAGATCGCGGCCAGATCGGCGCTGGTGGCATCTTGGTGGTTCTCGACCGCCAATACGATATTGTGTTCGGCAGCCAGCTCGATGACCGCGCGCAGCCGTTCAGTCACATCGGCCAGATAGGCTGGCCAATTGTCAGTGAATGGACGGCGGTAGCCTTCAAGTACCGGACTGATCAAGACACGCAGTACGCGCGCACCTACCATTGTCGCTGCCGGGATGTGGGTGCGGAGGAGATCTACATTCGCGATCTCGCTATCAGCGACCGGTGTCAAACCGCACAGATTCAGCCGTTCGCGCAGCGCATGTAGCCGATCAGGCGATAGGTCAGGCAACAGGCTGAGCGGAAATTCAATGCTCTGCAAACCAGCACGCGTAGCCAGCGTCACAATATCTTCAACGTCGAGCGGATGGCTGACAGCACGTGGAGTGCCGCGGCCAATCAGGCCGCAGCGATAACTAAAACTTAAAACGGATAGACCGATCAACACGCCCAAACCTCAGTGCAATCTGGTAGACCTTTATTATACTACAATTGCGACTAGCCGGTCGCCTGTTGAGTTGTACTAGCAGGGGAGCGTTGTTCGGCAATCGAAGCAATAGCAATCCCGCCGAGCAAGAGGACAATTCCGCCAAATTGCAATGGGGCTAGCGTTTCGCCGAAGAGGATGAAGGCAAGTAGGGTTGAACCGATCGGTTCACCTAGAATTGCTACGGCAACATACGTGGCTGATAAGCTGCTGAGCGCGTAGTTAAAGGCGGTATGACCGAGCAGTTGCGGGCCGATGGCCAAGCCGAGGATTAAGAGGTAGACATACGGCGGGAAGCCGAAGAATTGCTGGCCAGTGACGATGGCCCAGATGACCAACACCACCGCCGCGCTAGTGTAAACCAGCCAGATGTACGCCAGTACCGACAGCCGTCGGCGCAGATCGCGCCCGATCAGCAGGTAGGCGCTGGCTGTAGCTGCGCCAGTCAACGCTAGCGTATTGCCGAGCAGCGGGTTGCTCTGGGTCGGGTTGGCGCTGTCGCTCACGCTGATCGCAATCGTTCCGATCAGAGTCAGGGCAATGCCGAGCAGCGTTGTCCAATGCAACCGTTCACGGAAGAGGAACAGTGAAGCAATCCCCACCCAGAGCGGATTGGTTGACACCAGCGCGGCGCTGCTCGCTACCGAGGTGTATTCGAGCGAGCTAATCCAACTGGCAAAGTGAACTGCCAAAAACACGCCCGCTCCCATGCCGAACAGCACATCGCGCTGGCGCAGACGGCGAATCTCGCCGCTGGCCCGGCTGAGGGCCAGCGGGGTTACGATCAGCGCCGCCAGTCCTAGCCGTCCGGCGGCAATGCTAAGCGAGGGCATGCCAGCGCCCTGCGCGTAGCGGATCATAATTGACGCTGTGGAAGCGATCAAGACACCGGCGAAGAGTACGGTGTACAGCCACAAACGATTCTGGTTCATGCAGTTACTTTCGTCCAGCGTACCAGCGGCGCGGCCACCCACGTAGGCGGGGGCGTCTGGTACAGTTGGGTGGCATCGCTGGCCACCAGATCGAGTATCTCTCCGTGGAGGGGGCCGCGTAAAAAGCGGAAGACCTGCCCAGCGTCGCGGGCATCGCTCTTGGCACTCACGCAGTGTTGGTTGTAACCCCAGTAGTCACCAGCGGCAAGCAAGCGGATGCCCTCCTCGATCGTGCGGCGGGCTAATGCCAACCCGCCGGTCTCTGGGGCCAGTGCTTGTTCGGGTGGATCACCATAGCCGATGCCGTGGTGGAAGGGATCGGCGGTCGAGACGATCACTGCATCGCGGGCCAATTCGACTAGCTCGTCAATGCCGGGCAGCAGCTCGGGGTGACCGCCGGCCAAATACGGATACCGCTCGATGACCTGTGGCCCGCGAATCCCGCGCCGGCGGGTTTCTAGCTCCCAGAAGAAGCGGAAGCTGTAGAGGGCGTGGTCAAGCTGCCATTCAGTGCCGCGGTCGAGACCCGGCCCCTGAATGCCCCAATACCGTTCGGCGGCAGGCGATCCGCCGGCGGCAACCCGTTGGCGGGCCTGCTCCATCTCGTCGTTCCAAGCATGCAAGACGCTGATCACCAGCACCCGATTGGCCCCGCTATCGAGGCAGGCATGCACTGCGGCGGCGATCTGGTGGCCGCAATCAGCTACCCCAGCGTGCGGAAAGACAATCACACCGCCAGCAGCCAAGGTGGGCGCGAGATCCCACTGACGGGCCCGATCGAGCAACTCGTAGCCGCCTCGCTCGCCGAGCGCCTCGTGTTCAGCGCGGTAGAGATCGTGAATGGCTTTGTTAAGTTCGTCGCGGCGCATCGCTCACCCAAACTGCTCAACGAAGCGTTGGTCGCCGCTATAGAACCAGCGAATATCATCAATGCCGTACTTGAGCATCGCTACCCGTTCAGGGCCGAAGCCGCCGGCAAAGCCGCTGAATTCCGCCGGATCGTAACCACCGTTGCGCAGTACATTCGGATGCACCATCCCGCAACCGCCGATCTCAAGCCAACCGGCGTACTTGCAAATCCGGCAGCCCTTGCCGCCGCACAAGAAGCAGGTTACATCCATCTCGGCGCTCGGTTCGGTAAAGGGAAAGAAGCTGGGGCGCAGCCGCACTTGCGTGCCCGGCCCGAACATCCGCTCGGCAAAGAAGCTCAGCGTGCCTTTGAGATCGGCCATCGTCACGTTGCGCCCGACGGCCAAAAACTCAAACTGGTGGAACATCATCTCGCTACGCACCGTCACCTGCTCGTTGCGGTAGACTTTGCCCGGAATCAGCACCCGCAGCGGATTGGGCGCATTGCGCCGCATGGCGTGGATTTGGCCGGGCGAGGTGTGGGTGCGCAAGAGCACCGATGGCGCGCCTGCCGGCATTTCGACATAAAACGTGTCTTGCATGTCGCGGGCCGGATGGTCATCGGGGAAGTTGAGCAGGCTGAAGTTGAACGCATCGTATTCAACTTCAGGACTTTCCCAAACCTGAAAACCCATCTCGGCGAAGATCTGCTGCACCTGCCGCAAGATCTGGTTGGTGAGATGGATATAACCGACCGCAGGCTGGCGTCCGGGCATAGTGACATCGATCCGGTCAGCGGTCAGCTCGGCGGCGATTGCCTGCGCTTCGAGCCGTTCTTTCGCGGTAGCGAACGCGGTTTCAAGCTGTTCGCGCAACGCATTCACCCGCTGGCCAGCCAATGGCCGTTCTTCGACAGGCAACGCGCCGAGGCCGCGGCTGAGGCGCGAGAGGCGGCCTTGCTTGCCGATAAAGCGGCTCTTCCATTCGGTGAGGGCAGCTAAGTCGGTGACTGACTCGAGGGCGCTGAGGGCTTCTTGTTCGAGCGCAGCCAATTCATCGAGCAGTGTAGTCATGCGGCACCATCTTGTTCCAGAGACGCGATCATTGTTGCTATTATACATTGTTGCGCGCCGAGGAAAGGCAGGCATTGGCGTTGCGTTGGCGCAAGGCTTCAAACAGGATAATACTGCCAGCGACGCCGGCATTGAGCGATTCGATCGGGCCGGCCATGGGAATGGTGATGGTCTGGCGGGCGAGTGCGCGGGCAGCGGCGCTGAGGCCGCGCGCTTCGTTGCCAATGATCAGTGCCGCCGGTTGGCGCCAATCAACCGCATAGTACGGTTGGCTGCCGGCGCTATCGGCGGCGTACACTGGATCATTGCCAAGTTCCGCTGCAATCTCTTCCCATCCCGACAGGCGGAGCGGTACGATAAAATGCGCTCCCATAGCGGCACGGGCTACCTTAGGGCTAAACGGATCAGCGGTGCCGGGAGCGCAGATGACAAGGCCCGCGCCGGCTGCCGCTGCCGATCGCAGCAAGGTGCCGACGTTGCCGGGGTCTTGGATCTCGTCGAGCACGAGCCGGATACCGGGACGGGGCGGCAATTCTGGCCATGCGACGGCGGCAATCACGCCTTGCGGGTGTTCGGTATCGGCGGCGGCAGCCACAACGGCGGGAGTGGCAGGGAAACAACGAGGCATTGTTTGCAGGCGGGCGAGTAACGCTGCGCCAGCGGCAGTGGCTGCCAGTTGCTCAGGCGCATAGAGGGCAAGGCGCAGTTCGGCTCCGGCGGCGAAAGCGTCTGCCACAAGTCGCACACCTTCGATGACGAAACTGCGCTCGCGCCGCCGATCGCGGGCCGAGGCGGCTAGTGCGCGCAGCCATTTGACGTGTTGGTTAGCGGTGCTGGTAATTACCATGGGTTAGCACATAAATGCGAACATACCAAAAGGCTATAGTTTATTATACGCTGAAGCGGATAGTGAACGAGAAGGCGCGAAGCAAGCTAAGGCGCAAAGGAGGCAAACGCCAAGGTACGAATCACGCGAAGCACGCAAAGGATGTAAGTGTAAAGGCGCCAAGCCCGCGAAGAGGCGCAGGGGATGGGAGGATCCTTTGTGTTCTCAGCACCCTCTACGGTAAAAAATATACCCCCGCTCCCCCTGACGGCGGGAGCGGGGGCGGCGGGGCGAGGGGCATCAGCCTGCGTAGCGGGCTTCGTAGCCGTAGCCCGACCCTTCAGGGCCGGATTCCCTGCGCAGCGGTAAGCGGTTATTCTCGATTAGATTAGATGTTCTGCTTATCCCTAGAGCCTGTTATGCACTTCGGAGATAAACGTGGGATGCGTTCAGCCTGACACACCAAGCCTATCCACGCGATGTGAGCCTTCATCGCTCTCTACCTGACCTTCATGCCTAAAGACGCCCCGCAGCGCGACCACTCGCTGCGTGAGGTTGTGAATGGATGGCGTTAGAGCGTCCACACGGGCGTAGCGATGTTGCAATGCAACGTCGCTCCAACGCGCATGCTGCCCACCGATCTGCCGCCGTGGGACACCGTCGCTACTGGGAGACGGTGCAATGCACCGTCTCTACTCAGCGCGCCGCGCTCGTCCATGAATGGCGCGCGTTCGCCGGAGTGCATGTGCTGGCCAGTGCGCTCCTCATACGGAAGCGGTTCATTCCCGTTATGGTCGAACGTACATAACAGGCTCTAGGGTAAGGGTTGGAAAGGGGGAGGGGCATTCCCCATTGACTGCCTTGACGGCGTGACAGTCACGTGCTATATTTTGCTTAACCGATTAACCGCTTAAACGTTTAAAGCGGAGTAAGAGCTGTGGCCACCATCAAAGATGTCGCACGGCGCGCGCAAGTCTCCACCGCAACGGTCTCGTATGTGCTCAACGGCACCGGCACTGTCAGCGACGCCACTCGTGCACGCGTACTGGCCGCCGTAGCCGAGCTTGGCTACCAACCCAACTACAGCGCCCGCGCCCTCCGCACCCGCTCGCACACCATCGGTGTCGTCGCCCCCGGCATTGCGAGCCGGCTTGCCGACCCAGCCACCGCCGAGATTCTGGCCGGTCTCAGTGAAGCAGCTACGGCTGCCGGTTACTGCCTCTTGATCGCTGCACCTACCGATAGCGAAGCTGAAGGCGAACTCGATCTACGCCTTGCCCGTAGCGGCAGAGTCGATGGTCTTATCCTCTTCGATCTGCATATCGATGATGAACGCCCGGCATTACTGACCAACGCTCACATTCCAACGATCGCCATCGGCGCGCCAACCAACGGCGTCGCCTGTCCAATCGTTGGCTTCGATCTCCGCGCCGGTGCTGAACAAGCCACCCAGCATCTTATCCGACTTGGTCATCGCCGCATTGCCTTGCTCACAGTGCCGTCAGACCTCAGCATCAGCGAGCCATTCTACGCTGGCTATGTGACTGCGCTGCACGCTGCTGGTCTACGTCGCGATGCTACTTTGGTGATCGAAGCTGGTACCAGTGAAGACGATGGCGTAGCAGCAATGCAAGAGCTACTAGCGGCTCGGACACCGCCTACCGCTGTACTAGCCGCAACCGATACGCTAGCATTCGGCGCAATGCATGCTCTGCGCGACTCCGGTAAGGTCGTTGGGCAAGATGTCTCGGTGATGGGGTGTGACGATCTACCACTGGCGGCGCATACCTATCCGCCGCTCACGACCCTGCGCGCGCCGCGCCGCGAGCTAGGTGCGACCCTCGCCCGCCATCTGATTGGCCTAATCGAACGACGCACCGTTCCACCGGTTACGCTGCTGCCGGTGCGTTTGATTGTCCGTCACTCCACCGCTGCGCCGCGCGCAGCCGGTTGAGAATAGAGCATGAATCGGCGAGCGCAAACTCGCCCAGCAAAGGAGTGTTGCCAATGGCCTCGATTAAGTATGATCACGTATGGAAACGGTTTGGCGAAGTCACCGTGCTCAAGAATCTCGACCTCGACATCGCCGATGGCGAGTTTCTGGTGCTGGTCGGCCCGTCGGGTTGTGGTAAATCAACCGCACTGCGCTGCCTCGCCGGATTGGAAGAGGTCACCGAAGGGCGCATCTTCATCGGTGACCGCGATGTGACCGACATCCCGCCCAAGGATCGCGACATCGCGATGGTCTTCCAGTCCTACGCGCTCTACCCACACATGAGCGTCTACGACAATATGGCCTTCGGCCTTAAGCTCCGCCGCGTGCCCAAAGCCGAGATCGACCGGCGGGTGAAGGAAGCTGCCGAGATGCTCAGCATCGCCCACTTGCTTGACCGCAAGCCCAAGGCTCTGTCTGGCGGCCAGCGCCAGCGCGTTGCCCTTGGCCGCGCCATCGTGCGCGACCCCGCCGTCTTCTTAATGGATGAGCCGCTCTCGAACCTTGACGCCAAGTTGCGCGTGCAGACTCGCGCCGAGATTAGCAAACTCCACCAGCGCCTCAAGACCACCTTCATCTACGTGACCCACGATCAAACCGAGGCGATGACGATGGGTTCACGCATCGCTGTCATGCGCGATGGCATCTTGCAGCAGATCGACACGCCGCAGAACCTTTACGATCACCCGGTGAATATGTTTGTGGCCGGATTCATTGGCAGCCCGGCAATGAACTTCTTTGAGGCGAAGCTTGAGCGCACCGACGGCGGGGTGAGCGTGGTGGTAGGCAAAGAGTTTGTCTTGCCGGTGCCGGCTAGCAAGCTCGATCACGTCAGCAGCCACATTGGCAAGAGCGTTTATTTCGGTATTCGCCCCGAAGACTTGCACGACGCTCACTATGTACCGCGTGGCGTTGATGAGCGGGCCAAAGTGCGTGCCGCCGTCAATGTCGTTGAGCCGATGGGATCCGAGATCTACGCTTACGTTGAGAACAGTGGCAAAGAGTTCATTGGCCGCTTCGACCCGCGCTCAAACGCACGCACCGGCCATACAATCGATGTGGTCTTCGATATGGAGAAGATGCATATCTTCGACCGCGAAACTGAAAAGGCGTTGACGTAATCTGACGACACAGCCGCACTGCCGTGCGGCTTACCGAGAACAAGCACGCTATACCCTTTTTCCCCTCTCCCCTTGTGGGAGAGGGGGAATACCCCTATGTGGAGGAGGGGCAGGAGGTGGGGGGTAGACTATAACAACCCTGTCGTTTCAGCGAATCCCAACATCAGATTCATATTCTGCACAGCCTGCCCAGCTGCACCCTTCACCAGATTATCAACGACCGCGACCACGATTGCGCGGCCCGGTTCGACCATCTGATGCCCAATCACCACATAGTTCGTGTGTTGCACGTGGCGCAGTTCCGGCAACTTCCCAGCCGGCAAGACGTGAACGAACGGCTCAGCGGCATACGCATCGGCGTACACCGCAGCGAGCGCCGTATCGTCAACTTCTGGCTTAAGATTGACATAAATAGTTGAAAGAATCCCACGGAAGACCGGCAGCAGATGAGGGGCAAAAATAATGTGCAGCCCAGTCTCCTGTTCCATCTCGGCCAGATGACGATGGACGCGGCCAACATTATAGGCGCTAAAGGTCTCGTGGGTCTCGCCAAAATGCGTCTTCAATGATAGCGAACGACCGGCCCCGGAAACACCCGACTTACTATCAACAATAACCGTGGGATCAGCAAGGAAACCGGCGCGCACCAACGGCACCAGCGGCAAAATGGCCGTCAACGGATAGCAACCGGTATTCGCCACCAAGCGGGCTTGACGAATGCGTTCGCGGTGCAGTTCAGGCAGACCGTACACCGCCAACTCAAGTAAGTCCGGCGCCGGATGCGGCTTACCGCGTCGCGCTGCGTAGACTGCGGGGTCGGCAATGCGAAACGTGTCGGAAAAATCGACCACCTTCGCGCCGGTAACCAGCGCACGTTGCACAATCGGGATCAAGTCGGGGGTGTTATGGGGAAGGCAAGTGAAGACCACATCAACACTCGCCGGATCGACCTCTTCCGCCGCAGTGAGCCGCAGATCGCCCACAATCGGGAAGACCTCGCTGAGGCGCTGCCCGGCTGCTGAACGAGCGGTAGCAAAGGCAACTTCTACCGTTGGATGACGGGCGAGCAGCTTTAGCAACTCGATCCCGGTGTATCCGGTTGCGCCATAAATACCGACACGGGCCATTGGTGCGCTCCTCGTACAACGAACGAATACCCTACTCGCTCCATTGTACTCTACTTACCACGTGCGGTCAGGCGCGATGGCGATCACGGCGGGGTGAATCTGGCCAAGCCGGCGCAAGAAGTTCAGAATCCGAGTAAACATACCCATTACTCCTCTCGCAGACGACCGAACACCTGTGCGCAACGCTTCTCCCCGGCGCATCGAACAGTTCAGCGGAGAAGGCATTGAGCGCACACGCTGCTTCACGCAGCCGCAAGCCGGTGAAACCCGGCGGGTGAGCGGTCATCGGACATTATCGATGCGCCATGATCAGCATAGCATAGCCATGTTAGTGTTTCATCAGCCCAAAGGTTGAGGAGTATTAACGCCGCAGGAATACACTGCCATGTGTCTCCCGTAGGGCGGA
>NZ_CALFBQ010000093.1 GCF_937951745.1 uncultured Chloroflexus sp.
GGTGAGGCGAGGCTCAGCGGTTGGTGACCAAGTTCGTAGGTGGAGATGAGCAGGACGTTCATACTGTCTATTGTACCGCAAGACGGTGTTTATGTGGCAGGGCACACCACAGTGTGCCGTTACGGAGTGGGCGCGGGGGGCACGGGGAGCAGTGCGCCGCTACTGTTGTTGCAATTCGGCTTGGACGGAGGCGGTGGTGATTCCGGATTCGTTGCCGTAGACCGTAAACGTAATCCCCTGATTGAGGAAGGTCAGATCGGCATAGCGTTGTCGTTGCTGCAACTCTTCCGGGCTGAGCGCGCTGAGGCAGCGGGCCAATTCAGCATAGGCCGGGCGCACGCTACCATCGGGCGCAAACATCTCGTCGTAAGCGCCGGTTAACATGTACTGTTCAAATGGCGGTTAACCAACAAGTGGAAAGGTGGCGTCGGACATACTCGTCGCATATAGCTTCAACAGAGTGATTGCGCCCGGCCAGCCGTGGGCGACGTTGCCCAATCGTCTTCATTTGCCGGCGTGAAATAATCCTGAATATGGCAACGTCGATGTCGCCCTTCGTCAACTAGGAATGAGAGTAGGGTGCAAACCCTACTCTCCATCACTCTACTCTCTATGATTAATCGCCCATCACTTCGTGTAGAGCCGGCGTCGCTTGGCGCTTGTGCTGATCTTCCGGCTTCACACGGTACACGTTCCACACCAATCCCACCTTTTCAAGGGCGCGGATGATGTAAGCCGAAATATCGATCTGCCACCAGCGCAGACCGTGGAAGGCCGAGCGGGGGAAGGCGTGATGGTTGTTGTGCCAGCCTTCGCCGAAGGCGAGCAGGCCAACGATGAAGTTGTTGCGGCTAGCATCGCGAGTGTTGTAGTCGCGGCGGCCAAAGGTATGGCAGATTGAATTCACGCTCCACGTGATGTGGTGGGTGAGGAAGATGCGCACCAAACCGCCCCAGATCAATCCACTCCACCCGGCGATCAGAGTTGGGATCAGAATGCCGAGCGCCGCCCACAGGTACCACGTCTTGCTCACCCAAACAATGGTTGGATCCTTCAACAGCCACTTGCCGTACATTTCGATGTTGTTTTTGTGGGTAAACAGCCAGCCCACATGCGAATGCCACAAGCCTTCGAGCGGGCTATGCGGATCCTCTTCGTCGTCGGAGTGGGCATGGTGCTGGATGTGGGTCGAAGCCCACGAAATCGGGTCTCCTTCCAGTGCCATACACCCCATAATCAGAAAGAGCGCCTTAAGCGGGCGCGAGGTTTCAAAGCTCTTGTGAGTGAGCATGCGGTGAAAGCCGATGGTGATGCCGAGGCCGGAAATAACGTACAACACGAGCATCAAGGTGACATCGAGCCAGTCAACGTACTGTTGCCAAAGCATGACCATCGCGTAGATGGTGCCAAGAAAGGGCAAAAGCACGATGAGCAAAACCACAAATTTTTCGATCGGTGATTTTTCCAGTTTTGGTTCGGTGGCGGGAACGGTGCGAGCCATAGCAGAACACTCCTTGCCGGTAACGAAATTTGTTCGACTTATCACAATAATAGATGTTGAGCGGGACGAGCAGAAGTAGCTGTCGGCTAATCTTCGGTCACGAGTTGGCCGGCAACGGGGATGACTAGAGTAATGGGTCAGAGCCGTTAGGAAACGCATGCGTTATCCTGCTAACCCGCCTTTTGCACCGATTTGCATTATTGCCAAACCTATGGTATACTCCCACCGTGTTGAGCGGGTTGGCCCCATCGTCTAGCGGCCTAGGACGCCACCCTCTCAAGGTGGAGATCGCGGGTTCGAATCCCGCTGGGGTCACCAATGGGCCCGTCGTCTAGCGGTTAGGATGCCACCCTGTCAAGGTGGAGGTCGCGGGTTCGAATCCCGTCGGGCCCGCCAAAAGGCGGAAGCAACATCAGCCGGCAATTGCCGGCTGATGTTTTTTGGTTTTGTATTGGTGAGCGGTGTACCGCCGAGGATGCGGAGTTGATACTCATCCTCGGCGGCCTTTGCGTCTTGAGGATGGGTCCTCACCCCTCGGCCCCCTCTCCCCCTGATGGTGGGAGAGGGGGAGCCACTTGGATGGGCGGGAGAGCGGTTGCGGGCGTGGAGGGGATTAGGGCAAAGGGTGAGGATGGGTCCTCTCTCCTTCACCCCCTCCTCCAGCGGGGGAGGGAGGTGTAGTGTACCGCCGAGAGCGCCGAGGATGCGGAGTTGACCTCCATTCCCTGCGCCCTTTACGCCGTTGGGGGCCAGACATCCGTCAGGCTCTCCAGCGCGTTGTCTACTCACGTTGCAATGCGGCTATTGCCGCCAACAGTTGCACATCGCCACTGGCAGCTAAATCGGCGGCACTCAGGTTGCGCGCTTCGGCTGGCAGCAAGATCGGTGCGTCAATTGGTTGCGCCACCACTTGATCCGGCTCAATACCTTTGCCGCGAATTTGCCGACCCGCCGGCGTTCGCCACTCTTGCGTGCCGAGCAGGAGTTGCGCCCCGCCGCTCAGTCGAAACGGGGTGAGGACGGTACCGGTACCAACGGTTGTTTCCCCCACCAACACTGCCCGACCCGCATCTTGCAAGGCGCCGGCTAGAATCTCGGCGGCGCTAGCCGAACCACCGTTGATCAGCACAACCATTGGCATGTCTTGGGCCATGCCCGCCGCACGGGTGGTGGTCACCCGCTGCGAGCCATCACGGTTGCGTTCAATCAGCACCGGCGTTTCTGCCGGTAAAAACTCGCCGGCTATCGCCAGCAACGTGCTGAGCAACCCACCCGGATTGTTGCGCAGATCGAGAATAATCCGCTGCGCGTTCGCAGCCTTAGCTTCGGTCAGCGCTTTGCGCAACCCGCTGGCCGCCTGTTCATCGAACGAGGTAATGCGGATCAGCGCAATTTGATCGGGCAACATTGCCCAACTGACGCTCGGCGCAGTGATCTTGGCCCGCGTGATAGTAAACCGCAACGGCTCGGTATCACGCCGGCTCACTTCAAGCGTGACCGGTGTGCCGGCTGGCCCCCGCACCCGCGCTACTAATTGATCGATTGTCCAGCCTTCCACAGCGGTGCCATCAACGGACAATATGCGGTCGCCGGCGCGGAGGCCGGAAGTAGCGGCTGGTGATCCCTCGATCAAAGCCAGAATCAACAGCGTGCCATTGCGTTCGCCGACGTAGATACCAATGCCTTCAAACTCGCCGCTGAGCGACTCTTGCCATTGGGCAGCCTCGGCGGCAGTCAGAAAGCGGGTATGGCCTTCATCGCCGAGCGTCGCCAACATGCCATCGACAGCGCCTTCGAGCATCCGGGCCGGGTCAGCGGCAGCCGGATCGACGTACCGTTCGCGAGCCAAGCGCCACACGTCCCAAAAGACGGCAAAGTCAGTGCAGATGGTTTCGGTTTCGGGGCAGGCGCTGGCGGTTTGGGGCCGGCTGAGCCAGATACCGAGCCATACTCCGCCGCTGAGGCCGCCGAGCAGGGTCACGAAGACGAACAAACTCGCTAACCAGAGTGGCAGGCGAACCTGAAGAATGCGTATGAAGGCAAGCATAGGTGCTTACATCCCTGTTTGTAGTCGCTGCACCGTTTCGTCATCGAGCCGGCGGATCAGTGCCAAGAGCAATTGTACGGTTTGCTCGATGTCACGGCGGTGGACGATAGCTGACGCCGAGTGGATATAGCGTACCGGCGGCCCAATGACCACGGTAGGCACGCCGTTGCCAAAGATGTGCATTCTTCCGCCGTCGGTGCCGCCGCCGGGCATCAGATCGAATTGGAGCGGAATACCTTCTTCGGCAGCGACATCGATCACGAGATGACGCAGACCGACGTGCGCGATCATGGAACCGTCAATCAAGAGGATGGCAGGCCCTTGACCAAGCCGGCTCATAGCATCATCGGCCCCCACGCCGGGCATGTCGCCGGCGATGGCAGTGTCGATCGCGAAGCCGATGTCAGGTTTGGTGATGTAGGTCGTGGTGGCTGCTCCACGCAAGCCAACCTCTTCTTGAGCATTGCCGATGCCGAAGACACTGTTGGGGTGGTGTTCGTTGACCAAGCGGCGCAACGTCTCGATCACGATCGCGCAGCCAACTCGGTTATCCCACGCTTTGGCCAACAACAGATCGGGGTTGCGCATCGGAGTGAACGGCCCTACCGGCACCACCGGATCGCCGGGACGCACTCCCCACGCCACCGCCTCATCACGCGAAGCGGCGCCGATGTCAATAAACATCGCTTTCTTATCAACCAGCCGGTTCCGTTCGTCATTGCTGTGAATGTGCGGCGGCTTAGCACCGATCACGCCGATGATTGGGCCAGAGCGAGTATGCACTTCGACGCGCAACCCCAACAGCACGTGATCCCACCAGCCTCCCAGTGGTTGAAACTTGAGGAAGCCGTCATCAGTGATGCGTGTGACCATCAAACCGATTTCGTCAAGATGGGCGGCCAGCGCGATGCGCGGGCTAGTGGCGAGGCCGGTGCGGCGGGCAATAATGCTACCCAAATGGTCAATCTCAATCTCGCTGATCGGCTCAAGATAGCGGCGCATCACGTCACGCACCGGCCCTTCGTAGCCAGAAGCGCCGGGGGCTTCGGTTAAGTCTTGCAACAGTTGCAGCATCGCATCCACAGATGTTTCCTTTGTTCACCTCGATAAAGCGGCCAATTGTTGTCGCACCCATTGTTCGGCGGCAGCGCGATCAGTAACCAAACCGTCTAGCGTTGCAGTGCGCAGCTCACGCAACAACTGGCCCAATTGCGGCCCCGGCGCTACCCCCAATGCACGTAGATCATCGCCGTTGAGCGGCGGACGTAGGAGGCGCCATTCGCGCAGGTAGCGAGCCGTTGCTAGCTGGATTGGGCTATTTGCCGCGTAGTGTAGCACAGCGATAGCGGCGGCGCTATAGGGATGCAACAGGGCATCAAGGGCGCTTGGGCTAGTTGTGGCGGCAATAGCAGTGGTTTGGTGACGCAGTGATATGAGGTCATTGACCAGTTGGCGAATAGTGACCGGGAGATGGTAGCGTTGCAGAACCATTGCCAGCTCAGCGTCGCTAAGGTCATAGAGCAGCAAGCCGGCGATCACCGTCTCAGCCGGCGCAAGCGGAGCGATACCGTACTCATCGCGGTGATAGCGCGCCAATCGCACAGCCAGCGCCGGCGTCCAACGCAAACCGGGGATGATTTGTTGGGTCATACCCCAGCGGTCGGCCAGCGCCACCACCGCTGCCGGATCGGGTTCAGTGAGGGTCAGGCACAACTCGGTTTGGATCCGTTCCGGCGTCAATAGCGCCAAGTATCCGGCGGCCAGCGCATCGGCGATCTGGGTCGCGGTCGCTGCGTCGGGGGTGAGATTGAGACGGGAAGCGAGGCGCACGCCGCGCAGCAGACGGGTCGGGTCATCGCGCAGACTTTGGTTATGCAAGAGGCGCAGCCGGCGTGCGGCGAGATCGGCGACACCGCCGAGTGGGTCGAACAGCGGCATTGGCAAAAGCCGGCCATGTTCGGCTGCCAATCTGATGGCCATCGCATTAATGCTATAGTCGCGGCGATGGAGATCGAGGGCGATTGGCGCCGGTTGCACTTCTGGCAAGACTGCCGGACGCGGATAGCGTTCGGTACGGGTCTGCGCAAGGTCGATGACCCATTGATCGACCACTATCGTCGCCGTGCCAAACGGTAGATGGCGGGCAGCGATCTGGCCTCCCCACGCTTCAGCTAAGATGGGCGTCAGTCGGTTGACATCACCTTCAACGGCCAAATCAATATCACGCCCGATGGGTAGTTCGAGCAATAGATCGCGCACGACACCGCCAACTAGCCAAACGGTGGCATTAATCGCCGGCGCGAGCTCGGCGGCGCGGGCCAGAAGGTGCTGCAAGGCTGGCTCAAGCCGGAAGAGCAAGTCATTCATAAGGCGTGGTTGAAAATAGCCACGAACAACACACAACGTTCAGGATGATCGTTGATGGTGATATAACGGCTTCTGGACATATCCATTCCATATGATAAGATCAATGACATTATAATGCTCTTTGCCAAACGTTGACACAATGTGCTGATTTTTTGATTTGAGGGGCGCTTGCCGCCGACGCTATTCGTGTGTTCTAAACGGCGGCGGGTTGTACTGCTCGCTCGTTGTCATTGCGAGCCGGCGGCGGCGACGCAATCTCCTGCGCGCACGCGATCAGGCTGCTCAGGCATTGCAGGTCGCGGAAGCGATGACAGACGGCCCGCTTGACAGGCCCAGCATTCAATGGTAGGATAAAGCACGCATGGGCGATTAGCTCAGTTGGTTAGAGCGCCACGTTGACATCGTGGAGGTCAGTGGTTCGAATCCACTATCGCCCACCACATCAATTGTATCACGCCCCATGCCACATCAGCATCACCAATTTTGGAAGGTCTTCTTGATAACACTGGCTTTAGCCAGTGTTGTTGTGTTGGCAGCGCAACAGGTTTACGCGCAACCTACTCCCATTGCCTGCCCGCGCAACCAAACCGTCATCTTACGTGGAGCGAATGCGCCGCCGTTGCAAGGGTTGCTCGTGCTCTTTACCGGCCAACCGGTTGGCGGCGGGTTTAGCGATGCGGCGGGCAATTGGCAGATCCCGTTACGCACCAACGAGCCACCCGGCATCTACCCGGTTGAGGTGCAGGTACGGGCTAGCCGACAGGTGATTGCCAGCCTGCTGTGCTACGTTGATGTACCGTTACCAGCGGTAGCAACGCTTGCGCCAACCGACACCCCGGTCTCTAGCCAGCCGGTTTCGCAACCCACTCCAACCGCCACCGCAACGAGCATTGCCACGGTACCGCGCCCGACCCAAACACCCACGCCGGCCACGCGGGTTCCCAGCACACCCACGCCGGCCACGCGGGTTCCCAGCACACCCACGCCGGCCACGCGGGTTCCTAGCACATCTACGTCGGCGGCAGGTAGTACAGGAACACCGGTGCGGGTTACCAATACGCCCCTCCCTACCGCCACGACTGGCTCGACTAGTGTGGTGCCGGGTCGCACACCGACCCCTATGCCGGCTGGATTGGCGGTGACGCTTGAAATTATTCCCTACGACCCAAATTCATCAGCCTCGTTAAATGAGGAACAAGTGACGATCCGAAGTGAAGAAGAGAACGACCTGACGATTGCTGGTTGGCGGATTGTGAATATTTCCCGCCCTGAAATCCCAGCCTTTGTCTTTCCAGCATTCATTCTCCAACCTGAAACTGACGTCTATCTCTATACTGGGAATGGTACAGATAACCTCGCCACCGGTGATTTTTACTGGAAGCTGAACGCACCGGTGTGGCGCCGTGGTGATGTAGCGCATCTAATTGATGCTCAAGGCCGATTAGTGAGTTCTTACGAGGTAAGGTAGGTAACAACGGCGCGGAGGAGGCAGAGGCACAGAGAGGTAAACGCAAAGGCACGCAGCATGTAAAGGTATCTAAAGATACGCGAAAGTGATAAGGGTAATTTGCATTACTCTTGGTGTATGACTTGAAGTCTCATGTGAGGGGCATGAGTGTCAGCGAGTGCCAATATAAATCGCGCCTTTCAGTCCATCATTAAATAGATTAACCAAAGGGGCATAACCAGTGTCAGCGAGTGCCAATATAAATCGCGCCTTTCAGTACTTACACCTTTACGTTAGTGGCTGCCAAATCCCCAAGGCCGTCACTTCACAATCAATGGTTTGTTGGGTCATGCTTCCGGGAACAAAGCAAAGGCCACTGAATTCCACGTGTTGGCCGGCGTAAGCACGTTGTTGATTATCTGAACGCCACTCGCGGCCTACCAGTGGTTCGACATCGCCGGCAATAGCAATATCTTTAACTTGGGTGTGGGCCAGCAAGCGTCCATTTTGGGGTATGGAAATGACAGGACGAGCGCCATTGTTCTTGAACGTCGCTGCACTGCTAAACAGATTAGTGTCGTCACACTTAGCAATGCTCACCAGTTCGACGTCGCCCCAGCCGTAGCCACGCTCGCCGCCTACTTGCAGTCGCTTACAGGCCGACCGCCAATTCAGCTCTTGCGGGCACTTCGCTTGCTCAAATATATAACCCTTCAGAAAGACCGGTTGACCGGTGTCCAACGTATGAGGAGAAATAAACTCCACTTCGTGGAGCATGCCCTCGGCGGCTGACTGTTGTGGATACGACAGAGCGGTTCCCTGATAACTGCTGAGAAAGCGGTGGCGGAACAGGTGCTCGTTTTCCCATGGCCACGCCACTTGATAGTCATTCTCGGATTTCAGCACCGGGTAGAAGTACGTGAAAGCGAGATGTTGGTTCACCTGCTCCCCTATCTTCCTGTATTTATGGGAGTCGGTAGCCGGCTCACTCCCTTGGAACGTGTCGCGCGTCAGGCGCATGGTCAGCGCACCCCACAGCGCCCGACCGGTGAGGTATGGCCGCGTGCGCTGTAAGTTGCCGACTTTGCCGCATCCGATATGCAACGGGGAGCGCAGGCGCAAGATCACCTCAAAGGCTTGCCACATAGCACCCTCTTCAGCCGCGCGCTTTGGCACCATAGCGGGCGTAAATCAGCATCTGTTCCAGCGTCTCTTTAGCCAGCAGCAGCCGCTCTAGGTCAACCGTTACTTTGCCACTGATGTGGCTCAACACAGTTTCGGGATTGTTATTAGCGGGTTTAGTCCAGTCAAAGCCTAGTCCGGCCAACAGATTGAGCATCTCGTCAACAACGACGCTGCCGTTTTCCTTTTCTTTCGCCAGCAGGTAGAGGAAACAGGCGTAGACGCCGTTTTCCTGTAGTACTCCTAAAGCTTTGGTGACAGTGTTGTCTA
>NZ_CALFBQ010000094.1 GCF_937951745.1 uncultured Chloroflexus sp.
CGCCAGCGTCCCTTGCAACGCTGCTAATTCTTGCGCGCGCGCTTCAACCGCGCTGAGTTCCTGCTCCCACGCGGGGAGATCGGCGAAGATTTGCGATAAATCCCACGTATATTCGACTGATATTTCGGCCCGTGTGGGAACTTGATTTGCGGTAAGGGTCATTTTAGTTCCTTTCGTCATAGGCACGGCGATCTGCCGCTATGGTCGCCCTGTTCGCCATTATACCTGACTCAGCAAGTGATTGCGTGGATGATGCGGCCCCTCACCACCCACTCGCAAAAGGGACAAAGACGCGGTAGCACCGGACGGCTGGCTGGCACCGCAAAGGAGGTGAACGCAAAGTATGCAAAGACGCAAAGGCGCAAAGGTCGCGAAGATTGCAAAGGGTTTTTGGGATGGCAATCATTCCCTGCTTCCTCTATGCCCTCTGCGATGCGCTACCATCCCCTTCCCCTAGCGGAGGGAAGGGGGTGGGGCCGCCTAGCGAGAGCAGAGCGCTCCTGCGTTCCGCACCTGCAATGCCTTGACCACCAATCAGTTGCTCCCCCTCTCCCGCCGTCAGGAGGGAGAGGAGGCCGAGGGTGAGGGATGCATTCACGCTAATTACCGCACAATTTGTGGCACATATATCCGATATTGGCCAGCGCTGATGATGACCGGCCCCTGCAACCATGGTCGATATTGGACAAAATTGCTGACTTTATCACCGCTGCCGTTGTTCACCAACCCATCGGCATTTGAGGCATCATTCGGACCGGTCACATTCCCCCACCAGTTATTCGGTGCTGAAATCCAATGATCAGGGGTGTCGTTTTGGATACCGGCAGTCGTATTGCCCACGATGTTACAGTACTCGACCACTGGATTGGCAGCAGTGCCAGAACTACGCAACCCATACCGATTGTTCGCTAATGTACAATAGCGTAACACCGGCGAAGCGTTGTCAACGTGAATCGCGGCGGAAGCACTGGACATGTCACCACTATAGCGCACCACAATGTACGAGAGTGTGCCGCTGCTGCCGCTACGGAACAAGAGGCGACCCCATTGGCTAGGAGCCGGCGGGGTGGTTGAGCTGACCGTTGTACCACCCACGGTTGAGTCGTTGATCGAAGTGACGTAAATCGGTTGGCTCTGGGTGCCATTGGCATTGAGGATCCCGTCAATCAAAAACTCCACCGAGGCATCCTTTGGCTTAATCACGACCCCCGGCCCCCACGTCAACGTGACACCGACGGCAACTGTAATATCTCCTTGTGGCACATACGGCGCTTCGGTTTCATCCCACGTCGTGTTGGCCGCAATCCCGCCGCCTTGCACACAGATGCCATTAGTGCCATTACCGCTAAAGTTCGCTGCGGTCATATTAGTCAACGTCACATCCGTTTGCGGATGAATTGCCACCGCACACCCGCTGCCAAACCTAAAGGTGCTGGCATTGATGGTCACTTGTGCGTCAAGGGCTTGCTCTACCATAGAGAGATTAAACCAGAGCCGTCCACCATAGCGCAATTCGACCATATTCAACGTTGCGCTGCCGTTACTCCTTACCAAGATACGCCCCCAATCACCGCGTTCAGGCGGGTTAGTATCGTTACCGGTTGAACCGCCAATCGTATTGTCACGCAGCGACGTCACGACAACCGGTTGGCCAGTAGTGCCATTGGCATTGAGCGCGCCATCGATGATAAAGTCTGTCTCGGTATTGTACGGTTTGATCACAATCCCCGGCCCCCATGTCAGAGTAGCCCCAAACGCAACCGTTATATCACCCTGCGGCACATAGGGTATCTCTGTCTCATCCCATGTTGTATTAATTGAAATACCGCCGCCTTTCACGCACAAACCATTGGTTCCGTTACCGGTTACATTGACGAGAGTTAGATTGATAATGGTGAAGTCATTCTGCGGATGAGTCGCCAAAGCACATCCTCTCCCATATTTAAAAGCACCGCCTTTGATGGTCACATTTGCGCCAACATCTTGTTCCAACATGCTCAGCGCTGACCACCCTTGGCCGCCATACCGCAATTCAAGCTGGTTCAACTCCCCAGCGCCAGTACTGCGGAAGAGGATACGGCCCCAATCACCGGGAGCGGGCGGGTTGGTTGTGTTGTCGGTGGAGCCGCCAATCGTATCGTCACGGACTGAAGTCAGCGTAACGGGTTGGCCGGCAACACCGTTCACATTGAGCACACCATCAATGAAGAAAGCGGTGTTGAAATCACGCGGCTTCACCACAATCCCCGGCCCCCATGTCAGAGTAGCCCCAAACGCAACCGTTATATCACCCTGCGGCACATACGGCGCTTCCGTCTCATCCCACGTCGTATTGGTCAATACCCCACCGCTATCGACGCAAATCCCATTGAATTCATTGCCAGTAAAGCTCGCCGGGCTCATATTGCTCAGGGTAAAATCGCTCTGTGGCGGCATGCTCAATGGGCAGCGCCTGCCATTGACAAAACGCCCGGCATTGATCGACACCGCAGCGCCGACCTCTTGGCGCAAGATCGCATTGCTGGCATTTTTACCGCCATAGCGCATTTCAACATAATCAAGCACGCCGCTGCTGCTGGTGCGAAACAGCACCCATCCCCAATTGCCGGGAGATGGCGTTGTCGTCGTATTGCCACTGGCGCCGCCGATGGTATTGTCATAGATTGAGGTGAAATAAATAGGTTGATCCGCCGTGCCCTGTGCCCGCAGCGTTCCGTGTACCAACAGGTTCGCCCCAAGGAAGACATCGGCCAGCTTTATGACCACCCCCGCCCCTAACGTAAGCGTCTTGCCGAAGGCCACGCTCACATCGCCAGTGAGAATGTAGACCGCTTCGGTTTCATCCCACGTCGTATCAGCGGTAATATCGCCGCTATCGACGCAAAGGCCGTTGTAGACATTCCCGCTAAAGTTCACCGGACTCATGTTCTCCAGCGTGACATCATTCTGCGGATGCATCCTGATCGCGCACTGATAGCTAAATTTAAAGAAGCTGGCACGAATAGTGACGTTGGCGTTCACCTCCACCCGCACCATCGGCTCAGTATAAGCGCCGCCGTAACGAATCTCGACGTGTTGCAGCACCCCTGTGCTGCCGCTCTGAAAGTGGATGTATTGCCAATTGGCCGGTTGGGGGGTATTGGCTTCATTATCGGTATCGCCGCCGATCGTATCATCGCGAATGGAAGTAAAGTAGATAAGATTATCGGAAACGCCGTTGGCAATCAGCTTCCCTTGTATAGTCAAACGGGTGTAAAGATTAAATTTCACCACCGTACCGGCTTGGATGGTCAACGTCACTCCTGCTGGCACCGTCACCGTGCCATACACCACATAGACCTTATCTGCTGTCCACACCTCATCAATGCTCAACATGCCGCTTTTACACACTAGCGCCGGATTACTGCAATTCACTGCAGCTTGAACCGGTTTCGGCCACAGGGTCATCGCAACCGCGAACACAACAAACATAAAAAACGGAAGTGCTGGACGAAAATAATGGCGCATTGCTTCACTCCATTGGCAAAGACACTAGTGCTTATCATATCATTTTAATGTGTTTCAATAACACTTTATCATCTTACAAATTCATGATTACCATCATGTTACGATTGAAGCAGCGAGCATTCTTGTTTCATCAATGAGCAAGAACCATCTTCCCTCGCGCAGAACGGCACCAAAGAACAACCTTTACCGCATCTGCAACACCTTAATAGTGTATCGTTCGCTTCACACATCAGGATGCATAAACAACCCCTTCTTCCATTATGGAAGAAAGGGACTGGCGGGAGGGCAAAAGATGTCTATTCACCTGCAAACAATCCGCTCGCTTGAAAGCCTTTCCGCTGGCAAGTGCCATTAATCCCCCTGTGTGGGCGCAGCCATTGGTATCACCACCGGCGCAGCCGCCGGACGCGCGCGTCCGGGCAGGGTCAGTGCTAGCGCCGCCGCCGGCAAGCCAAGCAGCGTCACTCCGATCATCACTGTCTCAAGACCAACCACGTCGGCAAGGATGCCGCTTAGCCATGTGCCGATCGCGCCAGTAGCGAAGGTGAAGCCAAGAATGAGGCCCGACGCCAGCCCTTGCTTGACTGGCAAGATGCGCTGGGCATGGACGACGAGAATGCTATGTTGGCCGCCGACCAGCATCCCAGCCAAGCCACAAGCAATGAAAATAGCCCACAGCGGCGTGGACAGAAAACAGGCCAAGCCAGCGGGGACGCTGAGGATTAGCGGCCAGACCGTCGCAGCGCGCATGCCAAACCGGTCAGCCATCCAGCCATTCAGCACGTTGCCGACCGCCGCCGTCGCCATAAAGGTACCGGCCAAGGCACCGTACACAGTTGGCTCCCAACCGCGATCGCTGAAGAGTTTGGGCAGGAACGACTGGTATACCGCCTGTATCGACGAGCGTACCACGACCAGCGTAATAAACGCAAGAAAGATCGCGATTGCCAGCGCCGTCCAAACTTGAGGCACAGCGGGGGTGGCGGCGCGTGCAGTCCGCCGGCTCCGGGCAGTTTGCTGGGCAAGGAGCAGGACTCCCGCCGGCACGATTGCCGCGAGCGCAATCGGTACGATTCCCGGCGTGCCGGCAACCGCTAGGACGATCCCGGCTAACAGCGGGCCGACCGCCAAGCCGGCCTGTCCGCCAAAAAAGAAGATGGCTGTCGCACTGGCCGGTTTGTTGGGCACCGCAGCCGCGGCACTGGCGGTGCCGATCGGATGAAAGAGACCGCTGCCGAGTGCAGCGAGCAGAAAACAGGGCAAGAGCACCGTCCAGTTTGGCGCTAGCGCCACTCCGGTATAGCAGAGCGCCATCCAGAGCACGCCCAGCGCCGCGAGTTGTAGCGTGCGTCCGGGTAGGCGGTCGGCGATCCAGCCAAACAGCGGCTGCGAGAGCGCACCGAGTAAGGTGTAAACAGTTAGGGCCAAGCCGATTTGCTGGTTGCTAAGGCCTAACGGCCCAGCCAAGACTGCCAGCAGCACTGCGCCGACGCTATTGAGCACATCAACCATAAAATGGCCGCCAACCACCGCCGTAAAGACCCGATTCCGCAGCATGCCGGCTTATCCTTTCCTTTATTATCAGCAGGGCAGATTGTGCTCTGCCCCTCGGCTTACGCTATCGCCGCTCAAACATGATCTTGCCCCCGACGATCGTCAACTCGGCATGCAGCGTATGCAAATGCTCCGCCGGCATCTGGAAGGGATTGCCGTTCAGGACGACCAGATCGGCTAACACGCCGGACGACAAACGACCCTTGCGATCAAAAGCGGCTTCCGCCGCCGCCGGGCCGCTGCAATAAGCTGCCAATGCTTCGGTGAGCGCCAGTCGTTGCTCAGGATACCATCCACCAGCAGGTATGCCATCGGTCGTTTGACGGGTTACCGCAGCGTGAATGCCGGCCCACGGGTCAAGCGTCTCGACCGGCGCATCTGAGCCAAACGCTAGTGTTACACCGGCATCAAGCAGACTACGCCATGCGTAACTGGTTACGCAGCGCGCACCCCACAACCGCTCGGCCATTTTCATATCGGCGGTGCAGTGAATCGGCTGCATCGAGGCAATCACCCTAAGTTCGGCAAAGCGAGGAATGTCGCGCGGATCGAGAATCTGGGCATGCTCAATCCGATTGGGTAACGCGAGCTGCGTTGCAGTAGGACGAGCAGCGGCGATAGCGTCAAGTACACTCCGATTGGCTGCATCACCAATCGCATGCACGACCACACTGATCCCGTGCGCATTGGCGCGCGTCACAATTTCTTTCATCTCGGCAGGTGGAATGACGGCGATGCCGGTATGATCACGCCCCTCATACGGTGCCAGCATGTGGGCGCTCTCAGAACCAAGCGAACCATCGGCAAACAGCTTGAGACCGCCAATCCGCAGCCAATCGTCACCCAACCCGCTGCGCAAGCCTAAACCGATGGCGTGATCGAGATGCGCACCGGCAATATGTGCCAGCACGCGGATGGTCAGATCACCGTCAGCCCGCAGCGCTTGTAGATCAATCAGCGTATCGGGACCATCAGCCGGATCGGTCGCCGGCGGCACGTGCAAGCTGGTCAAGCCGTAACTCAACGCCTCGTTTATGGCTAATCGTAGCGCAGCAAGCCGCTCGGCACGAGTAGGGGGCGGCACAATCGCGCGCACCAGTTCCATTGCGGTTTCAAACAGGATGCCGGTCGGTTCACCTCGCTCATCACGCTGAATCTGACCACCATCGGGATCAGGTGTCGCCGAAGTAATCCCAGCCAGCTCAAGGGCACGGCTGTTTACCCAGAGCGAGTGGCCATCTTTGCGATCCAGCATCGCGGGCCGTTCAGGACACACCCGGTCGAGATCAGTCCGGGTAGGCCAGCGCCCGCCCCACAGCGTATGATCCCAGCCGTTGCCCCGCAACCATGCTCCCGGCGGCAAACGTTGCGCCGCAGCAGCGATCTGGTCGAGCGCCGCAGCGAAATCGGCACAGCCGGTCAGGCGCACCTGCTGGCGGGCAAGACCGTACAGCACAATATGAACGTGCGCATCGGTCAAACCTGGCAGCACTGCCCGCCCGCGCAGATCAATCGCCTCAATCTGATGGCCGGCGGCGGCTCGCACCGTCGCTTCATCACCCACCGCCAAGATCCGCTCGCCGCGAATAGCTACCGCTTGAACCACCGGTTGGGCCGGATCGAGGGTGTAGATTGGGCCATTGTAAAACACTATGGTAGTCATAACAAACCTTTTGTAGGATGGTCAAATACGAACGAAACGAAAGGTTATATAGTCAGAGCGGTACCCAATCCTACGCCTTCCTCGCCGTTCTGTCAAATCTGAGTAGTCAAATATTTACTTAGTGTAGAACATGCTTAACTTGTTGAGGCTTCAACTTTCGAGTACGCTCACAAGTATGGTATGATATGTCAAGATTTTGCACATGATGTTACCAAGCCTTGTCCAGATACTCAAAACCAAGTTTCAAATATTCTTCTTTATCCTTTCCGTCTTAAACCTCTTGTAGCGGTGCGCCTTTGCGTTAGCGTTTATCGTAGGAGGCCGGTAATGACCAATCCGCGCTCGAACTATGCGTTGGCAGGCGCAGCCCTCTTTAACCCGATGGCAGCGATGTACTGGCTGGATCTAGCGCGCGGGCAGCGCCCCGGCATCGGGCTGGCACTGGTTAGCGCAGCGGGTGCGGCATGCGCCGGGTTGGCCGCCGATCCGCGCCAGCACCCATGGCGAGCGGTGGCGAGCGGGTTAGCAGCAGCGACTGGCGCTGCGCTAGCCGGTTGGGCTTTGCAGCGGTATGTGGCGTGGGTGGAAGGCGAGAGCGAAGATGCACCGGCGCCGCCAAACGCGCACGATCTGCTTGTGCCGGCGGCAGCAGCCTGCGCTGGTGCGGTTGGCGTGGCCGCGTTGGTGGGCCGCGCGCCAGAACAATACATCGAATATAGTGGTAAGCACGGCGATTATCGGTGGATTGCCGCCAATCCTCATCCAGCCCAGCGCTGGTTGGCATGGGGCGGCTATCTCGCCCACCAGTTGGCGATTTGGGGATGTATCTACGCCGGCCAGCGCCAACGCCTGCGCTATACCAGCGATATGCGTCGGCTCAATTGGCTGGCGCTAGCAGTCAATGCCGGCGGGGTGGCACTGCACTATCTGCAATCGCGCTATACCTACGATGGGCTAGCCCGTGATGTGCCCGAAGGCAGCGCGCTCGGTTCGGTATCATTTATTCTGATGTTAACGCTTGCGCTTGAATCGCCGCGGCGCGGTCTGTTTTTCGGCAGCCGCAGGGTGATGCCGCCCCCTGAACTTGTGCGCTTTGCCCGCCGCTTTCACGGCTATATCTTCTCGTGGGCTTCGACCTACAATTTCTGGTATCATCCGATCGACCCGAAACCGCTGCACTACACCGGCCTCTTCCATACCTTGTTGATCTTCGTCCAATCGGCGCTGATCTACACCAATGCCCACCGCGATCCACGCTGGACATTAGCCCTTGAGATGTTGGCCTTGCCGCATTCGGTTGTCTCGACACTCTATAAACGCAGCGGGCTAGCGGCGATGTTTACCTTTAGCTTCTTGATGATGTTTGTGGTTAACCAGATGCACGGCCTCAATCTACCGGCGCGGGCGCGCTGGACGATCGGCGGCGCGTATGCCGCTACCGTGCTGAGCTACTACGGCGCGCGCCGTCAATGGCATAAGTTGCCTGATATCCTACGGATCCCGATCCTTGAATACGGGGTATTAGGCATATTGGTGTTGTTGTCGCTGTTGATGCGAGCCGTGCGACAGTTAGAGGGGAACCCGCACACTGTGCAACTCGACTACGAGAAGTAGCACACAGATTAGCACGGGTTTGGGCAGATTCGCACGAATCGCGCCAACCGTGAACATCCGTTGCATTCGTGTCCACCTCTCTACATAAATGGGACACGGATACTCACTACCCAATCCGTGTCCCATTCACCACAATTTCTACTTCACCGCGCGCGCCGCAGCAAAAACCGCCTCGCTGAGGGTTGGGTAGGCAGTAAAGATGGCGGCTAGGTCAGCAATCGTCGCGCCGCTCTGAATGGCTAGCGCCACCGGAGCCAGCAGATCAGCGGCGTGCGCCCCTACCGCGATCCCACCCCGGATTTGGCGGTTGGCAGCATCGAAGACCAACTCAACCCAGCCTTCAGTTTCGTCACCGAGGTAGGCCTTGAGCGAAACGGTGTACGAGGCCCGCACCCGTTGCAACACACCCTCTCCGCCGGAAACAATCCCTACTTGCGCGATTTCAGGCACGGTATACACAGCGCTGACGACAGTGTGCGGGCAATACCCCGGCGCCGGCAACTCAGCCGCTGTCCGTCCGGCGATCCACGCCTGCGCCAGCGCGCGGTTGGCAAGCATCGGCCCGCCGGCAGCATCACCGACAGCAAAAATATGCCCCGCTTCGGTGCGGCCATAGTTATCGATCGCAAGCTGCCCATTCTCGCCCACCTTCAACCCGGCAGTCGCAAGGTTGAGCCGGCTCAGATCGGGCACCCGGCCAATGGCGAGGAAGGCCATCGCCGCAGTATGCGTCACGCCATCGGTCGTAGTGACGGCCACCCCATCTTCGGTACGCTCAGCTCGCTCGACATCAACTTGATGAATAACTACGCCGTGCGCCGTCATTGCCGCCGCCAATGCTTGACCGGCAGCCGGATCAAACATTGGCAGCACGCCGGGAGCGCCCACGATCCACGTCACTTTAACCCCTAACCGGCTAAAGAGCGAGGCAAACTCGCTGCCGGTCGGCCCGCCGCCAATGACGATCATATCGGGTGGCAACGCATTGAGATGGCTGGCAAAGCGCGGCGCGATAATCCGTTGGCCATCGGGCTTCATTGTGGGTGGGAAGCGCGGTACCGAGCCGGTAGCAATAATTACGGCATCAGCAGATAACATCTGCTGGCTTTCACCCTGACGAACGACGAGTTCGTGCGGGCTATTGAAAGCGGCCACACCGTTGACAACCTTAACACCAGCGGCATGTAACCGTTGCGCCTCGCGTTCGCTCCACCGGCTCGCCACATCCTTGATTCGAGCTAACACTACGGCTGGATCAACTTGTCCTGAACCAACTACTATCCCTGCCGCAGAAGCATGGGCAATAACGCCGGCCACTTCGGCAGCGTGCAACCACACCTTGCTCGGAAGCAAACTATCCCAACCGGTGCGTCCACCGATCGGCCCTTCGCTGATTAATGTGACCTGTGTGTTACCTTGAGCAGCGGCGACCGCTGCTTCCACCCCGGCCGGCCCGCCACCGATCACGACAATCTGTTTCATGGACGTTCTCCCAACGCCATCCAACAATATTTATCCGTGATGGAAGATGCAAAAAATGGACGAGTGGTTACACTTGGTAGATATGCTAGCATGGCAAGGCCCGACGTGGTATGCTCTTGCCACGAAATAAGCCCCGTCCTGATGTGTAGCCCCATTTCTGCGTTGTGACTATGGCAAGCGGATCACCTACGCTTTCGGCCCAGTGCTACGTTATGAATCCGACGGTGGTTTAGGCGTCGTTTCTTGGATCGGTTCAGTCGCCGGCGCCGGTTCGGGATCAGGCGCGCGAATACCGAGCACGATGGTCGTGTTAGGCAAAATCCATTCACCTGCCGCCGGCAGCGAACTGAGCACCACATATGGCCCGTACCGGAAATAATCCTCGCCGGCTCGATCCGGCCCTTGATAATCAACGTAGATGCGACCGAGATCAATACCCAGTAACGCCAGCACCTCTTTGGCCTGATTTTCACCCAACCGACGCAAATCGGGCATCAAGATCGCCCCCTCGACCGGCGGTACCGGGACCGGTGGTTGGAACATCTCGGTCGTGCATTCGGGCAGGTCTTCATATTTGAGCTGTACCGTCGCGTCACCGCCACGCCACTTGTATTCAACTTTCTCGTTCGGATCAGGCGGCGGTAGTTTCCACAGATAAATCTCGCGTACCAATTCGGGTGGATAGCTGGCATCCGGCGCCGGACGGCAGTAGGCCCCATCGCTAAGCGCGCTCAGGTCTTGTGGTAATGGTGGCGCTTTGGGATCAGTAGGCGGCGCTGGCGGCGGGTTGGGACGCAACTCGCCAGTACTCGTCCACTCTTCAGGAGTAGGGATGCGCACGACGGTCACTTTGTCATAGGCGGAACAGAGGCCCTCTATTGGCAGCAGGCCGGTTGGGTTGGCAGTTGGCGTCGGGCGCAATAATGCCTCCTCCTCCAGCCGCTTCAGCATGTCTTGGGTGAACAGCTCTTCGCGATAGCCGCCAAACGGGCCGGGCAATTCGCAGATCGGGCGACGGACGACCTTTTCAGGCAAGGTGAAATTGGTTTGAATGTCACCATTGGGAAAAGGGCCAGCAAACAGTGCTCGATACCGATCATCCTCGGCGATCAAACGGAAGATACTCTCCATCACATTACGCCAGATAATGCCACCGCCGGTCAAGCTTTCTACCCGCGCCGTTGGCTCATTATTGTTGTTGCCTGTCCAGACCCCCACCGTTACAAACGGCGTGTAGCCAACTGCCCATGCATCGCGCCAGTCATTGGTGGTGCCAGTCTTGACAGCAGCGGGCAAGCTGAGACGAAGCGGGCTGTTGAGACCCCAGATCGCTTGGCGGGCGCGATCGTCGCTAAGCATATCAGAAATGATCGCCGCCAACGCCGGATCGACAGCCTCTTCACCGGGAGTTTGGGTGAAGCGTTCGAGGGTGCGACCTTGCGAATCGGTAATTTCGAGAATAGCTACCGGCTCAAAATACCGCCCGCCGCTGGCCAACGTATTATATGCCGTCGTTAACTCAAGCGGCGACACCTCACCACCGCCTAGCGTGAGTGACAAACCGTAGAAGCCAGCACCACGCTTCAGACCGTTACGAATACCGACCCGCTCAAGCAACCCAAGCGTGTACTCAATTCCGGCAAATTTTAACGCTTTGACTGCCGGCATATTGAGCGAATTAGCCAGCGCTGTGCGAATCCGCACTGGCCCGTTCCACTGGCCGTTGTAATTCAGCGGCGCGTACCAACTGCCAGTACCGGTCGGGAATTGGGTGGGCACATCCCACAAGACCGATTCCGGCGTCATTCCTTGCTCCATAGCCGCTAGATAGGTAAATGGCTTCAGCGCCGAACCGGGTTGTCGTTCGCGGGTGGCAACATTCACCTGCCCATCGAGCACATTGCCCGACTCGCCGGGGGTAGTGGTTGGTTTGACCGCGTTGTAATCGATACTGCCAACCATCGCCAGAATCTGGCCGGTATTTGGCTGCATAATCACCACTGCCGCATTATGGATATTGCGCGACTCAAGCTCGGCGATGCGTTCGAAGGCGGTCGCTTGGGCCATCCGTTGCAATTGCAGATCGAGAGTCGTGGTAATACGCAATCCACCACCGTAGACAATCTGCGAACCATACCGTTGCAAGAGCAGATCGCGCACGTAAAAGACAAAGTGCGGTGCATTGAGCGGCGCTTCTTGCGGCGCAAAACGGAGCGGCGTCGCTAATGCACGGCGTGCCTGCGCTTCGGTGATATAGCCGTCTTCCACCATCCGGCGCAGTACTGCTGCCTGTCGCACTCGCGGCAATGGTGTACCGGCAGGTAAACGTGCTTGCGGATCAAGCCAGTCATTACCGACATAGACTGGCGGCAAGTAGGCACCTTGAGCGTCGCGTTCGAGATAATTCACCGGGTTGTAGACCGATGGCAATTGCGGCAGGCCAGCCAACAACGACGCCTGATTGAGATCAAGCTCAGCAGCACTGACGCCAAAATAGACTTCACTGGCCGCTTGAATGCCGTAGGCCAGATTGCCGTAAAAGTTCTCGTTTAAGTAGAGTTCGAGAATCTGATCCTTGGTATATATGCGATCAAGCTCTTGGGCCAGAATGATCTCTTTCAGCTTACGCTCGTAGCGGCGCTCAGGCATCCGCTCTTCCGGTGTCAACACGCTATTCTTAATCACCTGCTGGGTGATCGTCGAAGCGCCACCGGTCTCTTCGCCAGCGCGCAGGCTGTCAACTAAGGTGCGGATAATGCCGGCTAAATCGATACCGGGATTGGTGTAAAAGGTTTTATCCTCGATCGCGATGGTGGCTTGAATCAAGAGCGGGCTAATCTCATCAATCGCAACTTTGGTGCGCTTACCAGCATCGAAAAACTCGTAGAGCAGTTCGCCGTTGCGATCGAAGATGCGTGAGTTCTCAAACAGCTCGCGGTTATCGAGCAGGGCCAAGCGCGGCCTTAAGCTCTCGGCGACCTGCGTATAGGCATTGTAGGCAAAGCCGGCCAGTCCGATGAGTACAACTACTGTAAGGCCTAATAAGGCCAGCAACGTGTTGATCAGCCAGCGGCCAATGACCGAACGCGGTGCAGGCCGACCGCGTAACAGACGCGGCGGCACATGCCGGTGACCGTTACGACGGTTTCGGCCATTATTCATATGTAAACGACGTGAACGAAGCATACTATCCTCAAACGCATAAACGCGCTGCATGCAACACAAACTCGCGAGTAGTATAGCATGCCGTTGGCGGGCGAAGGATGAGCGGAAAGCCGGAGCTTGTGTCGGGGGCTTGCGCCCCCTCGCAATGACACATTCCCCCCTCCCCTCATAGGAGAGGGGCCGGAAGTGGGGGCCATCCCCCCTCCCCTTATAGGAGAGGGGCCGGGGGTGGGGGCCATACCCCCTCTCCCCGCGTGGGGGAGGGGCTGGGGGTGGGGGAGGGGCCGGGGGTGGCCTGAATTCTGCCTACTGGCGCTACGCGCACATACAAGACAAGAGCGGAAGCCCCTTGCTAGGCATCATTCGCCACTCGCCGTATAATGAACGTATGAACCAACCCTCATTCTTCGGTCCAGCATTGTTAATAACACTGCTGATCACACTGCCGCTGACTGTAATCAGCGACACAGTCGCCGGGCGAACCGGCTGGCAGTCACTCTGGCTGAGCGGGGCAAGCGTGTTGGTCGGGCTAGAGGCAGTAGCGTTGCGGAGCCGGATGGTGGCCGGCTTGCACGAGACACAAGGGGGGGCAGTGCGTTATCTGGCTGCCGAGGTGTTCGGCTTGGTGGCGCTAGCCCGCATCGTGGCGACAGTGGGCCAAGGCACCCAAGGCTGGACTGCGATGGGGACATGGATTACTGATCCGCTGGCTGCGTTCGATGCGCCGTTTCTGTTTTGTCTGTTGGCGCTGTTGGCCGTCGCTGTACTCAGCCGCAGCGGAATCGCTGCGATTGCGGCGCTAACACCGAACCCTCCGCTCAAGACTCCGTTACAGAGCTTGGATTTGCTCTTCTACCGCAGTGACGCGACAGCCCGCCGGCAAGCCGCAGTTGCGGCTATCAGTCGCGGAGCCGGCTGGGGTGGGTTAGCGATGCTGGTGGTGTTGGGCCGGCAGAGCGTCCAAACCCCTGCCTCAATCCTGTGGATGGCGCTCTACCTTGCCGGCGGGTTGTGGTTGATCGCGCTGGCCCAACGACGCGCCTTGCTAGCCGATTGGCAGAGCGATGAGGCCGAGATTGCGCCTGAGGTCAACCGGCGCTGGCGCTGGCTGAGCATCGCGACGATCGGGTTAGTTATTCTGTTGGCGCTAGCGTTGCCGGCCCAGCGGTCGCCGCTCGTGCCAGAAGGATGGCGCGAGGGTCTGCTTTTGCTGGGAGGGATCGCGCTGTTAATAGCGATGACTCTCTCGCTGCTCTTCATTGGTCTACTTAGCCTAGTAGCGCTCTTGCCACTGCTCTTACTGATGCTGCTCACCTCGCTGATGAATTCAACAGCTACGCCGGCAACGCCAATCGCTCCGCCAATGGTGCCGCCGCCAGTGCCAAGCGAACCGCCATTGTGGCCCGGCATTGTCTTTTGGATCTGTATCGCGATCTTGACCGGGCTGGCCTTCTGGACAATTGCGCGCCGGCAGGGATGGGTACAGCAGGTGTGGGCGCAATTGCCGGATTGGTGGGCACAGGCGCGCACACAGTTGCGAAAACGGCGTTTTTGGCGACCGCAGTTGCCCAGAACCACTCAGCGGTTGCGAGCGTCTCATCCGCGGCCTGCCCCGCTCGATGCCGCTATCGTTTCTTACCACGCTGCTCTACGCTACGCTGCGGCCCACGGCTATCCACGCCATCCGCCACAAACCCCGGCTGAGTTTGCCGATAGTACGGCGCAACAATTGGTTGAGGTCGGCGATGAATTGCGCGCCTTGACAGCCGCTTACCACCGCGCCGCCTATGCCGGTCGTGCCTCAGATCGGGCCGAACAGCGACACTTAGGCACACTGCTGCGCCGGTTCCGAAAAAAGGTCAAGGAAAGGTGCAGAGATGGCAAAGGCGTAGAAGGGGAATAACGCAAAGGCGCAGAGGGTGCAAAGGTTTTTGCGATCAGAACGGTCAGGGGCAAGCTCGCACTCCTAGCCGGCCCAATACTTAGCGACCTTTGCGTCTTTGCGTTTCCATCCTTTGCGATCTCTGCGTCTTTGCATTGCTTATACCACCGCTCGTCGCGGCATCAACACCGTATAATCGAAATCGAGCACCACTGCCGGATCATAGTTCCCCTCGGCGTCGCGGTAGGGGAAGTCGTGACAGGGCCGATCTTTGGCAGCGACGGTGCGCACCCGTAGCGCGCCGATGTCATTACGCCCCGGAATCTCTATCTTATCGAGAATTTCTGACCAAGCGTAGATGGTATCACCGGCGAAGCTGGGATTGGTGTGGCGACCACCGTTAATCGCCGCGATGCTGAGCGCGTTGGCCAAGCCATTGAACGAGAGCGAACGGGCGAGACTGATGATGTGCCCACCGTAGACGATCCGTCGACCAAACCGACCTTCACGCTCAACGTGAAGGTTGAAGTGGACGCGGGCCGTGTTCTGGTAGAGGCGAGTGGCCTGCATGTGCTCGGCTTCTTCGATTGTTACGCCATCGATGTGATCGATCTTCTCGCCGACCTCGTAATCTTCCCATAGATACGGGCTGCCGGCGCGGGCCAGATCGTACTGGCCGGGTTGAATGTGGTAAGGTACTACCAGATCAGTCACCGGCACCGAGTCGGGCAGCGGTGGTACAACCGGTTCGGGGGCCGGTGCATCGAGATCGCGTTTACGCACCATCACCCAGCGCATGTACTCAAGTACCGTCTCGTTACGTTGATTCACACCAACTGAATGGACGTAGACTACACCGGTTTTGCCATCTTTGTTCTGGCGCAGACCGATTACCTTAGAGGTGGTCGAGAGGGTATCGCCGGGATACACCACCGCACCAAACCGTCCGCCGGCATAACCAAGGTTGGCGATGGCATTAAGCGAGATGTCAGGCACGGTCTTGCCGAAGACGATATGAAAGACGAGCATGCTATCGATCGGCGCCCGTTCGAGGCCTACTGTTTGGGCAAATGGCGTTGACGAGGTGAGGGCAAACCGCGCGCCGTAGAGCGACGTGTACAATGCCACATCACCCTCGGTCACGGTGCGCGGCGTGGCATGCACGATCTCTTGACCCAGCCGAAAATCCTCGAAGAAATTGCCGGGATTGGTTTTGTTGCTCATTCGCTGCTCCTTATAGTCGCACAGACGCACAGGCCGGCGCCCATTGCATCTGTGCGGC